>JAJDCQ010000160.1 GCA_029260755.1 Planctomycetota bacterium | reverse complement strand
GTCATCCGCGTCGACGACACCATAGACTGAGTCACGCCAACCTCCGTTCTGGGCCTCGAGCCCGGCTGTTCCTGGGAGCCTTATCGGCATCCCGCGAACGGAGGTTGGCCTTCCCATCCCATTCTCCGTGGTGAGAATCCTGCTCGCCGCAGGCGAGCATCGCGGCCGGGCCGTGTAAGCGAAATGTACAGGGTTCCGTAACGCGCGTAGCTTTAGTAGCATACGACGTTCCGAAAATACGCGGAACACCGGCTGCCCCTCGCGGGTTCGGATACGGAGGCGTCGTCCATGACCGAGGCAGGTCGACTCGAGGACCTGCCCGATGAGGAGCTGCTCCTTCGCTGCCGGGAGGCCAGCGACGACCGGGTTCGGCGGTCGGTCGAGATCCTGTCCCTCCGCCACCACAAGCGACTGATCAACTTCCTCCAGCGGTTCGTCGGGCAGCGCGACACCGCCGAGGACCTCGCCCAGGAGGCATTCATCCGGGTCTATCGAAAAGCCCGGGAATACAAGGACATAGCGAAGTTCTCGACGTGGCTCTACCGGATCGCCACCAACCTGGCCCTGAACGAGATCCGGAACGCGGGCCACCGTCCGAAGCTCGCGCTGAGCCGGACGTTCGACGCGTCGGGCGAGGGCGGCGACCTCGCCTCGGCCCTGCCGTCGGCGCGGGAGGACGGCCCGCTCGAGGAGGCTTCGCGACGAGACATGGCCGCGGCGGTCCGGGAGGCGGTGGACGCGCTCCCGGAGAAGTACAGGGCGGTTTTGATCCTGTGCGACCTGCAGGAGCTGTCCTACGCCGACGCGGCGGCTACGCTGGAGATCAACATCGGAACGGTTCGTTCGCGCCTCTTCCGCGCGCGCGCGCAGTTCCAGCAGAGGATGGCTCGACACATGCGACCCGGGGGTGACCCGGGCGCGAGCTCCGAAGAAGGCGAGCCCACGCGATCCCGAGGCTCGGGGCGTGGAGCGGACAAGGCGCGCGCGAGCCGCGCGTCCGAAGAGTCATGAACACGACCTGCGAAGAGCTGGGGCCGCTTCTCTCGGCCCACCTCGATGACGAGCTCGACCCCGTCGAGACGGCGGTGGTCGAGGAGCATCTCGTCGACTGCGCCCGTTGCCAGCGACGCCTGGCCGGGCTGCGGCGGTCGATCGGGATGTGTCGCGACGGGATGCCCGAGATCGAGCCGACCGCCGGCTTCCTGATGAAGCTCCACGAGCGCCTCGAGGCGGAGCCGACGCCCGACAGCGCCCGCGAGCCGATCGTCGACGAGCTCGGCGGAGCCGGCCCGCTGGTCGCCCGTCCGGCCGGGACGCCGCTCGAGCGCGCGACCGCGATCAAGTGGGTGGCCGCGGCGGCGATCATCGCGCTGATCATCTTCGGCGCCCGCCAGATCGAGCGCAGCCTTCCCGAGCTCATGAACGCCTGGGGTGAGCACGGCACCGAGATGGCCGAGCGCCCCGGCGACGAGATCGTCCCGCGCGACGGATCCGACGCGCCCGAGGGCGACGACGACGACGGCGCCGCGACCGACCCGCGTCGTCTCCCCGAAGGTCACGACGTCGCTGGCGGCACCGGCGGCGGCGAGGGCGGCGGCGAGACGGTCGGCGGGGGCGGCTCGCCCGAGGATGATCCCGGAGCGACCGGAGCGACCGATCCCGGCGGCGAGGGCGGCGACGACGGAGCGGACGGCGGCGCGACCAGCCGGCCGAAGCCCGACCGATTCATCATCGATGACATCCTCGACGGCGGCGGGCCCGAGGGGCCCAAGCCGCGGAGCCACGAGCCGCAGGTGCCCGCCGTCCCCGAGGTGCCCGATCCCGAGATCGAGGGGCAGCCGATCCCCGAGGAGCCGAGCCGGCCGCGGCGGCGGGCGATCACGCCCGAGCAGCGGCGCGAGGCGAAGCAGCTCATCGCGCTCGTCCGCAACCGGCAGACGCCCGCGGAGGAGCGCGCCTCGGCGCTGATCGCCCTCGGCGAGCTCGACGACGACGAGACCTACGAGCTGCTCGAGGACGTCCTCGCCGGCAAGCTCGACGGTCTCCCGAGCCCGGAGCTCGCCCGACGGAGCGCGTTCTTCGCCCTCGGTCGCCTCGGAACCGTGCGCGCGGGCGAGCTCGCGATCGACGCCGGCCTGCAGGGGCCCGGTCGCTCCGAGCGACCCGAGGCGCGCGCCGCCCGTCGGGCCGAGGCGCGGGTCGCGCTCGCGACGGCGTCGGCCGGCCGACGGGGCTTCGCCCGGTGGCTCGGCGACGAGCAGCTCGGGACCGGCGACGAGGAGGTTCTCGCGCGGACCGCGCTCGTCGGCGAGGCGCTCGCCTACGCCGGGCCGCGCGCGATCCACGCGGCGAACGGAGCGGTGACGGCGTTCGAGTCGCTCGCCCCGGCGCGCCGCCGACGGCGTCCGAAGGGCGCCGCCGCCGCGCGGGCGTCGCTCGCGGAGGCGCTCGGCGGGATCCGGTCGCTCCCGAGCGCGAAGATCCTGGCGACCGCCCTGACTGACGAGGAGACGCGCGACCCGTCGTGGCAGGTGCGCGAGCAGCTCGCGACCGCCCTCGGTCGGATCGGCGCGATGCCGGCCGCGGCCCACTCGGGCTTCCGCGAGGGCGGCTCGATCGAGCGGACCACCCGCGAGGTGTCGATCTCGGCGCTCGCGACGGCCATGAACGACGACGACGAGGACGAGCGGGTGCGCGAGGCGGCCGCCCTCGCCCTCGGCGACATCCACGACGTCGGCGCGTTCGAGGCGCTCGTCACGGCGCTTCCGAAGAGCGGCGACGTCCGCGGCGCCGATCGAGCCCTCTACGGCTGCCAGGTCTCGTCGATGTACGCGCTCACCGGGCGCGGCTTCAGCGAGCCGAAGGCGTGGCGGGAGTTCTGGGCCGAGGAGGGCGGCGTCGAGGCCATCCAGCCCGTCTCCGAGCGGAACCGCGCGCCGAGGGACGGAAGCCCGCCGAAGATCACGCCGATGAAGTGGGAGTCGGACGAGGCGTTCTTCGAGCTGCCGACCCTCGCGAGCAAGGCGCTCTTCCTGGTCGACGTGTCGGACTCGATGCGCCACGAGGGTCGGATGGACCTGCTCCGCGCCGAGCTCCGCCGCACGATCCCGGCGCTCCCGACCGAGACGCGCTTCGCGATCTGGACGTTCGCCGACGGAGTGCAGCGCTGGCAGGACAAGGCGGTGACGCCGACCGACAAGACCAAGCGCCGCGTCGTGAAGAACCTGGCCGGGCTGCGCGCCCGCTCGGTCGGCCAGACCAACCTCGCCAAGGCGCTGCAGGCGGCCCTCGAGGCGGACTTCGACACGATCTTCCTCCTGACCGACGGCAAGGCGACGGCCGGGGCGTACACCGAGACGCTCGCCCTCGCCGACCGGATCACCGCCTGGAACGAGCGGCGAGCCCGGATCCACACCGTCGGCCTGTTCCGCGGCAAGCGCGACCTCCACATCGACCGGGGAGGCGACCGCAACTCGGCGGCGGACCTGCTCCGCGAGGTGGCGCGGCGGAACAAGGGCCTGTTCATCAGGAACTGACCGCTCGTCGGTGGCTCATTCCTGGCGCCGAGCGCGAAGTTGCCCTGCCCCCCTCCATGAGCGAACCGATGACCGCCCGGAGAGAGCGAGCCGCGTGACGTCGGAGGGGGCGGCGCAGGACCACCTCGGTGCGTTCGCCGGTCGTAGTGGGGTGGGACCTCGTCGCGTCCTGAGTTCCACCGTGGTTAGGTGTTAGGCTTAACCCTCCGGCATTCGGTCAGGTCCGGTATCTTCACCTTTTGCAAAAGGTGAAAGTACCGGACCTGACCGGACCTGACCCCTTCTCTCTCATGTCGAGGGGGCGCGGTGATTCGGGTCGGGCGCGATGTCGAGGGGGGGGGCGGGCCTCACTCGGAGCCGGGATCGTCTGGCTCGGCCTCGAGCTTCTCGACCTCGGCGTGGAGCTGCGCGGCTCTCTTCTCGGCCGCGACGGCGTCCTCCTCGTGGATCTCGAGCTCGCGGAGGATCTCGGCCTTCGCCTCGAGCATCAGGGCGAGCGTGTCGAGGCGGGCCGCCTCCTGGGCGCGGTCCTCCCACGGCTCGAGTCGCTCCCACAGCGCCAGCGACCGCTCGGTGTCGGCGAGGGCGGCCTCGAGCCGACCGTGATCCCGGTGGTGGGTCGCCCGGATGTCGATCAGGAGCGCGTGCCCCTCGTCGACGTCGGACGGCTTCGGGAGGGGGAGGGCGAGCCCGATGGCGATGAGCTCCTCGGCCGTCGGCGCGTCGCGAGCGCGCTCGGGGTCGACCCGCACGCTCCCGACGCAGCAGTCGGGCTCGTCCTCCTCGGCGAGCGCGCCGGCCGCCTCGATCAGCAGCACGACCGTCTCCCAGCGCCTCCCGAGCATCCACGGCTCGGCGCCGCCGGCCTTCTCGATCGCGTCGAGGAGAGGCAGGACGGCCCGCTGGCATCGCGCCGCCTGTCGGGACGTCGCCGCTCCGACCCGGATCGCCGCCAAGTCGCGCGGAACGTCGAGCTCGTCGCCGGCCCCGCCGTGCTCGAGGATGAGGTCGGCCAGGATCTCGGCGCCGAGCGGCCAGCGCTCCTCCGCCGGTCGCTCGCGGTCGAGCGCGTAGGCCCTCCGCGCCGCCTCGAGGGCGGGCTCCCATTGATCGACGTAGTAGTAGAGGTACGAGAGCTGGGCAAAGAGCCACGCCGCCTCCGCGCCGGTCTCCTCGGCCGCCCGCGCCCAGGCGTGCGCCCGCTCCTGCTGCCGGTCGAGGTCGGGCCGGTCCCACTCGACCTCGAGGAGGAACCGCGCGAGCAGCACCAGCACCGCCGGGTCCCGTCGCGCCGGTGAGAGGGCCAGCTCGCGCTCGGCCCGCGCCGCGAGCCAGTCGGCGCTCACGCCGGTCCAGTACTCCTGCACCCGCTCGTAGCCGAGCGGGCTCCGTCCCCACCGCTCGAGGAGCGCGCCGACGAGGATCGCCCGCTCCATCGCCGCGTCGTTCGGCACGCCGAGGCCGAGGCCGAACTGCGCCGCCGCCTCCTTCAGCTCCGCCTGCAGGGCGACCGTCCGGTCGACCGTCAGCGGATGGGTCGCCGACTCGGCCCGGACGAGGACCGAGAGGAGGCGCCGCGCGGCCGGCAGGTCGCCGCGGAGCGCCGCGCCGAAGCGGTCGAGGGCGCGGGCGTGGAACGCCGCCGGCCACGCCCAGCCGCGCGGCGGGGAGACGCCGTGCTCGACGCGCGCGAGCACGAGCGCGTCGAGGGCGGCGTCGAAGCCCTCGGGGTCGTTCGCCTCGGCGAGCGCCACGCCGTGGGCGAGGTGGAGGCGCGCCCGCATCTCGCCGTCGGCGCTGCCCGCCTCGACGAGCGCGGCGAACGCGGTCTCCTCGGTCGGCACGGCGATCGACCCGGGCCGCTCCGCGATCGCCCGGGCGAGCGCTCGCGCCTCCTCGCCCCGGGCCGCCGCGACCGGCTCCGACCCGTGGAGCAGCAGCGCGAGCGCCTCGAGTCGACCGGTCTCGAAGAGGACCGCGCGCGCTCGCGCCATCAGCCCCTCGTCGATCGCGCCTTCGTTCCGGACGATCCGGGCGACCGCGCCGGCCGCCGCCCGCTCCGCATCGCTCCGCTGGTCGGCCGTCAGGACGACGTCGACCGCCGCGAGGAGCCCGGCGTGCGCCTCGAGCGCCGGGAGGCTCGCGTCGCGGTGACGCCGCGCCGCCTCGAGGGCCGCCTCGACGGCGTCGAGCGGGACCCGCCCCCGCGCGATCGCTTCGGCGGAGGCGGCGTCGAGCGCCTCGAGCGGCGACCGGGTCGGGCGCACGGCCCCTTCGCCCCAGAGGCCGAGGGCGGCGGCCGCCGCGACCAGGGCGACCATCATCGCCAGCGCCGCGCCGAGCCGCACGGCCGGTGATCCCCGACGTCGCCACCGTCGCCAGGCCCGGGTGACGAGGCTCGACATGCTCGCGCTCACCGCGTCGCCCCGCGCCCAGCGTTCGAGGTCGTCCGCCATCGCCGCGGCGGTCGGGTAGCGGTGCTCGGGCACCTTCTCGAGCGCCTTCTGGCAGATCGCGTCGAGCTCCTGGGGGAGGTCGGGGACGAACGAGCGCGCCGGCGATGCGTCGGCGCCGACGACGTCGATCATCACCTGGCGCGCGTTGGCCCCATCGAACGGCGGCCGCCCCGTCACGAGCGCGTAGAGGAGCGCGCCGAGGCCGTAGACGTCGGTCCGCTCGTCGACGCCGTCGTCGGGCTCGTCGGTGCCCATGACGGTGGCGACCTGCTCGGGCGCCATGTAGGCCGGCGTCCCGATCACCTCGCCCGCGCGCGTCAGCCGGGCGCTCGTCGACCGTCCATCGCGAGCGAGGCCGAGGTCGACGAGGCGCGGCTGCCCGTCGCCGCCCACGAGGACGTTCGCCGGCTTCACGTCGCGATGGATGATGCCGTTACGGTGCAGGTGGGCGACCGCGCGCGCGACCTCGGCGACCACCCGAGCCGCATCCTCGGGCCGCATCGGCCCCGCGGCGATCCGCTCGCGGAGGCTGTCGCCGGCGATGTACTCCATCGCGCACCAGGGCGTTCCGTCGTCGACGCCCCAGGCGTGGATCCGGACGCAGCCCCGGTGCCCCTCGACGCGAGCCATGAGCTCGGCCTCCCGCCGGAACCGGCGGAGGGCATCCTCGTCGCCGTCGAGCGCGTCGAGGACCTTCAGGGCATAGAGGGCGTCGGTGTCGACGTGGCGCGTCCGGTAGACGCTCCCCATCCCACCCTCGCCGAGGAGGCGTTCGATCCGATACGGGCCGATGCGCGCGCCGGGCTCGAGTCGTCCCGAAGGCGTGATGCTCGTCAACCGACCCCCCGCGGGTTCACCCGGCTCCCGCTCGCCTCCGCAGTGTACCCGTCCGCGCGCCCCGGCGGCCATCTCCCGAGCGGCTCCTCGCATTGAAGCCTCGGCGGGGGAGCCGCTACCCTCGAAGTGATGCGAACGCCGACTCACCGAAGCGCCGTCATCACCATCGTCGCGCTCGCCGCCCTCCTCGGATCGGCGACCCTCGGCGGATGGCTCGTCCTCCGTCCGATCCTCGCGCGCCGCCGCGCGGCGGATGCTCTCGCGGCCGCGATCGCCGCCCGCGACGCGCGCGATTACCAGGGGGCGATCGCGCACCTCGACCGGGCGATCGCCCTCGACCCCGGCGACGCCGAAGCCCACGCCGAACGCGGGACCGCGCTCATCAAGACCGGTGAGTTCACGCGCGGGATGACCTCGTTCATGCGGGCGGCCGAGCTCGAGCCCGCTCGCGCCGGGGAGCTCCTCCCCCGGGAGGGTCGCTGCGTCTTCGGCGACCAGAACGACTACCTCGATCGGCTCGATGCTCAATTGGCCGAGCTCGACGACGGGAGCAGCGCGATCCCGCTCGCCGGCGCCTACTACCGCGCGTGGTTGCTGAGCCTGGGCTACGACGTCGGCGCGCTCGATCGCCACCTCGCGACGGGGATCGCCGCCGCCGACGACTCGATCGCGCGCGGCGCGCCGAGCCCCGCCGCGGCGCGCTTCGCCCGGGGTCGAATCCGGGTCGAGGTCGCCCGTCGCCACCACGATCCCGACGCCCGGCGCGCCGAGCTCGAGCTGGCCGTCGCCGACCTGACCGCCGCGTGGCTGGCCGCGCCCGAGAGCGAGCCGCTGCGCCGGATCCGCGACGAGGCGGTCGCCGCCCTCGAGGCCGCCGCGAAGCCGAACACGGCCGAGCGGACCGACTCCCCCATCACGACGGCAGGCCTCCCCACCGATCGGTGATCGCGGAGACCTCGTTGCGGGAGGACCGGCGGAGGGACTACCCTCCGGGCGTGACCGCTCGCCGTCCGCACCGCCGCCTTCGCGTCACCATCGGCGTCAGCGTCGCGATCACCGCGACGCTCGCCGGCGGTGGCTGGCTCGCCCTTCGCCCGGTCGTCGCTCGGTGGCGCGCGGACGAGGCCATCGGCGAGGCGCGCGCCGCCTGGGAGGCGCGAGATGCCCGCGCGGCGATCCAGCATCTCGATCGCGCGATCGAGCTCGATCCGCGCAACGCCGAGGCTCACGAGCTCCGCGGGAGAGACTTCATCAAGCTCGGATCGAATGGGGTCGGACTCGTCTCCATCATGCGGGCCGCCGAGCTCGAGCCCGCCCGGATCGACGAGCGTTTTCCGGGGCTCCGGGGTTGCCATGGCGGGGACGCGAACGAGTCCGTCCGCCGATTCGACGCGCGGCTCGCCGAGATCGACGACGGCGGCAGCGCCGTTCCACTCACCGGCGCGTTCTATCGGGTGTGGATGCTGAGATGGCGTAGCGTCCGTCTGGACGACCGTAACCTCGCTGCCGGGATCGCGGCCGCCGATGCGTCGATCGATCGGGGCTCGGCGAACCCAACCGCGGCGCGCTTCGCTCGGGGCCGGATCCGTGTCGAGGTGGCCGCTCGTCTCGGTGATCCGCGCGAGCGGCGCGCCGAGCTCGAGCGGGCCGTCGCCGACCTGACCGCCGCGTGGCTCGCCGCGCCCGAGAGCGAGCCGCTGCGCCGGATCCGCGTCGAGGCGCTCGCCGCCCTCGAGGCCGCGGCGCAGCCGCCCACGGCCGAGCGGACCGACTCCCCCATCACGACGGCAGGCCTCCCCACCGATCGGTGAGGAGGCCCGGGGACCTCGTCGTTCTGGCTGTCTCGGCGCGTCAGCGCGGCGAGTCGGTCTCGATCGCCGGCTCCTCGATCGTGAGCGAGACGCCCTCGTCCTCCACGACCGCCGGGCCGTAGGTCGGGCCGGCCGGCGCCGGCGTGAGGACGATCTCGACGCGCCGGTTCCTGGCGCGGGCCGCCTCGGTCTTGCCGGCGACGCGCGGGCGGTGCGGGCCGTAGCCGGCGCACGAGAGGCGCTCGGCGTCGACGCCGCGCTCGATCAGCCGCAGGACGACGGCCCGGGCGCGCTGCGCCGAGAGGTTCCAGTTGTCCTGGAAGCCGCTGCGGCGGATCGGCGTGTCGTCGGTGTGCCCCTCGATCCGGACGTGGTGGTGACGCATCGACTCGTCCTGGAGCTGACCGGCGACGGCGTCGACCTCGGCGTAGCCGCGGTTCGACAGGGTCGCCAGACCCGGCCGGAAGAGCGCCCCGTCGAGGACGAAGGCGGTCGTCTCGCCGCTCCAGACGGGCTGGGAGGCGGCGGCGGCGCTCGGCTGCTCGAGCTGCGCGGCGCGCTCCTCCTCGAGATGGCGACGGTTGATGACGAGGGCGTCCTCGGCCCCCTTGAGGCGCTGCTCGGCCGCGATGAGCTCCCGCTCGCGCCGCTGGAGCTCGGTGCGCGCGAGCTCCTGGCCGTGCTCGGCCCGCGCGACGCTCGACTGGTTTTCGATGACGTGGCGCTCCTGGCGCTCGAACTGCGCCTGCAGCTCGTTGTACTTCGCCAGGCTGACGCATCCGAGCTGGGTGGCGACGAGGCTGCCGGCGATGGCGAGGCCGGTCGTGGCTCGGGCAAGGAGGTTCGTGCTTCGGGTGGCCATGGCGTGTCCTCTTCTCGATCCGCTGGCGGTGTTCGTTCGCGCCGTCGCCTCGGGACGGCCTCCGTTAGCTGGATCGGTTTGCGGGCGGGCGGTCCTCACCTCTGGCCGGGCGGCGCGCTCCGTTGTTCGCCCTCGGGCACCCTGGTACACTCCGAACATCCCCCATGAACGCCGCCGCGACCGAGCCGCCCTCCGGCGCCGAGCCCGACGACGAGGCCGGGCCCACTCCACCCGCCGACGCGACCGGCGTCGCCGAGGAGACCGCGTCCGGACCGCCCTCGGGGTCCGCGACCGACCTCGACGGGGCGCCTCCGGTCGGCGCGTCGAGCGACCCGGCGTCGAGCGACGAGCCGGGGCGCGACCCGTCGGACGCCCCGCCGTTCCGACCGCCGACCGGCCCGGCGACGCCCGGCTCGGTCGACTCGATCACCCTCGACGGCGCCCCGCCGATCTCGCACGACGGGCGGGGCGAGGGGCCTCCCTCGGCCCAGCGCTGGCCCGACGCCCCGCGCTCCTCGATCGCCACGCGTCAGCCGGTCCGCTGGGACCCGCCGCCGGGGATCGGCGTCCCCGTGCCGATGGGGCCGCGCTCGGTCGCGGTCAGCCGTCCGCCGTCGGATCGGACCGCGAGCGGCGACGACATCACGCGGATCGGCCTCGACGAGGCGCGCCGCCGCCTCGAGGACGGCCACGTCTTCTCGTTCGCCGAGGGGCGCTACGAGATCCACGCCGAGGCGGGACGCGGCGGGATGGGCGTCGTCTACAAGGCCCTCCAGCTCGACCTCAACCGCCCCGTCGCCCTCAAGGTGATGCTCCAGGGCGCGTTCGCGACCGACCTCCAGGTCCGCCGCTTCGTCCGGGAGGCGGAGGCGGCCGCCCGCCTCAAGCACCCGCGGATCGTGAGCGTCCTCGACATCGGGAGCTGCGGCGGCTTCACCTACTTCACGATGGAGTGGGTCGAGGGCCTCCCCCTCTCGGAGTACTACCGCAGCCGCCGCCTCACCTGGCGCGAGAGCGCGCGGCTGCTCGCCTGGGTCGCCGACGGGGTCGGCTACGCCCATCTCCACGGGATCATCCACCGCGACCTCAAGCCGAGCAACGTCGTGATCGACCTCGAGGGGCGCCCGAAGGTGCTCGACTTCGGCCTCGCCAAGGTGCTCGAGACCTCGACCGGCCCCTGGAACCCGCCGGCGGCGAAGGATCCGGTCCACGACGTCCGCGCCCGACCGGCGTCGGCGGCCTCGGTCGACGGTCCCCCGCCGGCGCCGCCCGAGGACCGACGAGCGGAGGCGGACGCGGCCGAGGCCACGACGGCGCCGGACGAGTCCGGCCCGGCCGTCCTGAACACGCGGACCGGCTCGCTCGTCGGGACGCCGCACTACATGTCGCCCGAGCAGGCGCGCGGGCGCGCCCACGAGGTCGACGTCCGGAGCGACGTCTACTCGCTCGGCGTGTTCCTCTACGAGCTCGTCACCCGCCGCCTCCCGTACGACGGCGAGAGCATCCACGAGATCCTCGCCAAGATCATGAGCCAGGAGCCGCGCCGGCCCCGATCGATCGATCCGGCGATCCCGCCCGAGCTCGAGGCGATCATCCTGAAGGCGATGGATCGCGACCAGCGGCGTCGCTACCAGAGCTCCGCGGAGCTCCGCGACGACCTCCTCCGCTTCATCGACGGCGAGCCGGTCCTCGCGCGGCCGCCGGGGCCGATCGTCCGGACGATCCGGTTCTGCCGGCGCCACGCGGTCGGCACGGCGATGTGGGCGACGGCGATCGGCCTGATCACCATCCTCATGGTCGTCCGGGCCGCCAACCGGGAGTCGTTCGTCCGCGCGTCGCACGAGCGGGCCTCGGCCCAGATCTGGCGGGCGAACATCGCGATCGAGGACGACGACCTCGGCGGCGCCGAGCTGGCGCTCCTCGCCGCGCAGCTCGAGTACGAGAAGATCATCGACGTCCGCGCCGGCGACGAGCGCGCCAACGAGGGGCGCCAGATGCTCGCCCGCCGCCTGGCCGAGATCGGCCAGAAGAAGGCGCAGGAGCGGGTCCGGGCCGAGAACCAGGCGAAGGCCGTCCGCCACGTCGCCGACGGGCGGGCCGCCCTCGATGCCGGCGACCTCACCGCGGCGCTCCATCACGTCGAGGAGGCGCTCTCGTTCGACCCGCGGAGCGCCGACGCGCGCGAGACGTTCGTCGCCGTCCACGGCGCGATCGACGCCGAGCGCGCGCGCCGCCGCGCGACGGCGCGGGTCGAGGAGGGCGCCCGCCTGACTCGGGCCGCGATCGAGGCGCTCCGGAACCGGGCGCCATCGATCGGCGCGGCGCTCGCGGGCGGCGCGCCGATGCTGCTCGATCGCCCGAGCGAGCCCGGCCCGGGCACCGCCGGCCCCCGGGCGCGCGAGCGCGCGACCGAGCTGCTCCTCCGGGTGATCGTCGAGGTCGACGCCGGCCTCGCCGCCGTCCCGGACCACGGCGGTCTCCGCGCCCTGCGCGTCGACGCGGGGCTCATCCTGACCCAGATCGCGCTCGTCGAGCGTCGCCACCGGTTCGCGGCGTTCGTCCTCGGACCGCTCGACCGGCTCGCCGAGGGCGACGCCGCGCGGACGCGGTCGGTGCGCGCGGCCCGCGCCGACCTCGAGCTCGCCGAGGTGAGCTGGGATCGCGCCCAGGACCTCCTCGCCCGCGGCCGGACGGCGCTCCGCGACGGGCGGTGGGACGACGCGATCCGCGACATCGAGGCGGGCCTCGCGCTGGTGCCCGAGGACCGGCACGCGCGCGGCGACCTCCGGTCGGCGCGGCGCGAGGGATGCCTCGCCCGCGCGGACGCGGCCCTCGGGCGCGACCCGCCCGACCACGCCGGGGCGATCGCGGAGCTCACCGCGGCCGCCCGCTGGGTCGCGACGGAGACCGACGCCCGCCGGATCGAGTCGCTCCACGAGGAGGTCTGCGATGCGGGCTGGCGGGCGTCGCTCGACCGGGCGCGCGCCGAGGCGGCCGGCGGACGCCGCGAGCGAGCCCTCGAGGCGCTCGACGACGCCGAGCGATTCCGGCCGGCGCGGCAGGAGACGGTCGCGCTCCGCGCGACGATGCGCGGCCCGGGCGAGCCGCCCGACGGCTTCGTCGCGATCCGGGCCGCCAGGCCCACCCTCGGAAGCGAGCGCGCCGGCGACGACAACCCGCTCCGCGAGCGCGCCCTCGCCGCGTTCGCGATCTCGCGGACCGAGGTCGACAGCGCCGCGTTCGCGGCGTTCGTCGCCGACGGAGGCTACGACCTCGCCCGGTCCGAGTCGCTCTGGGACGTCGAGGGGGCCGCGGCGAACCGGGCGGGGACCTTCATCGAGCTCGCGACCGGACGTCCCGGTCCGGCGGGCTTCCGCGACGGGGCGCCGCCCGCGGGACACGACCGCCGACCCATCACCGGGATCTCGTTCTGGGAGGCGCGCGCCTTCGCCCGTTGGCGGACCGCGCGCGAGGGAGGCGGCTTCGTCTACCGCCTCCCCGACGAGGACGAGTGGGAGCACGTCGCGCGGGCGAGCGACGCCCTCGAGGACGACGAGCCCGACCCCGACGATCCGCCGCCGCTGCTCCGCGAGTTCCCGTCCGGCGCCGCGAACCTGCTCACCCTCACCGCCGACCCCGCCATCCGCGACGTCGGAACCGTCGCCGCCGACCGGAGCGGCCTCGGCATCCTCGACCTCACCGCGAACGTGAGCGAGTGGACCCTCGCCTCGATCGGCGCGACCGGCGACCGCCCCGCCGCCGTCCGCGGAGGAAGCAGCCTCATCCCCGAGGTCGAGTCCTGGCGCGCGGCGCGGCGACTGCGGCACGCCCCGGGCTACCGCGGCCCCGACGTCGGCTTTCGGCTCGCCTGCTCGCTCGAGGCGCGCGGCGGCTCGGGTGACGGTGGCGAGGCGCCCGGCGACGGCTAGTCAGCACTACGGCGCTAACTCATTGCTGTGGTGTCAGTCAGCGCTGAGCGGCCGATGAGCGTCGTGCCTTCGCGGCGAGCGAATCCGCGTCCCCGACCACGGCGCGCGTTCGCTTGCGGGCGGATGAGGGCGGACGCACATGGCTCGCCTGCGCCGCGACCGCCCCCTCGATCGACGCGATGATCCGGCGAACGGCGTCCACGCCTGCGGCATCGAGAGTCCGCAGCGCCGGAAGGACCGGCGCGGCAGGCGCCCCGATCTTCTCGAGGATCCGGCGCGACTCGTAGCATCCTCCCTCGAGATCGCCCATCAACGACTCCAGCCCGAGCGCGATGGCATCCGCGTCTCCGGTCGCGACGAGGGCCCACGCCAGGCTCGATCGAGCCTCCTCGATCAGTGGTTCGTCGTTCTTCCGTGGAACGCGCGCGCCGCTCACGTTTCGAGCGCGCACGTCGGCGAGCCGCTCGAGCTCCGCCCGAAGCTCCGGGATGGCGCCAACCGACTCGGGGGCGATCGCTGCGAGAGCCTCGCCGACGACCGACGACGCCTCGGTGATCTCGTCCGCGGGATTCGCGCGGAGCAGATGGCGGAGCGTCTCCGTCGCGGCGACCCGATGGCCGTGCCCTCCGAGAGCCGCGCGCGCGCCGGCCGCGCGTCCGCGGATCTCGGGAGTGGCGTTCGGATCCTCGGAGATCCTCGTCACCAGAACGAGCGCCGCTTCCCCCGCTTCCGGGCCGACCTCTGCGATCGCCTCGAGGGCCTGGCCCCGATCCCGGTTGGCACGATGCGGATCCTCGAGGACCGTTCGGGCAAGCTCGACGGCGCGCGCGCGCCCTTCCGGCGTCTCACTCGAGGAGAGCAGCGACGCGAACTCGGCGCGTGATCGGGGCGCTGCGATCCTCGACGCCGCCACCGCCGACTCCGTCTCGTCGCGACCCAATCGCTCCCCTCGTTTGAACAGGGCGCTCGCAACCCGGTCCCCGACCTCGGGGTCGAAGAGAGCCGCCAGAGCGGCCTCGTCGGCGCCGCCGCTCGAGCACTCGGCGAGGGTCACCGCGAGCCACTTCGCGTCGCGACGATTCTCGAAGAGGCGAATCGCGGCCTCGCGGGCGCCCGGGACCCTCAGCGCGACGCATCGCGCGAGTGCTTGGATGGCGAGGGGACCCACCTCGGGCGCCGGGTCGCCGGCGGCCTGCTCGAGTCGATCGATCCCGTCGAGCCGCTCGAAGAGGCTCGCGAGGGCGGCATCGTCGCGCACGTAGCTCGTCGACCACGGTTCGTGAGTGGGCGGTCCACCGGGGATCAGACCGAGCGATCGCGCCGCCAAGCGGTCGATGGGACGGACGATGAACGCGTTGAGGCGGAGCTTGAGCGAGATGCTTTCGGCGGCCGTGGCCCTCACCATCGCGCTCGGGTCGCCGAGCGCGGCGAGGTCCAGAGCGAGGCCCGTGAGCTCCGAAGAGTACGCCTTCCACACGATTCGAGCGCGCATCCTCTCGTCGGGTTGCACGAAGAACAGGGCCATCAGCGCCTCGCTGGCCCGGGCGTAGTCGTGGGCCGCTCGCGGTGGGTCCCAAGGGGCGGAGGACAGGACGGCGCACAAGGACTCGGAGGCGACCTCGGCCGCGTTCGGATGAACGACTCGCCCCTCCTCGCACGCTCGCACGACCGCCACGAGGCTCCGTGGGTCGTCGCCGAGGGCGGCTGCGATTCGCCGGTGCTCGGCTCCGTGGTCGAAGTCGATGCAGCCCCAGAACAACTCTCCGCTGGACTCCACCCGAAGAGCGGGCTCCCCGCCATCCGCGGCGCCCGCCGCCTCGAGGAGACTCTCGACGCTCGGGGGATTCTCGGCGATGAGCCGATCGATCGCCCAGCTCCGCATCGGCGCTGGTCCGCGCAGCGCGAGGCGATACGCACTCGTCCGGCCGAATCTGGTGGACGCGATGACGACCGCCAGCGCGACGAGCGTCGCCGGAACGCCCACGCCGACCGCGCGCGTCCAGATCCGACGGCGGCGTCGGGGGCGTGCGTCGAGCGTGGGCGCGGAGGTCTCGGGAAGAGCGTTCGAGTCGACGGCCATCTCCCGACCGTGGCAGTTCCGTGGCGGCGCCGCAACGTGCGTCCGGGCTAGTGTCCCGACCCGGAGATCAATTGCAGGAGCCGGTAGCCGCGGCAGGAGGCGGCGTGGATCCGGGCGTCGGGGTTCGCCTCGCGCATCGCGGTCGCGGCGATGCGGATCGACCCCGGACCGAGGAACGAGGAATCCAGCAGCATCTCGTAGCGCCGCTCCGGGTCGGGCTGGCCGAGCCGCAGCGCCTCGTAGGCTCGATCGCGAGGCGCAGCTCTCCCGGCGCGACCGCGCACGGGTCGTCCGGGATGCCCACGTCGCGGAGGTAGCCGAGGACCACGTCGAGCGGGCGCGGCGCGAGGTTCGGCTCCTCACGACACACCCGGAGCGCGATGACGAGGGCCGCGATCCGGCCGCGTCGGGTCGCGACGATCGCGAGCGGGACCATGAGCCCCGCCGCCAGGGCGAGGAGCGGGACGACCCGCCTCCAGGCCGAGCGTCGCGGCGCGGCCCGAGGGCTCGGCGGAGGACTCGGCGGATTGCTCGGCGGGGGCGCCGGGGGCGGCCGTCATGCGTCCACGATGACCGCAGAGCGCCGGCCCCTCAACGGTCGATCGCGAGCGCCTCCCGGGCCGGCGCCTGGGCGAGCGCCGCCCAGGCGGCGTACTGCGCGGCCGAAGGATGGAGCCCGTCGTCCGCGACGAGCTCGGGGCGGGCGGGCACCTCGCGCGAGACGGGCGTGACGTCGACCCAGGCGGCGCCGGCCGCCTCGGCGGCGTCGCGGTTGATCGCGTTGAAGGCGTCGATCCTCTCGCTGATCCGTTCGCGGTTCCTCCCGTCGCCGAACGGGGTGGCGCCCCAGTCGGGGATCGAGGCGACGATCACACGCCGAGGCTCGCCGCCGGCGAAGGCGATCGCGCGGGCGATCAGGGCGGCGACGCGGTCGCGGTAGGGGCCGAGGGTGCGCCCGCGGAACTGGTCGTTGACGCCGATCTGGAGGAGGACGAGGTCGAACGGCCCGCGCGGGTCGGCCCGGTCGATGGCCGCGTCGAGCTCGTCGGTGGTCCAGCCGGTCCGCGCGACGAGCTCGGGGTCGGCGACGGTGAGGCCTTCCCCGCGGAGCCGCTCGACGAGCTGCACCGGCCAGCGGCGGTCCGGCGCAATGCTCTCGCCGATCACGTAGGAGTCGCCGAGGGCGAGCACCCGCGCGGCCCGCGGTCCCGTCCCATCTTCGGCGCTCGCCATCGGGTTCCCCTCGGCCGCGGCGGTGCAGCCGGCGGCCGTGATCCCCAGGACTGCCACCGCCGCGACCCGTCGCAGGCACCGCCGCATCATGCTCGCTCTCCTCGGACGCCGGGTCCACGGCGCGCCTTTCGACTCCTCTTCATCTACGTGGCTCGCCCGGGCGGCGGATCTCTTCGCCTTGCGTCCCTTCCGCCACCGTTGCTAGGCTCTCGCCTCGCTGAACCGTCCACCGGCAGGGATATCTCCATGACACGGCGTCGCTTGACTCTCGCTCTCGTCCTCTCGGGCGGCCTCGCGCTCGGTCTGCTCGCCGCGCCGCCGCGAGCCGCTCACGCCCAGGAGGCGCCGACCGTCGACGACGTCCCGGCGTTGATGGAGAAGCTCCAGAGCGAGGTCCACAAGGATCGCCTCGACGCGGTGAAGGCGCTCGGCGACCTCGGCCCCGAGGCCGCGCCGGCCGTCCCCGCCCTCATCGAGGCCGTTCAGGGCGAGGGATATCTCCTCCGCCAGCTCGCGATCAAGAGCCTCGGCGAGATCGGGGAGCCGGCCGCGCCGGCGGTCCCGGTCCTCGTCGAGGCGCTCCAGGACAGCGACAGCGACGAGTTCGTCCGGATGCGGGCGGCGCACGCCCTCGGCCAGATCGGACCGGCCGCCAAGGAGGCCGGTCCGGCGCTCGCCGAGGCGCTCCGCAGCGACCCCGACGAGGACGTCCGTGAGGCGGCCTCCGAGGCGCTCCAGCAGATGGGCGCCGCGTCGGAGGCGACCCTCCCGGTCCTCGTCGAGACGATCCAGAGCACGGCGGAGCTCGAGCTCTTCCGGGTCCAGGCGGCCGAGACCCTCATCGCGATGGACCGGGAGGCGCTCCCCGCCCTCGACGCGCTCCTCACCGTTCTCGAGGAGGAGAAGGACTCGGTGGCGCTGCGGCGCCTCGTCGCCCTCGCCGTCCAGGGCCTCGCCCGCGAGGACGCCCGCAAGGTGATCCCGGCCGTGACGAAGTCGCTCGCGGACGGCGACACGATCGTCCGGCAGCGGGCCGCCGAGACGCTCGCCCTGATCGGGCCCGAGGCGAGGTCGTCCGTCCCGAAGATTCTCCCGCTCCTGACCGACCGCAAGCGCGAGGTCCGCCTCGCCGCCGTCCAGGCGCTCCGCCGGGTCGAGGCGCGCGGGAGCAAGGAGGTGATCGACGCCCTCCTCGAGGCCGCCAAGGACCGCGACGAGTTCGTCCGGATGGAGGCGGGCGAGGTGCTCGGGCGCCTCCGCGCCGCCGCGAAGGTCGACACGGTCGCCGACCTCAAGGATCAGGTCGACCGCGAGGCGATCATGGACCGCCTCGCGCGGACCGGACTGCGGATCCTGCTGTTCCTCCTCGGCGCGATCGTGATCAACGGGATCGCGAAGCAGCTCATCGTCCGCGCCTTCCGCGCGGTCGCCGAGCGAAGCAAGACGCAGTGGGACGACTACCTCGTCGAGCACGAGGTGCTCTACAAGCTGAGCCACCTCGCCCCGGCCGTCTTCATCCACTTCAGCGCGCCGACGATCTTCCCCGCCTACCCCTCGGCGCAGAACATCGTCGAGCGGTTCGCCCTCTGCTACATGGTGCTCGCCGGCACCCTCGTCATGAACGCGTTCCTGAACGCGCTCATGGACATCCTCCAGCACTTCGACACGACCCGCGACAAGCCGATCAAGAGCTACGTCCAGGTCATCAAGATCCTGGTCTGGCTCTGCGCCCTGATCATCTTCACATCGATCGTCCTCGAGAAGAGCCCGTGGGCGCTCCTCTCCGGCCTCGGCGCGCTGACCGCCGTCCTCATGTTGATCTTCCGCGACTCGCTGATGGGGCTCGTCGCGAGCGTGCAGATCTCCGCCCTCGACCTCGTCCGGCGCGGCGACTGGGTCGAGATGCCGAAGTACGGCGCCGACGGCGACGTGATCGACATGTCGCTCACCACGATCAAGGTCCGAAACTGGGACAAGACGATCACCGCGATCCCGACCTACGCCGTCATCTCGGACTCGTTCAAGAACTGGCGCGGCATGACCGAGTCGGGCGGCCGGCGCATCAAGCGCACGATCCAGCTCGACATGACGAGCGTGAAGTTCGTCGACGAGAAGCTGCTCGCCCGTCTGAGCGAGATCGACATCATCAAGGACTACATCGCGGACAAGTCGAGCACCTGCCGCGCCTTCAACGAGGCGAGCCAGGCGAACCACGACAAGAGCCTCGTCAACGGCCGGCACCTGACGAACATCGGGACGTTCCGCGCCTACGTCACGACGTTCCTGCGGCGGCACCCGCAGATCCACCAGGAGGGGATGACCTTCCTCGTCCGCCAGCTCGAGCCCGGCCCGCACGGCGTCGGGATCCAGATCTACGTCTTCAGCAAGGAGCAGCGCTGGGTCCACTACGAGGCGATCATCGGCGACATCTTCGACCACCTGATGGCCGCCCTGCCCGAGTTCGAGCTGCGCCCGTTCCAGCTCCCGATCGGCTCGGACCTTCGCAGCGTGATGCGCGCGGCGGGCAGCGCCGAGCTCGTCGGCGCCGGAGAGAGCGCGAGCCCCGAGGCGGACGCGGGCGCCGGCCCGCGGTAGGAGACGTCGGCTTCGCCTTCGGCGAAGAGGATGTCACCACGGAGACACGGAGGACACGGAGCATCACGGAGAAAAAGACGCGAGTAGCTCGTCCCGGATTGGCACGCCCTTCCGTCCGTCCGTCAGCTCGCTTCGACGGAGATCCGGCGCGCTCGAAGCTCCTCCGTGCCTCCGTGGTGTCATCCTGGTCGCGAAGCGACGAGACTACCCCGTAGGCGCCGCCCGCGCTTCTCCGTGAATCCTCCGTGTCCTCCGTGTCTCCGTGGTGACATCCTCATCCTGCTGGCTACGCTCGGGCAGAGGCGGCCGTCGGCTCCATCGTCGCGACCACGGCGGGCTCGACGGTCACCGGGACGCCGGAGAGGGCCGCGTTCCCCGAGATCGTGTCGACGAAGCCGTCATCGGTGACGTCGTTGACGCTCACGCCCGGGCGCTCGCTCGCGACGGAGAGGTCGGTCCCCGGGCGTCCGTGCCCCCAGCCGTGGGGGAGGCAGACGACGCCGGGCATCATCTCGACCGAGACGGCGGCCGGCGCCTCGACCTCGCCCGTCCGGGATCGGATCACGACCCGGTCTCCGTCGGCGATCCCGCGGGCGGTCGCGTCCTCGTCACAGATCAGCAGGGTGCAGCGCTCGGGACCCTTCACCAGCCGCCGGCTGTTGTGCATCCACGAGTTGTTGCTCCGGAGTTGACGGCGGCTCACCAGGACGAGCTCGCCCGCGCGTCGTGAGACCTCGCCGGCGTCGAGGCTCGCCTCGAGGCGGCGGACCTCGTCGAGGCACGCGGCCGGCGCCAGGCGCACCCGTCGTCCCGGCGTCGCGAGGGCGCGGGGCAGCCGCGGCTGCAGCGGTCCGAGGTCGAGCCCGTGCGGCGCGCGGAGCAGCCGCCGGACGCTCAGGCCGCGATGCGGTCCGGTCCGCAGGCCGAGGTCGATGAGCCCGCGCGGTCCGAGCTTCCGGCCGGCCCACGCCAGCGCGCGTCCGAGCATCCGCCCGCCCGGGAGCCGTCCCGTCCCGAGGCGCGTGGCGAGCTCGAGCAGGATCTCCCAGTCGCCCTTTCCGTCCGGCGGCGGCGTGATCGCCGGCGGGGCGAACCGCGCGACGTGGCGGACGGCCAGCGTCGACATGGCGAGCGGGTACGCATCCTGGTGCAGCGGCGACATCGGCGGGAGGATCACGTCGGCCCAGCGGGTCGTCTCGTTCCGGTAGATGTCGACGGCGACGAAGTGGTCGAGGCGACCGAGCGCCCGCTCGAGGCGCGCCCCGTTCGGCAAGCTCAGGACGGGGTTGCCGGCGACCGTGAGGAGCGCGCGCGGCCGGCCGGGGAGGTCGGACTCGAGCTCCTCCGCCATCGCTGCCGCCGGCAGCTCACCGCCGAACTCGGGGAGACCGCGGACGCGCGAGTGGAACGATCCGAGGCTGCCCGCCTGACCGAAGCGCGCCGCCGCGGGGACCGGATCGATCGGCGGCGTCGGGAACATGGCGCCGCCCGCCCGGTCGAGGTTGCCCGTCAGGACGTGGAGGACGTCGATCAGCCAGGAGGCGACCGTCCCGTTCTCCTGATTGCAGGTGCCGACGCGCCCGTAGCAGACCGCCGTTGGCGCCCGGGCGAAGTCGCGGGCGAGCGTCGCGATCGCGGCCGCGTCGATGCCGGTCGCCTCGGCGACGCGCGCGGGCGGGAAGCGGAGAGCGAGCCGGCGAACCTCGTCGGTTCCGGTCGTGAAGGCGGCGAGGCGGCCCGGCCGCGCGAGGCCCTCGTCGACGATGACGTGGAGGATCCCGAGGAGGAGGAGAGCGTCGGCGCCGGGCCGGATGAAGTGATGCCGATCGGCGAGGGCGGCCGTCTCGGTCCGGCGCGGGTCGATCACGACGACCCGGCCGCCGCGGTCGCGGATCGCCCGGATGCGGCGGGATGCCCCCGGCGCGGTCATGACGCTGCCGTTGCTCACCGCCGGGTTCGCGCCGAGGATCAGGAGGAAGCTCGTCCGGTCGATGTCCGGAATCGGGATCAGCGCCTGGTTTCCGAAGGCGAACCAGGAGGCGACGAGGCGCGGGAGGACGTCGACCGAGAGGGCCGAGTAGCGGTGGCGGGTGCCGAGGCCGAGGATCAGCGGCAGCCCGAAGAGGATCGCCCCCGCGTTGTGGGCGGCCGGGTTGCCGGCGTAGGTCGCGACCGCGTCGCGGCCGTAGCTGCGGCGGACCTCGATGAACCCTCGCGCCGCCCGGTCGAGCGCCTCGTCCCAGGAGACCTCGCGCCAGCGCGCGTCGGGGTCGCCGCGCTTCCCCTCGCGGACGACCGGGCGGCGAAGGCGATCGGGGTCGTCGTGGATGTCGGCGATCGCGACGGCCTTCGGGCAGACGTGCCCCTGGCTGAACGGGTCGTCGTCGTCGCCGCGAATCGCGGTGATGCGGTCGCCGTGCAGCTCGATCGCGATCCCGCACATCGCCTCGCACAGATGACAGTGGCGGTAGTGGGTCCGGCGGCCTGGGACGGTCACGGCGTCACTCGCCCTTCTTCGGCTCGAGGACGACGCCGCCGAGCACCGGGACGATCTCGCCGCTCGGGCGGACGATCGGGAAGGCGAACGTCTCGTAGTCCGGGTGGTTGACCGCGATGACGACCTTGTCCGCGTCGGCGGAGGGGTCGAGGGTCAGCTGCTGATCGAACCGGGTCTCCCAGTTCATCCGGCCGTCGGTGACCGCGTGGGTGGCGATCGTGACGCCGTCGATCTTCACGACGACCTCGGCGTCCCGGACGGGCTTGCGGGTCGTGGCGTCGACGATCTTGCCGGCCCCTCGGACGGCGACGACGATCCGGCGCGGGTCGATCGCGTCGCCGGGCGCGACGGGAGCGCCGCCGACCGTGGAGGTGCCAGCGCCCTGGGTGTCGCCCGGACAGCCGGTCAGGGACGCCGCGATGACGAGCGGGGCGGCGACGAGGAGCCCGCGGAGGGCGTGAGGTGCGTGCATGTCCTGCCTCTCGTGAACGATGGAAGGGCCGCCAGGATCGGGAAGGGCGAGGGCGGTGTCAACGCCTCGTCGATCGCCCACGCGATGACCGGCGACGACGAGGCGTCCGATCCCGGGTCTCGCGAAACGAACCGCCCGCCGCGAGCGTCTTAAACGGTGGGGGCTGGAGCCGGACGCCGCATGCTCGACATCGATCCCTTCTTCACCGACGGCGATGACGCGCCGCGACCGCGCGGCTGGCTCGTCGCGATCGCCGGGCGCCACGCGAACGAGGCGCTCCCGATCTTCGAAGGCACCAACGTCTTCGGTCGATCGCTCGAGAACCAGATCGTCCTGACCGACCCCACCGTCGCCCGCCGCCACGGCCGGATCGAGTGCATCGTCTCCGAGGCGCGCGCCGATCGCGTCATGCCGGCGCCCGTCACCGGGGTCTTCCGGCGGGAGCATCACCACGGCCGACCGATCGCGACGGGCGACCCGATCGATGAGCGAACCATCGTGGGGGCGATCGAGGCGCTCGGCGAGACCCACCCGGTCGCCGCCGGCGCCCGAGGCACGTTCCTCGAGCACCTCATCGAAGACGGGGTTCAGGTCAAGTTCGGATCCGGTCTCTACCGGGTCGCGATCGAGGACGCCGCCGCGTTCGAGCTGGTCGACCACAACACCGCGAACGGATGCTTCGTGAACGGACGGCGGGTCAGCGAGTCGGTGATGCTCGCCGATGGGGATGACATCTTCATCGGGGGGGTGCCGTTTCGGTTCGAGCGGGCTTAGTCGCTCCAGGAACAACGCAATCTCACGCAAAGGCGCAAAGGCGCAAAGGAGCTCTGCCAGGTCGAGATCTCGGATCAGAGCAACGATCCTTGGCGCCTTCGCGGCTTTGCGCGAGATGCCGTTCGCGTGTTCCAGGAACGACGAGTCTCCCCGAGCGTCACGACCCCGCCGACAGCTTCGCCAGCTTCCCCTCCGCCTCCAGCCGCTTCGGATGATGCGCCGGCGCCTTCTCGAGGAACGCCTCCAGGTCGCGCCGCGCGCTCCCTCGATCGCCCTTCTGCATGTGCGCGTCCGCGCGGCGGAGCAACGCGAGGACGAACCGACCGTCGATCTCGAACGCCTCGCCGAGGTCGGCGATCGCGGCATCGAGGTCGCCGGCGTTGAAGTGGGCCACGCCGCGGTTGAAGGCGACGGCCGCCTGGCTCGGGTCGATCTTCAGGGCGCGGGTGAAGTCGGCGATCGCCGCCGCCCAGTCGTTCTGGCGCATCCGGGTGGCGCCCCGTCCGTTCCACGCCCGGACCCAGCCCGCGTCCCGCGCGATCGCCGCGTCGTAGTCCCGGAGCGCCCCGTCGATGTCGCCCGCGTCTCGCCGAGCAGCGCCGCGCTGCTCGCGATACCGAGCTGATTGCGGGTCGAGCTCGACCGCCCGGTCGAGGTCGGCGATCGCGCCCTCCGGGTCGCCCCGGAGGCCGCGGAGCGCTCCCCGGCTCGCCCACGCCTGCTCGTAGTCGGCGTCTCGCTCGATGGCCGCGTCGTAGTCGGCGGCCGCTCCGTCGAGATCGTTCGCCTCCTCGCGGGCGGCTCCCCGGAGGAAGCGCGGGACGGCCCACGCGGGGCGGAGCTCGACCGCCCGGTCGAGGTCGGCGATCGCCGCGCGGGCCTCGCCGCGCGCGCGGAGGGCGGCGGCGCGGTTGCACCAGGCCTCCGCGAGGCTCGGGTCGCGGTCGATCGCGGCGGTCGCGTCGGCGAGGGCGCCGGCCGTGTCGCCGGTGCGTCGCCGGGCGACCGAGCGGTTGGAGAAGTGGGCGGCGCGCTCGGGCTCGAGCTCGATCGCGCGTCCGAGGTCGGCGATCGCGCCGGCGAGGTCGCCCGAGTCCATCCGCGCGGTCCCGCGGTTGGTGAAGCCCTGGGCGAAGTCGGGGTCGATCGCGATGGCGGCGGTCGCGTCGGCGATCGCGCCCTCGAGGTCGCCGCTCTGAGCGCGCGCGAGCGACCGGTTCGTCCACGCGACGGTGAGGCGGCCGTCGAGCTCGATCGCCCGGTCGCCGTCGGCGATCGCGCCCTCGAGGTCGCCCGCGGCGCGGCGCGCGTTGCAGCGGTTCGACCACGCGAGCGCGTTCCTCGGGTCGAGCTCGATCGCGCGCCCGAAGTCGACGGCGGCTCCGCGGGCGTCGCCCTGCGCGTAGCGGACCTCCCCGCGGAGGAGCCACGTCCCGGGCCGGTCGTCGTCGCCGGCGGGCAGGGCGAGGCCGCCCCGCGCGTCGAGGAAGCGACCGACCCGCTCGCTGAAGTCGCTCATCAGGCCGAGGCGCGCGCGCGCCTGCTGGACGATCTCGGCCGCCCGGGGCGTCTCGAGCCGGACGAGCGCCTTGGCGGCGACCTCGGCGCGGCGCTCGTCGGCGTCGGCGAACAGGTACCGGCCGAGCGGCTCGACGGCGCCCTCGGCGATGCCGATCCGGCCGAGGGCCTCGGCGGCGATCCGCGCGGCGTCGAGGCGCGTTCCGAGGGCGCGCCCCTGCCGTTCGGCGACGATCTCGCGGATCGGCGGCACGGCGACGGCCGCCTTCGCTGCCGCGGCCCGGCGCCGTCGAATCCGGAGGGCCGCCGCCCGGAGGGCGTTGGCGTGCTCGGCGGCGAGGTCCTCGCCCGGGCGGAGCGCGGCGCGAGCCTCGAGCGCGGCGGGGAGCGCGTCGAGGCGACCGGCGCCGTGGCGACGCTCGAGGGCGTTCGGCTCGATCGCGTCGAGGTAGACGATCCGCTCGGTCTCGAGGAGCGCGGTCGTGATCGCGTCGAGGCGCTCGGCGAGGATCGCGACCGTCCGGGCGTCGGGGTAGCCGGCGAGCGTGAAGACGGCGTCGCCGAGTCCCTCGGACGCGCCGGCGAGCTGCCCGGACTCCGCGCGATCGAGGACGTCGAGGACGGCGTCGCGTCGCGCGCGGGTCTCGGCGTCGCGGGCGTCGTCGACGCGCTCGAGGTGCGCCGCGACGGCGACGCCATCGAGCCCGGTCGCCTCCGCCTGGCGGAACGCCTGCCGGGCGAACGCCCACTGCTCCTGGGCGAGGGCGACCTCGCCGAGGGCGCAGGCGGCGTCGAACCGGGCGCGGCGCGCGTCCGGGCTCGACGGGGCGAGGTCGGCCCAGCGCTGCGCGGCGCTCAGCGCAGCGAGGGCGAGGGCGAGCTGCTCGTCGCCGCTGCCTCCCTCGCCGCGCGCGCGCAGGGCCGCCCGGGCGACGATCGCGGTCACCCGCGCGTCCTCGACCACGCCGCGCCGCACCGACCAGGCGACGGCGATCGCGACCGCGGCGAGGGCGAGCACGCCGAGCAGGGCGGCGGCGACCAGTCGTCGGTGGCGGCGCGCGGACCGGATCGCGCGCTCGAGCGGCGAGGGCGGCCTCGCGTGGATCGGCCGGTCCTCGAGGAAGCGGCCGAGGTCGGCGGCGAGCGCGTGGGCGCTCGGGTAGCGGTCGGCGGGCTCCTTCTCGAGGCAACGGAGGCAGATCACGCAGAGGTCGCGCGGCAGCTCGGGTCGAGCGTCCCGGGGCGAGCGCGGCGGGCGCTCGAGGACGGCGTGCAGGAGCGCGACGCCGCTCCGCGCCGCGAACGGGGGGGCGCCGGTCAGGAGCGCGTAGAGGGTGGCGCCGAGGCCGTAGACATCGACGCGGGCGTCGTTCGCGTCGCCGCGGACCTGCTCGGGCGCCATGAAGTGGGGCGTCCCGAGCATCTCGCCGGTCGCCGTCGGCCCCTCGATCGCCGTCGCGGTCGGGTCGGTCTCGCCGAGGGTCGACACGCGCTTGGCGAGGCCGAAGTCGGTCACGAGCGGCTCGCCGTCGGCGTCGAGGAGGATGTTGCCCGGCTTCACGTCGCGGTGGAGGACGAGCGTCTCGTGGGCGGCGTGGAGCGCGTCGGCGACCTTCGCCACGATCGCGGCCGCCTCACGCGGCGGAAGCGGGCCGTCGCGATCGAGCCGGGTCGCGAGCGAGGGGCCGACGACGAGATCGGAGACGAGGTAGGCGCGGCCGTGGTCCTCGCCGACGTCGTGGACCGCGACGATGTGGCGGTGGCGGAGCGGCGCCATCGCGCGCGCCTCGAGGCGGAGGCGCTCCCGGGCGGTCGCGTTCGCGAGGGCGCCGGCGAGGAGCATCTTGAGGGCGACGTCGCGCCCGAGCTCCTCGTGGCGCCCGCGGTAGACGACGCCGGCGCCGCCCCGCCCGAGCTCCTCGAGGATCGTGTAGGGGCCGATCCGCGTCCCGGCCGTCGGCGCCCGGGCGAGCGCCTCGGCGTCGGGCACGTCGTCCGGAGCGGGCGGGCCGAGCGCGACGAGCTCGTCGCGCTCGAGCAGGCGGGGCGCCGCGGGCGCCGCCTCGAGCGCCTGGAGGAGGGCGCCGGCGTCCTCGAACCGCGCGGCGGGGTCCTTCGCGAGGCAGCGGCCGATCGCCCGCGCGAGCACCTGGTCCACCTCGGGGATCGTCTCGCGGATCGACGGAGGGGTGAACGACCGGATCTGCGCCCAGAGGGCCGGACCCGCCGGCGCCGGGAACGGACGCTCGCCCGCGAGCGCCTCCCAGAGGAGCACGCCGACGGCGTGAACGTCGGCGGCCGGTCCGAGCTCGCCGTCCTCGTCGAGCTGCTCGGGCGCCATGTAGGGGAAGGTGCCGGCGAGCTGGCCGGTCGCGGTGAGCCGCTCGCGGTCGCGCGCGAGGGCGAGGCCGAAGTCGGCCAGACGAACGCGGCCGTTCGCATCGATGAGGACGTTCTCGGGCTTCACGTCCCGGTGGACGATCCCCGCGCCGTGGGCCGCCGAGAGAGCCGCGGCGAGCTCCCGGCCGAGGGTGACGACGCGGTCCGGCGCGATCCGCTCGCGCGCGTCGAGGACGTCGCGCAGGGTCGGCCCGGCGACGAGGTCGAAGACGATGAACGGGACGCCGTCGGGGCCGACACCGCTGCGCCGGGCGGCGACGATGCCGGGGTGGCGGAGCGTCGCGAGGGTCTCGCCCTCGCGTCGAAAGCGCTCGAGGGCGCGGGCGTCGTGCGCCTCGAGCAGCTTGGCCGCGAAGCGGCCCGGCGTGTCGGGGAGGCGGACCTCGAGGACGCGGGCCGCGCCGCCCCGGCCGAGCGGACCGACGACCTCGAAGGGGAGTGACTCGTCGAGCGTCGAGGTCATGAAGGCCAGAGTATCCACGGATCCGGATACGTCCGTCGACCGCTAATCGTTTCGGCCCCGTTTCGGCGGCCAGATCCGGGCGGCCATCCGGGGCAGAATGACGCCCCCCAGGCGCGGACGGGAGCTGCCTCACGGAGAGCTCCAAGAGTTTGAGTCGACGTTGGTTAGGTTCGGGCCCCCCCGGGGCCGTCGTCCGGCTCGCGCTTGGCACGAGCGTCGCATTAGGAAGGGTGGCTCGAACCCATCGGCGGCGCTAACCCCGGCCCGTCGAACCGAGCCGAACGTCGACCGGCGGTCCCGTCTCGCGACGGGTCGCCCAGCGCGGACACGACGATCGACGCCTCACCGGCACGACGTCCGAGTTCGCAAGGAGCTTCGTCACGATGCACTCGCGCCTGAAGAAAGTCCTCGCCCTCACGTTCACGGTTCTCGCCGGCAGCGCCCTCGGCGCCAGCACCGCCCACGCGCAGGACGCGCTCGGCCGCGCCTGGCGGAACAGCCGGTTCACTCCGACGATCACCTATCGCCTGAGCGGCGGCCTCGCAGGCCAGAACGACGTCCTCACGATCAGTCCTTCCGGCACCGCGACCATCGACTACAGCTCGTTCCTCCACCATCTGCCCGCGGGTAGCAACACGGTCGAGCTCACCGCCGAGCGCCACGAGCAGATCCTCGGCGCGTTCGCGCGCAGCAACTTCTTCGGTCTGCCGCGCCAGTTCCGCCCCCGCGCCCCGATCATGGACATCCCGAGCCAGTCGGTGAGCGTCCGGATCCTCTGGTTTGGCCGCACCGTCCGCACGCTCCCGGCCGGCGTCGACGAGCCGCGCGGCTTCGCCGCGTTCAAGGCCGAGCTCGAGGAGCTCGCCCGGGAGCTCAAGCTGCCGCCCGCGCCGCCGGTGCTCCAGTACAATGTCTCCGGCGGCCTCGTCGGCGCGGCGGATCACCTGACGATCGACGCCGACGGCCTCGCCACCCTCGAGACCGGCTCGGTCTTCCAGCCGACCACGTCGATCAGCGAGCAGCTCTCCGATGACGAGCACCGGGTCGTCCTCGACCTCTACACGCAGTCGGACTTCTTCAACCTGCCCGATCGCTTCCGCCCGGACCGCCCGATCTTCGACATCCCGAGCGAGGCGGTCACGGTGACCGAGAACGGTCGCGAGAAGGTCGTCCGCACCCTCCCGCTCGGCGTGAACGAACCGGCCGAATTCAACGCGTTCAAGCAGGCGCTCGCCAAGATCGCCCAGCGCCTCCGCGAGAGCGCCCTCAGCCCCGAGATCGAGTACGAGCTCTCCGGCGGGCTGATCGGCACGAGCGACCACCTGACGGTCGACGGCAACGGCCTCGCGACCCTCGAGTTCGGCAGCATCATCCACCCACGCGGCGTCGCGAGCGTGCAGCTCAGCGCTGACGAGCACGGTCAGCTCCTCGATGAGCTCGCCGGCGCCGACTTCTTCAACCTGCCCGACCGGTTCGAGCCGACCAGCCCGATCTTCGACCTCCCCGGCGAGACGGTCACCGTCCGACAGGGCGGCCGCAGCAAGCAGGTCAGCACCCTCCCGCTCGGCGTGAACGAGCCGCAGGGCTTCAACACGTTCAAGCGCTCGCTCGCCGACCTCGCCCACCGTCTGCGCGAGCAGGCCCGGGGCGCGGCCTCGTTCGCCTACAACATCTCGGGCGGCCTCGCTGGCACGGCGGAGCACCTCGTGATCGACGCGGCCGGGAACGCGACGCTCGACCTCGGAGGCGTCTTCGAGCCGACCCGCCAGGTGACGGGTACCCTCACCGACGCGGAGAAGACCGGTCTCGCCGACGCCCTCGCGGCGGCGAACTTCTTCGCCCTCCCCGATCGGTTCTTGCCGCGGGCGCCGATCATGGACATCCCCGGCGAGACGGTCACCGTCACCCAGGGCGATCGCAACAAGAGCGTCCAGACGCTCCCCGCCGGCGTCGACGAGCCGGCCGGCTTCGCGACGCTGAAGGCGCAGCTGCGGGCGATCATGCTCCGCCTCCGCGCCGACGCCGACGCGCGTCCGACGCCCGTCCCGGCGGCGAGCGTCGTCGCGGGCGCGGCCGAAGAGGAGCCGGCGGCCGAGCGGGACGAACTCGGCATGCGTGGAGCGCTCTCCGGCGCGCGCCGCTGATCGCCGCTCCGAGCCCGCGGGACTCACGCCGGGGCGCGGCCCCCCCCCCCCGGGAGCCGCCCCCCCCCGG
>JAJDCQ010000159.1 GCA_029260755.1 Planctomycetota bacterium | reverse complement strand
CCTCGTCGAGGTCGACGAGGGCTTCGTCGAGCTCGAGCCGAACGACGGCGTCCTCGCTCCCTTCGCCGAGGCCGGGCGGATCCGCGCCTTCTCGCTCGCCGCGCATCCGGGCGGGGTCGGGCTCCTTCAGTCGAGCTCGATGCCGTCGGTCGCCCTGCCCGAGGATCGCCTGAGCGGCGAGGCGGTCCGCCGCTCCGGCGCCTGCTTCGATCACGTCCTCGCCGACGGCGCGCGCGTCCGGGTCCACGTCGGGCTCTACCCGGCCCGGGTGGAGCGCGAGGAGTTCCGCGGGCCGAGGCGGCGCGACGATGATGACGATGACGACGACGATGACGACGCCGGCGGCGGCCTCGCCGCCGCCGGCGACGGGGGCGTCGGGGTCACCTTCGATCCGGCCGTCTCCGGGCCGAGGAGTCGGAACGATCCCCTGATCCGGATCGCGATCGTCGAGGATCTCTCCGACCTCGACGCCAGCCTGACCGGGCTCGCCTTGATCCTCGGCGCCATCCTTCTCCCGGCCCTCGCCGTCGCGGCCGGGCTCGGCTGGCTCCTCGCCGCCCGGATCGTCGGCCCGCTCGGGGCGATGGCGGCGACGGCGCGCGAGATCTCGGAGACCGACCTCTCCGGGCGCGTCGCGACCTCGGGCACGGGCGACGAGATCGACGCGCTCGCCGCGTCGCTCAACGCCACCTTCGGCCGGCTCGAGGGCGCCTTCGACCGGCAGCGTCGCTTCACCGCCGACGCCGCCCACGAGCTGCGCACGCCGGTCTCGATCGTGAAGAGCCAGGCGGAGGTCGCCCTGCGGCGCCCGCGGACGGCCGAGGTCTACCGCGAGACCCTCGACGAGGTGCTCGACGCGTCGCGGCGGATGGAGGACACCCTCGAGGGGCTGCTCCTCCTCGCCCGGAGCGATGCGGGAACCCTCCGGATGGAGGACGAGCCGCTCGACCACGCCACCCTCGCCGGCGAGGTCGTCGCGTCGATCCTCGAGACGAGCCCCGACCGGACGATCGCGCTCGACGCGCCCGAAGGCGCCGCGACCGTCTCGGGCGACCGCCGTCAGCTCGAGATCGTCGCGCGCAACCTCGTCGAGAACGCGGCCCGCCACGCGGCCGCCCGGGTCGAGGTCGCCGTCCAGCTCGAGGAGGGCTCGATCGTCCTCGTCGTGCGCGACGACGGACCGGGCATCGACGCCGACGCGCTGCCGCACGTCTTCGAGCGCTTCTACCGGGGCGACCCCGCCCGCACCCGCGGCGCGAAGACCGGCCGCGCCGGTCTCGGCCTCTCGATCGTTCGCGCGATCGTCGAGCGGCACGGCGGCGAGGTCGCCGTCCAGAACGCGCCCGACGCCGGCGCCGCGTTCACCGTCCGCCTGCCGCGGGCTCGCCCGTCGGCGAGCTGACGGCGCGCGGCGGTCAGCTCGGCTCTCCGGGGAGACGCGACCGGCGCGCCACGATCGCGCGCGGCCGCCCGGAGCTCGGTTCGGTCCCGCCCTGCGCGGGCAGACGGGCGCTCTTCGTCATCTCGGTCGTGGCGACCTCGACCGGGATGCCGCCGAGCGCCTGCGACCGCGCGAGGGCCGCGATCGCGCGGACGACGCGGATACCCTGCTCGGCGTCGCTGATCGGGCGGGCGCCGTCCCGGACGCAGGCGAGGAAGTGCTCGCACAGCACCCGGAGCGGCTCGCGCGGCTCGATCCGCGGGGCGTGGATGTCGCCGTCGCGCACCTGGTACTGGAACTCGCCGAAGCTCTCGGCGCCGCGGTCGACGGCGATCCCCTTCTCGACGACCCGGATCGGCTCGAGCCGGTCGAGGTCGTCGAAGACGACGCGACGGCGCGAGCCGATCGCGACGACCTCGCGGATCTTGTGGGCGTCGACCCAGGAGACCTGGATCGTCGCGAGGATCCCGCCCGGATACTCGAGCGTCATGAACGCCGCGTCGGCGCGCCCCTCGCGGAGCCAGCACCCACCGACGGCCGTCGCCCGGACGGGCTCCGCCCCGATGAGGTAGTCGAAGATCGAGACGTCGTGCGGGGCGAGGTCGACGAGGGCGTCCGCGTCGTCGCGGATCGGGCCGAGGTTCGTCCGGCGCGCCGCGAGGTAGTAGAGGGCGCCGAAGTCGTCGGCGTCGAGGAGCTCCTTCATCCGCCGGACGGCCGGGTTGTAGACGAAGGTGTGGCCGACCAGCAGGGTGCGTTCGGCGGCCGCCGCGAGGTCGCGCAGCTCGCACGCCTCCTCGACCGACAGGCAGAGCGGCTTCTCGACGAGGACGTGCTTGCCCGCGCGAAGGGCGGCCGCCGCGATGGCGTGGTGGGTCGAGGCGGGCGTCGCAATGACGACGGCGTCGACGGCGGGATCGGAGGTCACCTCGCCCGGCGAGGCCGTCAGCGCGATGCCCGGATGGCGCTCGTGGACGGCGTCGAGCGTGTCGGGCGCCGGGTCGCAGGCGCGCACGAGGCGGGCATCGGGGAGCTGCCAGTCGAAGATGCGGGCGTAGTGCTTGCCCCAGTGGCCGAGTCCGATCACGCCGATTCCGGTCGGGGAGCTCATCGGGGCGTATCCTCCTCGGGGTCGGGGGGCGAGGGTGGGGAGGGGCGGTTGCTGACCACGACCAGCTCCTTGCTGCCCTTGCGGACCCGGAAGAGCTCGTGGACCGGCGGCGGGTCGACCTCGTCGCGGAGGAGGGACGCGAGCCAGACCTCGAAGCCGCTCTTCATGGCGACGAAGACGCGCTCCTCGCTCCGGAGATACGCGATCGCGCCGGTCATCTCGTTCCCCTGACCGTCCTCGTCCCGGAACGAGATGACCGGGCGCTCGGTGTAGAAGATGTAGTCGCCGTGCTGGCGGCGACCGAAGCCGACGATGGCGAACGGCTCGCCGGGCGGAGCGTGCTCGGCGAGGCGCTCGGCGAAGTTGCGGCCCGACTTGACCGGGTCGAACGCGGGCGTGAGGCCGAGCTGGATGAAGAGGCCGATCGCGACGATCGCGAGGGCGGGGCCGGCGAACGCGCGGGTGAGCGCGCCGCGCCGGAGCGAGGCGCCGACGAGGCCGCCGGCGCCGAGGAGGGCCGCCCCGAGCGGGACCAGCGACCATCCGGCGCCGAGGGCGACGACGTCGGCCGGCGGCTCGAGGCCGATGGCGCCCGTCGCGAGCAGCGGACCGGCCACGAGCGCGCCGAGCCCGAGGAGCAACGCGAGGCCGCCGAGGAGCGCGAGCGAGGCGACGGTGAGCCGTCGCGGGATCTCGCCCGCCGCGACGCCCGCGCGCGGGCCGGCGCCCTCGGCGTCCGCCGCGCGCGCCCAGAGGAGGCCGATCGCGATCGCGGCGGCCGGGTAGATCGGGAGGAGGTACTTCGCCTGCTTCGCGTCGGCGATCGAGAAGAAGAGGAAGACCGCGACGAACCAGATCACGAGGAACGACGCGTCGGGCCGGACCGCCTCGTCCGCGGCGGCGCGACGGCGGAGCGCGACGACGGCCGCCGGGAGCGCCGCGATCCACGGGATGAGCCAGACGGGCATCTTCGTCAGGTAGTAGTAGAAGGGCTCGTCGTGACTCCAGGTGTCGAAGAACATCCCGAAGTTGTGCTTCACGAGCAGCTCGCGCGCGAACGCGGGGTCGCTTCGCATGCCCACGAGGAGATACCACGGCAGCGCGACCGCGGCGGCGGCGGCGACGCCGCCCCAGAAGCTCGGCCGCCGGAGAAGGTCGCGCCACAGGCTCCCGACCCCGCCGTTTCGAAGCAGCGTGACCAGGACGACGAGCCCCGGCACGACGAAGCCGACCGGCCCCTTGGCGAGGATCGCCCAGCCGATCGCGACGCCCATCGCCGGATAGGCCCAGCGGCGTCGCTCGGGGTCGCGCCAGCCGACGTGGAATGCCAGGAGCGCGGCGGTCGTCCCGGCGAGGAGGTGGAGGTCCGCCTGGAGGAAGCGCGCCTGGTGATGGAAGCCGGACGTCGTGCCGAGGACGGCGGCGGCGGCCAGGCCGGCGCCGCGGCTCCGGCCGATCCGGACGCCGAGGAGATAGACGGCGAGCAAGGTCGCGATCGCGCTCGGGAGGAGCCCGATCCTGGCCGTCCAGGGCGTGACCTCGCCGCCGATGGCGCTCGGCGCGGCGACGAGCCAGTAGGTGAGCGGCGGCAGGAGGGCGACCGGCTCGTCGTTCATCCGCGGGACGACCCAGTCGCCGCTCCGGACCATCTCGCGGCCGATCTGCCCGAAGCGCGGTTCGTCGGGCGCCCAGAGGTCGTGCCCGCCGAGCCCCGGCAGGTAGGCGAGGAGGGCGCCGGCGACGACGAGGAGCGCGCCGACGGCGACCGCGCGAGCCGACGGCCCCGGCCGGGGAGCCGCGGGCGGCGGCGCTGACGAGATCGCCGGCGCGGAGCCCACCGGCGATGCGGGCGGCGTGGCGGCCGGTTCGGCGGCGGTCTGCGCGGGCGGGGTGGAGGCGGGGGAGCTCATGGCCGACGTTCGATCTTCGACGGAGTCGGCGCTCGGGACAACCCCCGACGCGTCGGGTCGCGGGCCGGATCGCTCGTCCGGGCTAGTCGCGCTTCGGCGGGAAGCGGTCGCGGAGGTCGCGGAGCGTCTTCCAGACCGGGTCGCCGTCGGCGTCCGGGCGCGGCGAGGCGATCGCGAAGAGGCGCGTCGGGCCTCCCTTGGGGGTCTCGGCGACGACGATCTCGAGGCGCAGGGTGAGCGGCTTGCCGGTGACGAAGGCGTTGACGAGCTCGATCGCGGCGGCGAACGGGGCGGGCGGGTCGGCCTTCGGGCGCTCGGCCACCTTCGCGGTGATCGACGCGGGGTCGAGCGGCCGCTTGCCCTTGCTGACCGCGACGCAGAGGCCGCGGTAGTACTTCACGAGGAAGTCCTCGAGCCACGCCCGGTCGATCTCGACCTCTCCCGCGAGCTCGATCCCGAAGCAGTAGGTCCAGTAGGTGTCGCTCTTCGGATCGAACATCCCCGGGGCGAAGCGCAGCTCCTCGAACCCATCGAGCGCGAGGTCGGGCGCGAACGAGAGCGGGAACTCCATCTTCTCGTAGCGCCATCCCTCGGGCGTCGGGGGGATGAGCGCGTCGCCGCTCGGGTCGTTCGCGGCGGCGAGCGGCGCCGAGGAGAGCAGAGAGATGGCGGCGGCGGCGAGAGCCACCGCGGCGATCGAGCGGGTGAGGGGTCGCGTCATGGGGTGGCCTCCTCGGCGTTCGCGTCGGGCTCGGTCAAGGGCTGCATTCCGAGCTCGGTCGGCGGAACCTGCCCGACGGGGTCGTAGGCGCGCTCGAGGACGAACTCGCCGCCGTCGGTCGGCAGGCTCTCGCGCACGTGCTCGGGGAACTTCGCGAGCCACTCCGCCGGCGGCGCCTTCCCCTCGATCTCGTAGCGGGCGTAGCACGAGAGCCGCGCGAGGTCCGCCTCGACCTCGCGGAGGTAGGCCTTCTTCGTGGCGCGATCGGCGTCGTGCGGCGGCGGGAGATACGGTCCGCCGTAGAGATGGATGATGTGGTTGAAGGGGAGCGGGATCATCGTCCCGTCCCAGTTGTTGAACCGGTAGTAGCGCTTGCACCAGGTCTTCTCGACCCCGATCGGTGCCTGGCAGCGGACGGCGATCTTCGCCGCGCCGTTCTTCATCCGGTAGACCGGTCCGGTGGAGCCGTCGACGGTGATCCCGTAGATCACGTCGTTGCGGCGGTTCAGGTACTCGACCATGTCGTTGACGATGTCGGCGGCGCGCCGCTTCCGACTCCGGCTGCTGCCACCGCGGAACACGGTGAAGTTGCAGAGCTGGAGCATCTTGGCGATCAGCCCGCCGCCGGCCCCGTGGCTCGCCAGGGTCGAGCCGTGCCACTGCTTGAACGCGTAGGCGACGAAGAAGACCTCCTCGTGCCAGAGGACGAAGATCCCCTTGCCGTAGCGCTCGCGCAGGATCGCGGGGGTGCAGCCGCGGTGCTCGTGGCGGCTCGTCACATACACGAACCACATGTACATCATGTACAGGCGCGGGACGACGAGGGTGCCGAACCAGATGCCGGCGCGCTTCAGGATCTTCGTGATCCAGAGCCGCTTCTTCTTCGGGCGCGCGACCGCGGGAGGGGTCGGATCGGCCGCGGGAGGGGGGCCGTCGGCGACGACGGTCGATCCGGCCGGTGGCGCCGGAGGAGCGGGCTCGGCCGGCTCCGTCGCGGTGGTCGTCAGGTCGTTCTCGGGCACGGCAGCATCTCGCGGGGCCGCGGGATGCCCGTCGGGGCGGGCGGCTCGCCGAGCATAGCGTTTTCCCTGATCGTGAGCGACAAATTCCGCGCTCGGGGAGGCCATCGTGGTCGCCATCGGTCGTGCTCCTCGCAGGGGTCCTCTCTCGCTATCGGTTATGGCCCTCGCCCGCCCATCTCTCGGCCCGGACACCCCCGATGATCGCCTGAACCTGACGTTGACAAAGCGGGTAGGGCCTGTGACGATCGGACCTTCGGAGGCCTCTCCTCGTGCGCAACCTCATCACCGGCGGCGCCGGCTTCATCGGAAGCCATCTCGCCGAGACGCTCCTCGACCGTGGCGACGAGGTCACGATCCTCGACGACCTCTCGACCGGCAGCATCGCCAACATCGAGGGGCTGAAGGACCGGCCGGGCTTCCGCTACGTCGTCGGCGGCGTCGCGGAGGAGCGCCTCCTCGCCGAGCTCATTGATGCTAGTGATGTCGTTTACCATCTGGCCGCCGCGGTCGGGGTGCGTCTGATCGTCGAGCGCCCGGTCCACACGATCGAGACGAACATCGGCGGAACCGAGCTCGTCCTCAAGCATGCGGCGAAGAAGGGTCGGCGGGTGCTGATCGCCAGCACGAGCGAGGTCTACGGGAAGAGCCCGAAGGTCCCGTTCTCCGAGGAGGACGACATGGTCCTCGGGCCGACGACCAAGGCGCGCTGGTCGTACGCGTGCAGCAAGGCGATCGATGAGTTCCTCGCCCTCTCGTATCACCGCGAGAGGGGGCTTCCGACGACGGTCTTCCGCCTCTTCAACACCGTCGGTCCCCGCCAGGTGGGCCAGTACGGGATGGTGATCCCGCGCTTCGTCGACCAGGCCCTCGCCGGCGGGCCGATCACCGTCTACGGCGACGGCGAGCAGAGTCGCTGCTTCTGCGACGTCGCCGACGTGATCCCGGCGATCGTCTCGCTCGCCGACTGCGAGCAGGCGGTCGGCCAGGTCTTCAACGTCGGCAGCGACGAGGAGGTGACGATCAACCAGCTCGCCGAGCGGATCCGCGACAAGGTCGACGCCGAGGTCGCGATCCACCACGTCCCCTACGAGGTCGCCTACGAGAAGGGCTTCGAGGACATGCGCCGGCGGGTGCCAGACGTGAGCAAGATCGCCGCGCTCACCGGCTGGGAGCGGAGCCACACCCTCGATCAGATCCTCGACCGGGTGATCGCGTGGCGGCGGGCGAACCCGCCGCGCGGCGCCGGCGCGGGCGAGAGCAAGCGCCTCGCGGCGCTCGGCCCGGTCGACGTCGCGGCGCCCCGAGCACGGGAAGGGTCCGGGGATCCGTGAGCGGGAAGAAGAAGGGCGGCGGCAAGAAGGACGCGACCGGGGAGCGGGGAGAGAAGGCGAAGAGCAAGGGCGGCCAGCCCCTCTGGGGCGTCGTCGTCCTGCTCGGCGTCGTCGGTCTGGCCGCGGTCGCGTTCGTCCGCGCCGCGCGCGCCGACGAGACCGGCGTCGCGATCGCCCACGTCGTCGTCGGCGCCTTCCTGATCGTCGGCGACCTCGTCTACGCGGCCAGGCTGGGACTCTTCGACCCTCCCGATCCGGACGCCCCGCCCGAGGGGCTGCTCGTCCGTCTCGCCTCCGCGCCCGGACGCACGGTGATCGGCGCGTTCCGCGACGGGCATCTGCCGCTCGCGTTCGGCTCGATCGCGGCCTTCATCCTCGCGTTCCACAACTTCCTCGGGTGGCACTCGGGCTGGTTCGGCTGGCTCGTGCTCGTGCCCTACTTCCTCCTCGTCGAGCGCCTGACGACGCGTCGGCTCCTGTGGGTGATCCCGGTGCTGGCGTTCGGCCAGTTCATGGGCGGGCTCTACTGGATCTGGAACGTGACGCCGCCCGGCCTGGTCACGACGTCGGTCCTATGGTGCATCTACCTGACGATCACCTCGCTCGTGATCCGGCTCGCGCGGAACGAGCTCCGGGTGCCGCTCGTGATCGCGGGGCCGGTCTGCTGGGTCGCCGTCGAGTTCGTCCGGAGCACGTTCACGTTCTACAAGTTCCCGTGGCTGCTCATCGGCCACAGCCAGGGCGAGTCGTGGGCCCTCCTGCAGACGGCCGATCTCTGGGGTCCCTACGGGATCTCGTTCCTCCTCGCGATGGGCAGCGCCGTGATCGCCACGGTGCTCGAGATGCGCCGGCTCGGAACCCTCGGCGCGCCCGGCGGCCCGCGCCGCGCGGCGCTCATCGCCGTCGGGCCGGCCGTCGCGATCGTCGGGGCGACCGTCTACGGGATGGTGCGGCCGCACACCATCCCGATCGTCGACGGACCGACCGTCGTCCTGGTGCAGCCGAGCGTCCCGCAGGCGGTCAAGAACGACGAGACGGGGCCGAGTGTGGAGTTGATCTTCCAGGAGCACCTCTTCCTGACGGCCGAGGGCCTGATCGCCTACCCCGACGCCGATCTCGTGAGCTGGTCGGAGACGATGGTCTTCTGGCCGCCGAACGAGGCCTACCCCGACTACGAAGGTTGGTGGCCGGACCTCGATGACTGGATGAAGGAGGAGAAGGACCCGCGCGTTCGCCGTCGCATCCGGCAGCACAAGGACTGGGCCGAGGACGGCGATCGCAAGCTGCGAGAGATCGCGAAGGGCCGCCTCGTCTCGATCCTCGAGGAGCTCGCCGACGACAAGCGCTTGTTCCGCGAGACGCGGTCGCAGGCGCGGGATCTGGCGGGGCGGCTCCGCGAGGCGTTCGGCGAGCCCGAAGGCGGGATCGACTTCGTCGTCGGGGCGGTCGACCGCCATCCCGAGCGCCCTCACAACTCCGCCTGGTTCTTCCGGCGCGGCGGGGAGTTCGGCGGCCGCTACGACAAGATCAATCTCGTGCCGCTCTCGGAGTACGTTCCGTTCAAGGAGAGCTTCCGCTGGCTCCACGACCGGCTCCAGTCCTTCGTCCCGCCGGCTTTCGTCTCCTTCGAGCACGGGGCCGGACCGGCCGAGTTCGAGGTCCGGAGCTCCGGCGCGACTGCTGACGAGGCAAAGAGTTACATCGTCTCGCCCCACATCTGCTTCGAGGTGTCGTTCCCCGAGCTCGTTCGAGCTCAAGTCCTGGAAGGAGCGGATGTTATCCTCTCGATCTCGAACGACGCCTGGTTCAAGCGGACCGCGGAGCTCGATCTCGCACGAATCCACGCCATTTTCAGATGTGTGGAGACCCGTCGCGGGATGGCTCGTGTAGTGAACGCAGGGATTAGTTCCATTATGGATCCCCTTGGGAGAGCCCGTGACCTCGTGGTCGACGGCGAGCTCAAGGAGGTCCGGGGCGTCCTAGGAGGGGTGGTTCCGACGAGCCGGGTCGAGTCGTTCTACGTTCGACACGGCGACGTCTTCAGTAACGTGGTGCTGACGTTGGCGTTGGGCTTCGCCGTCTTCGGAGGAGCCGTCGCCGCCATGAGGCGCTTGCGCGGGGATGATGGAAGTTCTGGTGAGACAGGATCCTAGGTGATCCGACTCGAACCGGGACGTGCTTGACAGGCCATTCGCCCCCGCTATAATGCCTCTCCGTCCGTAACCACTGACCTGAGGCCGCCCAGAGGTTCGCACGCAGGGGATAGTCACCTTGTGTGCGGGTTTCGCGAGCCGCGAGTGAACCGTTTCGCTCGTTCTTGCGGCTGTGCGGAGCAGGAGACATTGAGTCTCGGTTCACTCAGACGTAGCAGCGTCGTCGTTCTTCGACACGCTTGCTCGAACGTGACCCGTAGGGGGAGGAAGTCCGGATGAGCGCACTCGCCAAGGCGTTCGTGGTGATCGTCGCCGTCCTGAGTGTCGTGTTCCTCGGGGTGGAAGCGACACTCTACCAGCACCGGACCGACTGGAAGGAGTCGTACGACCTTCTCAAGGATCGGTACCACTCGCTGGCCGAGATCTCCACCAAGGAGATCAAGACCCTCCAGAGCGAGATCAAAGAGAAGAAGGCGTTCATCAATACGAAGGACGTCGAGGTCCAGAAGCTCAAGGATGAGCTGGACCGGATCGCGTCCATGCACCAGCAGGAGGTGCAGGACCGGCTCTCGCTCGAGGACAAGTACAACAGGCTGCAGGAGATCCACAAGACGATCGCCGATCAGATCGCCGAGAAGGATCGCTACATCCAGCAGCTCAACGTCCGGATCGATCAGCAGAAGATCGACCTGGATGTCGCGATTCGCGACAAGGAAACCGCGGAGAAGCAGGTCGCCCGCCTGACCCATATCAAGAATGGGCTCGAGCACGACCTGGAGGACTCGCGGAAGACCCTCGCGAAGACGAGCAAGACGCTCCGTGACAAGGAGCTCATGATCAGCATGCTCCGCGACAAGGGCGTCGACATCGAGTCGCTCGTCATCGGCGCTCCGCCGCCGGCGATCGAGGGCGTCGTCGTTGCCGTTCGTGAGATCGCCGAGGATCCCGAGCACCCGCTCGTTCTCCTCAGCGTCGGCAAGAACGACAAGGTCGAGAAGGGCCACCAGTTCTCGATTCACCGTGGGAACGACTTCGTGGCGAAGGTGATCGTCGAGAAGGTCATGCCGGACATGGCGGGCTGCCGCGTGCAGTTCTTCAAGGACGGAATGTCGATCTCGGAAGGCGACAAGGCCTCCACCCGCCTGCCCTAGCCGTTCGTAGGGAGTCGGTTGGGCGGGTTCCGGTAAGGGAGCCGCCCTCGGAAGCCCAAGGTCACCCGAAGAAAGCCTAGGAGAAGACGATGGCCGAGCCTGAAGAGATTATCGCGAGGAGACCAAGTCATCCGGTCACTTCGACGATGCTGATCGTGGCCGCCCTGGCTCTCGGTGGGAACATCTACCTCGCCGTCGACCAGCTCGGTTACTACTACAACCGCGATACGCTCAACGCGATCAAGCAGGGTCAGAACAATCCCAACGTCAAGGGCAAGCACTTCGCCAACGACCCGAAGTTCAAGGGCGACGTGCACGACGACCTCGACATGGACGTCGGCGACAGTGGCGGCGGCGGAACGCCCGACCTGCCTCCCGAGGAGCCCGATGATGGTGGCGGCGCCGGTGACGGCGGCGGCACCGAGGACGGCGGATCCGAGGACGCTGGCGACGGTGGGGAAGACGGCTAGACCTCCCCGGTCGTAGACTCACCGACGCACCGAGCGCCCGGGTCTTCCGACCCGGGCGTCTTCGTGTACGGACCGCGGCTTCGTCGCGTTGGAATCTCACGCAAAGGCGCAAAGGCGCAAAGGAGCGCTGGCTCGTGCCGAGATCTGGACTCGGCAAGGCCCCTTTGCGTCTTGGCGCCTTTGCGTGAGGTTTCGTCGCTCCTGTCCCTCCCACCGCTCGATCTCCCACCGACGAAAACCGATAGGTCATTCGGACGGGTCAATCGCCGCGACGAACCCGCGGGCTGGCCGCGTCCCTATGGACTCGCGCTCGAAGGTGGCCGCCATGCTGCTTCTCAACAAGATCCTGGGCTTCTTCTCTCACGACATGGGCATCGACCTCGGCACCGCGAACACGCTCGTCAGCGTCCGCGGTGACGGGATCATCCTCGACGAGCCGAGCGTCGTCGCGGTGAAGCGGGGGACGAACAAGGTCCTCATGAACGGCCAGGCCGTCGGCTCCGCGGCGAAGGCGATGCTCGGCAAGACGCCGGACGGGATCGAGGCGGTGCGGCCGCTCAAGAGCGGCGTGATCGCCGACTTCGACATCACCGAGGCGATGCTCGCCTACTTCATCCGCAAGGTGCACAAGCGGCGCTGGGGAGTGCGACCGCGCGTCGTCATCGCGGTGCCGAGCGGGATCACGACGGTCGAGAAGCAGGCCGTCTACAGCTCGGCCGAGCGGGCGGGCGCCCGCAAGATCTACCTCATCAAGGAGCCTCGGGCCGCGGGGATCGGCGCGGGCCTCCCCGTCGAGGAGCCGCAGGCGAGCATGGTCGTCGACATCGGCGGCGGCACGACCGAGATCGCGGTCATGTCGCTCGCGGACATCGTCGTCGCCAAGAGCCTTCGGGTCGCCGGCGACTCGTTCGACGAGGCGATCCGGAACCACCTCAAGAACGCCCACAACCTCCATATCGGCGAGCAGACCGCCGAGCGGATCAAGACGACCATCGGGAGCGCGTTCGAGCTCGACGAGGAGGAGAGCCTCGAGGTGAAGGGCCAGGACGTCACCGTCGGCCTCCCCCGGAGCTGCATCGTCACGAGCCAGGAGATCCGCGAGGCGCTTCGCCACCCGATCTCGGAGATCCTGCGGACGATCCGCGAGGTGCTCGAGCGGACGCCGCCCGAGCTCTCCGGCGACCTCGTCGACACCGGCCTGACCCTGTGCGGCGGCGGGGCGCTGCTGCGCGGCATCGACCGGCTCATCGAGGAGGAGACGGGGCTGCCCGCCACCATCGCCGATGATCCGCTCACCTGCGTCGCCACCGGGACCGCTCTCTTCCTCGAGAACCTCGATCGCTACAGCGCGATCCTCGAGGCCGAGGAGGACGAGGGTCACTCGTAGGCCGCCCGTGCGCCGGCCGATCCCGAGCTTCGTTCGCAGCCCGCTCGTCGCGGCCGCCGTTCTCGCGGCGGTCGCGGTGGCGCTTCCGGCTCGCTTCACCGAGCCGCTCCGGAGTCGGCTCGCGTGGGCGGGGAGCGCGACCCCGGCGACGCCGATGCGCGACGCGCCCGCCGCCGGCCTCGAGGAGGCGGCGCCCGGCTCGTCGGCCCGTTCGGAGGTCGCCCTGGTCGCCGGAGACGCGCGCGAGGTCGCGGCCCTCCGGATCCGGGTGCGGGCGCTCGAGGACGAGGTGACGGCGTTGCGCCGTCAGCTCGCCGAGGCGAGCGCCGCGCGCGACGCGATCGAGGGCGCTCCGGCGATCCTGGCGCCGTCGCTGATCACGACGCGGGTGACGGCCGACCACCGGGCGAGCACGCTCCGCGAGGTGGTGCGGATCGGCGCGGGCGCGTCGCGGGGCGTCCGCGCGGGCGCCGTCGTGCTGTCCGAGGGGGCGCTCGTCGGCCTGGTCGAGTCGACCGACGGCGCCGGCTCGCTCGTCCGGCTGCTCTGCGATGGACGGACGCGGGTGCGCGTGCGCGTCGGCGACGAGGGGCCGGGCGGCATCCTGCGGGGCGATGGCCCTGGCGCGCCGCTCCTGCTTCAGCTCGCGGAGCCCGACGCGCCGATCGAGGTCGGGGCGACCGTGCTCGTCGATGACGGATCGAGCGTGGCGCCGGGCGGCGTGCCGGTCGGCGTGGTCGAGGCGGTGGAGCACCCGCCGGGCGAGCTGCTGCCGCAGGTGCGGATCGCGCCGCTGGCGGACCTGACGGCGCTGCGGGTGGTGACGGTCTCGGTGTCCCAGGAGGAGGACCGTTGAGCGGGCGCGCCCCGAGGGACGGGTCGCTCCGACCCGCGCATCGTGGTTCCGGGGGGGCCCCCTCATTGCATTGTCGCACGGGCGAGGCCGGGCACGAAGAGCGGGTCGCGCCGACCCGTCGGGAGGCCCGACGGTGCGCGCGCTCCTGATCCTCGCCTACGCCCTTCTCGCCGCCCGCGTCGGTGGCGCCCTGCCCGCCGCGGTCGGCCTGCCCGTCGCCCCCGATCTGTTCGCCGTCGGCCTCGCCTTCCTCACCGCCGCGATCCGCGTCCGGGAGGCGCGCTCCTGGCCGCCGACCGACGGCGCCGCCGGACCGGTCCCCCAGGCGCCCGCCGCGCTCGTCGCGTCCGGCGCTCTCATCCTCGGCCTGGTTCGCGACGCGGCCCTCGGCCTCCCCCTCGGCGCGAGCGCGCTCGCCCTGGTCCTCGCCGTCGTCCTGGCGCGCCTCTGCTTCCGCGCCCTCGCCGCCGGGCCGGTCCTTCAGGCCGCCGTCGCCGGCGCCGGCTACGACCTCGCCCTGCGCCTCGCCGAGCTCGCGGCCGACGGCGGCGGCGCCGACGACGCGCTCCGCCTCCTCCCGCGCGTCGCGCTCCTCGGCGCCACGACGGCGGGCACGGCGTCCGCAGCCGTCCTCCTCTGGCGCGCCGGATGCCGGTGGGGTGGGAGGGCGTCGTGACCGACAGTCAGTTCGCCCCCTCGGTGCGCCGCGTCCGCAAGCTCCAGCTCCTCGCCGCCCTCGTCGTCGCGCTCCTCGTCGGCCGCCTCGCGCAGCTCCAGCTCCTCAGCGGCGGCGACTACGTCGAGCGGGCCGAGCGGACGCGCCGTCGCGTCGTCTGGCGCCCCGCGGTGCGCGGCGGGATCGTCGATCGCCACGGCGTCGACCTCGCGAGCTCCGCTCCCGTCTACGACGTGGTCGGCGCTCCGATCGACGTCGACCCGCTCATCGGCCTCGCCGGCTCGATCGCCTGGGCGATGCGCGAGCGCGGCGAGACGGCCGACGCGCGGGCCGAGCGTCTCCGGGCGATCCACGCCCTCCTCGCGGCCGGCGAGCGCCGCCTCCGGGTCGAGACGAAGCCGGCCAGCCTCCCGCGCCTCGCCGCCCTCGCTCGCGAGGGGCGGCTCGCCCTCGAGATCGAGACGCACCGCGCCGGCGCGCCCGAGCTCGACGCCGAGGCGGAGTTCGACCTCGCCGCTGCCGAGGCGACCGATCCCGAGGCGCACGTCTTCGCCCTCCTCGACGTCCCCGACGAGACGATGTCGGCGCGGACCGCCAGCCTGGCCGAGATCGCGCGGCTGCTCGAGCTCCCCCTCGCCGACCTCGAGGCCGCGTTCGCGAAGAACGTGACCCGCTGCCTCTCGGCCGATCATCCGGGCGAGCGCCGGGCGCGGCTCCGGCAGCGCCGGCCGGTCGCGGAGGACGTCGGCTTCGAGGCCGCCGCGCGCCTCGAGGAGGCGCAGAGCCGGGAGGCGCTCCCCGGGATCGCCGTCGCCGTGCGGGCGGCGCGGCGGTGGCCGCGCGGGCCGATCGCCGCGCACGTGATCGGGCGGACGAGCTCGGTCGACGGCGCCGAGATGGAGCGCTTCCTCGAGGCGAGCCGCGTCCTCGACCGTCGCCCGCGCGGCGAGACCGCCGACGACGACGCGGACCTCGACGCGAAAGATCTCGACGACGGCGTCTCGCCGCTCGAGCGCGCCGGCGTGCCCCGCCCCGAGCTCGGCGACCGCCTCTACCACGACCGGATCGGTCGGAGCGGGGTCGAGCGTCGCTGGGACCACGCCCTCGCCGGCGTCCCCGGCGTGCGTCTGGTGGAGCGCGACGCGTTCGGCCGCACCCGGCGCGTCCTCGAGGAGGTCGCGCCCGTCGACGGCGTCCGCGTCCGGCTCGCCCTCGACGCGGCGATGCAGGAGCGGCTCGAGGCGTATCTCGATGATGCCCTCGCCGAGCACGGGCTGCCCGGCCACGGCGCCGCCGCCGCGGTGATCGACGTCCGCGACGGGTCGATCCTGGCCCTCACGAGCGCGCCCCGCTACGACCCGAACCGCTTCTCCGAGGACTACGCGGCGAACCGTTCGCGCGAGGACCGGCCGCTCCTGCACCGTGGCGTCTCCGCCTTCACGCCGGGCTCGACCTGGAAGCCGCTGGTCGGGCTCGCCGCCGGCGAGGTCGCCGCGCCGATCCCGTCGCGCCCGGTCGCTCCGTCGGGGCCGCGCCGTCCGGGCTTCGGCGTCGGCCCGGGCGCCGCGCCGAGCGACCCCGAGGGTGGCGAGGCGGAGCCGTTCCACTTCGACGCCCGCGCGACGATCCACTGCGGCGGCACCTACAGCCCGACCAGCCGGCGCTTCACCTGCTGGATCTGGAACGAGGCGCGGACCGGGCACGGGCCGCTCGACCTGGCCGGCGCGATCGAGGGCTCCTGCAACATCTACTTCATGAAGCTGGCCGAGCGGATGGGCCCCGCGCGCTTCACCGACTTCGCCCGCCGGATGCGGATCGGCGTCCCGCCCTTCCACGACCTTCCGGGCGCGGCGTCGGGCTCGATTCCGAGCTCGGGCTGGTCGACCGGCGAGATCCGGAACATGGGGATCGGTCAGGGGCGACTGCTCGCGACGCCGCTTCAGATCGCGCGCGTCGCCGCGAGCGTCGCGCGCGGGACGCCCGCTCCCCCCTCGCGCCTCGTCCTCGAGCCGGCCCGGCCGTTCCCGCCCGAGGACGCCCGCGCGCCGCGCTTCTCCGCCGCGACCCTGGACGCCCTCCGCCGCGGGATGTGGGGCGCCGCGCACACGCCGCGGCGCGGAACGGCGAGTAACCCCCGGATCGGCCTCTCGGAGCTCGACGTGGCCGTCAAGACCGGCACCGCGCAGATCGGGCGGACGGTGAACTCGGCCTGGGTCATGGGCTACTACCCCGCCCGCGCCGAGCCGCGGATCGCGTTCGCGGTCGTGATCGACCGGACCAAGGCGCACGGCGGGTCGGCCGCGGGGCCGGTGATCACGCGCCTGATCCGCTGGCTCGAAGGCGGCGACGAGGCCGACGAGGCCGACGAGGCGACGCCGGACGCGATCGCCCGCGCCTCGGAGGGGGGGCATTGACGATGAGCGGCGACCGCGGCCTCCTCGGCTCGATCCGACCGACGTTGCTCCTGCCCGTGGTGATCCTCGTGGTCCTCGGCGTGCTGTTCATCTCCAGCGCGAGCTTCGACGCGCGGAGCGGCACGTATCTCTCCTACGGCAAGAAGCAGATCATCTGGGCGGCCGCCGGGATGATCGCGTTCCTCGTGGCCCGCCTCCTCCCCTACGAGAAGGTCGCCGACCGGGCGTATCTCTTCTACGGGGGCGGGCTCATCCTGCTCCTAGCCCTCCCCTTCGTCGGCACCGCCGTCCACGGGGCGAAGCGGTGGATCGTGTTCGGGCCGGTCCGGATCACGCCGAGCGAGTTCATGAAGCTCGGGCTCGTCTTCGGGCTGGCCCGCTGCCTGCGCTTCCGCCGGGAGGAGCTCGCGCAGCTCCAGGGCTACATCCTCCCGTGCGTCATCACCGCCGTGCCGCTGTTGATCGTGCTCACCCAGCCCGACCTCGGCACCTCGCTCACGTTCATCCCCGCGCTGTTCGTCATGCTCTACGTCGCCGGCGCCCGGCGGGGCGTCCTCGCGTTTGGCGGCGCCGCGATGGCGGTCGCCGCCCCGCTGGCCTTCTTCTTCGTCCTCCACAAGTACCAGCGGCTCCGGTTGCTCGCATTCTGGAACCCGGAGAAGTACGCCCTCGATGTGGCCTACCAGTCGATCCAGAGCGTGATCGCCGTCGGCAACGGCGGGCTCGACGGCGCGGACACCGGCGTCGGCGCGATGGGGAGAATGGGCTTCGTTCCCGCGCGACACACCGACTTCATCTTCACGGTGGTCGCCGAGGAGGGCGGGTTCATCGTCGCGACCGCCGTCCTCCTCGTCCTGCTGTGGCTGCTCGTTGCCCTCCTCGAGGTGGCCGCCCAGACCCGCGAGCCGTTCGGACGCCTCGTCGCCGCCGGCGTGACCGCGATCCTCGGCACCCAGGTGCTCGTCAACGTCGCCATGACGCTCGGCTGCGGCCCCGTCACCGGCCTCCCCCTGCCGTTTCTCTCCTACGGAGGATCCTCCCTCGTCCTGTGGTGCGCCGCGACCGGCTACATCCACGGGATCGCGACCCGCCCGCTGCGCCAGTTCGGCAGCCAGGACGGACCGGACGCCCGGGTCATCTGAACGAAGCCTCCCCCGAGGCAGCGACTCGGCGCTGACCGGAGACCGTCCGCGCAATCCGCGCAATCCGCGGTTCCGTTCTTTCGACGCGAACGAGTGGAACCGCGGATTGTTGGACTGGCTGGATGGCGAGCTGCCCACTCCGGGTTCATTGCCGTCGCGACGATCAGGCGCGCTCGGTAGCGCACGACCGACCCGACCCGGTCAGCTGGTTGTCGGGGCTTCCCGGGCGAAGTACTCTGGGGAAATCCCGGATGCGAGTTCGGGATCCCCCGTGGGAATCACGGGGGACGAGGTCTGCCTATGTCGACCGATCCGCCGGCCGCCGGCGGTGAGTCCATCTTCTGCCCCAACTGCGGGCTCCGGTTCCCCTCCGAGGAGAAGCTCCGCTTCTGCGGACGCTGCGGGGAGGATCTCGGCCCGCTCCGCGGGTTCCTCAGCTCGGGGAAGTACGCCGGGATCGGCGGTCCGGTCGGCGTCGCCATGGCCGACGCCTTCGACGGCACGATCGGCTCCGGCACCGAGCTCGCCGGGTGCGTCATCCACGACCGCCTCGGCGAGGGCGGCATGGGCGCCGTCTACCGGGCTCGCCACCTCGCCCTCGAGCGTGAGGTCGTCCTCAAGGTCCTCCACCCCGGCCTCGCGGCCGACCCGGCGATCCTGACGCGCTTCCTCCGGGAGGCGCGCGCCGCCGCCCGCCTCGACCACCCGAACGTGGTGAGCGTCCTCAACGTCGGCGAGGAGCGCGGGATCCGTTACATCATGCTCCAGTTCGTCGACGGCCAGGGCCTCGACGAGCTGATGGCCGACGGCAAGAAGTTCTCCGTCGGGGAGGCGTGCCGGATCACCTCCCTCGTCCTCCGCGGGCTGAGCGCCGCCCACAAGATCGGCATCATCCACCGCGATGTGAAGCCCTCGAACATCCTCGTCACGCCGCAGGGCGAGGTGAAGATCGTCGACTTCGGCCTCGCGCGGGACGTCGCCGGCAAGAGCCGTCGCCTCACCCGGACCGGCCTGATCCTCGGCACGCCCGAGTACATGAGCCCCGAGCAGTGCCGCGGCGCGGAGGTCGACGCGCGGGCCGACATCTACTCGGCCGGCATCGTCCTCTACAGCATGCTCGCCGGGGAGCCACCGTTCCGCGATCCGTCGACCTGGCCGCTCCTCCTCAAGCACATGAGCGAGCCGCCCCCGCCGCTCCGCGACCTCGCGCCGAAGGTGCCCGAGGCGCTCGACCAGCTCATCATGCGGGCCCTCGCCAAGAAGCCCGAGGACCGCTTCGAGAGCGCCGGCGCCTTCCGGCGCGCGATCACGCCGTTCGCCGGCGACGGGACCGGGGACGAGAGCACGCGAGCGAAGCGCCGCACGACCTTCGTTCCCTCGCCCAGCCCTTCCCAGGGCGAGCGCCCCTCGCGCCCCGGCGCGCGGACGCCGTCCCGCCCGCCGCGGTCGCGGTCGAACCCGGGCGCGTCGCCGGGCGGCGCCGCCGGCGAGTCGAGCGCCACGCGCCCGCCGGGCCGGCGGACCGAGGTCCTTCCGACCTACGAGATGGAGGAGCCGACCAAGCAGGTCGCCCGGATCTCGGAGGGCGACGCGCCGCCTCCCGGGATCGATCTGCCCGACGACGCGGCCCGCGAGATCACCGCGGGGATGACCGCGTCGATGGACGCGCTCCCGGCGATGCCGAAGCCCGCGGTCGACCCGGCTTCGGGCGGCGACTCGACGTCGGCATCGGGGAGCGACAGTCAGACCGACGTGATCCACGAGATCGAGGCGCGCCGCCGGATCGAGCGGCAGGCGCCGGGGCGGCGCAGCGTGCCGCTCGTCGCCATGGTGAGCGCCCTCTCCGCCCTCGTCGCCGGCATCGCGATCGGGCTGCTCGCCTTCGGCCGCGACGACGCCGCCGAGGTCCTCGCCGCGATCTCGCGCGCCCGCGGGATGCAGGTGATGGGCGACCACGACGCCGCGAGCGCGCTGCTCGACGAGTGGATCGCCCGCTACCCCGACGACCCGACCCTCGCCCGGGAGCGCGAGCGCCTCATCGCCGACGCCGCCTACAAGGAGGAGATGGCCGCCGGCGACGCGGCGCTCGTCGAGGGTGACGTCGCCGAGGCGCTCGAGCGCTATCGCGCCGCGAGCGCGGTCCGCAAGACCTACGACGTCGCCCTCAAGCTCGAGGAGGCGACCCGGGCGGTCGACCGCTCGGAGGCCTCGGGGCTGGCCGGCAACGCGCTCATGCGCGCGAGCGCCTCGCTGGCGTCCGGCGACCTCGAGGCGGCGCTCCGGAGCGTGCGCGAGTCCCGGTCGCTCCACGACAGCATCCGCGCGCGATCGCTCGAGGATCGGATCGTCCACGACCAGCTCCTCCGAGAGGGCAAGCAGCTCCTCGCCGAGGGTCAGGCGGACGACGCCCTCATCCGGTTCTCCGGCGCGTTCCACCGCAAGGCGTCCGAGGACGCGCTCGACGGGATCGACCGCGCCTTCGGCGTCGTCAGCGCGCGCCGGCGCACCGAGGCGCTGAAGGCCGGCATGGATGCGGTGCGCGTGCTCCTCGCGAAGCGCGAGATGCTGGCGGCGGCCGCCCAGGTCTCGGAGCTCGAGCGCGAGGCGACCCTGGCGTCGCGCGAGCTCCGCTTCGAGGTGACCCAGCTCGCGATCCGCGCCCGGACGGCGGCGGAGGACGAGCGGGTCTATCGCGACGTCCTCGCCGCGGTGAGCCTCGCCGAGACGCGCCAGCCGCCGAGCGTCGACGGGACGCGGGCGGCCCTCGGGCGCGCCCGATCGTACCTGAAGAAGCGCGGCGAGGAGGGCGCGTTCCGGGCCGAGGTCGAGGACGCCGTCGAGCGGATGAAGGTGCTCCTGGCCCGCCTCGGGGAGCCGGTCGAGGAGGGCGGCCCCGCGCCGAGCTCCGACGCCGAGCGCGAGCGCCTCGAGGAGCGCCGCCGGAACGGCCAGACGCTGCTCGCCCAGGCCGAGGAGCTCGAGCGCGGCCGCGAGATCGTCGAGGCGATCGAGAAGCTCGCCAAGTTCAAGAGCTACTACGCCGTCGACGACGCCGAGCGCCGCTTCGCGAGCGCGGAGATCCAGCGGCTCGAGGCGCTCCGCCTGGCGCTCGACGAGGTGCCGGAGAGCTTCGTCCTGGTGCGCGCGACCGCCGACGCGCCGTCGGGGCTGGCGGACTACTTCGTCTGCGAGCACGAGGTCACCCGCGGCGAGTACGACGCGTTCTGCCGCGACACGGGCCGCGCGTGGCCGCCGTCGTGGGGCGGCGCGCTCGTCGGCCGCGAGCGGCACCCGGTCGAGGAGATCAGCCTCTCGGACGCCGAGGCGTTCGCGCAGTGGCGCTCCGGGATGGCGAAGCACGTCGTCTTCCGCCTCCCGACCGAGGTCGAGTGGGACTGGGCGGCCCGGCCGGGCGCCGGCGACGCCTGGCCCTGGGGCTCGACCCTGGCCGGTCGCCACGCGAACTTCGGCGGCAGCCCCTCGGCGGTGAAGGGCCACCCCGACGGCAAGACGCAGGAGGGGCTCTTCGACCTCTTCGGCAACGTGTCCGAGTGGGCCCTGACGGCGACCGGCGCCGTCCTCAAGGGCGGGAGCTACCTCACGACCGAGCCGAAGACGGTGATGCCGGGCACGTCGATCGACGGGCGGCCCGACTCGCAGGTGCTCGGGGTGGGATTCCGGCTGGTGGCGCAGATCAAGAAGGCCGACTAGGCGATCCGTTCATCGCGCGCTCGTCTGCGAGCGAGACGGCTCGCTGCGGCAGTCGACCTGGATCGGGCCGGTGCGCGGACTGATCCGGTCGCCGCCGAGTCGCTGCCCGTGTCCGCTGGCACACCCGTCAGGGCGCCTTGAAGAGCACCTTGCCCTTCTCCTCCTGGATCACGATCTGCCCCCCGCCGAGCGACACGTACGGCTGCTTCCCGTCCCCGACGAGGTCGATCGACGTGGCGCCGGTCTTCGGGTTCTGGCTCAACATCAGGCGGGCCTGCTTCTCGGGATTGGCGAGCGAGACGAGCGCCGAGCCGTCGTCGAGGATCGTGAGGACGACGCGCGGGCGGTCGTCGCGATCGAAGAGGGTCACCTCCGGGCGTCCCTTCTCGGCCACCCGGACCGAGAGGCGAGGGTTGCCCTCTCCGTCGGCGAGGAACAGGGCCGCGTCGCCCTGATCGGTGACCGCCAGGCCGCCGCGCGCGTTGCCCTGCGCGTCGACGAGGACGAGCCTCTCGGCCTCGATGAGCGGGCTGTTCACTCGCTCGGCCTCGATGACGCTGCTGCAGCCCATCGAGGCGACGGTGAGAAGGGCCAGGGCGACGACGAGCGTCGCGACGCGGGTGGGCATGGGCTTCCTCCGAGGGGTGAGTGAGCGGGTCAGCTCGTCGCGAGCATCGCCCGGTCGGCCTTCCGCTCGAACCAGTGCTCGAGCGCCGAGAGGCCGCGGATGATCGCGCCGGCGGCGACGCTCCCGACCAGCACGGTCAGGAGCCAGTCCTCCATCCAGTGAGCGCCGCCGAGCCCGCCGGTGCCCCAGTAGGCCCAGAAGGGGACGAACCCGACGACCCCGCCGATGATCCCGAAGCCGATCCCGCCGAGGATCCAGGATCCGATCAGGCCGCCGACGCCGACGCCCGCATCGCGCACCGAGAGGGGCGTGCCGCAGATCGAGAGCGGGAGCATGACCGCCGCCTGGTCGGCGTCGAGGATCAGGTCGGGCGGCTTCTGGCCGGCCGGCGGCGGCGTCTCGGGCTTGTACTGGAACGACCAGGTGAACTTCTCGCTCCGGAGTTTTCCGTCCCGCTTCGCGTCGACCTGCGCAATCAGCGGGAACGGGTAGCCGAGGAGGTTGTAGTGGGTCGTGACGGTGCGGGTGTTGCCCGAGACGGTCGTGGTCTGGGTCTGCGCGAGGAGACCCACGCGGAGGTTCGTCACGATCAGGATCGCCCGCATGGCCGTCCCGCCGCTCTGGAGCGTTCCCGAGTACTCGGCGTTCGGGACGGCGTCGAGGAGGATCTCGTCCTTGATGAGCCACTGGGCCAGGATCTGCTGCTCCTTCGCGTGGAGCGTGTCGATCTTCGTCTTGATCCGGTCGCCGCCGCCCGGGGCGAACTGGTAGTTGAAGCCGACGCCGGCGCCGGCGAGCTGACCGTAGGCGCGCATCGCTCCGTCGAGGTCGCTCACGACGAAGCTGCGGCCGTCGTCGGTCTCGAGCCGGAGCCCGGTCCGGCTCGCATCGTCCTGGAGGAAGGTCGCCTTCTTCACCTCGTGGGGCGAGGGGGGTGGCCCGCCCGCCTCCCGATCGGCGACCGCGATCTTGGAGCCCTCGACGACCGCGAGCCACGGGCCGCCCTTTCCGCCGTCGGCGTGGACGCGGACGACCTCGCCCGCCTCGCCGGCGGCGGCCGCCCGGCGGATCTCGCCGATCGTCGATGCGCGGGACGCCGCCCGCCGCATCGCCAGCGCGACGAAGAGGGCGGCGAGGATGCCCAGGACGCCGAGGAAGAGGACGAGCGGCTCGACCAGGATGTCCTCCATCAGTTCCCCTCCTCGTCGTCGGGCAGCGCCGGGCGCGGTGGGATCGTCGGGGCGGGCCGGCCGGTCCGGCTGGAGATCGCGGCGGCCGCCTGGCGGCAGAGGTCGTTGTAGAAGACGACCTCGCTCTCCTTCTGCCCAAGCGCGTTCATCGAGCTGGCCTCGAACATGTACGGGTCGTCCGCGAACTTCACGAGTGCGTCGTAGGCGTCCGGCTGGCCGACCTCGATCAGGCAGCGAAGCGCGATGACCTTGTGGATCCAGAAGACGTCGCGCGCGCTTCCGGAGGCTCGCTCGAGGAGCGTCTCCAGGTTCCGGACGATGTCGCCCGAGATGGTCGGCCCGTAGCTCTCGAGGGCGTCCTCGTAGACCTCGACCTCGCGGACGGCGAACCGGTTCTTGTGGGTGAGGAACTTGAAGATCGTGTCGGCGAACTTCGGCCGGTCGAGCCGGTCCCGGAGCTCGCGGGCGCAGAACTTCGCGACCGGCTCGTTGGGGCTCGAGAGCGCCCGCATGAAGCAGAGGTCGACCCGCTCGTCGTTCCGGACGTCGGTGAGCTGCTGGAGCCCTTCGGCGATCAGGTTGCTCAGGTGGTAGTCACTCCCGATCACGGTCCGCGCGTCCTCGACATCCTTCGCGCTCGGGACCGGGTTCTCCGGTCCCTCTTCGATCTCGGCGAGCGCCTGCGGGTTCTTCTCGAAGAAGTCGTGGATCTCGAGCACCTTATGAGCCCACGGCCGGTTCAGGCCGAACGCGGCGTACTCGTCGATCCGCTTCTCCATCTGCTCGATCAGGGTCTGGAGATCGACCTCCTTCAGGACGGAGCTGCAGAGGTTGGCGACCGCCCGCGAGCGGCTCTGCATGCCCTCGATCAACTGGGGGACGATCGCGTCGCCGAAGCCGAGGAGGGCCGTCTTCGCCGCCGCGTGGCGGGTCGTCGGGTCGAACTCGTTCGCGATCGGGGAGGCGTTCTCCTGGCTGATCGCGGCCGCGACGAGGTCGTCCTCGGTCGGGGGCGGGTCGTCGGCCTCCGCGCCCGCGAGGATCGCGGCGGCGTCCTCGGGGCGGCCGGCTCCCGCGGCGCAGAGCAGCAGGAGCGCGCCGTACTTGGCCCGCGGGTCCTCGATCGTCGCGACGTTCTCGCGGAGGCGGTCGTGGACGCCGTCGCCCATCTGCGCGACGAGCTCGAGGCACTCGTCCGCCTCGAGCTTGGCGTAGACGAGCAGGATCGCGCCAAGGTAGTCGTCGGTCGGCTCGGGCTTGCGGCGGAGCAGGTAGGGGACGAGGTCCTTCCACATCCACTCGGCCCGGTCGATGCGGTACTCCATCTCGCCGTCGTAGGCCTCGGGCTCGTTCAGCCCGGCAGCGAAGATGGCCGCCTCGCGCGCGAAGATCCCGTCGATCCGCGGGTCGTCCTCGGCGTCGAGCCACGCTCGCAGGTCGTCGCGGTGGTAGGAGTCCCAGGGCATGCTCGCGAGGGCGGCGCTCCAGCGCTCGATCCGCTGGGTGTGCAGCCACCCGAGCACGACGCCGAGGGAGACGCCGCAGAGCAGGATCGCGCGGATCAGGCCACCCGCCTTCGTCCGTGGCGGCGGGGGGAGCGGCGCGATCGGAGCCTGCGGCTCGCTGCCGCCCGCGTCGGTGGCGGCGCCGTCGTCGGACATGTCTCGCTCCTCGAAGGCGGATGGAGGCTCGGGTTCGATCGTCGCCCGGGTCGTCGCCCGCCCGGGAGGGGTCGGTCAGCTCCGGCTCTGCTGCCGGCTCCGCTGAAGACGCTCGGCGAGCATCTCGGCGAGCGACGCCCGGTCGTTTGGCCGGGTCGGGTCGTCGCCGAGGGCCTCCTCGAGGCGCCGCACCCGCTCGCCGTGCTCGAGGCTGGCGACGATCTCGGGGGTGACGCGGGCGGCACGGTGGAGGAGGCGGCGGACCCGGTCGAGGTTCTCGAGTGAGAGCTTCTCGTTCCGGACCTCGCCGAGGTCGTCGAGGGTCGCCTGGAGCTCCCCGAGGCGGTCGAGGAGGACGTCGTCCTCGCGGAGATCGCCCGCGGGGGCGTCGCCGGTGATCCAGCTCCGCAGGAGCCGGGCGTCCTCGGCCCCGATCGGGGCGTCCGGACGCCGGAGGCGGGTGAGGAGACGCTCGGCGAACTCGGCCGTCATCTCCTCGAACGTGTGCTGGAGCTCGCGCTGGCCGCGCTCGATCGACGTCTGGAGGCGGCCGAAGCTCTCGGCGTCCCGGCCAGCGTGGCCGTAGAGGTTGTCGAGCTCGCGGTACAGGGCGTCGAGGTTGAGCACGCGGGGCTCCGGGCAGGGCGCGAGCGCCGCGCCGTTGCTGCGGGACCCGCGAATTCTACCACGACGCCCGGGCGCCGTCTCGAGTCGGACGCCGCCTCGCTCGGGCCCTCCGCGGCCCCGGAGAGGGCGGTCTAGCCGCCCGACTCGTCCTTCTCGGCGAGGGGATCCTGCACGGCGAAGGTCTCGCCGTTGTCCTTCCACCAGCGCGTCCACGCCTTGGCGTCGGTGCCGTGGCTGACGCCGGTGATTCCCTTGAGCACCGCGACGGTCTGCTCCCACTCGACCCGGCGGATCTTGACGTCGAGGATGACGCCCTCGGTGAAGACGTCGACGATCGGGTCGGCCACCTCGGCGATCGCGAGGCCGGTGCCGCCCGAGCTCAGCTCGAAGTCGCGGACGTACGCGCGCTGGGTCGTGAAGCTCACGTGGACGCGGCTGAAGCTCATGCTCTCGTGGCGGAGCTTCCGGATGAGGTAGTAGGCGCCCTTGCGGCTCGGGAACACGTTCATCGCGTTCATCGCGTGAATGCGACTGTACGGGTTCTTCGAGAAGAGGGCGGGAGCGATCGCGTCGACGGTGGTCGGCGAGTCGATGTCCTTGAGCGAGTGGAGCGCCGCGAACCGGACCGTGTTGTAGCGGTCGCCGGTGGCCGCGCGGGCGAGCGGCTTCACGGCCGTCTCGCTCTTCACCTCGCCGAGCTTCTCGGCGGCGTAGTAGCGGATCCCCTTGTCGCCGTCGCGGAGGCTGCGGATCAGCGGCCGCACGACCGCGCTCGGACGGAGCTCGTCGAGCTCGGCCCGCGCCTCGGTCCGCGCCGGCGACTCGACGACCGCCGCGGCCTCACGGATCAGCGCCTTCACCTTGGGGCCGAGCTTCTTCGCGTCCGCCTTCTCCTCGAGCTGATCGGCCTCCTCCTCGGTGACGAAGCGGCCGCGGTACTTCACGAAGCCGAGCGTCTCCATGTACTCGGCCCGTGAGATCCAGACGCCCTTGTGCTGGACGTGGTCGAGGGCGCGGTGGCACTCGTCGTTGTCGGGGTCCTGGCGGAGGACCGACTCGAACTCGAGGGTCGCCTCGGTCTCGAGGTCGTTCTCGGCGCACCAGCGGGCGAGCTCGAGGCGGCCGGCGACGTCATCGTCGGCGAGCGCCTCGGCGCGGTCGTAGTAGGTCTGGTGGCGGGTCTTGCCGCGGGTGATGTTGGCGACCTGGTCCTTCGGGATCGTCATCGTGATCCCGCCCGCCGTCTTGATGTAGTAGCCGTCGGCCTTCTCGGTCACCTCCCCCTCGACGGTGCGGCCGTTCTTGAGGAGAACCTCGTCGGCGAGGACGGTCCCACCCGCGAGGGCGGCGACGGCAATCAGCGCCGCGGCGACGGCGGTGGCATAGCGGACGGTCGTCATGACTCTCGATCCCCCTTCGGGTTTCGGTGCGTGCTTCAATGTAACAATGCTCCCCCAACCCAGTCCACGATGAGGCTTCCTCGGGCGTTCCGATGGTGACCGCACGGTGACGATCATGTTCGTCTTCGGTTAGCGTTTCGCCCGCGATGTGGTCGGGCCGCGGGACATCGGGTCTCGTGGGGCCCCCTCCAGTCTTCGAGTTCGAGGAGTCAAGCGATGAGCGTCTCTCTTCATTACGCCACGAAGAAGCCAGTCGGAGTCGAGTTGAAGCAACGCATCCACGCCGAGGCGCGGGCGATCGAGCGTGACTGGGTTGCCGAGTCGATCCTGTTCTACGATCGAGTCGACGCCGCCGGACCGCTAACCGGAGACACGAAGCTCTTCACGCCGGATCCCGCCGACGCTCCGCGCGCCGGCGAGGATGCCCGGGTCATCGTCGATCGACTCTGCGCGTGGTCCGAAGAGCACGGCCTGACCTGGAGCCTGAACATGGCCGGGGCCGACATCGGTGAGATCGCCGATGGCCGAGCGGACCCGAAGATCATGACGGTGATCGAGGGGCTGATCGGGATGGGCGACGTCGACTTCAGCGACCCCGACGCGTTCGTCTAGCGCAGGAGTGACCGCCCCGTTCTCTGGCGGCTAGCCGTCGTCGAGAATCACATCGAGCGCGAGCCACATCTCGTTTCGGTTCTCGCTCGTGCAATGCGCTCGGGCTCGCGGGACGACGTCCTCGATCCAGCGGGCCACCCGCGGCCCTTCTTCGCTCATGGCGAGGCCCGATCCCGACGAGGCGGCCGCCCTTCCGAGGAGCGATCCGAGCTTTCCGAGCCAGCCCGCGCTCGCCGTCGCCGTCGCCGGGGGTGGCCGGCCGATCGGCCAGGCGAGGTGGATCGTGACGCCGTCGGGGAGGACCTCGTCGAGCGATGAGAGGAACGCCGCGAGCTCGGGTGGCTCGAGGTGCGCGGTCAGCCCGTAGGCGTCGATCGCGTCGACCTCGGCGAGCGTGTCGGGCTCGCGGAGCGGATCCACCTCCCGGGTCTCGAGAAGCTCGACGCCGAGGTCGGGCCCGTGCTCGGCCGCGCGGCGCAGGTCGTCCGGCGTGCTCCAGCCCCACCAGAGCGCGTCGAGCGGGCCGACGCCGCCCGTCCCGAAGCCGCAACACGCGTGCCCCAGGTGGGCGAGCGGGTCGCGCGCCCGCTCGAGGGCGTGGGCGGCCGCCTCGACGCCGCCGCCGAGCGCCTCCCGGGCGCGCTCGTGGAACGCTTCGAGCTGGCGCTTGAGGCGCCGTCCCTCCTCGAGGGCGGCTCGGGCGGCCTCGGGCGCGTCGAATGCGCCGTAGGGGACGAGCTCCTCGATCAGGATGGCGAGCTTCTTCGGCTCTTGGCGGTGCGGCACGATCGTCGCCGTGTCGAGCACGGGCCAGGGGTAGGCGGCGAGGTCTCTCCTGAGTCCCTTGTCTTCGCCGCGCGCGGACCGATCCGCGTCGGTGAGGCTCTCGGTCAGGTCGGCGAGGCGCCCGAGGAGATCGCGCTCCTCGTCCGAGAAGCGGGCCCGATCGCCGAGCCACTCCATGATCCTCCGCGCCCGGGCCGCCCGCGTTCCCATGGCGATGACGCGCGGCTCGGGCGAGCGTCCCGCCTCGAGGTCGTCGAGCGTCCGCTCGGCCAGCCGCACCTGGGCTTCCCGGTAGGGTCGATCGGGCGAGTCCGGACGGGCTCGCCCGAGCAGGTCCCGGAGGAGCCCGACCCGGTCTCGCTCCGCCTCGACCGACCCGCTCCGAGCGGCCTCTGCTCGCGCGCTCTCGAGGTGCGTCGGGACGAGGCGGTAGCCCTCGAGGTCGCCCAGGTAGGCGACGCGCCCGCGCACCGTGAGCCGCTTGGCGTGGTGGCCTTGCTGGCCGAGCTCGGGCGGGTCGCGAAAGAGCGTCCGCTCGTCGAGCCCCGCCAGGATCTCCTCGGTCGTCCGCATTGGCGTGCCCCTCGGACCGTCAAGGCCGCAGCAGCGACGTCCCGGTCATCTCGGGCGGCTGCCCGATCCCCATCACCCCGAGGATCGTCGGGGCCAGGTCGGCCAGGCGCCCGTCTTTCCGGAGCGCCCTTCCCTCGAGCCCCTTCGCGATGACCAGCGCCTCGACGGGGTTCGTCGTGTGGGCGGTGTGCGGGGCGCCGGTCATCGGGTCGATGAGCTGCTCGACGTTGCCGTGATCGGCGGTGATGAGCGCTCCTCCCCCGGCCCGCAGGGCGGCGTCGACGATGCGGCCGACGCCGAGGTCGGTCGCCTCGATCGCCTGGATCGCCGCAGGGATCTTGCCGGTGTGGCCGACCATGTCGGGGTTGGCGAAGTTCACGACGATGAACGCGGCGCTGCCCGCCTCGACGATCGCGACGGCCTCGTCGGCGACTCCGGCGGAGCTCATCGCCGGGGCGAGGTCGTAGGTCGCCACCCTCGGCGACGGCACGAGGCACCGCCGCTCGCCTTCGACGGGCGCCTCCTCGCCTCCGCTGAAGAAGTAGGTGACGTGGGCGTACTTCTCGGTCTCGGCGACGCGAGCCTGGGGGAGCCCCGCCTCGGCGAAGACGACGCCGATCGGGCGCTGCACCCGCTGCGCCTCGAAGGCGACGGCGGCGACCGGGAGGTCGTCGGCGTAGCGGGTGAGGGTGACCAGGTGCAGATCGCGGGGACGGTCGCCTCGATCGAAGCCTTCGAAGTCGTCCCGGACGAGCGCCGAGCAGAGCTGCCGCGCCCGGTCGGCCCGGAAGTTCCAGAAGATGATCGAGTCGCCGCTGGCGATCGGGCCGACGGGGGTCGCGCCGTCCTCCTTCGTGACGACGGCGGGCTCGATGAACTCGTCGCCGACGTCGCGGTCGTAGGAGGCCCGGATGAGCGCGGCCGGGTCGGCGCCGCGGTGCTCGGCGCGGCCGTCGACGAGCGCGTCCCAGCTCTTGCCGACGCGGTCCCAGCGCTGGTCGCGGTCCATCGTGAAGTAGCGACCCGTGACCGTCGCGATCCGGCCGACGCCGTGGCGGGCGCAGGAGGCGAGGACGGTCTCGAGGTGGCCCGCGCCGCTCCGGGGCGGGGTATCGCGCCCGTCCATGACGGCGTGGATGAGCACCCGGTCGGGCGCGACGCCTCGCTTCGCGGCGAGGGCGAGGAGCGCGTCGAGGTGGTCGGTGTGGCTGTGGACGCCGCCGTCGCTGACCAGGCCGATGAGATGCAGCCGCCGCGCCGGGTCGTCGTCGAGGCGCGTCATCGCGCCGAGCAGGGCCGGGTTCTCGAAGAGGTCGCCGTCCTCGATGCTTTTCGTGATCCGGGTGAGCTCCTGATACACGATCCGGCCGGCGCCCATGTTGAGGTGGCCGACCTCGGAGTTGCCCATCTGACCGGCCGGCAGCCCGACCCAGTGCTCGCTCGCGTTGATGGCCGTCGTCGGGAAGCGGGCTCGGTAGCCGTCGTGCTTCGGCGTCGCCGCGAGGGCGACCGCGTTCCCCTGGATCGGGAGCCCGGCCGGGGCGACGCCCCAGCCGTCGCGGATGATCAGGACGAACGGGGCGTGGCGCGGCGTCATCAGCGCGGCGGCAGCTCGCCGGCGCGGTCCGCGGGCTGGCCGGCGGCGGCCGCCGCTCCGGGGGCCTTCTCGGCGGCGGCGCGCTCCTCGGGGAGACCGATCTCGATCCACTCGATCTTCCCGGCGCCGCCGGGCGTGATCTCGATCACCCGGAAGCCGAGGGGCCAGCGCGCGAGCGGCGGGGAGATGAGGTGGAGCAGCCCTCCGCCCGCGTCGATCCTCGCCGCGTCGCCGCCAGAGACGACGGCTCGACACGCCGACGATCCGGCGAGGACGGCGAGGAGCTCGTCCGCTCCGGCCGCGCCCTCGAGCGGGTGCGCCGATGCCACCAGCACCTCGGAGCCGGCCGCCTCGATCTTGCCGACCCAGCCCTTCGCCCACGGGGCGACCGCCTGGCCGACCGAGCCGGCTTCGGCGGCGGGGTCGAGGCCGGTCTCGACGATCAGGAGGTAGAGGCCGGGCGAGACCAGGCCGAGCCACGCGCTCTCGTCCGAGGGGCGGTCGCCCTCGGCGTCGAGCCCCGGGAGGCTCGCCGCGCCTCCCGCGCCGCCTCCGTCATCGGGCGTGACTGGCGGCGGCGGGCGCCGCGCGTCGACGAGGCGGCGGAACGTCGCCAGGGCCGCCCGACGGGCGTCGGGGTCGGCCGGGTCGTCGCCCTCGCCCCGGGCGATCGCGGTCAGGTCGGCGGGGCCCGCGACCGTGTGGATCGTGCAGGGCAGGCCGCTCGCCGTGTCGAGGACCGCCTCGAGCGTCTCGCGCGAGCCGCCGTCGGCCGCGACCAGGTCGCCCGCCAGGATCGCCGCGTCGACGCTCACCTCGGTCGAGAGGCGCGTCAGGGCGTCGGCGAGCAGGTTCATCGCGTCGGGGGCGTCGCCGTCCGGCGGCTCGTCGCTCGCCGCGACGCCGGGGAGGAACGCGATCCGGAAGGCCGGGTAGGTCGGCGCGGCGTCGGGGCCGTCGCCGTTCTCGCCCCCCTCGGGTGTCGTGGTGCAGCCCGCGGCGCCGGCCAGGATGAGCGCGGCGAGCAGGGCGAGGGCGGGGGCGGGGGACCGGCGGATCACGACGCGCCTTCCGTCGTGGCGAGGACGAAGAGGAGGATCGCGCTCACGAGCACGCTGATGCCGAACAGCCCGGTCGCGATCCAGAAGAAGAGGGTCATCTTCTTCAGGCGCGCCTTCACGTCGTAGAGCTCGCGCTGGATGTCCTTGGTCTTGTCCTTCTCGAGCTCGATCGCCGTCATGATCTCGCGGCCGTCGAGCTCGAGGTCTTTCCCCGTCTTCTCGCGGATCTTGATCACCTCGAGGTCGTGGAAGAGGTCCTCGCAGCTCTGGTAGCGGTCGCTCGGGTTCTTGGCGGTGAGCTTGTCGATGATCTTGATGAGGTCGTCGGGGACGTCGGGGTTGTGGAGCTTGATGCTCGGCGCCTTCTCGCGGATGTGCTTGCGCATGATCGTCGAGACCGAGCCGTCGAAGGGCGGGGTCTTCGCGAGCATGTGGTACATCGTCATGCCGAGGCTGTAGAGATCGCTCCGGAAGTCGATCGTCTTCTCGCCCATCGCCTGCTCGGGCGAGATGTAGTCGGGCGTCCCGAGGACGCTCCCCTCCTCCTGGACCTCGATCTCGATGTTGCTGCGGACGAAGCCGAAGTCGCCGAGCTTGGCCGTGCCGTTCGGCGTGAGCATCACGTTGCTCGGCTTGATGTCGCAGTGAACGACGTCGTACTGCTTGATGTAGTTGATCGCGCGGACGGTCTGGATCGTGTAGTCGGTCGCCCGGAGGACCGACAGCGGCCCCTCTCGCTCGATGACCTCCTCGAGGTTCTCGCCCTCGACGAACTCCATCGAGAAGTAGAGCTTCCAGTCGTGCTGGCCGACGTCGTAGACCTTGATCAGGTTCTGGTGGCTCAGCTTGCCGACGAGGCGCGCCTCGACGAGGAAGCGCTGCTTGAACTCACGGTCGTTGAGCCAGCGCCGGTGGAGGATCTTGAGGGCGACCAGCCGGTTCATCGAGAGCTGCTTCGCCTTGAAGACGACGCCGAGGCCCCCCTGGCCGATCTTGCTGTACATCTCGTAGCCGGGGATGGCCCACTTCTTCTTCTCGAGGTCCTTCTTGAACCGCTGATACGCCAGGCTGACCGCCGCCGCCTGCTCGTTCGACATGAACCCCCGCTCGACGGCGAGGTCGTCGAACCGCGGGGCGTTCTCCCCGGAGTTCTTCTCGCGCTTGAGCTGGCGGAGGATCTCCTTGACCTGCTCGCGCGACATGAAGGCGTTCTTGAGGGCGAGCTTGGAAAACGCTCGATCTTGTTGCGAGATCATATGTTCTAGACGCGTGGTACCACGCGGGAGGGCTTCGAATCAAGCGGACGGCGCCGAGCCGGCCCGCGAAGCGGGGCTCGGCTCCGGCGCCGTGGGCTCGGAGTCTACGATTTGGCGCGTGTTCGTCCAGCGATGGATGCGTCGCTTCCGCCGCGGATCGGCCCTCGTTGCTCGGGCCGATCCGCTTCGGGGCTCGCTAGTACGCCACGCGCGGCTTCGTGGTCGGCTTCGTCGGCTTCGCCGGCGTCTCGCCGCCGCCCTCGCCCGCGATCGGGCCGAGCGCGTGGAGGACGCGGTCGAACGTCTTGGCCTTGCCCGCGAAGCTCCCGTCGGGGGCGAAGCAGTTGATCAGACGGACGCCGCCCGTCTCAGTCAGGGTGACGATCTCGCGGAAGCGGTGCAGGCCCTCCGCGTCGACGCCCATCGGCACCGCCTCGAAGATGATCTCGTAGGCGTCCTGCCCGCCGAAGGTGATCTTCCGGCGCGAGATCTTCTTGTAACGGTCGAGGAGCGACGGGAGCCGCTCCTCGGCGAGCTGGAGCGCGCCCTCGAGGTCGCCGCCGCCGATGGGCGCCTCGATGAGCTGGACGTGGGCGCCGTCGGCGTCCTTGTAGTGCGCCTTGATGAACGGCATCGCCGGCGCGACCGACTCCCAGCTCCCGAGGAGGTCCGCGAGGACCGTCTTGGGGTTCCGGGGCGTCGTCGGCGCCGGGGTCGGCGTGCTCGGCGCGGGCGTCGGCGTGCTCGGGGCCGGCTCGGCGCCGAAGCGGGCCGACGCGAGGACGGCGTCGAACTGCTTGGCGAGCCCGTCGAACGCCTTCTCCGGAGCGCTCTGGATGAAGAGGACCGTGAAGCCCGAGTTGTCGAGCGCCGTCGCGCGGATCCGGTTCGTTCCGTCGGCGCCCGGAAGGACGCCGTCGAACTCGAGCTGGAAGGCGTCGCGCCCCGCGACCGTCAGGTCACGGATCGCGTGGAGCTGATACTCGGGGAAGATCTGCTCGGCGTAGTTCTGCACCTCGGCCTTCAGCCCCTCCTTGTCGAACGGGAGCGGGATGTCGACGAGGCGGATGCTCCCGCCGGTGCTCGCCTGGTGGAAGCGCGCCTTGGTGTAGGCCGCGAGCTGACCGATCGTCTCGTCGGTCTCGTTCCAGTCCGCGCCGGGGAGCGCGAACGCGAAGCCGAGGTCGGCGTCGACGAACGTCTTGCGCTTCGACGGCGTCGGGGCCGACGGCGCCGGGGTCGGCGTCGGGGTCGACTCGCCGCCGAAGCTCGACGACGCGAGGAGCTGCTCGAAGCCAGGCTTCACCGCGTCCCACGTCTCGACGGGCGAGCTCAGGAGGAAGAGCAGGGTGACGCCCTCGGCGTCGATCGCCGTGCCCCAGATCTGGCTCTTGCCGGTCGTCGCGTTCGGCATCCGACCCTTGAACATGATCTCGACCGCGTCGCGGCCGCCGACCTTGCGGTCGCGGGTGCCGAGCAGCTCGAAGTCGGCGAAGATCTCGGCGGCCCGGCCCGGGATCTCGTTCTTGAGCGTCTCGGGGTCGAAGCCGAACGGCAGCTCGACGAGGCGGACGTCGCCGCCCGACTTCTCGTGGTGGAAGCGAACCGAGACGTAGGGCGCGATCTCGTCGATCGTCTCCTCGGTCTGCATCCAGTCCTTGCCCGGGACGAGGAAGCTGATCCCGCTCACCTCGTCGGTGAAGCGCTTCGCCGTCGGGGTCGGAACAGGCGTCGGCACCGGCGTCGGGGTCGGCGTCGGGGTGGCCTCGCCGCCGAAGCCCGCGGTCTTCCCGATGTGGTCGAAGTCGCTCTTGGCGGTCGACCACTTGTCCTTCGGGGCGGCCATGATCAGCACGAGGGTGAAGCCCTCGTTGCCGACCGCGGTCGCGCGGATCTGGTTCATGCCGAGCTCGGGCAGCTCGCCCTCGAACTCGAGGGTGAGGGCCGGCCGGCCGGCCAGGTCGTGCTTCTTGTCGCTGAGCATCTTGAAGCTCGGGAAGAGCTGCTCGGCGTAGCCCTCGAGCTCGAACTTCATCCCGTCGGCGTCGAACGGCACGGGCACGTCGACGAGGCGAACGCTCGCGCCGGTCTTCTCGTTCTGATAGACGGCCTTGACGTAGGGAGCGAGCTGCGGGATCGACTCCTCGGTCTTCTTCCACGCGCCGCTCGGGAACGCGAAGCCGAAGCCGGTCTCCTCGTCCGCGAAGCGCGGACCCTTCTTCACGATCGTCGGGGTCGGGGTCGGGGTCGTCGACGGCGCCGGCGTCGGCGTCGGCGCGGGGGCGTCGCCGGTGAGCGACTGCTCCCGGAGCTCGCCCATCGCCGAGAAGCGCTCGTGGACGATCAGGCTGGCCCACGCCGCGTGGCGGAGCTTGTCGGCCTCGACCGCGTCCTTGGCGCCCTCGATCACGAGGACGCTCGCGCTGCCGTTGCGCTCGACCAGGCCGAGGTCGCCGGCCGCGCCGTCCCAGGCGAGGTCGCCGTCGGCGTGGATCGTGCCGGCGTACTTCTTGTCGAGGACGGCCTTGTAGGCGCCGTAGAACTCGTCGGCCTCCTCGGCCGAGTCCCAGACCGTCATCCAGATCAGGACGGGGCGCTTGTCCTCGCGCGTCTCGAGGACGGTGAAGCGGTCGCCCGCCCAGCCGGCGGCGGCCTTCTTCGTCGCGCCGACCGGGTGCGCCTGCCGGAGCAGGATCCCGATGTTGAACTCGCCGAGGGTGTTGCTCCAGAGCTCGTCGGCGCCACCGACGGTGCTCGCGAGGTCGGGGAGCCGGATCGCGACCGGGTCCTCGCGGGCGCCGATGTACTTCTCGGGGTGCAGCACCTGCTCGGTCGAGCGGGGCGGATCGGCGAACATCTCGGTGATCCGGTCCCAGCCGTACTTGTCGTAGATCGTCTGGATGAAGACCGCACCGTCGGTGTAGGGGAAGACGAGGCCTTCCTTGATGTAGTCGGGCATCGACGCCATCGCGCCGGCGCCGCCGCCGCCCGTCATCTGCTTCATGAGCGGGCCGAGGGGCGGGACGCGCTTCATCCCGTACTGCTTCTCCATCAGGTAGGCGAAGCCGACCAGGGTCGCCTCGCCCTCGACCAGGCTCTTGTAGGCGTTGAGCTCGTCCTCGTTCTCGGCGACGAGACGCATCCGCTGGCCGAGGTCGAAGTTCTGGTCCTGGAGGGCGTGGTGGAGCTCGTGGGCCATGACGAACCGGTCGTTCGCCGCGGCCATCTCGCCGCCGCCGCCGCCTTCGCGGGCGATCAGGAAGAGCTCCTTGCGCTCGTGGTCGTAGAAGCCGGCGACCTGCTCGGAGTAGAGGTCGATCAGCTTCTGCTCGAGGGGGAAGTCGGCGGGGACGAGGCCGAGGCGGATCAACGCCTTGTGCTGGTTGCGGAAGTCGTCGCCGCTCATCTCCTTCTTGAACTCGCGTTCGATGAAGGCGCGGAGCTGGGCCTCGGTCTGGATGCCCTTCTTCACCTCGCGGGCGAACTTCAGCCCGCGGAGCTCCTCGACCGCCTTCTGGATGGCGTTCGCCTCACGCTCGACGCGCTTGACGCGTTCGGGGTCGGGGTCGTCGTCCGCCCAGGTGGTCGCGGGGGCGGCGAGCGCGGCGATGCCGATGCCGATCACGAGCATCAGCGCGAGCGCGCGATGGCGCGCCGGCTGGAGTGAAGTCATCTCTTCCTCCTCGGATGAGCTAGGCGACGGGTGACGCCCTGGGGGCTCTAGGACGGGCGTCGGGCGGGCGATCCTATCCCTGGCCGGATCGACCCGCAACCACCTCCGAGATGCCCTCGAACAGGTTCCGAACGGGCGCGTGGAGCGGGGGTGGCTCCGATGAATACGGGCCGGAGGGGCCGATCATTTGGGCTTTTCGGGGGATGTTCGCAGCAGCTCGGCGATGCGGCTGGGCCCGGAACGCGTCGAGGCGCGACGCCTCGTGACCGAAGCCTCGCGCCTCGTGGCGCTTGCGGGAGGGAGCCTCGGGTCGGGTCAGGCGTCCGCCTTGGCCTCGTCCTTGGTCTCGGCGTCGGCGCTCTCGTCGCCGTCCTTCTTCTTCTTCTCGGCCTTCTCGGCCTCGGCGCCGTCGCTCTTGGCGGTCTTGGGCTCGGACGCCCCTTCCTCGGCGTCGTCCTCCGCGTCGGCGCGGGCGTCCTCGGCGTCGGCGCGCGCGTCGGCGGCGTCGTCGTCCTCGTCGTCGGGGTCGGTGTCGTCGTCCTTGGCCTCGTCCTCGGCATCGTCCTTGGCCTCGGGCTCGTCCTCGGCCTCGGGCTCGTCCTTGGCGTCGGGCTCGTCCTTGGCGTCGGGCTCGTCCTTGGCCTCGGGCTCGTCCTTGGCGTCGGGCTCGTCCTTGGCGTCGGGCTCGTCCTTGGCGTCGGGCTCGTCCTTGGCGTCGGGCTCGTCCTTGGCGTCGGGCTCGTCCTTGGCCGTCGGCTCGTCCTCGTCCTTGGCCGTCGGCTCGTCCTCGTCCTTGGCCTCGGCCTCTTCGTCGGAGTCGGTGTCCTCGTCGGAGTCGTCGTCGTCCGCGGCGTCGGCCGCCGCTTCGGCGTCCTCCTTCTCGGTCTGCGGGACGATCGACCCGACCGGGATGACGTCCTCGGGCTCCTCGTCCGCGTAGTCCTCGAGGATCAGGTCGTCGGCGTCATCGTCGTCGTCGTCGTCGACGATCTCCACGTCGGCCACGCCCACGAGCGCGCTCGTGTCGGCCAGGTCGTCGTGGGTCTTGCTGTCGAGGTAGCTTCGCAGCGCCCGGAGGCTGTCGTAGCGGAAGCCGAACATGGCCTCCGACTTGACCTTCATGTTCGAGACGACCCACGGCCAGGTCACGTATGGGATGAAGCCCGGCGGCGCCTCGCCCCACTTCTTGATGCCGAACGTCCAGCAGAACCGCACCAGCGACCGCATCAGCCACAGCGGCATCCGGTGGACCGGCTTGCCCGCCAGCGTCGCGATGTGCGACAGGGGGAGCGCTCCGTCGGCGGCGATGTTGAAGACGCCCGTCTTCTCCATCTTGAGGAGGCGGAAGATCGCCCGGACGATGTCCTCCTCGTGGACGAACTGGATCGGCGGGTCGTAGCCGCTCGGCGCGAGGACGCTCGGCTGGTCGAGCATCCGGCTCATCCAGTTCGACATGTTCGGCCCGACCACGATCGCCGGCCGCACGATCGAGAGCGCCACCTCGGGGTGGCTGTGGGCGAACTCGTAGCAGATCCCCTCCTGGAGCCGCTTGTGATACGCGTAGGGGAAGCTCGGCTCGGCCCGGAGCTCGCTGCCCTCGTAGAGGGGGAGGCCGTTCTCGGGGTGCGCCCCGTAGGCCGTCGCGCTGCTGACGCAGAGGACGACCTTGGTCTTGGCGGCGCCGCACGCCGACAGGAAGTTGCGCGTCCCGTCGATGTTGACGCGCTCCATCTTGTCGGTGTCTTTGATCGGATCGAGGATGAACGCGAGGTGGCAGGCCACCTCGACCTCGTGCTTGGCGAAGATCTCGTCGAAGGGCTGGTCGATCGAGTGGTTGTAGAAGCGGAGCTTGTCGGGGATCTCGCCCGAGGGGGGCTTGATGTCGATCCCGATGACCTCGTCGACGCTGTCGTCGCACTCGAACGCCATCGCGAGCTCGCGGCCGATGTAACCGCTCACTCCGGTGATCGCGACGTTCCCCATGCGACTCCTCTGACGGCGGCCGGCGCGCGTGACGCGACGCTCGGGCGGGCGTGTGCCGTGGCGCGGCCCCCGCCGAGCCTCCCCTGATTAGCACCTCCGGGCCCGTCGTGTCAATCGGCCGGGGTGTCGCGGGTTGCGAGCGTTGACACGTCTCCTTCCGGGCGGCTATCTTCGCCGCCCTTCCCGAGGAACCGACCCCATGCCCGAGACTGCATCCAGGCTGACCTTTCAGGACATCATCATCCGCCTCCAGTCGTACTGGGCCGAGCGGGGGTGCGTGATCCGTCAGCCCTACGACATCGAGAAGGGCGCCGGGACGCTGAACCCCTCGACGTTCCTGCGGGCGCTCGGCCCCGAGCCCTGGCGGACCGCCTACGTCGAGCCGAGCCGCCGCCCCACCGACGGGCGCTACGGCGAGAATCCCTTCCGGCTCCAGCACTACTACCAGTTCCAGGTGCTGATCAAGCCGGCGCCCGACGACGCCCAGGAGCTCTACATCGAGAGCCTCCGCCAGCTCGGGATCGATCTGCGCGAGCACGACCTGCGCTTCGTCGAGGACGACTGGGAGCAGCCGACGTTCGGGGCGGCCGGGCTCGGCTGGGAGGTGTGGCTCGACGGGATGGAGGTGACCCAGTTCACCTACTTCCAGCAGGTCGGCCAGATCGACCTCGACCCGATCTCGCTCGAGATCACCTACGGGCTCGAGCGGATCGCGATGTTCCTCCAGCAGACCGACAGCGTCTTCGACCTGGAGTGGGCGCGGAACCCCGACGACGGGACCGTGGTCGACTACGGCCACGTGCACCTCCGCAACGAGTACGAGGGGTCGGTCTACAACTTCGACCAGTCCGACGCCGAGCTCCACTTCGCGCTGTTCGAGCAGTTCGAGAAGGAGGCCGACCGGCTCCTCGCGATGGCCGAGGCGGCCGTCGGCGACGGCCCCGGCAAGGGCAAGGGCAAGAAGAAGGGCAAGGAGAGCCCGGAGGAGATCGACGCCCGCCACGGCCGCGTGCGCGAGCAGGCGCTCGTCGGTCCCGCCTACGACTACGTCCTCAAGTGCAGCCACAGCTTCAACCTGCTCGACGCGCGCGGCGCGATCGGCGTCGCCCAGCGCGCCGGCTTCATGCAGCGGATCCGCGTTCTCGCCCGGCGCTGCGCGAAGGCCTACGTGGAGCTGCGCGAGGCGATGGGGCACCCGCTCCTGGCCGCGGCGAAGGGAACCAATGGCGAGTCCCGCAGGAAGGGAGCCGCAGGATAACGACATGCCAGACCTCCTCTTCGAGATCGGCTGCGAGGAGCTCCCCGCGAGCTACCTCACCCGCGCGATCGACGATCTCCCCGGCCTCATCGACGCGAAGCTCCGCGAGGCGCGCCTCCTCGAGGCCGACCGTCAGGAGGGCGACGGGATCGCCGCGACCGGCAGCCCGCGCCGCCTCGTCGTGGCGGTCAAGGACGTCCGCGACCGGCAGCCCGACGAGGACGTCGAGGCGAGCGGTCCGCCGGAAGACCGCGCCCACGACGCCGACGGCAACCCGACCAAGGCGCTGATCGGCTTCGCTCGGGGCCAGGGCGTCGACCCCAAAGACGTCGCGATCGGCGAGGTCGCCGGCAAGAACGGCCGCTACTGCGTCGTGCGCAAGCGCGTCGAGGGCGGGCCGGCCGCCGCGGTGCTCCCCGACGCGCTCGCCGCGCTGATCGACGCGATCGCGCTGCCGAAGTCGATGCGCTGGGTGCCGGGCGTCCGCGACAAGACGTTCGCCCGCCCGATCCGCTCGCTCCTCGCGCTGCTCGGCGACGACGTCGTCCCCGTCGCGTGGAACGGGCTCACCGCCGGCCGCACCGCCGCCGGGCATCCCTTCCTCGCCCCCGGCCCGATCGAGATCGGCAGCGCCGACTTCGGCGCGTATCGCCGCGCGCTCCGCGAGCGCTTCGTGATCGTCGACCAGGTGGAGCGCCAGCGGGTGGTCGAGACCGGGCTCGCCGAGGTCTTCGGCCGTCACGGGAGCAAGAACCGCCACCCCGACCTCGTCGACGAGGTGGCGAACCTGACCGAGCACCCGCACGTCGTCACGGCGAGCTTCTCCGAGCGCTTCCTCGAGCTGCCGCGCGAGGTGCTCGAGGCGGCCATGACGAGCCATCAGCGATACTTCCCCCTCGCGGACGCCGACGGGAAGATCGTCGCGAGCTTCGCCTTCGTCAGCAACCGGACCGCCGAGCAGTCCGACACCGTCCGCGACGGGAACGCGCGCGTCCTCGCGGCGCGCCTCCACGACGCCGAGTTCTTCCTCCGCCAGGACCTCAAGCGAAGCCTCCGCGAGCGGCGCTCCGATCTCGCCGGGATGGTCTTCGGCCTGCGCCTCGGGACGATGGCCGAGAAGGGCGAGCGCCTCGCCCGCCTGGCCGTCTGGGTGGCCGCGCAGGTCGCGTCCGACCTCGGCAGGGACGAGATCGAGCTCGCCGCCTCGCTCGCCAAGGCCGATCTGCTCACCGACATGGTCGGCGAGTTCCCCGAGCTCCAGGGCGTCGTCGGCCGCGAGTACGCGCGGCGCCAGGGCGAGAGCGACGCCGTCGCCGCGGCGCTCGCCGAGCACTACCAGCCCAAGGGCGTCGACGATCCGCTCCCCGAGACGCCGCTCGGCGTGATCCTGGCGCTCGCCGAGAAGCTCGACAACGTCGTCTGCGCGTTCGCCGTCGGGGCGCGCCCGTCGGGCAGCAAGGACCCGTTCGGGATCCGGCGCCAGGCGGCGGCGATCGTCCGGGTCCTCGAGGAGCGCGACCTCGCCCTCGACCTCGAGGCGGCCGTCACCGAGGGCTTCGCCGCACTGGCCGCGCAGGGCAAGCCGGATGCCGACGCCAAGAAGAAGAAGGTGGCCGGCGAGGCGGAGCTCGGCGTCGCCGACGTGATGGAGTTTCTCCGCGACCGGATCGTCTCGACGGCGCGGGCGCCGGTCGACCGCGGCGGGCGCGGGCTGCGCCACGACCTCGTCGACGCGGCGCTGGCCGTCGGCTTCGCGAACGTCCCCGACCTGTGGCGGCGGATCGCCGCGCTCGGCGAGCTCGCCGAAGACGACGCGTTCGACGGCCTCCTCGAGGTCGGCGAGCGGACGTTCAACATCGCGAAGAAGATGAAGGACGACGAGCGCGCCGGCGAGCCCGACGCGGCGCTGATGAGCGAGCCCGAAGAGAGGTCGCTCCACGCCGTCCTCGCCGAGCACGGCGCGGCCATCCGCGGGCTCGTCGACGCCGGGAGCTACGTCGATGCGTCGCGCCGCTTCCGCGACGTGTTCGCCGAGCCGGTCCACGCGTTCTTCGACAAGGTCTTCGTCATGGCGAAGGAGGACGACGTTCGCCGCAACCGGCAGCGCCTCTGCCTCGCCGTGAACGGGCTCCTCGCCGATCGGTTCGCGCGGCTCGATCTCGTCCAGCGCAAGACCGGCGACGACGCGGCCGGGTGACCCGGTGATCCACCTGCCCGACGCGCCGTTCGAGCGGTATCGCGCGATCTACGAGGCGCTCGAGGCCGATCGGAGCTGGCTCGAGCCGCCCGGCATCCAGCGCTTCGCCGCCCTCACGGCGGTCACGACGGCCGGCGAGCCGGACGAGGTCGCCCGGGCGATCGCCGAGGTGGCCGAGGGGCTGAAGGCCGGGGCTGGCTGGTTCAGCGACCTTACCGGGCCGTTCCGCGTCTTCGTGAGCGCGGGCATCGCCCGGGACGCCGGCGACCCGGCCGCCTACTCGGACGACGTCGAGCGCGTCCGCGCCCTGTTCCGCGAGATCGGATTGCGGCGCGGCGGCGGGCCGTGGGAGACGGCCGCCATCGTGGTGCTCCGTCGGTCGACGCCCGACGCGACGCCGGTCGACCGGGCGCGGGTCGAGCGGTTCGGGGCGATCTACGAGGCGATGAAGAAGCACCACTTCTGGCTCACCGGGCCCGAGGACTTTCCCGCCGCGGCGCTCCTCGTCGATCGCCCGGGCGATCCCGACGTGATCGGCGACGGCATCGAGGCGGTCTACCAGGCGCTCCGCGAGCGCGGCTTCCCGCTCGGCGACCCGCTTCAGACCGCGGCGAACCTGCTCGCGGCGGCCGACCTCGATCCGCGCCACGCCGCCGACCGGTTCCAGCTCCTCGCCGAGCGGTTCCGCGACGCGGACGTCTCGATCTGGCAGGCCGACTACGACGAGCTCGCCCTCCTCGCGCATCTACGCGGACCGGTCGAGCCGATCGTCGAGCGCACGATCGCGATCCGCGCGCTCGTCCGCGAGCTCCGCCCGCGGCCGGGCATCCTCGAGACGTTCGCGCTCGGCGCCGGCCTCACGTTCATCGAGCGGATCGGCCACGACGAGCTCGACGAGCCGGTGACCGACCCGCACGAGCTCGATCGGATTCGCCGTCTCCTCACCACGCAGGCGGCCCACGGAGCCGTCGCCGCCGCGACGCAGGCGGCCTCGTGAGAGCGGCGGCGGGAGCTGCGACCGCGCGGCTCGCCGTCTCGATGCTCGTCGCGTCGGTCGCGGTCGGTTCCGGGTGCTCGGGGTTCGCCTCCGCGCGCACGATCGGGCGTCACGACGGGAAGGGCGTCCGCGTGCTCGCGGTCGCGTGGAGCCCCGACGGGAAGCTCGTCGCCTCGGGGGCGTCGGACGGAACGGTCCATCTCTGGGACGTCGATCAGGGCGACCGCCTCGTCACCCTCGACCTCGCCCGGGGGCGTGCGCACGCGGGCCCCGTCCATGGGATCGTCTTCGACGCGGACGGCGCCACCCTCGTCACCGCGAGCGCGGATCACCTGCCGCGCCGATGGGACGTCGCGAGCGGGCGGCCGATCACCCCGTTCGATGCGGCGGCGGGCACCCACCTCGCCGCGTCGAGCGACCGATCGATCCTCGCGATCGCCGGCGTCGGGACGCACCTCATCGAGGGCGGCGAGGTGGCCCCGCACGAGACGGTCGAGGGCATCGCCTCGCCGATCGCCCTCGCCCCCGACGGGTCGCGTCTGCTGAACGCGACCCTCGCCGACGGCATGACGAGCGCGATCGTCCTTTGGGCGCTCGACGGGGAGGACGGCGCCGAGCGCCTCGGCGCCATCCAGAAGGACACCGGGCAGCTCATGGCCGCGGCGTTCTCGCCCGAGGCCGCCCGCCTCGCGACCGCGAGCTGGTTCGACGCGCCGAAGATCCGGCTCTGGGATCTTCGCGCCGCGAAGTCGGGTGCGCTCGTCGCGACCCTCGTCGGCCACGACGGGTGGATCGGCGCGATCGCCTGGAGCCCCGACGGCCGATGGGTCATCTCGAGCGGCGAGCGCGGGACGATCCGCGCGTGGAACCCGTGGGACCCCGCGCTCGAGGGCGAGAGCGAGGTCGAAGCGAAGGATGCGATGAGCCGCGGTCTGAAGCCGCGCCCCGTCACCGCCCTCGCATGGCGGCCCGACGGCCGCGCGTTCGCCTCGGGCGGCCACGATGGCGCCGTCGTCATCTGGGAGCTTCGCGAGTGAGCACGTTCGATCTGCCGTTCAAGGCGCAGGTCTCGACGGTCCGCGATGGTCGTCCGCTCGTCCTCGGGCACACGCCGGCCGCGTCGGGACGCCCGATCGTCGTCGACGACGACGAGCCGTGGGACGTAGTCCTGCGCGAGGATGACGGCCGCAACCTCCCGGCCATTGCGGAGGCGCTCGCGGACGCCGGTGTCCATGGGGTCGCGTTCGGGGGCGACATCGACGACGCCGGCCTCCGCGAGCTGACCCGGATCCGCTCGCTCCGTCGACTGAGCTTCGGAGCGCGCGCGGTCACCGACGCCGGCCTCACCTCGCTCGCGCGGCTCGGGTTGCTCGAGCGGCTCGAGATATGGGGCGCCGGCACGTGGAGTGGTGCCGGGCTCGTGTCGCTCGTGGATCTGCCCGCGCTGGCGGAGCTCTCACTTCCGTTCGCGGCCGCGCTTCCCCGCGATGCGCTCGGCCCCGTCGGCCGGATCGCCGCGCTGCGCCGGCTCGACATCGTGAGCTGGCAGTTCGGCGACGCGTCGATCGCCTCGCTCGCCGAGCTGCCGGCGCTCGAGCATCTTCGTCTCCAGGCCTGCCCGCAGCTCGGCGACGCCTCGCTCGCTCCTCTCCTCGAGGCGGGGCGGCTCCGCGTTCTCTCGCTCGAGGGGCTCGGCAAGCTCCGTGGCGGCGCCTTCGAGGCGCTCGCCGCGGATGCGCGGCTCGAGGCGCTGCGTCTCGCGGATCTCCGGAAGCTCACCGAGCCCGCCCTCGCGCCGCTCGCGCGCTGCGCGCGGCTCGAGGAGGTCTCGGTCTGGAACGTGAAGGCGTTCAAGAAGGACGCCTTCGCGGTCCTGGCGGCGCTCCCCTCGCTCCGGCGTCTCGCCGTGACCGGCGCGAGCGCCGCGACCGGCGCCGGCCTTTCGGCGCTTGCGGGGGCGAAGGGGCTCGAGAGGCTCGAGGTCGGGCAGTCCTCGCGTCTCACCGACAAGGTGGCGGCGACGCTCGCGAAGGTCGAGACGCTGCGCGTGCTCTGGCTCCCCGGCTGCGGGAAGCTGGGCGACCGTGGCATCGCCGCGCTCGTCGAGCTCCCGGCGCTCGAGGGGCTGGTCATCGGCGGAGCGGCGGTGGGAGCGTCCTCGTTCACCGCGCTCGGGCGAGCGACCGGCCTGCGCGAGCTCGCCTTCGGCGCGAGCGTGGCGGCGGGCGCCGCCGAGATCCGCGCCCTCGCGTCGCTCTCCCGGCTCGAGGTGCTCGGGCTCTCGGTCGCCGGCGACGACGCCCTCGCCGAGCTGTCGGCGTTACCCGCGCTCCGGCGTCTCTCGATCACGCGGAGCGCTGAGGTGACCGACGCCGGGCTCGCGCACCTCGCGCGCCTGCCGGCGCTCGCGGCGCTCGCCCTCGAGGGGCTCGGCGACGGCGCGACCGGCGGCGGCCTCACGAGCGTCGACGCCCTCGAGCGGCTCGACGCGATCGCCTGCTCCGGGATCACCGACGATGGCCTGGCCGCGCTCGCGGGCGCCGAGTCGCTCGAGAGCCTGTCGGTCCGCGGCAGCCCGTCGGTCTCCGGATGCGGCCTCGGCGCGGGGCACTCGTCCCTCGAGGAGCTCGCGCTCTCGGACGTCGCGGTCGACGACGAGGGGCTCGCCGCGATCGCCCGGCTCCCCGCCCTGCGGCGGCTGACCATCCGCGAGCGCTTCGTTCCGCCGTCGGCCGACGGCTCGACGCCGGTCGGCGTGACCGACGCCGGCGCGTCGAGCCTGGCCTCTGCGGGCTCCCTCGAGGAGGTGCGTCTCGAGGCGCCGGGCGTCTCCGAGCGGGCGAAGCGCGACCTCGAATCGAGTCTCCCGCGGGGCTGGGTCTACTGAGGTCAGCCCGCTGGCCCGCCGGTCTCGCTCTCCTTGGTCACCTTCTCGGTCGGCGCCGCGACGTCGGCGGCCACGACCGGCGGCTCGATCGCGGTGGCGGCCAGGGCGGCGGCGGGCGCCGGCTCGATGACCGTCGCGTCCTGGGTGCCCTTGGCGGCCGCCGCCTCGTCGGGGTGGTGCTCGGGGAGGTTCTTCCGCCACCAGTCGTCGGCGTCGGTCCGGCTCCAGGTGTCGTCGCCGAGGTCGCACTGGTCGAGGAGGCGCGAGAACGCGCGGGCGCTGCCGGGGCGCCGGATCGGATCCTTCTCGAGCGCGCTCAGGATCAGCTTGTCGAGGTCGGGCGGGATCGGCTGGCGGGCGTACTTGCTCGGCGGTTCGGCCGGCTCGTTCACGTGCAGGTAGAGGATCTTCATCGGGCTCGGATCCTCGAAGGGCAGGCGCCCGGTGAGGAGCCAGTACGCGACGCAGCCGAGGGCGTAGATGTCGACCCGGGCGTCGAGCTTGCGGTTCCCCTCGCACGCCTCGGGCGCCATCGTCGCGATCGTGCCCATGACGTAGCCCTCGCCGGTGAGCCGGTCGTCGGAGGGGTCGTCCGCCTGGCGCAGCTTTGTGACGAGGCCGAAGTCGAGCAGCTTGACGAAGTCGTAGTCGAGGCCGAGGCGGCAGAGGTAGATGTTCGCCGGCTTGATGTCCCGATGGATGATCCCGTTCTCGTGCGCCTCGGCGAGCGAGCGGCACGCCTGGCGGAGAATCACCGCCGTCCGCGCCGGGCCGAGCGGGCCGAACGATCGGACGAGGAAGTCGAGGTCGACCCCCTCGAGATACTCCATCACGTAGTAGAGGACGCCGTCGTCGGCCTGCCCGAAGTCGTAGAGCTCGATCGTGTGCGGGCTCTTCAGCCGCGCCGTCGCCTGCGCCTCGCGCTCGAACCGCGCGAACGCCGTCTCGCGCGTCCGGCGCGTCCCGTCGACGATCTTGTCGGTCTTGATCAGCTTGATCGCCGCCGGCCGCGCGAGCATCGCGTGCTCCGCCTGCCACACCTCGCCCATGCCGCCCTGCCCGAGCAGCTTGGTGAGCCGGTAGGCGCCGAGCCGCCGGAGCTCCTGGCGGGCCTCGCGGATCGAGAGGCCCAGCTGGTGGACGATCAGGTTCGGTCCGAGGGAGAGGCCGATGCAGACGACGATCGGGACCGCGATGAAGCCGAGCTCGCGGTTCGAGAGCATCGGGTAGCCCATCGCGACGTAGATCCCGAGGGCGGGCGCGATCATTGCGCCCGATGCGACCGACGCCATGAAGCTCCGCAGCGGCGGCACCGGCACCAGGAGGGGGAACATGACCAGCCACACGCCGAGCCAGGGGACGGCCACCATCGACGCCATCTCGCCGCGGTTGTCGAAGAACACGGCGAGCGACAGGCCGAACGCGCCGATGACCTCGTAGGCGAGGCCGATGTCGAGGAGGAGGCGCGGCTTGATGTCGGGGTGCCTGCTGAGGAGGGCGACGCCGAGGCTGACGAGAAGGAGGCCGCCGTGGGTGACCCGCAGGCCGATCATGCTCGTCGGCTGGGACCACTGCAGGACGTCGGTGACGAGCCAGGTCAGGGCGAAGGCGAGGGCCATGCCGGTGGCGAGGGTGAGGCTCGCGATCCGGAGGTGCTGGCCCGCGTCCTGGACGAGACCGGACTCGGGCTGCCGGGGATGGACGCCGACCGGCCCGGCGTCGCCGATCGTGGCGGTCGCGCCCGGCGGGACCGCTCCGGTCTTCGCCTCGAGGGTGGCTCGTTCCAGCGACACGTCTCCCGCGCTTCCTCCGGCCGATGGCCGCTCCGCGGGCGTGCCCGCTCGTGAGCGCCCAATCTAAGGGACGGCCGCCTCCGCGCCAAGCGGCCGGGGAGCCCTACCCGGCCGCGTCGATCCGCTCGAGGCGCCGCGCGGCGAGGGCGACCGCGACGATCGCGATCGCGCCGCACGCCGGAACGACGATCGCCGCGGCGAGCGGGGCCGCGTCGGGGAACCGGACGAGGTTCGCGGGGAAGGTGAGGAGGTCCCGGGCGCCCTCGCGGTCGACCCACACGTCGGGGCGGTAGAGCTGGAGGGTCAGCGCGATGAAGGGCGCCATCATCGCCGCGGTCGCGACGAGGATCGCCGCGTAGCTCTCGCGGAAGAAGAGGAAGACGAGGTTCATCACCGCGACGAAGGCGAGCGACGAGGCGAGGACGATCGCCGAGGCCGCGACGAAGGCGACCACCGGGAACGCGCCGGCCATCAGCCAGGCCAGCGTCGCCTTCCCCGCGAGCATGACCGTCCCGAGGAGGGCGAGGCGGGTCGCGATCGGGGCGAGCTTCGCCCGGAGGTAGTCGACGCGTCGGATCGGCTTCGCGAGCAGGAGCGAGAGGGACCGCGCCTCGACCGGCCCGACCCACACCCGGAGCAGGTCGAAGCAGCCGAGGTAGTAGACCGTCACGAAGACGCCGATGTAGATGTCGAACAGGACGATCGCGGTGAGGTCGGCCAGCCCGAGGCGTCGGTCCATCATCCGGAGGGCCGGCTCGGGGAGGAGCGGGACGAGCAGGGCGAAGATAGCCGTCATCGCGATCGCGAGCGCGACGACCGGCCAGTGCCAGGGGCGCGCGGCGAGCTCGGCCTCGAGGGCGCGGTAGTCCGCGAGCGAGGGCGCCGCGGGGCGGTCGGTCTCGCTCATCCGTCGACCTCGATCCGCCCCGTCCGCCAGGCGCCGAACGCGGCCAGCGCGGCGATCCACGCGATCAGCACGACGATCGGGACGGCGACCTCGAGCGGGCCGAGCGCGTCGAGGCTGGCGATCGGGCTGACCGCGTGGAAGAACGGGTTGATCGTGCCGACCGCGTAGAGCGATGGGATGTAGAAGCCGATGAACGCGAAGCCCACGAGCAGGCTCAGGGCCAGGATGCTGACCACGATCGCGGTGATCTTGCGCCGGAAGCACACGGCGAGCGAGGCCGCGAAGCTCGCCGCGAAGAGCGGCGCGAAGAGATGGACCGCCGCCATCGCGAGGAACGCGCCGGGCCGGAACCCCTCGACCCGGTAGAGGAACGTGACGGTCGCCGCGAGCGAGAGGATCGCGTAGAGGCCCGCCATCACGATCAGGGCGGCGCCGAGCTTCGCGAGGAAGTAGTGCGACCGCCGGATCGGCTTCGCCAGGAGCAGGTCGAGCCGGCCGGCCGTCCGCTCGTCGGTCACGATCCCGCCGGCGAGGATCGCCCCGCTGAACACGGCGAGCTTGTTCATGGCGAGGTCGAACCAGATGAAGACGAAGACGGTGAACGTCGACCCGTCGCCGAAGAAGGCCTCGACCGCCTCGGCGACCTCGGGCGGCGGCGTGACGAGGAGAAACGGCGCGGCGACGAGGGTGTAGATGAGCAGCCCGACGATGAGCTTCACCCGCCGGCTCCGGGCGACGGCGAGCGTCTCGTGGGCGAGGAACGCCCACGGGAACCCGGTCGGCGCCGACGCCGGGCTCGGGGCGGCGCCGGTCATCCGGCCGCCTTCGGTCCGCGGACGAGCGCCAGGTAGAGCTCGTCCATGCTCGCCGCACCGTGCTCCGCCTTGAGTTGCTCGAGCGAGCCGCGCGCGAGGAGCTTCCCCTCGTGGAGGACGGCGACGCGTTCGCAGATCGCCTCGATGTCGCTCAGGATGTGCGTCGAGAAGAGCACGGTGACGCCGTCCTCGCGGGCGAGCTTTCCGATGTGGTCGAGGAAGTCGTGACGCGCGAGCGGGTCGAGCCCGGAGGTCGGCTCGTCGAGGAAGAGGATGCGGGGGCGGTTCACGAGCGCCTGGGCGAGGCCGACCTTCTGGGTCATCCCGCTGCTGAAGCCCGAGAGGTGGCGGTCCGCGTCGCCCGCGAGGTCGAACAGCGCGAGGAGCTCGTCGGTGCGCCGGGCCGCCTCGTCGCCGGGGAGCGAGAACATCGAGGCGACGTAGCGGAGGAAGCGCCGCGCCGTCATCTCGCCGGGGAGGGAGAACTCGGCGGGGAGGAACCCGGCCAGGCGCCGCACCTCCAGGCTCTCGCTCACCACGTCGTGGCCGAGGACGCGCGCGCCGCCGCCGCTCGGACGGACGAGGCCGAGGAGGACGCGGATCAGCGTCGTCTTGCCGGCGCCGTTGTGTCCCATCAGCCCGAAGACCTGCCCGCGCTCGACGTCGAACCGGATCGCATCGAGAGCGGTCACCGGACCGTAGGTCTTCGTGAGGCCATCGATCGTGATGGCCGGGCCGGAGTCGTCACTCATGCGCTCATTCGAGCCGGTCGGTGTCGCGGGGGCAAGCGTTCCGGGTCCGGGCTTCGCCGGCTCGTCCTCTCCTCGCTGGATTGGACGGTCGATGTCGGGCGAAGTACGATGACGGATGCTCGAGTCCGGGGTGGGGCAATCCGATACCGGACACGGGGGGAAGCGCCGCATCGATGGCCGTCAGCAATGGAACCCGCCCCGCCGGCTCGCTTCCGCCGGGGCTCGCGATCATAGCCGAGGCCGACCTCGCCGAGGTCGAGCAGGGATCGTTCCTGGGCGGTACCGTCGGGATCTTCTCGAGCCCGAGCCCCGACCGGGATGGCGATCCCAACGAGGACGCCGCCGCGGTGATCCCGTTCGACCGCTGGAGCGGCGCGCTGGTGGTCGCCGACGGATGCGGCGGGCTCCCCAACGGCGGACAGGCATCGCGGGTGGTCGTCGACGCGATCGCGGCCGAGCTCGGGAGCGCCCGCGAGAACGAGCAGCCGCTCCGTCTCGCCGTGATCGACGGGATCCAGCGCGCCAACCGGGAGGTGGCGGCCCTCGGCGCCGGCGCCGGCTCGACGGTCAGCGTCATCACGATCGAGCGCGGCATCGTGCGCTCGTATCACGTCGGCGACTCGATGGTCCTCGTGACCGGCCAGCGCGGCCGGATCAAGCTCCAGACGATCGCCCACAGCCCGGTCGGCTACGCGGTCGAGAGCGGCCTTCTCGACGAGGACGAGGCGATCGATCACGTCGAGCGCCACATCGTCAGCAACCTCGTCGGCTTCGACGACATGCGGATCGAGATCGGCCCCGCGATCCGGCTCGCCCCGCGCGACACCCTCGTGATCGCGAGCGACGGCCTCTCGGACAACATGCTCGTCGGCGAGATCGTCGAGCGCGTCCGCAAGGGATCCGTCCCCGACGCCATCGACGCGCTCGTCGGGCTCTGCCGCTGCCGGATGGCGGCGGACCAGGCCGACGTGCCGCACAAGCCCGACGACCTGACGATCCTGCTGTATCGCCCGGGGCGATAGCCCCCCGGCGAAGCCATGAAGATCGGTCCCTACCAGATCACCGGCGAGCTCGGCCGCGGCGGCATGGGCGTCGTCCTGCGCGGGCGCGCGCCGGATGGCCGCGACGTCGCGATCAAGGTGCTCTCCACCGTCTCGAGGGAGATGGTGACCCGCTTCGATCGCGAGCGGCGGCTGCTCGGATCGCTGCGCGAAGCGGACGGCTTCGTGCCGCTCCTCGACGCGGGCGTCGCGCCGCGCGGGCCCTACATCGTCATGCCGCTCGTCACCGGCGGAACGCTGCGCGATCGCCTCGTCCGCGGGGCGCTCGGCGAGGCCGACGCCGTCGCGGTCGGAGGCGCGCTCGCGCGCGCCCTCGGGAAGGCGCACGCGGCCGGGATCGTCCACCGCGACCTCAAGCCCGAGAACGTGCTCTTCACCGACGATGGCCGGGCGCTCCTCGCCGACCTCGGCATCGCGAAGCACTTCTCCCGAGACGCGCCGGGGGCGAGTCACAGCGTGTCGCTGAGCCGCTCGGGCACGTTCCGCGGCACCGCGGGGTACATGGCGCCCGAGCAGATGAAGGACGCGAAGTCGGTCGGCCCCGCGGCCGATCAGTTCGCCCTCGGGGCGATCGTCTACGAGTGCCTCGCCGGCGAGCCCGCGTACTCCGGCGAGAGCCTCGTCACCGTGATGCGCAAGCTCGCGGCCGGCGAGCGCGAGCCTCTCGCGACGCGGTGTCCCGGCCTGTCGCCGGCGCTCGTCGCCGCGGTCGAGCGGGCCCTCGCCCTCGACCCGTCCCGGCGCTTCCCGGACGCCCTCGCGTTCGCCTCGGCCCTCGATACGGCGGCGGCCGGCGGCCCGGGGGCGACCGGCGCGCGGCGGCCGCCGCGGGCGCGTCCGTCGCGCGTCGCGGCGGCGCTCGGCGGCGCGGCCTCCCTGATCGTCCTCGTCGGGGGGCTGCTCGTCGGGACGGAGCTCTGGCCGGCGGGCGAGCCCTCGGGCGATGGCTCCGAACGCGCCGGCGCCGCCGGGCCGAACGACTCGGTCGACGACCGCCCGTCGGTGGCCTTCCCTGCCGAGTGCGCCGGCTTCCTCCGGACCGACCGGACCGTCCTCCGCGCCGTCTTCGGCCGCTATCCGAAGGAGCACTCGGGCCCGATCTCGACGGTCGCGTTCCTGCCCGACGGCCGCCGGATCATCAGCGGGAGCGTCGACCGGACCGTCCGGATCTTCGACGTCGAGACGGGCGAGCAGGTCGCCCTCCTCGGCGCGCACGACGACGACGTCAGCGCCCTCGCCGTCGCGGCCGACGGTCGCCGCGCCCTGAGCGCCGCGGCCGAGGGCGACGTCCGGCTCTGGGACCTCGAGGCGGGCGCGCTCGTCGGCGTGATCGTCTCGGGCGAGGGCGCGAGCATCCGCGGCCTGGCGCTGTCGCCCGACGGTCGCCTCGGCATCGTCGCGCGCGAGGACGAGGTGACGACCGTCTGGGACCTCGACGCGCGCGCGGCGCTGCGGACGCTCGACGACGGGCAGGGGATCACCGTGGCGGTCGCCTTCTCGCCCGACGGACGGCGCGTCCTCACCGGTGGGGCCGACGCGGTGCTTCGCCTGTGGGACGTCGAGACCGGGCGGATGCTCCGCGCGATCGAGGGTCACGTTCAGGAGATCACGGCGGTCGCGTTTTCGCCCGACGGCCTGCGCGCCGTCTCGAACGGGCTGCTCGACGCGACGCGGGTCTGGGACCTGACCACCGGCGAGGAGATCCAGGCGCTCCCGAGCCCGACCGACGGCCCGAGCTCGGCCGCCGCGATCGCGCCCGACGGGAGGAGCGTGCTGATCAGCAGCTTCGACAAGAACGTGCGGCAGTGGAGCCTCGAGACGGGCGAGGAGCTCCGCGTGATGACCGGGCACGAGATCTGGGTCCGCACCGTCGCCGTCGGGCCCGACGGACGACGCGCCGTCTCGGGCGCGCAGGACGGCGCGATGCTCGTCTGGGACCTGGAGACGGGCGAGGCGATCCGGCAGATCGGGCGGAGTCAGGCGTCGGTGCGCGCCCTCGCGGTGACGCCCGACGGCCGGCGGGTCATCGCCGCCGACTCGTTCGACGGGAAGAGCACCTGGATCTGGGAGCTCGAGCGACCCGACGCGCCGGTCGGTCGGCTCCTCGGCCACGAGGCGAGCGTGCCGAGCGTCGACGTGAGCGCCGACGGGACGCGCGCCGTGACGGGGAGCTTCGACGGGACGGTGCGCCTCTGGGACCTCGAGAGCGGCGCCCGGAACAAGCCGCTCCTGCGCACGTTCGCCGGGCACGTCGGCGCCGACGGGCGGCCCGTCTGGGTCAACGCCGTCGCCTTCCACCCCGACGGGAGGCGCGTCGTCTCGGGCGGCTACGACGACCGGGTGCGTCTCTGGGATCTCGAGTCGGGCGAGCAGGTAGGCGAGCTGCTCGGGCACACCTCCGACGTCTACCACCTCGAGGTGTCCGGCGACGGCCGCGTCATCAGCACGAGCGCCGACTCGACGATTCGAGCCTGGAACCCCGACACCGGCGAGCAGGTGACCGGCGTGGTCGGGCACCCGCCGGGCGGGATCCCGAGCGTCGCCCTCCTCGACGACGGCTGGCGCGTCGTCACCGGAGGCGGCGACGGCTCGGTCCGCCTCTGGGAGCTCCGGACGCCCGCCCCGCTCCGGCAGCTCGGCGAGCACGGTCGCGTCGTCCTCACCGTCGCCGCCTCCCCCGACGAGCGCCTCGTCGTGGCGACCGGCGAGGACCGAACGATCGGGATCTACCGCACCGGCGAGCACGAGGAGCCCCTCTTCGACCGGATCGACCTCGCCAGCAGCGAGGACTTCGCCGTCACCGTCGCCTGGATCGACGCGCGACGGTTCATCGTCGGGACGGTGCGGGGAGTCCTGTTGCTCTTCGAGGTGACTCGCTAACCTCTGGAACGCCCGGCAGAACACGACCCGGGCACGAAGAGGAGAGATCATATGGCGAAGGGTCAGGCGGCGCGTTCGCGTCAGGCGGTTGTCGACTTTCTCGTGGCGAACAAGGGCGTCGCGACGCTCGGCGCGATCGCGCGGGCGGTCGGCCTCAAGCCCGAGCAGCTCAAGACGGTCATGGGTCAGCTCAAGGGCCAGGTCGAGTGCGCCAGCAAGGCGGGCATGGACAGCGAGAAGAGCATGAACTGGTTTCATGTCGACAGCCGCTGGCGGCTGGTGAGCTAGACCTCTCCACCTGTTCTGTTCGATCTCACGCCGAGACGCGTTCCTGGAACGGCCCGCGCAACGGCGATGAACCCGGATCCTGGCAACTCGCATTCCGCGTAATCCGCGTCATCCGCGGTTCCCACTGGTTCGACGCCGGACGAGACCGAACCGCGGATTGCGCGGATTGCGCGGAATGTTCCGGTCGGCGCACGCGCGGTCCTGTGTCGCGGAGCGATACCGAAGCGAGGCGGGCGCGCCGTCCGTTCGACTCAGCGCCTCGCCCGGTCGGCGTCCTCGCGGGCGGCGCGCGCCTCGTCCCGTCGCCCGAGGGCGTCGAGCGCGATGGCGCGGATCGTGTGGAGCCGCGCGATCCGGACCCGCACCCAGCGCGGGTCCTCGAACGAGGTCGTCCGGCTGATCGCGAGCGACTCGTTGGCGTCGGCGAGCGCGTCGGCGTTCCGGTCGTGGCGGAGGTGGTGGGCCGCCCGCGCCTCGAGGACCGAGCCGATCGTGAGCGCCTCGCCGTCGGCGGTGAGGACGCCGCCGGCCGCCTCGGGGCGGCGGGCCATCGCGAGCGACCCGGCGAGGAGCGCGTCGACGTCGGGCATCTCCGCGGCCTCGTCGCGCCCGCAGCAGGGGAGCTCCCTCCTCCCGATGAGCTCCCGGCTCACGTCGCGGAGGAGCCCGCCGACCTCGGCCGTCTCCTCGACGCCCCACGGCGGGAGGCCCCCGCTCGTCCGGAACTCGTCGATCCGGCCGAGCGCCCCCACCGTCACCTGGTAGGCCTCCGCCGCCCAGCGCGCCTTCTCGTCGAGATCGAGGGCGGACCCGGCCAGCACCATCGGGAGGTAGCAGACCCGCTCCTGCGCGGGTCGCTCCCGGTCGAGCTCGACGCCGCGGCGGGCGTGCTCGATCGCCGCTTCGCGCCGCGAGGTCGAGCGGAGCAGCCGGTAGGCCGCGATGTGACTCCAGACCTCGCCCTCGACGCCGGCGGCGAGGGCTGCCTCCACCCACGCCGAGACCGGTTCGCTCTCGCCGACCTCGACCAGATGGGCGCCGAGGTAGAGGAGGCGGGCGGCGTTGCGCCGATCCGCCGGCCGCTGGCGCTCGGCGTCGCCGAGCCTCCGGAAGCGATCGAGGCCGAGCACCTCGCGTAGCTTCCCCGTTCGCCCCGGCGCGTGGGCGAGCCGGTTGTGCGCGTCGAGGAGCGCCTTCGCCTCGAGGACCCGCTCGGCCTGGTCGGGCCCGAGGTCGGTCGTCCGCGTGTCGAGGTAGCCGGCGAGGCCGGCCGCCTGCTGGAAGGCGATCACGTCGGCGACCGACGGCGCGAGGTCGGGGTCGCCCGACCGGATGATGAGGTCCGACAGTGTCCGGATCTCGGTCAGGTCTCCGTCGTCGCTGGCGGCGAGCTGGAGGAACGCCCGGAGGGCGTGGAGGTGGGTCGCCGCCGGGAGCCCGCCCCGCGGGAGCGAGACGCCGTGGCGGGTCAACGCGTCGACGAGGTCGGCGATCGCCTCGTCGTGCCGCGGCGGGTCCGCCGCGAACCGCTGCTCGGCCCGCCGGAGGAGCAGCCCGCCGCGGACCGCGTCGGGGATGCCGGGCGCCCGCAGGAGCGCCTTGAACGCGGCCTCGTCGGTCGGTGGGGCGAGGAGCTCGGCGGCGCGGCCGCCGTCCGGGCGCGCGATCGCGCGGGCGAGCCCGGCCGCGGCCTCCGGCGGCGCCGGGTGGGCCGGGCTCGCGTGCAGCACCGCGGCGAGGGCGGCGGTCCGCCCTCCCCGCTGAAGGACGCGGACGGCGCGGCTCATGAGCGGCCGGTCGATCGCGCCGTCCCGGCGAACCGCGGCCGCGAGCTCGCGCGCCCGGGCGCCGTGCTCGACCGAGCTCGGCTCCGTCGCGAGGACGTGGGCGAGGAGCCGGGCGACGCGCGCGCGGCGCGCGAGAGCGGCGTCCCCCGCGACGCGCTCATCGGCGGCGAGCGCCTCGAGCGCGGCGACCTCGTCGTCGGCGAGCGGCTCGCCCGCGTCGAGGAACCGCTCGAGGACGGTCAGTCGCCGCTCGGGCGGCTCGCCGCCGATCACCCCGGAGAACACGGCCGCGCTCGTCCCGAGGATCAGCGCGACGATCACGCCGCCGGCCGCCGCGACGGCGCGGCCGCGCCGGGCGACGTCGCCGAGGCTCGTCCGCGCCGCCTCGGCCGACTCGCCCCGGATGAACCGGTCGAGGTCGTCGGCGAGGGCGGCCGCCCTCGGGTATCGATCTTGCGGCCGCTTCCGGAGCGCCCGGAGGCAGATCGCCTCGGCGTCGCGCGGCACGTTCGGCGCGAGCTTGCGGATCGAGCGGGGCGGCTTCCGGAGGACGTCGGCCAGGAGGCCGAGCGAGTCCTTCGCCCCGAACGGCGGCTCGGCCGTGAGGGCGGCGTAGAGCGTCGCGCCGAGGCCGTAGACGTCGGTCGCGGGGCCGACGGTGCCGGTCCGGCTGTTCACCTGCTCGGGCGCCATGTAGGCCGGCGTGCCGAGCACCTGGCCGGTGTGGGTGAGCTGCTCGGCGAACGCGTCGAAGGCGAGGCCGAAGTCGACGAGGTGGGGCTCGCCCTCCGGCGTCAGGATCACGTTCTCGGGCTTGATGTCCCGATGGACGACGTCGTGGGCGTGGACGTCGGCGACCGCGCGGGCGAGCTTCGCGACGAGGACGGCCGCCTCGACCGGCGGCAGCGCGCCCTCGCGGAGCCGGTCGGCGAGCGATCGCCCCTCGACGTAGTCCATCGAGCACCACGGGCGCCCCTCCTCGACGCCGCAGGCATAGAGACGGACGAGATGCCGTCGCACCGGCAGGCGGGCCAGCACCTCGACCTCGCGCCGGAAGCGGGCGAGGAGGCGGGTCGGGTCGGAGCCGGTCCGGGCGGTGATCACCTTCACCGCGTGGACGGCGCCGGTCTCGACGTGGCGGGCTCGCATGACCGATCCCATCCCGCCCTCGCCGATCGTCGCCTCGACGAGGTAGGGGCCGAAGCGGCGTCCTGGCTGGAGGGGGAGGGCCATGATCAGCGATGGCGGAGCTGGAGGAGCACGCCGGTGAGGGCCGTCGTGGAGGTGAGGTGGATCCGCAGCGAGAGGTCGGGTCCGAGGCCGCCGAGCCCCTCGAGGAACGGCGCGCTCAACCGGATCTGCTGGAACCCGAGCTCGAGCCGATCCTGGTCCGTGACGACGAGGAGCTGGACCGACGCGGCCGTGCGCGGGGCGCCGGCGGCGGCGACGGGGCGGGCGCGCAGCTCGCCGAGGGGGAGGGCGCCTCGTCCCATCCGCGGCTGTCCGGCCGCTTCGATGATGGCGAACGCGACCGGGCGGTCGCCGTCGCGGAGCTCGAGCCCGGCGCGGAGGCTCTCGCCGCTCGCGAGCTCGAGCGAGGCGACGCGGAATCGCCGGATGTCGCCGATCTCGAGGAAGACCTCGCGTCCGCGGGCCGCCTCGGCGTCCTGGATCACGCCGCCGAAGTCGTTCACCGTCCAGGCCTCGAGCGGCTGCGCCCGGAAGGCGAACGCCGCGTCGGGCTGGCTCCCGCGCAGGTAGAGGACCGCCTCGGCCGACGCGTCGCCGATCGTCATGTCGACGGTGCGGATGATCTCCGCGGCGCGGGCGCGGATCGCCTCCGACGGGCAGCGCGGCAGGTGCTCCTCGACCGCGGCTACCCGGCGATCGCGCTCCGCAGTGAGCGCGGCGGGGTCGTCGAGGATCCGGCGGAGCTCCGTCGCCGGGAGCGGGTCGCCCGAGTCGTCGCCGCCGCGGATGAGCGCGGGCACGAGCGACCGCACCTCGATCATCCCGCGCAGGACCATGAGGCCGGCCTCCTCGAAGTACTGGATCGCGCGCTGCTCGTTCTCGTCCTGGGGCAGCGCTCGCTCGAAGCGCTCGCGGGCCGACGGCGGCGGCCGGGCGAGTCCGAGCTCGATGATCTCGCTGATCGCGTGGACGCGATGCTCCATCCTCTGGAGCCAGTAGCTCGACGAGCCGCGGCCGTAACGCTCGGGCATCCGGACGCTCGCGAGGGCGCGCTGATGGAGGGCGCGCTCGACGCCGGCTCGGTCCATCTCGATCGCGCGGTCGACCGCCGCGTAGCGCCAGAGGGTCGACTGCGCCTCGGCCTCGACCCCCATGAGGCCGCGCTCGAGACGATCGAGGTCGGCGCCGACCCCGAGCGAGCGGTAGCGAGCGAGCCGCTCGGGTCGTGGGACCCGGCGGTACTGCATCAGCGGGCCGGCGACCTCGCCGAGCCGCTGGACGAAGAGGCGCATCTCGCGGGCGGCGGCGTCGGCCGGGGGGGCGACCCGGGTGAACCCGGCCGACGCCTCGGGCGCGGTCCGGATGAGGCCGAGGTCGATCGCCGCGCCGGCGTCGTCATCGTCGTCGAGACCGCCCGTGCCCTCGGGCCCGCCGGCCGGGCTCGTCGGGTCCGAGGCGGCCGCGGCGGCCGTGACCGGTTCGGCCCCCGCGCCGCCGCCCATGCCGGCGGCGACGCCGATGAGGACGCCGGCGATGAGGCCCCCCGCGGCCACCAGGAGGATCAGCCAGAGGAGCCGCGTCGTCTCGCGAGGGCGGGGCGCGCGGAGCGGGGGGAGCGCATCGTCCTCGGCGGCGGGCGAACGGCCGGGCTCGACCGCCGGCCCGCTCGCCGAGCGGCGTCGGAGAGCGCGGGTCGCGTGGGGCGGAGGTCGGCCCTGAAGGACCGTGATGCAGTCGTGCTCGAGCGTCGCCGCGTCGGGGTAGCGGAGCTCCCGGTCGCGTTCGGTCAGCAGCCGGCAGATCGCGTCCACCTCGGCGGACAGCTTCGGATCGACCGACCGGACCGAGGGGACCTCCTCCTGCGCGTGGCGGAGCATCGTCGAGACGGCCGACTCGTCGGTGAGCGGGACCTGACCCGTCAACATGTAGAAGAGCATGATCCCCGCGCTGTAGAGGTCGCTCCGGATGTCGATCTCGCGACGTCCGAGGACCTGCTCGGGGCTCATGTACTGCGGCGTGCCCACGACGAACCCGGTCGTCGTCTGGTGGCTGACGTGGCCGTGCTCCTTCGCCATCCCGAGATCCGACAGGGTCGGCGTGCCGTCGCGGGTGACGAGGACGTTCTGCGGCTTCACGTCGCGGTGGAGGATGCCCTCCTGCGCCGCGCCGTGGAGCGCGCTCGCGAGGTCGCGGGTGATCGCCAGGGCGTTCGGCTCGCGGAGGCGGCCGTGGCGCTTGATCACCGCGTCGAGCGTGTCGCCGTCGACGAGCTCCATCGCGAGCCAGTGGAAGCCCTGGTCGACGCCGCTGTCGATGACCCGGACGATGTTGGGGTGACGCAGCTTGGCCGCGAGACGCGCCTCCTGGAGGAACCGGTCGGTGAAGTCGGGGTCGCTCGCTGCGAGGGCGGGCGAGAGGATCTTGAGGGCGACCGGACGCCGGAGCGAGACCTGGATCGCCCGGTAGACGACCGCCTGGGCGCCCTCGCCGATCTGTGCCTCGAGAACGAAGGGCCCGAGCTGCCGCGGGGCGTTGGCCCGCGAGCGCGCAGGCGCGCCGCTCGATCGATGCTGACCGGCGGTCTCGCCGGGACGATGTCCGGCGTCACGGCCGGTTTGCGGCATGTCGGCTCCCGGCGACCCCCCGCCGAACCCGACATCATCTGCTACGAAGCAATGCTATCGGATGGCCGGCGTCCGTCGCAAAGGCGGGCGCCGCTCAGCGATTGTAGAGCGGGAGCGGGCCGCGGAGCTCCGTCCAGACCTCGTCGCAGGCCTCGCAGGTCGCCGCGTCGAGCGTCCCGTCGAGCGCCGCGAGGTTCTCCTCGAGCTGGGGCATGGTCGTCGCCCCGATCAGGATCCCGTCGGCGTTCTGGCGGGCCCACCGGAGGGCGAGCGCGACGAGGCTCATCCCCGCCTGCTCCGCGATCGCGGCGAGCGCCTTGACGGCGTCGAACATCCGCGGGTGCCAGTAGCGGTCCTGATACATCGCGTTGCCGTCGAACCGTGTGCCGGCGGCCGGCTTCTCGGCGGCCTCGTGCTTCCCGGTGAGGAGCCCGCCGGCGAGCGGGTTGTAGGCGAGGGTGGGGATCCGCTTCACCTTCGCGAACTCGGCCCACTCCTGCTCGATGCCGCGCGCGATGAGGCTCAGCATCTGCTGGGCGAGGGCCGGCTTGAGGCCTTTGGAGATCATCTCCATGCACTGCCACGACGAGAAGTTCGAGATCCCCATCGCCCGCGCCTTGCCCGACGCGATCACCGCCTCGAAGCCCTCGAGCGTCTCGTCGATCGGGACGCGGCGGTCGGGCATGTGCATGTAGTAGACGTCGACGTGGTCGCGCCGAAGGCGGCCGAGGCTGCCGTCTATCGAGGAGACGATCCAGGCGCGGGAGAGGCCCGACTCGGGCGGGGCGTGTCCGTAGCTGGCGCCGACCTTCGTCGTGAGGGTGATCGGGACCGAGACGTCGTCCAGGACCTCGCCGAGGATCTCCTCGGAGGCGTGCCAGTTGTAGGCGTCGGCCGTGTCGAGCTTGGTGATCCCGGCGTCGAGGCAGCGATGGACCATCGCCTTCGCGGTCGCCGCGTCGGTCGAGCTGCCGAACGGCATCGTGCCGAACCAGACGTCGTCCATTCCCGTTCTCCCGTTCGCGCTCACCGGCTCGCCGTGCTCGGCGGCTCCGTGCCCGATGTCGAAACTCGACATCGGCGGTTTACCATGGGGGGCGATGAAGCTCCACCTCGTCGACGGCACCCTCGATCTCTTCCGCTGCTTCCACGGCGCGCCGCGCGCGCGCAACGCGGCCGGCGAGGAGGTCGGCGCGTGCCGCGGCCTCGCCCACACCCTCGTGAAGCTGCTCCGTGACGAGGCGGCGACCCACGTGGCCGTCGCGTTCGACACCGTCGTCGACGCGACGCCCCCCGGCGGCGGCGCGCCTCGCCCGGTGGCGGGGCCGGGCGTCGACCCCGACCTGCGCCGCCAGCACCCGCTCGCCGCCGAGGTCGCCCGCGCCCTCGGCCTCGTGATCTGGCCGATGATCCGGCTCCAGGCCGACGACGCGCTCGCCACCGGCGCCGCCCGGTTCCGCGAGGCGCCGGGGGTCGAGCAGGTGGTGATCGCGACGACCGACCTCGACCTGCTTCAATGCGTCGTCGGCGAGCGGGTCGTCCTCTGGGACCGGATCCGCGATCGGATCACCGACGAGGCGGCCGTCCGGGAACGCACCGGAGTGGCGCCGGGCAGCGTGCCGGACTGGCTGGCGTTGAAGGGCGATCCCTCCGACGGCCTGCCCGGCCTGCCCGGCTTCGGCCCGAAGAGCGCCGGCGCGGTGCTCGCGCGGTGGGGGAGGATCGAGGCGATCCCCGATGACCCGGACGACTGGGACGTCGCCGTCCGCGGAGCGGCCCGGCTCGCGGGCGTCCTCCGCAAGCGCCGCGCGGAGGTCTTGCTCCACCGGAACCTGTCGCGGAAGCGGACGGATGTCCCGTTGCCCCAGACGACGCTCCGCGAGCTCGCCTGGCCGGGGGCGGATCGCGCGAGGGTCGCGGCGCTCGTCGACCGCCTCGAGGAGGACGGGTTCGTCGGGCGGATCCCGCGCTGGAGCTCGCAGCCCTGAACGATGAGAGGATGAAACCACGGAGACACGGAGAGCACGGAGGGGCCGCGGGCGTTCACCGTCGTCGTCGCGATCGCCGCCCACGGTCGTTCCTCACGGAGAATGACGGCCCGTAACGAGCTCGGCAGAGGACGGGCACGCTCCGTGACATCTCCGTGCTCTCCGTGTCTCCGTGGTGACATCCTGCTCGCCGAAGGCGAGCCCGCATCCTGCTTCCGGCGTCAGCCCGCCAGGAACGCCTCGAGCGCGCTCGCGAGCTCCTCGGCCGACCCCCACCGCTCGTCGGGGCGCTTGCGCAGGCAGCGGAGCACGATCGCCTCGAGCTCGTCGGGGATGTCGGGCTCGAGCTCGCTCGGCGGCGTCGGGTCGTCGCGGATGATGCGCGTCGCGAGGGCGATCGGGTTGTCGACGCCGTCGGTGAACGGTGTCCGGCCGGTGAGCGCGCGGTAGATGACGACGCCGACCGCGTAGACATCCGTCGCCGGGCCCTGCTCGCCGGGGCGCCCGGCGGCCTGCTCGGGCGCCATGTAGGCGGGCGTCCCCAGCGGCTGGCCCGAGCTCGTGAGACCCTCGCCCTCGAGGTCGCGGGCGAGGCCGAAGTCGGTCACCAGCGGTCGCCCGTCGTCGTCGAGGAGCACGTTGTGGGGTTTCACGTCGCGGTGGATCACGCCGCGGGCGTGCGCGTGGGCGAGGGCGAGGCTGATCTCGCGGGCGATCCCCGCGATCCGCTCGGCCGACGGCGGGTCGCGCTCGAGGCTGTCCTCGAGCGTCTCGCCGTCGATGAACTCCATCACGATGAACGGTCGCCCGTCGTGCTCGCCCACGTCGTGGACGGCGACGATCCCGGGGTGGCGGAGCCGCGCCGCGGCGCGCGCCTCGCGGGTGAAGCGCGCGCGCCGCTCGGCGCCCATCCGGCCGCCGATCATCTTGATCGCGACCGGTCGCTGGAGCTCGACGTCCCACGCGCGATGGACGACGCCCATCCCGCCGCGGCCGAGCTCGTCGAGGAGGACGTAGCGGCCGACGCGGCGGCCAGGGTCGGCGAGCGCCTCGCGGACCTCGGCGGGGACGTCGGTCGTCCGCGCGTCGGCGAGACCGCCGGCCTCGGGGTCGGTCGGCGGCGGCCGGGTGGCGTCGCCCGAGGGGTGGTCGGCGTAGGGCGAGACGGTCGTTCGCGCGGGGTCGCTCCGCGGCCTCAGCGCCGGGCGCATCCTCAGGCCGCGGGTGCGGGCGGCGTCGCCGAAGACGGCCGCCGCCTCGCTCAGCTCGGCGGGCGGCGGGCAGAGGCCGGGATCGACGAGCGGGACGGGGTGGATGTAGTCGACCCCGCGCCGATCGAGGGCGCACCGCCACTCCTTCTCGACCCACGGCGAGCACGAGGCCGCCTCGGACCAGAAGAGGCAGAAGAGATCGCTCGCCGGGACCTCGCGCTCGAGCTCCTCATCCCAGCGGCCGCTGGCGCGGCGGGCGATCACGTCGGTGGCGAGCTCGATCCCGACCGGCGCGAGCCGGCGCTGGAAGGCGAGGACGCTCGGGCGGTCGGCCGCATCGAACGAGGCGAACGCGCGGCGGACGCGGCGCTCGCGGATCGGGATCGAGACGGCGAGGGCGTCGCCCGCGTCGTCGTCGCCGGTGACCGTCAGCTCGAACGAGAGGCGGGCGAGCGGCACCGACGCGACCAGGATCCGGACGGTGCCGACGTGGACGCCCGGCTCGGCCGGGGCCGTCGCGGCGAAGCCGACGTTGCTGACCTCGCCGGTCCAGAGGAGGGTGTCGCGGACGTCGGGAACCTCGAACCCGGGGAGGTCGAGGACGACGGTCAGCTCGGTCCCGCGGGCGATCTTCACCGGGCCTCGGTCGCCCGCCTCGGCGTGCCGTCCCGCGCGGGCGGCCCGCTCGGCCATCGCGTCGCGCTGCTCCTCGACGAACGCGAACACCTCGAGGACGAACCGGGCGCGCACCCCGATCGCGTCGGGGGCCCACGCGGCGAAGCGGACGGGGTCGGCCTCGGAGCTCGAGGCCGGCGTCGCGTCCGGGCTCGGCGTCGTCCTCGGGGCGCCCGGCGGCGCGGTCGCCGTCGATGAGAGGGGCGGACGTCTCGCGGCGGGGTCGGTGTCGGGCTCGCTGGGCCGATCGCGCGTGGCTGACGGCGCGGACGGCGCGGCGTGCCCGTCGAGGAGCGGCGCGATCTCGCCGAGGACGAGGTCGCCGGCCGGTCTCGCCGGAGCCGCGGGCGGCGGCTGAGCGGCGGGCGGCGGCGCGCGCGGTGCCGCGGCTGGCGATGGCGCGGTCGCCTGAAGCGTCTCCTTCTCGTCCGTCTCCGTCTTCTTCGCTCGGTCGGGCTCGGGCTCGGGCTCGGCCTCGGCCGAGAACGCCGCCAGGATGTCGCCGGCGAGCTCGGGCCCCTGCTCCCGCGTGTCCGCGAACTCCTCCTCGAGCTTGTCGATCTCGCGGGCGAGGTCGCGTTCGGGGTCGGCCGTCTCGTCGACGTCGCCGGAGAGCCCTCGCCCCGCCATCACGTCGCTCACGTCGATGGATCCGGGCGGCGCTCCGGCGATGGGCGCCTGCGGCTCGTCGAGCCTCGGGAAGAGATCGCTCGGGGGCGAGCTGGCGGGGGAGCTCTCCGGCGAGCTCCCCGGCGCGTAGGCGTCGAACGACTCGATCGGCTGGTCGGGCGCCGGCGCGGCCGGCTCGCCGCCCGGCTCCACGGACGCCCCGATCGACCGGTGGGCTCCGGCGAGCGGATCGCCCCCGACCTCGAAGGGGGGGAGCTTCGTCGTCGCCCCCTCGGTGTTTCCGAGCCCGATCGGGTCGAAGCCGTCGGAGGACCCGCCGAGCTCGAGGTCGAGGTCGCCGCCGGGCGGCGGGAGGTCGGCGGGAGCCGCCTTGCGCGGCGGCGGCCGGATCACGTCGGAGAGGTCGTCGCCCGACTCGCCGATGTAGAGGTCGGCCGAGTCGCTCGCGAGGTCGTCGGATGGCTCGGGCGGCGGCGGGAAGCCGGCGCCGGGGCCCGCGAACCCACCCGAGCCGCCGGCCGGAGCGCCGGGCGGCGGACCCCGTCGCGCGCTCAGCCCCTCGCGTCGGCCACTGCTCCCGCCGGCGCCGTAGCCCGTTCCGGGGTGACCGCCGCTCCCCGGGACGCCGCCATACCCACCGCTGCCCGGGATGCGGCCGTGCCCTCCGCTGCCCGCCGGGGCCGCGAAGCGATCGCTGCCGGCGGACGGGTCGAACCGGCCGCTGCCCGCCGCCGGGGCGCCGATCCCGAACGGTCCGGAGGTCGCCGGGCCGGCCGGCGCGCCGGCGCCCGCGCCGGTGACCGGAGGCGGCCCATGGAGGAGGTCGAGGGCGGCTTCGATCGAGCGGCAGACGGTCAACGCGTCGCCGCCGGCGAGGAGGATGTCCTGGATGACCACGCTCGCGATGACGACGAGCCGGAGCTCGGGCGGGAGGGTCCGGGCGTGCGCCACGAGCCGGTCACCGCCGTGGGCGCCGACCCGCGTCGTCCCGGTGAGGTCGACGATCAGCAGCCGGGTCTCCGCGCCCTGGCGGAGGAGGTCGAGCGTCTCGATGAGCTGCTCGGCCGTGTCTCGGTCGAGGGCGCCCCGCACGACGACGTGGACCGCCCTCGGATCGGAGAGGGATCGCACGTCGAGGTCGAGGCCGGCCATGCCCGAGAGGATGGCAGGCCACCGTGGGCGAGATCAAACCCGGAAGCGGGTGCTCCCCAGACGGATCGAGTGGACGACGTCGGTCTCGGCCGGGCGCGGGCGCGTCCCGACGACCACCTCGAGCCGTCCGAGGTAGCCGTCGATCCAGGAGACGTCGAGGACGTTGGTGTCGGCTGGGATCAGCGCGTCGACGCCGTCGACGGCCCCGTCGAGGATCCCGTGGCCGCTCTCGCCGCAGACCGAGTCGCGCGCCGCGTCGAGGAGCTCGGAGCTGACGGTGGAGAACAGCGGCTCGACCAGGTCGACGACGCCGGCCGAGGCGATCAGCACCTCGTCCTCGAACGCGAGGCTCGCGAAGAGGCGGCCGAGCGGGGCGGGGTCCTCGTCGATGTCGAGGACGAGGACGACGCGCCCCGGGATGTAGGAGGTGGCGCGGACGAGATCGGCCAGGGGGACGTAGGCGTCGTCGAGGACGAGGCCGACGCCGTCGCTCCGCGCGTGGATCGCGATCAGGACGACGCCGTCCTCGTGGGCGGTCCGGCGCAGGTGTCGGAGCTCGTCGCTGAGCGCCGTCCACGACCAGGCCTCCTTCACCTCGGAGAAGCTCTTCCGCGCGAGGAGCAGCTTCTGGAGGGGCCGCGCTCGACTCCGATGGGCCTCGTCGAACGCGACGACCGCGCGGCGACGCTCGCCGACCCGGGCGCACGCCTCGCCAAACGACTCGGCGCGGAGGTGCACCCGAAACGTCGACCGACCGACCGCGATCTCGTCCCCGTCGCCGAGCGGGATCAGCGCGCGGGTCTCCGGTCCGGTCCCGATCGTCTGTCCGTTCAGGAACGTGCCATTGGTCGAGTTGAGGTCGGTCACCGTGCAGAGCTGCGGGTCGACCACCCCGTGCGTGCGCGAGACCGCGCCGTCGTCGCAAAGGTGGACGTAGTTCAGGCGGGCGAGCTGCTCCACCTCCGACCGCTCGAGGCGGTCGTGGCGGTCGTCGCCGGTGCGGTAGCGATAGAAGTCGTCGCTCCGGCCGAACACGGTCGGCCCTTCGACGGGGATCTCGCGCTCGGTGTCGACGTGGCGAAGAACGATGTGGGGGGGACGCGCGGCGACGGGCTCGCGTCCGGTGTCCGTGCGAGGATCGAAGATCATTCTCGAGGCGGCTCGGCGAGTCTGGGTGATCGGAATCGACATGCCCGATCAATCGCAAAGCCAGGCCCAGACCGTCTCGAAGACTCGATGGCCCGACGGAAACTCCTTGTCAGTAAAGAGATGGCCGCCAACGACTCGAGGCGATTGATCGCCCGACCGAGTCGAGGTGATCCAGGCTGGATCACCCAGAATGGAGCGAGTGTCTCAGGGAAGCGCGCGGGTCTCGTCGTCGCTGCGGATCGTGTTGTCCGGCGTCGCCGGCGATCCGCCCAGCGTATTGCCGTCGGAGTTCGAGGTGGCGCCGGGCAGCGGCTCGCCGGGGTGCTCGGCCCACCAGCGCCGCGCGTCCTCCTGGCCCCAGGCCGGCTCGACGCCGCAGTCGGCGAGGAGCGACTGCAGCTGCGCCGCGCTCGTCGGTCGATCCTTCGGCTCCTTCGCGAGGCATGCCAGGATCACGCGCTCGAGCCCCTCGGGGATGGTCCCCTCGATCCGCGAGCTCGGGGGCTCGGGCGGCGTGTGCAGATGCGCGTAGAGCATCGCGGCCGGCGACTTCCCCGGGAAGATCGGGCCGCCGGTCAGGAGGTAGTAGCCGACCGCGCCGAGGGAGTAGAGGTCGCTCGCGGCGCGGACGTCCTCGTGGCGGGCGTCGGCCATCTCGGGCGCCATGAACGCGAGCGTGCCGACGATCGTCCCCTCGGTCGTGAGCTTGTCCTCGTCGGACCCGGGCGCGTCGCCGCCCGCCTTGACGAGGCCGAAGTCGAGCAGCTTGACGAAGTCGAGCTCGAGCCCGAGGCGACAGAGGTAGATGTTGGCCGGCTTGATGTCGCGATGGACGAGCCCCGCATCGTGCGCCTCGGCGAGCGAGAGACACGCCTGCCCGAGGATGTGGACGACGCGCCCGGGCGGCAGCGCGCCGTGATCACCGACGAGGCGGTCGAGGTCGGTGCCGTCGAGCAGCTCCATCACGTAGTAGAACGCGCCGTCCTCGGTCACGCCGAAGTCGTAGAGGTCGATCGTGTGCGGGCAGCGGAGGCTCGCGGTCACCTTCGCCTCGCGCTCGAACCGGACGAGGGCGTCGCGCCGCTGCTCGGCGTCCATCCGGGCGAGGCGCTCGCCGCGGATCAGCTTGATCGCCGCGGGGCGGGCGAGCATCGCGTGGTCGGCCCGCCAGACCTCGCCCATGCCGCCGCGGCCGAGCATCTTGCCGATCCGGTAGCTGCCGAGCTGGCGGAGCTCGCGGCGGGTCGTCGTGATCGTCGTGCCGAGCTCGTGGACGATGAACGCGGGGGCGACGGCGAGCCCGGCGCAGATGTAGACCGGGAGGATCGAGTAGAGGATCACCGGCGCCGGGGGCAGCGGGTTGCCGGCCGCGAGCCAGACGGCGAAGCCGACCGGCATCATCGACGCGGCGATGAACGAGACGACCGCGCTCTTCTTCGGATTCACGGGGACGATCAGCGGGAAGATGATCACCCACACGCAGACCCACGGGATGTGGATGAGGTTGCTCGGCGGGCCGTCGGAGTTGAAGAACGCCGGGAACGACAGGCCAAGGGTGCAGAGCACCTCGTAGACGAGGCCCATGTTCAGGAGCAGCCCGGGGCCGATCTCGCTGCTGCGGGTGAGCGCCCACATGCCGAGGGAGAGCAGGATCAGCGCGCCGGCCGTGATCCGGAGGACGATCAGCGTCTTCGGGTCGGTCCAGCCGAGAACGTTCGTCAGGAGGAACGAGATCAGGAGCGCCGCCAGCATCCCGCCGGCGAGGAGGAGGCAGGCGAGGCCGAGGCGCCTCGTCGCGCGCTCGACGAACGCCCCCTCGATCGACGGTCCGCCGACCGGTTCGCCGAGGACGGCCGTCTCGGCGTTCGGCAGCGGCGGGCCGGGCGCGCGCCGCTGGACGAAGACTCGGTCGAACATCGGGGCAACCATCGCGGTCCTCGCCGGTGCGTGGCCCGCAGCGTAGCGGAACGGACCCGCGGCGTCACGAAGCGGGACGACCGCGCCCGACGGCGAAGAGACGTTCGACGCCGGCGGCGACGACGAGGGCCGTTCCCAGCACGAAGCACCCCGTTCGCACGCCGGTGACGGACAGGAACGGCGGAGGCGGAGGGAGCATCGCGACGAAGGCGGTCGAGGTCGGGGGCGACCAGCCGGCCGCGCTCGCGATCAGGTGTGCGCCGACCAGCGCGACGACGAGCGCGGCGGGGTCCACCCGCGCAGACAGGACCGCCGCGACGGCGATGCCGGCGGCGACCTCGAGCGAGGCCGGCGCCGAGAGGGCGGGGGCGAGCGCGACGATGAGCGCCGTCGCCACGAGCGTGAGGCGCCAGCGGCGCGCGTCGATCGCGGCGCGCGCCCCGAGCCTGATCGCGGAGAGGACGGCGAAGACCGCGATGACGAGGGCGGCCGTCCCGAGGAAGGAGAGGAGCGCCAGCGGCTCCGTCGGGAACCCGTCGAAGGCGCGGTCGATCGCGCGCGCCGCGAAGCCGAGGTGGTCGAGCGCGAGCGCGGCGATCACGGCGCCGCCGCATCCGAGGACGATGCTCGCGGCGCGGAGGAGGGGCGTCGCGTCGGCGGGCTCCTCCGTCGAGCGCCGTGCGTTCGTTGGCGCTCGGAGGACGCGGTCCGCGAGCGCTTCCAGGAGGGCGAGCGCGCTCGGGAGGACCGGCGCGCGGACGAAGGCGAACACGATCAGGATGCGCGGGTCGAGCGGGGCGAAGCCGTGCGGCTCGCGGCCGAGGGCGAGGGCGGGCGCGATCGAGATTGCGGTGACGCCGGCGATACCGATCGCCATGGCGGCGCTCTGCTGGCGGAGCTCTGCGCCCTGGGCGCGCGCGAAGATCAGCGGTCCGAGGCTGAAGAGCAGCCACGCGGCGCCGAGGCCTGCGCCGAGGATCGTCGCCGGCGTCGTGAGGACGTGGATCGCGACCCGGGCGCCCCAGCTCATCGCGGCGACGACGTTCTCGGGTCCCTGGAGCTCTCCGAAGAACGCGGCCGAGTAGGCCGCGGTGGCGATCCCGGCCGGGACGAGGAGCACGCCCGCGGCGAGCGCCGTGCGGATGCGACCGCGCGCGACGAGCGCCTCGGCGACGCCGAGGATCAGGCCGACCGCGACGCCGATGCCGACGCCGAGTCCGACGAGGACCAGCGTCGCCGACCCGAGGTAACCGGCGCCGAGGAAGCCGAGCGCCTCACCGGGCGGGAAGAGCGCGAGGAGCGCGAGCGACACGACGAGCTCGGTCGCGACCGCGGCGCCGACCGCGGTGACGAGGTGAAGCCACAGCGGGGGCGGACTCTGCACCGCGGGCGGGGGCACGTCGGGCGCCGGCTCGGTCAGGCTCTCGGAGTCGGAGGCGTCTTTCATCGCCTTCAGCATCATCTCAAGGTCGTCAACGGTCGATCGTCGTCTCGAGATTTCGGCCGCAACCATTCGAGCGGGATCTCGCGACGGCGCACCGAAGCGTTGCACCCGGGCGCGCGGCGGGCTGGCCGACGCGCTCACGCAACGCCTGAAGTGACCGTCCCTCGGGCGGATGCGGCTCCGCTCGGCCCGTCGCTTGCGAACCCGATCGGGGGCGCCGCCCCGTCCGGGGGGACGGCGCGGCGCCGCCGCCCGAGGTCGACCTCCATGCTCGTTCCGTCCGCGAAGCTCTCGCGCCGCCAGCTCCTCCGCCTCGGGGGGATGGGCGCGGCGGGGCTCGCCCTCCCGTTCGCGTCCGCGCTGCCGCTTCCGGGGAGCGCGCGTGCGCTCCGGCGCGTCTCGGCGGCGCCGCTGACGCCCGGGATGGGCCCGACCGGCAACCTCTATCTTCTCTTCAACTCGGTTCCGCAGGGGGAGAGCGGCGAGAGCGACGAGTTCACGACCGCCGCCAACCTCCGGCGGCTCCTCGGCGAGCTTCGCGTCCCGTGGGGCGCGACGGTGATCGCCCTCGGAACGCGGAGCGGAACGCCGGCCGACCCCTACGGCCTCCCCGGCGAGATGGCGCTCCACTGGCGCGAGGGCTCGCCGTGGACCGGAGTGGTCACCGACCCGACCGACGCGAGCCCGGTCGCGTGGGGCGAGGACGATCCCTGCCCGTTCCTGATGGTCGGCGTCCTCGACGATGCCACCGCCCACCGGTTCCGGATCTTCGGGCAGGAGGGGGCCTGCCTCTGGAACTTCTACCGCGACGACACGGTCCGGCCGCTCCTCGGCGTCGGGTTCCACAACGCGTTCTCCGATCGCGACGGGCGCCTCGCCGAGACCCTCTACCGGTCGGCACGCGGCGCTCGGCGAGACCCGGCGGGCTGGGCGACGGCCGGGGAGCGCGATCGCCTGGCCGGGTTCCTCCCGCTCCTTCGCGACGACGCGGTCTGGGACCGGTTCCGATCGACGTGGGCGGTGCCGCTCGTGAAGAGCTCGCTCCTTCGCTACGTCCGCGACCGCGGCTGGCACGGCGCGGCGGTCGTGATGCGCGGCGCGTTCGAGAGCGTCGTCGCCTTCCATCAGCAGGCCTGGAATCACCGCCTCCCCGGCGAAGGCGACTACGAGCTCTTCACCGGCGGCGGCGGCCCCCTCGGCTTCCGCTACCGATCCGAGTACCGGTCGTTCGCCGAGCCCGAGAGCGCCGCGTGGACGATGATGGGGTTTCTCTGGAACACCGAGGCGCAGGGGGCGGTCCCCGACGTCGGCCGCTGGATGGACGACTCCGACATCTTCGGCCACCCGTTCCACGTCCACGGCTTCCGCGACGACGGCAGCCGCCTCGGTCACGTCCTCTCCGCGTGCGTCGGGCGCGGGCCGATCGAGATCGCGCTCTACCCGCTCCGCTTCGAGCAGGGCAACGGCGCCCACGCGTTCGACAACGACCTCCGCCTGCTGCCCGAGACGCTGCGGCAGACCGCGACGGAGCTCTCGGTCGTCCTCGAGAACGACGGCGAGAGCTTCGCCCGCCGCGTCGCGGTCCGGCTCTCGGACTTCTTCGGGGTCCGGAAGGAGACGGTCGAGCTGCCGATCGTCGGCCCGCGCGAGCGCGTTCGACTTCGGTTCACGAGCTCGATCGGGCGCGACGCGAGGGCCGGGTACCGAGATCTACGCGCCGACCACCGGAAGGCCTTCCTCGAGGGCGGCGACGGCAAGGCCAACAACCGCCTCGCCTTCGACGCCGCCCTCCGCTGGCGCTGGATCTGAGGTGATCTTCGCTGGACGGAGCTCCTGCCGGACCGCGGGAGGCTCCGTAGCTCATCGGCTTCGATCCACAGATTTCACAGATTTCACAGATTGCCGCGGGCGGCTCCGCATCCTTGTCGGAGCCAGCGCGACGAGCCCGCTCGCGCGGGAGCGATCGCCTTCGGCAGCTCAGAATCTGTGAGATCTGTGGATCGTTCCCCGTCGGAGCACGGATCACCGACATGTTCCTGGAACACTTGCGTGGGCAATGACCTCGCCGCACTCCGCGCAATCCGCGTAATCCGCGGTTCCACTCGTTGCTTGTTCTCCGCCGAGAGAAAACGAAACCGCGGATTACGCGGATTGCGCGGACTGTTCCGGTCGGCGCCGAGTCGATGCCGCACCGGAGATTCCGTCGTTCCCGGAACACGCGCATCAACGATCGGCTCGAAGCCGGCAGCTCGCAAATCGGTACCGAACGGTGACATGACCGCCGTAACGTTCCGCTATACCGATGCTGCCCAGGGCCCTTCTCGGATCCGCCTCCCATTCCAGAGACCGCGGCAAGTTGGAGCCGCGAGTCTTCTCGGAAAGGAGGAACCACCCCCCGCGCCGGGGGGTGTCGGAGGGGTCGCCGCGCGACGGGAGGGCGAGTGATGTCCTGGATACGAGACGTCTTGGACGAGAACATCGTGATGCCGGTTCGCGAGGGCCCCGAGCCCCTGGCGGCGACCGCATCGCCCCTCCCGATCTCGATCGTGACGCGGCGGGTGCACGAGCGGCCCGCTCCCCTGAGCGCGGCGGTCTGTCAGCTCGAGCGGATTCGCGAGCACCGTGGGCGGAGCGTCGAGCGGCCGGCCGGGTCGCGGTGGCCGGCGTCCCCCTGGCGAGGCGACGCCCTCTGCGCGCCGGCGGGCCATCGCGAGGCCGGCCATCTCGAGGCAGGCTGGATCGACGAGCGCCCGGCCGACTGACGCGGTCGCACACCGGGTCGTCCTTGCGCCGTGGGCCGGGCGGGCAATGATGCCGCCAGGAGGCCCGACCGCCATGAAGATGCCGCTCGCTCTCGAATCCGTCGCCGCGCTCGTCGTCGTGCTCGTCGCCACCGGATGTGGCTGCACGCCGACCGGCGAGGACGGCGCCGACTGCGCCGCCGAGCCGCTCGCCAACCCGAAGGTCGAGGCCGAGGGCGCGAAGCCCGACGGCGCCGGCCGGCTCGCCCTCGCGGGCGAGGTGAAGAGCTTCACGCCGCTCGAGGACGGCAAGGCGGGGACGCTCGTGATCGGCGACGCAACCCACGGCGACGTGACGCTCCGCTGGACGCTCCCGGCACCGCTCGAGGTCGACCTCGCCATCGGCGCGAGCGTGAAGGCGACCTACGTCCGGATGCAGGGATTCGGCGGCTCGGCGACCGGCCTCGCCATCCGCGACGACGCCGGCCCGATCCTCCTCGTCGACGACGGCGGCTACGGAAACGCCCTCATGGCGGCCGACCTCGCCCCCCTCACCGTCGCGCAGCGCGACGCCGGCTGCCGCAACCGGAAGAACGAGCCCGGCTCCCTCAACAACTTCTTCCTCGTCGTCACCGCGGGCGAGGGTGACGCCGCGACGAAGGTCGAGAAGATCCACGGCGAGACGGGCGACCTCGAGCACGGCGGCGCCACCTACCGGGTGCTCCCGATCAAGAGCACGGCGCGGGTCGACGAGAAGGTGTGGACCGACGCCCCCTACGAGTTCAAGGCGTTCGCGATCGCCCGCCGCCCGGCGAAGGGCGACTAGCCCGCATATGGGCTATCAACTTCGCTCAGGTCCGATGGGCTCGCCTTCGGCGAGCAGATGTCACCACGGAGGCACGGAGGCACGGAGAAGCGACTGAGGGCGCCGTATCCCGGCTCGCACGAGCCGACCGGCTCCAGGGATGGCTCCCTCTCGGTCTCGGTCACGCGAGGCGACGGGAGCCAAGAGAAGGAGCGCCGGGATCGGTCCGCGACGGGGCTTCATCCGAAGCTGCTCCGTGCCTCCGTGCCTCCGTGGTTTCATCTCTTCATCGACCTGAGCGAAGTTGATATGCCCTACGCGGGCTAGCCCGCCCGCCGCCGCCGAAGCTCGTCGCGCCGACCGGGCGTCTTTTCCGCGGAAAAGACGCCCGCGCGCGTTTTCGGCCTGGTACAATCCCTCGCGGGCGGAAGAGTAGCGTCGCGGCGGAGCGATCCGCCGCGGTCGCCGTCGACGATCGTCTCCTCACACCATGCGTGTCCTCCTTCGAACGGCCATCGCCGCCGCCGTGGTCGCGGCCGGCATCGTGCCCGCCGCGACGCCGGCGCACGGCCAGACCGCAGGCGGAGCGGGGGCCGAGGGGGTCGAGCGGCGCGAGCGGATCGAGCGCGCGATCGAGCTCGACCCGACCGAGTCCGACGACGGAATCGACCTCCTCGGCGAGGCCGTCCTCGACTACGGCGCCTGGCTCCGCGTCTCGTTCCTCGGCTTCGACATCGCCGACGGCCGCCGGATCGAGCGCCAGGACTACGACCTGCGCCTCTGGGCCCAGGCGGTCGTCTTCGACGCGCACACCCTCTACGTCCGCGGGCAGTTTCGCTACACCGTCTTCGCTCACGACGACGGGATCGACAACGAGGAGCGCGACATCCGCGGGCCGCGGATCGACCTCGCCTTCTACCAGCTCGACCTCGGCGAGCTCGTCGACCCGTCGTCGGATCGCCCGTGGGAGGTGCGCCTGCGTGGCGGGCGGCTCTACCACCGCGTCGGCAGCGGCCTCGCCCTGAACAACGTCCTCGACGGCGGGATCGCCGAGCTCGGCGTCGGTCCGGTGAGCCTCGCGGGGTTCGGCCTGTTCACGACCGACATCGACCGCGACATCGACCCGAGCCGGGCCGAGGCCGACGAGAGCGATCGCTTCTTCACCGGCGGCACCGCCGCGGTGCGCCTCCCGGCGGCGACCGGCTCGAGGCTCTTCGCCTTCGGCGTCGCCCAGTACGACGAGAACCGGGAGGAGATCGAGGTCGTCGGCCAGGACTTCGACTTCGACTCGATCTACGTCGGCGGCGGCCTGTCGGGCCGGGTGCTCGGCCTCGACTACCTGCTCGAGTACACCCACATGACCGGGCGCCGGTTCGCCAGCCTGCGGGACGACGACCGCGAGGACATCGACGCCCACGCGGTGGTCGCGAGCGTCGACAAGACCTGGGCGGGCGCGTTGCTCCGCCCGACCCTCGGCTTCGCCTACTACTACGGCAGCGGCGACGACGATCGCATCCGCGTGCCGGACTCGATCCTCGGCAACGCCGCCGAGTCGAGCGACCGAACGTTCACCGCGTTCGGCTACGTCCCGCTCGGGCTCGCCCTCAACCCGCTCCTCGCGAACCTGCACATAGCGAGCGTGCGCGGCGAAGTGAGCATCCCGTTCGACTGGACCGGCGACGACGGGATCGGCGCGCTCAACCTGGGCGTCCACGGCTTCGGCTACTGGAAGGCGGAGGAGGAGGGCGGGATCAGCGACCCGTTCGCCGTGAACGACGAGCGCGAGGTCGGCTGGGCGCTCGACGTGTTCCTCTCGTGGCCCGTCCTCTCGGACGTGACGGTGACGGGCCGCCTCGGCGTCTTCTTCCCCGATCACGCGTACGACGACACCGAGGATCGATGGTTCTTCGGGACCTCGATCGTGCTGCAGCTCTGAGCCATGATGCGGAGGTGATGGTGACGAAGCTCCCGACGACGCCCCGTTCGAACCGCCTCCCGCTCGCGGCCGCGGCCGCCCTCGGGCTCATCGTCGCCCTCGCGGCGGTCATCGCGCCCGCGCCGGCCGCGCGGGCCGACCTGCCGTTCTACCGGACGCTGAAGCACAAGGGGCGGGCGAGCCTCGGCGACGCCGTCCGGGTCTTCCACGGCATCTCGCGCGACCTGACCGAGGAGGTGACCCTCGAGGAGGCGGCCCGCGAGCTGATCGACGCGGAGATGATGCCCGAGGAGTGGCTCGACGACCTCGAGGATCCCGTCAGCCTCGGCGGGGTGAGCTACCTCACCTGCACGACGCTGCAGATCGATGGCGGCCTCTCGATGCGGATCTTCGGACCGAGCCGCCGGGCGTGCTACCGCGAGGCGGTCCACCGGCGCCTGGTCGCCCCGCTCGGGCCGCACCGCTACGTGAGCGGCGCCGACCTCCTCGCGATCGCCCGCCGCGCCAAGCGCCACAAGCGTCTCCGCGCGGGCGAGGAGGAGCTGGCCGAGATCCCCGATCCCGAGCGGGATGCCCCCGCCCGCGAAGGCGAGAGCTCGGCCGAGCGGCGCAGCTACGACGACTGACCGACCCTCCCCTCCCGTCGCGACCGCGGCGGTTGGCGTGCCCGGGCCGCGGTGTGGACAATCGATGCGGCCCCGCGGGTGGGGCCCGAGGGTCCATGAACGACCAGAACGACGCCCGGTTCGCCCAGCTCGTCGTGCGCCTCGGCGAGGCGACCTCGTCGCGGGTGGCCGCGGCGCTCGAGGAGGCGCGCCGCCGCCGGGAGGCAGGCGTCGAGGCGAGCGTCGGCGAGGTGCTGGTCGAGAGCGGCTCGATGCGCCTGCCGGCCCTCCGCCGGATCGAGCTGATCGCGGTCCGCGGCACGCTCCGCTGCCGGGCGTGCGGCGCGAGCTCGCCCCTCTCGGCGAGCGTCCCCGGCGCCTGCCCGAGCTGCGGCGGTCCGGTCGAGGTCGCCGAGCCGCCCGCGTCCGATGACGGCTTCCGCGCCGTCGGGGCCGTCGGGGCCGGCGGGCCGTCCGGCTCGATCTGGGGGAGCGCCGGGGCGGCGTCGGGCTTCGCGCCCGTCCACGACGGTCGAACCCAGAGCGACGAGGCGTGGCAGGTCGCCTCGCGGACCGCCCCGCCGGTGCCCGGCGCCTCGTCGCCATCGGGGTCGCCCGACTGGGTCGGACGCTACCGGATCGTCCGCAAGCTCGGCGAGGGCGCGATGGGCGCCGTCTTCCTCGCCGAGCAGGAGGGGCTCGACCGGCCGGTCGCCCTCAAGGTGATCCTCGCCGGGGCGGCGGCCGACGAGGAGGAGATCGCCCGCTTCCGGAACGAGGCCCGCAACGCCTCGCGCCTTCGCCACGCGGGGATCGTCGGCGTCTTCGACGTCGGCGTCGCCGACGGCCGCGCCTACATCGCGATGGAGTTCGTCGAGGGGTCTCCTCTCTCGGACGTGATCCGCCGCGACCGTCCGCCGCTCCGCGAGTCGCTCGAGATCATCCGCCAGGCGGCCCTGGCGGTGCACTACGCCCATCACCGCGGCATCATCCACCGCGACATCAAGCCGGCGAACATCATGATCCGGCGCGACGACGACGGCCGCCCCGAGGCCGTCCTCACCGACTTCGGCCTCGCCCGCAACGTCGAGGCGGCGAACCGGATCACCCGCACCGGCATGGCGATCGGGACGCCCGCCTACATGGCGCCCGAGCAGGCGTTCGGCGAGATGGACGTCGGGCCCAAGGCGGACATCTACGCCCTCGGCGCGACCCTCTACGAGCTCGTCTGCGGCGAGCCGCCCTTCCGGGGCGCGACGCCGGTCGTCACCCTCCACAAGGTCATCAACGACGAGCCGATCCCGCCGCGCATCGTGAACGATCGCTGCCCCCGCGACGTCGAGACGATCATCCTCGCGGCCCTCGAGAAGGACCCCGACCGCCGGTTCGAGAGCGCCGAGGCGTTCGCCGACGACCTCGCCCGCTTCCTCGACTACGAGTCGATCAAGACGAAGCCGCCGTCGGTCGGCCGCCGCCTCGGCCGGATCCTTCGCCGGGCTCTTCCCGCGGTCGTCGCGCTCGTCATCGTCCTCGCCGGCGCGCTCTCCTTCGCCGTCTGGTCGCTCACGCGACCCGGGCGAATCGTCGTCCGGGTGGAGCCGCCGGTCGAGGGGACGGAGGTGTTCGTCGCCGGCCGCGCCGTCGCGCCCGACGTGCCGGTCGACGTCAGCCCCGGGACCTGGGAGGTGGCGGCCCGGGCGCCCGGCTTCCGCCTCGCCGACGGCCGGGAGGTCGAGGTCGGCCGCCGCGAGCTTCGCGAGATCGTCGTCACCCTGGAGCGCGAGACCGGGGTCCTCGAGATCGAGGCCGAGCCGGTCGGCGCGACGGTCTGGGTCGACGGACGCAGCCACGGCACGCCGCTCCGCGACCTCGCCCTGCCGACCGGGCCCTACCGGGTCGTCGTCGGCTTCTCCGGGCACGCCGATCGGGTCGTCGACGTCGACATCGCGGCGGGCGAGACGACCCGACGTCGGGTGTCGCTCCAGAAGGTGCAGGCCTGGGCCACGTCGATCGCCGACTGGCGGGGTCAGTCGATCGTGGGAGACGTCGATGGCGACGGCGTCCCCGACGTCGGCAACCTCGTCCTCGGGTCGCTCAAGGTCTTCTCGGGGGCGACCGGGCGCAAGCTCGTCGACGGGGGCCTGCCGGTGAACCCCGCCGGGCTCGTCTTCGCCGACCTCGACGGCGACGGCGCCAAGGAGCTCGTCGGGGTCGGGCGCGGGAGCGAGGCGAACAAGGTGCTCTGCGTCCACCTGACGGCCGATCGAAAGGCGTGGGTCCGGCCACTGCCCGAGCCGATGTTCGCGACGCCCCGGACCGGTGAGCTCTCCGTCTCTCCGGGCCGAGAGGTGATCGTCACCGGCGAGTCGTCGGTCGTCGCCCTCTCGAGCGAGGGGGTCGTCCTCTGGCGGGCGCGGGCGCCGGCCGGTCTCCGGGCGCCGTCGGCGGCCCTCTTCGAGATCGTCGAGGATCTCGACGGCGATGGCCGGGACGACGTCCTCGTGTCGAGGCCGGGCGAGACGGTCGTCCTCTCGGGCGCCTCGGGGAGCGACGTCTGGCGCACCCCTTCGCCGCCGGGGGCGGCCCTCGTCCTGCAGGGCCGGCGCTCGATCGTCTTCGCCGATCCGACCGGCTGGCGCTGGCTGAGCCTCATCGACGGAACGATCGAGGCGACCCGTTCGCCGGGCGATCCGGTCGCCGGGGTCACCCGCGTCGACCTCGGCGGCGAGACGCTCGACTGGGGGCTGGTCGTCGACGGCGGGCGGGTCACCGTCCACGATCTGACCGAGGGCGGGGTCCGGTTCGAGCACGCGTTCGACGCGTCGATCCGTGACGCGAGCCTGGTGGCGGGTGCCCCGGGCGCGCCTCCGGTCGCGGTCGTCGAGCTCGAGGTCGCCGACGACGGCGGCGGCCGGCTGGCGGCCCTCGGGCGCGGCGGGCTCCGCTGGGATCGGACGATCGCGCACCGGGTGTCGGGTCCGCCCGCGCTGCTCGCCGGACGCGTCCTCGTCGTCGGCGCCGGCGAGGAGGCGCTCGGGATCGACCTCCTCACGGGAGAGTCGCGCTGGCGGACGCCGCTCCCGGCGCGCGCGTGGAACAGCCCGCTCGTCCACGATCACGACGGTGACGGCCGCGACGAGGCGTTCGTCACCACCCGCGCCGGGCACATCGTCGCCCTGTCGGCGGAGGGTGGCGTGCTCTTCACCGTCCGGCTCACCGTGCGCCCGGTCAGCGCGATCGAGTTCGTCGACGTCGACGCCGACGGGCGGGCCGACATGCTCTTCGAGAGCTTCGGACCCGGCCTCGCCTACGCGCCGAGCTCGCGGCTCCGATGGAGCCAGACGACCGACGACCCCGTCCGGGCGTCGCCGGCCATCGTCGACGCCAACGGCGACGGACACCTCGACGTGGTGCTCGCCCTGAGGCGACCGGTCGCGAGCGTCGTCGCCTACGACGGCCGAGACGGCTCGATCCTCTGGGACCGGGAGCTCGCCCACGACATGATCCGGCGTCCCGCGGTCGGAGACGTCACCGGCGATGGGCGACCCGAGCTGATCCTGGCGACCCAGCCCGGCGGGGTCGCGGTGCTCGACCCACGGACCGGCGGGAAGAGGATCCTCCCGACCGACCTCGGGCAGAGCTGGGCGCCGCCGGGTCTCGGGGACGTCGATGGCGACGGGATCGACGACGTCATCCTCGCGGGGTGGTCGCGGCGGGTCGTCGCCTTCTCGGTCGCGAAGGGCGAGACGCTCTGGTCGGTCGAGGTCGGAACGGGGCCGTTCTTCGCCCGGCCGGTCGTCGTCCCGCCCCGGGGCGGCGGCGCGGCGTCGGTCATCGTCGCCGGTCGGGGCGCCGGCGAGGTCATCAGCCTCTCGGGGGAAGACGGGCGGGTGCGCTGGGAACGCCGGGCCGGCGGAACGATCGCGCGCGACGGCCGGCTCGTCGACGCCGGAGGTTCCCCGCTCTACGTCACCCGGATCGAGTCGGGGCCGGTCGTCGCCCTCGATGTCGACACGGGCGCGGTCCGTCACCGGATCGCCGAGCTCGTCGGGGGCGTCCAGGCGCCGGTCCTGCTCGGCGCCGGTCTCGAGCGGGTGGTCGCCGACGTGCCCGGAGCGCTCGCGTTCTGGGATCGGAGCGCTCCCCTCTCCCGGATCGCGCTCCACGAGAACCCCGGCCCGGTCGCGAGAGCCGACGGCGATGGCGACGGGCGAGACGAGGTGATCGTCGTGACGGCCTCGGGGCACGTCATCGCGGTCGACCCCGACGGCCACGATGTCCTCTGGCGGTGCTTCGTCGGCGGAAGCGTCGACAACGACTTCGCCGTCGCGGACCTCGACGGCGATGGGGCCGACGAGATCGTCATCGCGACCCAGACGCGGTCGCTCGTCTGCCTCTCGGGGCGGCTCGACCGCCGCTGAGTCAGTCGGTCGGCGCGTCGAGGATCGCCCGGAACAGGAGCTGGAACGTCCCCTGGCTCCAGCCGCGGTACTGCGGTCGGAACGCGAAGAGGTGGATCCGTCCCTCGCCGTGGTGCACCCGCAGCCACGCCGCCCGATCGGCGATCACCTCCGGCGTCCGGATCCATCCCGACAGGAGCGTCCGGGTCGGCGCGTAGCGGAGGAGGACGTCGATCTGGCGCGGGTCGGCCCGGAGTCGCTTCGCCTCCTCGCGCGCCTTCTTCTCCGTCTCGGAGAGGCCGAGGCGCCACGCGCTCCCGCTCGAGAACATGAGCGCGATGCTGCTCGGGAGCCCGACGGTCACGTCCTCCCGCTCCTCGGGGAAGACGCCGCGCAGGACGCTGCCCGGGCAGCTGAAGTCCTTCTTCGTCTTCGCATCCGCGATGACGTCGGTGATCTGCAGGTCGAACAGCTCCGCCGCCCAGCCGCTGCTGCCTCCGAGCGTGATGAGCGTTCCGCCCGCCTCGACGAACTCGGTCACCGCGATCGCGCCCTCGGGGTCGAGGCCGCGGCTGAACTCGGGGAAGACGCTCCCGGGTGAGCGACCCGCGTCGAGCGAGCGGCCGCCGATGCTCGCGATGACGAGGACGTCGACGACGTCGCGGAGCGTGCCGGCCCGGATCATCTCGTTGCGGATGCGGACGTAGGGGACCCCGTGGCTGTCGAGCACCCAGCGGAGCCACCCCTCGTCCATGCTGCTGCTCCAGGGCGCGTAGACGCCGATCCGGGGGAGGCCGGTGTAGGTGCGGACGACATCGACCCGCTCGGGGTCGACGTCCGTCGGCGTGAAGGCGTAACGGCCGGCCTCGCCGCCGCCCTCGGCGCCGTCGCGCTCGACGAGGCGGAGCTGCTCGCCGCGGCCGAGCGCGTCGAGCGTCCGCCTCCAGGCGAACCCGTCGCGGACCGACCACATGTCCTCGGTGCTGTCGTCGGGGAAGCCCTCGATCGCGACGTCGGCCGCGGTGACCGGCCGGGTCGGGACCTCGAACGGGCGAATCACCTCGACCCGGCGAACGCCGAGGAGGAGGGGGAACGTCCAGCCGGCGACGTCGTAGGGCGGGTCGCCCTCGGGGTAGCGCTGCACCTCCATCAGGTCCTTCACGTGCGCGCCGTAGGGCTGGTCGCGCCGGATGACGAGGCTGCCCGACGGCCAGCTCCGCCCGTCGGCCTCGAACGCCTCGGTCGCCGCCTCGACCTGGACGCCGCCGATCAGGAGGGTGTCGATCAGCCGGTGGACGGCCTTCCGGTCCTGGTCGTCGCTCGGCACGATCCAGGCGGCCGGACCGCCCGCCTCGCCCTTGGCGACCGCCCGCTCGGCGGCCGCGAGCGAGTTGCCGAGCCAGGTCGAGGGCTCGCGCGAGAGCGACCCGATCAGCGAGCGGCCGAAGGCGAGCTCGTAATCGACGATGTCGCGCATCCGCCACCAGCCGCCGGGCCAGGGGTCGGGGAAGCGGTTGCTCGGCGCGTACGCCGGCAACGAGCGCGGCGGGCCGAGGTCTCTCCGCGGGAGGAAGACGGGCGATGCGTAGTTGACGCTCGCCGCCTCGGTCAGCAGTCCGATGATGTTGTGGCGGACGGGGACGTTCCGGTTGCCGCCGTTCCACCACATGTCATAGGTGACGCCGGTCGAGACGCCCTTGTGCCCCCAGCGGGTCATGTCGAAGAGCGCCCGGCTGCCGAGGGCGTCGATCGCCGAGATGATCGACGGGTCGAGGTTGGGGTTCAGGGGATCGCGGAAGGGCGGCACGAAGAAGCGCTCGCGGCTGCTGCCCTGCTGGTGGACGTCCCAGTAGACCTGCGGGCGCCAGACCGAGTAGAGCAGACGCGTCACGATCCGGGTCTCGTTCTGGGTGAGGCCGAACCAGTCGCGGTTGTTGTCGTGGCCCGCGTAGAGCTGGTAGAGCTTCGTCATCCCGCTGCCCTCGAACGGCGTCTCCACCGTCCGGCGGTACCAGGACACGATGTGGTCGAGCCCGTCGGGGTTCAGGGTCGGCGCGACGAGGATCACCATCCGCTCGCGGGCGGTCTTCCACGGCTCCTCGTCGCTCGTCGCGAGGGTGTGGGCGAGCTCCATCCCGAACTGGGGCGCGGCCGTCTCGTTGCTGTGCATGGCATTGCTGATGAAGAGGGTGACCGGCGTCTCGCGGACGAGGCGCGCCTTCTCCTCGGCCGAGAGGCCGCGCGGATCGGCGATCTTGCGGTTCGCCTCGCGGATGGCGTCGAGCCGGGCGAGGTTGCCCTCGCTCGAGATCACCGCGAGGAGGAAGTCGCGCCCCTCGGTCGTCTCGCCGACCCTCTCCACCAGCACCCGGGGGCTCGCCTCGCCGAGCGCCCGGTAGTAGCTCGAGACCTGCTCCCAGTCGGCGAGCTTGAAGTCGGCGCCGACCCGGTGGCCGAGATGCTCGTGCGGGTCGGGCACGTCGGCGGCGGCCGGCGTCGCCCCGAGGAGCAGCGCGGCGGCGGCGGCGGCGGCGGCGAGGACGGAGAGCACGGGCGTGGGACGGCGGCGTCGGTCGTGCATCGGGATCTCCACGGGGTCTCGGCGAGCGAAGAGGACGGATTCTAGACCAGGCCGAAGTCGCCGTCGAATCTCCTTGACCCACCTCCGGGCGGCGGTATATTGGCGCGACGATTAGTTAGGAAGCCTAACGCCAGGGGGATCGATGGTCCGGACCGGCTCGCGCCGTCCACCGCTCGCCGTCGCGCTCGGACTCGTCCTCGCCGTCGCCGCTGGCTGCGGCGGGAGCTCGAGCGGGCGTGGCCCGATCGGCGCCACCGCCGCGCCGTCGGGCTCGGGATCGACCGCGAGCCCCTCGTCGCCGGCCAGCCCGGCGCCGCCCGCGGTCCCCGCCGATCCCCTCACCCCCGCGACGCGCCTCGAGGTGGCCCGCGCCTTCGCGCCGCGCCTCCGCTTCAACGCCTATCACGACGACGGCGACCGCACCCTCCAGAACCGGAACGAGGACTTCTTCCCGATGGGAGTCGCCTCGTTCTTCCGCGAGGTGACGAGCGGGCAGGTCCGGATCGCCACGCGCGAGAGCGTCGAGAACGCGCCTGCCGAGACGCTGCTCCTCCCGATCCCGAGCGTCACGGTCTTCGGGCCGCAGGCGCTCGGCGACTACCCCGAGCGGATGGTCGGCGACGCGCCGGGGAGCGCGCCGGTCTACGTCCACGTCTACGAGGACCTCACCGGGCGGTCGATCGGCCCCGACGGCTCGGGCGAGATCGTCGTCCACGCCGAGTACTGGCTCTTCTACGCGTACGACCGCGCCGAGGCCCGCCTCTTCGGGCTGCCGCTGCCGAGCAGCTTCGCGATCGGCAACCATCGCGCCGACTGGGAGCACACCGCCTACCGGATCCGCGTCCGCCTCGGTCCCGGCAGCCTCTTCGCCGACGGCGACGTGCTCGAGGGGTACTTCTACGGTCACGGCCGCGGGCTGCGCGTCCCGGGTCCCGAGGTGGAGCTCGTCGACGACGCCGGCGCCCCCGACCCCGCCGGCACCCACCCGGTCGTCTACATAGCTCAGGGCAAGCACGCCTCCTACCCCGAGGCCGGGCACTGGCCGACCCACGACTCGTTCCCGGGGTTTCTCGCCGAGCACACCGACTTCTTCCGAGGCAACGGGGTGGTCGTCGACACCTGGCACGCCGACCTCGTCGACCTCGAGGACCCCGGCGCCCGACCCGACGAGTTCGACACCCCCGAGATCCGGCAGGTGATGGCGGCGAGCCCCGTCGCGGGGCTGCCCGACTGGAGCCAGTACATGGGGCGCTGGGGGCCGGACAACTTCTCGATCGGCATCCCGAACGTCTTCACTAGGATCATCATGGCGAGCCCCGACGGCCCCAAGGCCAAGGGCAGCTACGGCGACGCGGCGCGGGTCGCCGGCTTCGAGCTCTGGAGCGACGCCAAGACGCGCGACCAGGAGCTCGTCTCCTACCGAGACCGCGGGATCACGATCCCCGACGTCGCGCCGCCGCCGCTGCCGATCCGGAACTGACGCCCCCTCCCGACTCCGCCGGCGTCCGGGCCCATGGCGGTCGAGGCGTCGATCTGCTCGAATCGGTGGCCGCATTCCAAGGATCGACGTAATCTCGCGCAAAGGCGCGAAGGCGCGAAGAACGCGCGCCCGTCGCCTCCCGCGACTCGAACCGCTAGTCGACGCGCGCGATCGCGCGATCGCATCGCACTCGAAGAGAACACCTTTGCGGCCTTTGCGCCTTTGCGCGAGATCTCTCGGTTCCATCATCCAGGCCCCCGACTCCCGGAGTCGACCGTGCCCACCGCCCGCCTCCTCCCGGCCGCCTATCTCCTCCTCGCCGTCCTCGTGCTCGGCGGCGGGACGGGCTGCATCGGCGCGGTCGCGGGGACGATCATCGACACGACCCAGGACGTCCTCCGCTACCCGGTCCAGGAGTACGTCTTCCAGGCGGCGTTCAAGTACGACAACGACCCCGACGCGCCCTGGCAGCAGCTCGAGGACGACGTCGACCGCGACTACGGCGACGAGCTCGTCGGCGTGGCCGTCAGCGGCGGGGGGAGCCGGGCGGCCTACTTCACCGCGTGTGTCCTCGACGAGATGCGCCGTCTTCGCGCGGGCGACGGGCGGAGCACGCGGAGCCTCCTCGACGAGGTGGACTACGTCTCGAGCGTGTCGGGCGGATCGCTCGCGAGCGCCTACTACGTCCTGGAGCGCCCGCCGGGCTCCGAGGCGGCCGAGCTCGACGCGTTCTTCGCCCGCTACCGGCGCGACATGAAGCTCCACTTCGAGCTGCGCAGCCTCGCCCGGACGATGTTCCTCCTGCGATGGCTGCCGCTCGTGTTCACCTACTACCACCGGGGCCACATCATGGCCTCGACCTGGGATGCGAACTTCTTCGACGACGCGACGTTCGCCGATCTCCCCGAGGCCGCGCCGCCCTACCCTTCGCTCGTGATCAACGCGACGTCGTACTCGAGCGGGCACAAGTTCCTGTTCACCCGCCTGCCGAGCGCCCGCTTCAACGAGTCGCGCGTGTTCGAGAACCTCCGACGCGGGCGCCTCAACACGCTGGGCTACGACGCCGGCCACCAGCCGCTCCACAACATCGGCTTCGACTCGATCGACAGCGACATCGGTGCGTTCCCGATCTCGCTCGCCGTCGTCGCGTCCGCGGGCGTGCCGAACCTGCTCGGTCCGGTCATCGTCCGCGACCGTACGGCCGAAGCCGAGGCCTACGAGGCGCTCGGCGACGGCGGGATCTACGACAACTACGGCCTCGAGACCCTCGTGCAGCTCTTCACCCGGATCCTCGACGAGCGACCCGGAACCCGGGCTCGTATCGTCGTGATCGACGGAAGCGGGTTCGTCCCGGCCGAGCCCCAGGTGACCGACTACAGCGTGGCCGGCTACTCCGATCGAACGACGACGATCGCGTGGCTGCGGGCGGCCGATTACGCCGAGCCGATCTACGGCGCGCTCGGCGGACTCGGCGAGGACCGTCCCTACCGAAATCTCCGGATCCAGCTCGTCAGCCTCTACGGGGAGGGCGTCGAGAAGGGCGAGGAGCGGGAGGGGCTGCCCGACATCGTGAAGGGCGCGGTGAAGGCGGTCGCCGATCCGGTGCTCGGCTTCTTCGACGTCCTGAACGAGAGCGTCCGGGGGATCGGCACGCGCTTCAAGCTGAGCGACGACGACGCCGAGGCGATCGAGACGCAGGCCCGGGTGATCGTTCCGGCCGCGCTCGGCGATGGCGACCGCGCCCCCCGACCGCCCCGCTAGTCAAGGTCGTGCACGTGCCATCGGGCTCGCCTTCGGCGAGCAGGTTGTCACCACGGAGGCACGGAGGGCACACGGGGAAAGGCGCGACCAGCTCAGCCCGAGTTGGTTGGCTTCGCCTCCGCCGAGGGGATGAAACCACAGAGGCACCGAGGCACGGAGGAGCCTCGGAGGGGATCCGGGTCTTCGACCGCTCGGCGCGTCCTCCCTGAATTCTCCGTGTCTCCGTGCCTCCGTGGTGACATCTGCTCGCCGAAGGCGAGCCCATCGGACCTGAGCGAAGTCGATAGCCCATATGCGGGCTAGTCCTTCTCGTAGCTCGCGATTCGCTTGGCGTCCTCGATGTGCTTGTCGAGCTCGCGCAGGATCGCGGCGCAGCTGTCGGGCCGCCGGTCGGGCTTCTTGTGCAGGAGCCTGAGGACGAACTCGTCGAGCTCCTTGGTGATCTCGTCGCGGTGCTTCTTCGGCGGAATCGGTCGCTCCTGGAGGTGGGCGCGCGCGAGCGACGTCGGATCCGTCGACCGGAACGGCGGCCCGTTGGTGAGGACCTCGTAGAGGACGACGCCGAGCGAGTAGAAGTCGGCCCGGTGGTCGGCCCGCTCCTGGGCGAGCTGCTCGGGGGCGAGGTAGGTGAGCGTCCCCGAGACCTTCGGCTTGCCGGCGAACAGCTTTCCGAAGAACCCGAGCTTGAACTTCTCGGCGATCGAGAAGTCGATCAGCCGGACCTCCCCGCCCTTCCCGATGAGGATGTTCTCGGGCTTCACGTCGCGGTGGGCGATCCCGAGGTCGTGGAGATAGCCGAGGGCGTCGACGGTGTCCCTCATGATCCGAAGACCTTCCGGGATCTCGAGGAAGCCGCCCTCCTCGTTCTTCTTCTTCAGGATCCACTTCACGTGGTCGCTGACGAAGAACTCCATCTCGATCGTGGGCCGGGGCGCGTCGTCGACGAGACAGTGGAACTTGATGATGTTCGGGTGGTCGACGTCCTCGAGGAACTGGGCCTCCAGGAGGAAGGCCTTCGTCATCTGCCGATTGCCGACGTGCTTGGGGAGCAAGACCTTGAGCGCGACCGTCTCCTTGAACGGGTGCTTGGTCGCCTTGTAGATCCCGGCCGATCCACCCTCGCGAAACTTCGCGATGATCGTGTAGCCGGGAACGCTGAAGTCTACGGCCACGATGCGGCGCTCCCCCCACCCTGCTGCATCGGCTTGTCGTGCTGGAATCTGCAGCACTCCGAGCGTGCAACGTGACCAAAATCGGATCGTAACCGCAAGAGAGAACGTCGCTCAGGGAAGCCCCGATGCGTCGCTACCCGGGTCGCCCTACCGCCCTCGCCAAACGGCGGGGTCCGTCATCGCGAAGCCGCCGACCGGGAAAGCCGATATCCGAGACAGGTCGGTCGCCCCGAGCCCGCGACCGACGGGAGGACCCGTGTGAGCGCCGCAGCCCGCGCCGGAATCGTCGTTCTGATGGTGTTGATCGTCCTGACCGCCCGCTTGATCGAGACCGAGCTGGCCCGCGCCCGGCAGGGCGAGCACGACGCGGTGCAGCTGCCGCCGGCCGACGTGCCGACCGTCGCCGCGGTCGCGGCTCCGGCCCGGGCGGGAGGCGATGCCCGATCGGTCGCGGCCGGCGGGAGTCAGGCGGTGGCCGCCGATGGGAGTCGGAGCTACGTCGTCGCTCGCAACGAGACCCTCGGCGCCATCTCGAAGCGCTTCTATGGCACGAGCCGCCACTGGAAGGTGATCCTCGCGGCGAACGGCGACACGCTTCGCAAGGCGACCGACCTGCGCGAGGGCCAGACGATCCGGATTCCGCCCCGGCCCGAGTAGCGCGGCGCGCGGGCGCCGGGAATCGTCAGCTTCGGGCCGGCTTCCCGATGTCGCGCCGCACCTGCATCCCTTCGAAGTGGATCGCGTCGACGGCCGCGTAGGCGCGCTCGCGGGCGGCGTCGAGGTCGGCGCCGAGCGCGCTCACGCCGAGCACCCGCCCCCCGCTCGTGATGGTCTCGCCGTTGGGGCTGCGCTCGGTGCCGGCGTGGAAGACCGAGACGTCCGGCATGGCCGCGGCGGCGTCGAGCCCGGTGATCACCCGACCCTTGATCGGCTTCTCCGGGTAGCCCTCCGACGCCAGGACGACGCAGAGGCAAGGGCGCGGGTCCCAGCGGACGCGCACGCTGTCGAGGCCTCCCTTGGCCGCGGCCAGGAGGAGCTCGGCGAGGTCCGACTGCAGGCGGGGCAGGACGGCCTGCGTCTCGGGGTCGCCGAAGCGGACGTTGAACTCGAGCACCTTGGGGCCGCCCGGCGTGAGCATGAGCCCGGCGTAGAGGACGCCGCGGAACGGATGCCCCTCGGAGTTCATCGCGTGGACCAGCGGCAGAAGCACCTTGTGCTCGACCTTCTTCAGCAGCTTCGCGTCGACCCGCGGCGAGGGCGAGAACGCGCCCATGCCGCCGGTGTTCGGGCCGGCGTCGCCGTCGCCGAGGCGCTTGTGGTCGCGGGCGCTCTCGAGGACGACGAGGGTGCGCCCGTCGGTCACCACGAGGACCGAGAGCTCCTCGCCGCGGAGGCACTCCTCGACGACGATCGTGTCGCCGGCGTCGCCGAAGATCTTCTCGTCCATGAAGTCGGTGACGGCCTGCTGCGCCTCCTCGATCGTCGCGCAGACGCGGACGCCCTTGCCGGCGGCGAGGCCGTCGCACTTCACGACGAGCGGCGCCTCGGCGTTCTCGAGGTAGTCGCGCGCCGCGTGGGCCTGCTCGAAGATCTTGAACTCGGCCGTCGGGATGTTGTGGCGCCGCATGAGCTTCTTCGCGAACGCCTTGCTCCCCTCGAGCTGCGCCGCGCGCTTGCCCGGTCCGAAGACCGGGATCCCGGCGCGGGTGAGGTCGTCGGCGAGGCCACGGACGAGGGGCTCCTCGGGTCCTACGACGACGAGGTCGACGTGCTCGGCTGCGGCGAGCTGGACGAGGCCGCCCACCTGGCTGGCGGAGACGTCCACCCGACGGGCCACCTTGCCGATCCCGGCGTTGCCGGGGGCGCAGAGAACCTCCTTCACCTTCGGCGACGCGGCGAGCCGGGCGCACAGCGCATGCTCGCGGCCGCCGCCGCCCACGACGAGGATCTTCAACCGGTGGCTCCTCTCGACGACGTTGCGAGCGGCGGATTGTGGGGTCGGCCCGGGAGCCCGTCAAGCGATCACGCGGGCGGCATGAAGCGGCTGAGGTCGACGTCCTCGCCGGTGGCGACCCAGTGGGTGATCTTCCGCAGGACGAAGAGGAGGGCGTCGGTCGGCGGCTGCCCCCGGACGCGGCCGATCGCCGCGCGCAGCTCGGTCGCGTCGCGCCCGACGAGGTCCGAGGGGCTCTCGACGCCGATGACCGCGAAGTTCTCGAGCATGCGCTCGCCGACGCCGGGGATGTCCTCGAGCGAGCGGAGACGGGCGAGGTGACGGGGAAGCTCACCGACGCCGGCGGCCACGCCCGTGGGCGCGCCCGCCGAGCCAGGACGTCGCCGCGGCGGACGCGTCCGCGCCGGGCGCGGGCGCGTCGGACCCTTCCTCGGTTGCCGGGGCATCTGCGGTCGAGCTCCCCACCCGTCTCGGCGGCGCGGCGCCGTCGGTCGGCGCGGCTCCCCCCGTCATTGTCTTTACGCAGGGGATCTTCGGGCGTTGGGCGTGGGTCGGAGATCGTGTAGCGCGTCGCGCCATCGACGGCCGCCGGGCGTCGTCGCAACGCTTTGGGTGGCTAATGAATACGACCGGGCCCGGGGTCGTCTCCGGAACGGGAGACCGTTCGGGGACGTGTCTTGATGAAGGGATCCCGAGCGGGATAATCGATCTGCAACCGTCCCGCTCGTCGAGATTTCCGAGACGCCGCGCGACCCACGGGAGACGCCTTCGCCATGCGACCGCACCGAGCCCCCCTCGCCGTAACGCTGCTCCTCGTCCTCGTCGCGTTCGCGACGTCCCCGATCGCAGCCTCGGCCGACGTGATCACGACCAAGGACTCGCGCAAGATCGAGGGCGAGATCGTCGCGGAGACGGCGGAGACCGTCACCATCAAGATGAAGCTCGGCACGCTCACCCTCGAGCGCAAGGACATCCTCTCGGTCGAGCGGCGCGTCCTCCCGCGCGCCGAGTACGGCCTGCGCCGCCGCAACCTCGACGCGAAGGACGCCGATGGGCGCGTGGAGCTCGCCCGCTTCTGCATCGACAAGCGGCTCATCGAGGAGGCCGCCGAGCTGCTCGTCGAGGCGGTGAAGCTCAAGCCCGCTCACCGGAAGGCGCGCGCCGCCCTCGACGATCTCGACTACCACGAGCTCCCCGACGGTCGCTGGCTCCCGCCCGACGAGTTCTATCCGCTGATCGGCTACCTCCGCCGCGCGGGCCGATGGGTCTCCCCCGCGGAGGCCGACCTCATGGACGCGAACGCGGTCAAGCGCGACCTCAAGAAGGAGGAGACGGTCCTCGTCCGGCGGAAGCGTCGCCTCCCCGAGGAGGTGAGCGAAGCCGAGAGCGCGCTGCGCAAGGCCGAGCGCCGCCTCGCCGACGCCGAGCAGAAGATCGCGACGGCCGACGACCTGATCGAGCAGATCAAGGCGCAGATCCCCGGGCTCCAGACCGACGTGCGCGTCGCGGAGCGGCGGGCGATCGACGCGGCGAACTTCCTCCGCATCGCCGAGGCGACGATCCCGCCGCCGAACGAGGACGAGACCTCGCGCGCGATCCGGCTCAGTCGGATCGAGGAGGCGCGCCTCATCGCCATCTCCGCCGACAACGACTTCCGCCTCGCCAGGAACGCGCTCCGTCAGGCGCAGGACGATCTGAACGAGCTGGCCGAGTTCAAGGCGCGCGGCCCTCAGGTGGTCGCCGAGCGGACCGCGGCCGTCGAGGCCGCGGGCGTCGCCCTCGACGAGGTGAAGGCGAAGGAGGCCTCCATTGAGGGCGACCTCGAGGCGATCCGGGGCAAGGTCATCGAGATCGACGCCCAGATCCGGATCCTGAAGGACGCGAAGCGTCGCGCCGACGCCGAGGAGAAGCTCGAGAAGCGACTCCGCGACGAGGGCTACGTGCCGAAGTCGGCCGAGCCCGAGCGACGCGACCCCGGCGTCCCGTCGCCGGACTAGCCCGCGGGCAGGGGCTGCCGACTTCGCTCAGATCCGATGGGCTCGCCCTCGGCGAGCAGATGTCACCACGGAGGCACGGAGACACCGAGGAGCGACTGCGTGCGCCGTATCCCGGCTCGCACGAGCCGACCGGCTCCAGGGGTGGCTCCCTCTCGGCCTCGGTCACGCGGGGCGACGGGAACCAGGAGAAGGAACGGCGGGATCGGTCCGCGACGTGGCGTCATCCGAAGCTGCTCCGTGCCTCCGTGCCTCCGTGGTTCCATCTCTTCATCGACCTGAGCGACTCGATAGGCCACGGTCTTCCCGACGCTTTCGCCCGATCGCGGCGACGGTGTAGTCTGAGGGGCCAACACGGCCCCCGGGGAGCGTCAGCTCGTGCCTACCGGTCACTTCAGGGAGGAGCGCCTCGCGCACGGATCGACCGTCCTGTTCGCGGGCGCGCCGCCGCACCCGATCGTGGTGCGGGACCCCAACGGCGTCCCGGTCGTCGAGGCGGAGTGGACCGACGACGGGAAGCTGAGCGAGGCGCGGGTCCGGATCCCGCCGGCGCGCCGCGAGGCCTGGCTCGACGTGCGGCCCGAGGATCTCGATCACCCCGTCTTCGGCGAGGCGTTCCGGATCGGCATGCTCGACGCCCAGAACGTCGAGCACCTCCTCACCTCCGGCGGCGCGATCGACTGGAGCAAGCCCGAGGTCATCCCGCCGCTGGAGCGACCGAGCTCGCTGCCGGCCGGCGGCGGCACGGCGATCCTCAACTGGGTCGCGATGCTGCTGGGCTGGGCGAAGGTCTCGACGGTCCGCTACCGGGGCCCGTACCCGACGAGCCAGCTCTTCGACGCGCTCCTCGAGTCGTTCACGCTCGAGAGCCCGCGCGACGTTGGCGAGGCGCGGTCGACGTTCATCGAGAAGGCCGAGGAGGCCGCGATGAGCGGCTGGCCCGTCGAGCCGCGGGTGCAGCTCGCCCCGGCGCCGTTCGAGCGCGTCTTCGACGCGACGAACGACGTCGTCGTTCAGCTCCACGGCGAGCCGGGCGCCGCCGCGATCGAACGGGTGTTCGTCGGCGCGGAGGCGTTCGAGGGCGCCCGCGCCGGCACCGTGCCGACGACCTCGCGGCTGGTGCGGGCGAGCGATGACGGCCAGTGGGCGAGCGTCCGGGTCGAGCTCGGTGGCGAGCCCTGGCGCTTCGTCGCGACGGTCGACGTGCGCGGACGCGTCCTCTGGCGGACCGACGCCGACTGCCGGATCGCGCCGGCCGTCGCCGGCAACCCGGCGTTCTCCGAGCGGTGGCTGTGGGTCGTCACCGGGATGATCGCCCGCCGGGCGCCCAGGGCGCTCGCGCCGGCGATCGTGAAGACGCTCACCGACGGGGTGGTCGTCCGCTGGGGCGACGCGGGCGACGCGGTCTGCGCGCCGGTCGACGACGTCGGTCCGGTCGAGCTCGCGGCGATGGTCCACCGCGGTCACGCGCCCGTCCTCAACGTGCACTCGGCCGTGCCCGCGCGGTTCGCGCTCGGGCTCGGGGGCAACGAGATGCACCCGCGGAAGAACCTGGCGCGGGCGAAGGCGCTCCTGGCCGAGGTGACCCGCGGCATCGAGCCGCTCGTGAGCGCGATCGCGCAGGCCCGGCTCGCCGCCGAGGGGCTCGAGGCGTTCCCGCCGCCGGAGGACGACCCGTTCGTCGATCTCGACGCGGAGACGGCGACCCTTCTCCTCGATCTGAGCGGCAAGAAGGACCTGCCGAGCGTCTCGGGCGACGTCGGGCCGCCGCGGACCGACAGCGGCCGCGGCGTCGTCCTCGACTGATCGAGGCCACGCCCGCCGACTTGCCCGCCGGCTTCGACGGGGGTTGAATGGGCGCCGCTGCCGAAGAAGCGCGCGCGGTCGACGGTGCGATCGAGGATGCGGTCGACGATCGGCGCGAGGAGGAGAGGCTGTGGGGCTCGACTGGATCCTGCTCGATCGGGCGAAGGACGGTCACGAGGACGAGGTGGCGCGGATCCGCGACCAGCTCGGCCGTGACGACATCGACGAGGCCGACCAGGACCGCCTCGCCGACCGCCTCGGTGAGCTCACCCTCACCGGCGCCGAGACCCTCGGCGCTCCCCGGATCGGCATCGACGACGCCGCGACGGCCTGGTTCCGCGAGACCCAGTGGGAGGCGAATCGGCGCACGATCGCCGAGCGGAAGCTGCCGCCCGAGGACCCGTTCGCGCGGCACTGGAACCGCGAGCTCGAGGACGTCCTGAAGGACTACGCGGGCGGCACGGTCCTGCACCTCACCGGCTACGACCGCTCGGTCATCCCGGCGGCGACGCCGATCGCGACCGCGTTCTGCGGCGAGGTGGTGAAGACCTCGAAGATCCTCGACGCGGAGCTTCGCGGCCTCGCGACCGAGGATCACGACGCGACGGCGACCCTCGCCTACGGGCGGCGGATCGAGGCGGCGGTCCTCGCGCATCTGCGCGGCGCCGAGCCCGCCCTGGCCGAGCTCGACGCGGATGGGATGTGGAGCGCCTACCGCGAGCTGCTCCAGGCGTCGCGCGACGCCAAGCCCGACGGCGGCGTCGACGAGGACTCGTCCGAGGCGGCCGAGGCGTGGGAGCGGGCGCTTCCGAGCGAGAGGCGGGCGATCGTGAAGGTCGTCCCCGAGCTCGCCGCCGCCGACTGGGCGATCTACTGGGGCGAGAAGGGGCACGGCTTCCAGCCGTTCTTCTAGGCGGGCGCCCGACCGTGCCCCCGCCGTCCCAGCGGCCGTCCCGGCCGCCCGCGCCGTCGCCAGTCGATCCGATCGGAGCGCTCCACGCCGAGGTGGACCGGGCGGTCGCGCCGCTCCAGGAGAGCCTCGCCGCGCGCCTCGTCTGTCGCCGCGGCTGCGCTGACTGCTGCGTCGATGAGCTGACCGTCTTCGAGGTGGAGGCCGAGCGGATCCGACGCCACGCGCCCGAGCTCCTCGCGAGCGGCGCGCCGCACCCGGTCGGCCGATGCGCGTTCCTCGATGCCGAGGGGGCGTGCCGGGTCTACGAGGCGCGGCCGTATGTCTGTCGGACGCAGGGCCTGCCGCTGCGGTGGACCGACGAGCACGAGGGCGCGATCGTCGAGATGCGTGACATCTGTCCGCTGAACGAGGGCGAGGAGCACGCGCCGATCACCGAGCTCCCGCCCGAGAGCTGCTGGACGCTCGGGCCGTTCGAGGCGCGGCTCGGGATGCTCCAGCGCGAGCGCGAGGGGGACGGAGGAGAGGGGCGCCGGGTGGGGCGCCGGGTGGCGCTGCGCGACCTGTTCGAGCGGCGCGCGGGCGACTGAGCCTGTCGGGCCGGATCGCCGAGGCGACCTCTCCGGGCGGGCGCTTCCGCCGCGAGGCGCGCTCTCGCCGCGAGGCGCCGGTCGCGGCGACTCGATCTTCCGGACGCGATCCTCCCGTGCGACAATGCAATGAGGGGGCCCCCCCGGAACCACGGTGGGCGGGTCGCGGCGACCCGCGATCGGTGGCGCGGTCAGCGTCCGACGAACGCCGTCCGATCGATCGCCAGCCGCCGCATCTTGCCCTGGAGGGTGGTCGGCCGGACGCCGAGCTGCGCCGCCGCGCCGTCGTCCCCGTAGAGCTTGCCGCCGGTCGCGCGCAGGGCCGCCTCGATCGCCGCGCGGATCGCGTCGTCGAGCGTCGCGGTCGCCCCGTCGCTGCCGAGCGGCGCGCCGGTCCCTCTCGGCGTCGGATCGATGCGCGTCGCGTCGATGCGGGGCGGGGCGAGATCGAGGTCGGCCGCCTCGATCTCCCGGCGGCCGCGGCAGAGGATCAGCGCGCGTTCCAGGACGTTCTGCAGCTCGCGGACGTTCCCCGGGAATCGATGCGCGAGCAGCCGACCCATCGCCGCGCGGCCGATCTGCGCGCGCGGCAGACCGAGCCGAGCCGAGGTCTCCGCGACGATCCGCTCGGCGAGCGGGGCGACGTCGTCGGGCCGGTCGCGCAGCGGCGCGAGGCGGATCGGGAAGACGTCGAGTCGGTAGAAGAGGTCCTCCCGGAACGACCCGCTCGCGACGAGCTCCTCGAGCGGTCGGTGGGTCGCGGCGAGCACGCGGACGTCGACGCGGATCGGCTCCTCGCCGCCGACCCGGTGCAGCTCGCCCTCCTGGAGGACCCGGAGCAAGCGGACCTGCGCGGCGGGGGCGAGCTCGGCCACCTCGTCGAGGAGGAGCGTCCCGCCGTCCGACCGCTCGAACAGCCCGACGTGACGCCCGGTCGCCCCGGTGAACGCGCCGCGCTCGTGGCCGAAGAGCTCGGTCTCGAGGAGGGTCTCGGGGAGCGCCCCCGCGTTCACGCGGAGAAACGGCCGACCGCGCCGGGCGGAGCGCTCGTGGATCCGCCGCGCGATCAGCTCCTTCCCCGTGCCGGACTCACCCCGGATCAGGACGGTGACGTCGTGCCCCGCGACCAGGTCCGCCGCCTCGAGGGCCGCCCGCATCGACGCGCTCCGGGCGACGATCGGCTCGCGGTCGCCGGAGTCCTCGAGCCGGCGCCGCAGCTCGGTCGTCTCCTCGATCGCCCGGCGCGACAGTCCGGCGACGCGCTCGACCAGGCGGCCGGCCCGGGTCGCCACCCGGAAGACGGTCGCGAGGAGCGGCAGGAGGCCGTCGGTCGCGGCGAGCGCTCTCCCGCCGCGGGCGTCGAGGTGAAGGACGGCGAACCCGGCGCCGCCGGTCGGGTCGAGGATCGGGAGCACGGCGACGGCGCGTGCGCCGCGCCGGGCCGCCCGGCGGTGCTCGGGCGAGATCGGACGGCGCCTTCCGGTCGGGAGCGTCGTGAGCTCGGGCCGCCCGGCGCGCAGCGCCGCCGTCACGCGGCTGCCGGCGAGCCGACGGCGGGTCTCGGTCACGCTCGCGCCGCCGTCGCGGGCGATCGCCTCGACGACCCGAGCGCGGCCGAGCTTCGCATCGGCCCACCCGAGCTCGAGGGCGATGACGCCGAGCGGAGCGAGCGCGTCGAGCGAGCCGCGCGCGATGCCCCGGCGGGTCGGGCTGGCGAGGGTCGCCTCGATCAGGTCGGCGACGAGCTCGAGGATCTCGGATTGAGTCACGATCGCTGCCTCCGGCACCCGAATGACGTTGTAACCTATGACACGGTGCCGGGGCAACGGTATATGGGTGGCCCGAGCTGAGGTTGGTCAGCGTAAGTCTCGGCCTCGTCGCCAGTCGGGGCCCGCCGTCCGAACCGGCATGGCGCGCGCTCCTTCGCTCGGGAGAAAGAGAGGAGAAGCGCCATGACCTTCGTCATCACCGACCTCTGCCGCGACGTCTGCGACACCGAGTGCGTCAACGCCTGCCCCGTCGAGGCCATCTGGGGTCCCAAGACCGTCGAGGAGCTGCGCGAGGTCGCGCCCGAGGCGCGCGGCGAGGCGTTCCCCGGCGTGCAGATGTTCATCGACCCCGAGGCGTGCATCTGCTGCAGCGCGTGCGCGCCGGTCTGCCCCGCCGAGGCGATCTTCCACCTCGACGAGGTGCCCGAGGAGCGACACGCCTCGATCGCCGAGAACGCCGCGTTCTTCGCGGTCTGACGGGTTGGACGTCGCCGGGGGCGGGTTGCTACGATCCGCCCCCATGGCGGCTCCCTCTCGAGACGGCGACGCACCGATCGACGTCCGCATGCGCGGCTTCGGGGAGACCGTCGATCTCGAGGCCGCGCTGGCTCGGCTCGTCGGCGCCGTCACGCCGCTGCCGGCCGAGCCGGTCGGGATCCGCGACGTGGTCGGACGCGTCCTCGCCGAGGACGTCGCGAGCGGCCTCGACGTTCCCCCGTTCGCGCGGAGCGCCGTCGACGGGTTCGCCGTCCACGCCGAGGACACCTTCGGCGCCGCGCCGCTCGCCCCGAACGAGCTCGTCGTCGTCGGGACGTCGATGCCCGGCACGCTCCCCGAGCGGGCGCTGCAGCCCGGCGAGGCGCTCCGGATCATGACCGGCGCGCCGCTCCCCGACGGCGCCGACGCGGTCGTCATGGTCGAGAACACCGACGCCCACGGCGACCACGGCCGCGGCGCGAGAGCCGTCCGCATCCTCGAGGCCGTCCCGCCCGGCAAGCACGTCGGCCGGCGCGGCGAGGACGTGAAGGTCGGCGACGTCGTCCTCGCGGCGGGGCGGCACCTCCGCGCCGCCGACGTGGCCGTCCTCGCCTCGATCCGGCGCGCCACCGTCGCGTGCCACAGGCGGCCCCGCGTCGCGATCCTGAGCAGCGGGAACGAGCTGGTCGACCCGCTCTCGGACGCGCCGGCCGGTCCGACGACGATCTTCGAGAGCAACGGCTACCACCTCGAGGCGCTCGTCCGGGCAGAGGGCGGCGTGCCGACGCGCCTCGGGATCATCCGGGACGACCGCGACGTGCTGCGCGACACGATCGCGGCCGCGGCGGCCGAGCACGACGTCGTGATCACCACGGGGGCGGTCAGCGTCGGGCAGGAGGACTTCATCCCGCTGATCGTGCGCGAGCTCGGCGAGCTGTGGGTCCACGGCGTCTCGATCCGTCCGGCGCACCCGGCCGGGTTCGGCCGGATCGGCGAGGCGCTCGCGTTCATCCTGCCGGGCAACCCGGTCGCCACCTACGTCGGCTTCTGGGCGTTCGTCCGGCCGGCCCTCCGCCTCCTCGCCGGGCGCGGCGAGGGCAGCCTCGCGCCCGATCGGACCGTCCGCGCGCCGCTCGGGCGAAAGATCGCGAGCCAGCCCGGTCGGGTCGACTTCGCCCGGGTCCGCCTGGCCGACGACGGCACCGTCGAGCCGGTGCGGGTCGGCGGCGCGGGCGTGCTGACGACGCTCACCCGGTCCGACGGAATGGTGATCATCCCGGGCGACGTCGAGGGGATCGAGGCGGGCGAGAGCGTCGAGGTGATCCTCTTCTGATGGGCGGGCCTCACGACCACGACCACGGCCACGACCACGACCACGAGCCAGCGCGGGCCGCGGCGGGCGAGGACTGCTGCGATGAGACCGCGGCGGCCGCGAGCGCCGGCGCCGGGCGCGGCAAGAAGGCGATGCACTTCCTCACGACCATCCCGAAGGAGGAGGCGGCCGCTCGCTGGGCGGCCGCCCTCGCCCCGCTCTCGCCGCTCGGCGACGAGACGGTCGCGCTCGCCGACGCGTGGAGACGCGTGCTGGCCGAGGACGTCGTCGCGCCGATCGACCTCCCGCCGTTCGACCGGAGCCTCGTCGACGGCTTCGCCGTGGTCGCGGCCGACACGTTCGCCGCGGGGGAGGAGGCGCCGGTGCGGCTGCGGCGCCTGGCCGACGCGATCCCGGCCGGCCGCGACCCGACCGGGATCGAGGTGGGCAGCGGCGCCTGCTGCGAGATCGCCACCGGCGCGCCGATTCCGCGCGGGGCGAACGCGGTCGTCATGGTCGAGCACACCGAGCTCGAGGGCGAGGCCGCGGCCACGTCCGTCGCGGTCTTCAGGGCGGCCGTTCCCGGCGGGCGGATCCAGACGGCGGGGGCGGACGTCCGCCGCGGCGAGATCGTCTTTCGCCGGGGAGCCCGCCTCGGGGCGCGCGAGACCGGCACGCTCGCCGCCCTCGGGATCGCCCGGGTCGCGGTGCGGCGCCGACCGCGGGTCGCGATCGTCTCGACCGGCGACGAGCTCCGGGAGCCGGGCGAACCGCTCGCGCCCGGGACGATCTACGACAGCAACGCGCGGATCCTCGCCGACCTCTGCCGCGAGAACGGGGCCGAGCCGGTCGCGTTCCCGATCGCGCGCGACGACGAGGAGCAGATCCGCGCCACGCTGGAGGACGCGCGTCGCCACGACATGGTCGTGCTGAGCGGCGGGACCTCGAAGGGCGCGGGCGACCTCTCCTACCGGCTCGTCTCGGACTTCGAGCCGCCGGGCAAGGTCGTCCACGGCGTCGCCGTGAAGCCCGGCAAGCCGATCGTCCTGGCCGCGTGGGGCCGGAAGCCGGTGATGATCCTGCCGGGCTTCCCGACCTCGGCCGTGATCACGTTCGGGATCTTCGGGCTGCCGGTGCTGCGGCGCCTCGCCGGCCTCGAGCCGGTCGAGGCGGCGGCGCGGGTCGAGGCGGAGATCGCCCTGCCCATGCCGAGCGAGCCCGGCCGGCACGAGTATGTCCTCGTCGACCTCGCCCCCGGAACGGGCGACGCCGATCCGCCGCGCGCGTTTCCGCTCCTCAAGGGGTCGGGCTCGGTCTCGGCCTTCGCACGCGCCGACGGCTACCTCGAGGTGGCCGCGGGTCGCAAGCACGTCGAACGGGGAACGCGCTTCCCGGTGACGCTGCTCCGCGGCGACCGGGCGATCCCGCCGCTCGTGTTCGTCGGCAGCCCGTGCCCGGCGCTCGACGAGGTCTTCGCCCTCCTCGAGGCGCGGCACGGGGTGACGGCCAAGATCGTCCCGGCCGGGAGCGGCGGGGTGCTCGAGGCGCTCGCGACGGGCGCCGCGGACGTCGCCGGCGTCCACGGCGCCGACGAAGACGGAGGACCCGCGGACGCGACGTTCGCTGAGCGTGCCCCGGGCGCCGTCGTCATCCGGGGCTACGTTCGCCGCCAGGGCATCCTCGCCGCGCGCGCGACGCTCGAGGAGGCGCTCGGCCGGGCCCGCGCCGCGGCCGGCGTCGACGCGGACGCCGAGGCGATCGGCGTCGCGTGCGTCGAGGCGCTCATCGCATCCGGCGCGCGCCTGCTCAACCGGAACCGCGGATCGGGCGCGCGCGAGCTCCTCGAGGGGATCATCGCGACGCTGGCCGCGCGCGGCGAGAATACCGCCGCCGGTCTCGGCAAGACGATCGCCGGCTACGGGGTCGAGACCCGGAGCCACGCGGGGGTGGCGGCGGCGATCGCCGCCGGGCGCGCCGACTGGGGCCTCGCGATCGAGTCGGTCGCGGGCGAGCTCGGGTTCCAGCCGCTCCGCGAGGAGGGCTACGACCTGGTCGTCGCCGCCGGCCGGAGCGACCGCCCGGCCGTGGCGGCCCTCCTCGATGTGCTCGGATCCGAGGAGGCGCGCGCCGCGATCGAGGCCCGCCGCGGCTATCGCGTTCCCGCTGGGATCGGGAAACCCAGGGCCTAGGGCGGGTCGCCGCGGGCCGGCCGAGCGCCGCGGCCGGCCTTGCGGCGCCGGGGCCCTGTCCGTCTAATGGGTGGTCGGGCGGAACTCCACCACCAACTCGCGGGTATTGAACGACGAGCATCCCCCGAACACATCCGAGGAGAGCCTAGAACGATGTCCTTCCGTAGCAATCGCTTCCTCGCGATCGCCATCACCGGCGGCGCTCTCCTCGCGGCCGCCGGCCAGGCGCGCGCCGACGAGATCCACCTCCGCGACGGTCGGGTCGAGAAGAACATCTCGATCACCGACGAGACCTACAAGGAGGTGAAGTTCCGCTTCAACGCGGGCAACGTGAAGAGCAGCCACCCGCTCAAGGACGTCGAGCGGGTCGAGTACGAGCAGAAGCCGAAGGCGTTCGAGAAGGGCCTCGCCGCGATGCGCGGCTACCGGTTCGACGAGGCCATCGAGAGCTTCCGAACCGCGCTCCGCTCGACCCAGCGCAAGTGGGTGAAGCAGTACGCGACCCACTACCTCGCCCTCAGTCAGATGAGCAAGGGCGACACCAAGCAGGCGGTGAAGACCTGGGAGCAGCTCCTCCGCGATCACCGCGAGACCCGGTTCCTCGCCGACGCGCTCGTCGGGATCGCCCGCGCGAAGCTGTCCGAGGGCGACCTCGGCGGCGCGCAGAAGGGCTTCGAGAAGGCGATCTCCGAGGTCCGGAACAAGGGCATGGGCGACTACTGGGTCCAGAAGGTCTCGATGGAGGCCGCCCAGGTCGACATCGCGAAGAAGGACTGGGGCGCCGCGGCCAAGAAATACCGCGCGGTCGCGCAGGCCTCGCGCAACTTCGACGACATCCGCAGCGCCGCCGTCGTCGGGCAGTGCACCGCGATGGTCGAGCAGGGACAGACCTCCGCCGCGCAGACGATGCTCGACGAGATCCTCAGCAAGGCGAAGGACGACGCCGTCGTCGCGCAGGCCTACACCCTGCTCGGTCACTGCCACGCGAAGGGCGGGAAGAAGGAGGACGCGCTGATGGCGTATCTCCGGGTCGTGATCCTCTATCCGCACATCGGAACCGTCGCCCCCCGCGCCTACTACGAGGCGTCGGCCGCCTTCGCCGCCCTCGGCGGCGACGAGAACAAGACGCGGAGCGCCCAGCTCAAGCGCGAGCTCAAGGAGCGCTTCCCGCGGTCGGAGTGGGCGAAGAAGGGCTAGTCGCACCAGTCGACCGACGTCCGAAGCACCCGCGCCCGCGACCTCGTCGCGGGCGCGCGTGTGTACGGTCGGCGCTCAGAGGGGCGTGTCGACCACGGCGATGGCCAGTCCACGGGGGAGCCGGATCCCCTCGGCGCCGGCGTACGCTTCGACCGCGCGGAGGAGGCTCGTCGGCCCGACCGGCTCGCGCGCCTCGAAGACGTGGCGGAGGCCCGACACCCCCCGCGCGCCGAGGGTCGCCCGCGCCGAGGCGGCGAGGAGGCAGAACGCATCGCCGCGGAAGACCTCGATCGGCCGGGGCTCGAGCAGCGTGACGTCTCCCCCGAGCGAGCGGCGTCGGGCGAGGCCGAGGTGGAGGAGCTCGCCCTGTCCGGTCGCCCGGAGGAGGAGCACCGCGGGCTGGCCGATCACGGCGAGCTCGACGGTGCGCTCCTCGGCGTCGAGGCGCGCGAGGACCGCGCACGTGATCGTCGCCGGCGTGACGATCCGCTGAACCTCGGCGAGGAGCTCGCCGGGGGCGACGTCGCGCGGGACGAGCGCGCGGAGGACGGTGCGCGCCTCCAGCGTCGCGATCGAGCTCGCCGCCTCCTCGCCAGCATCCATCTCGACGAGGACGACCGCCGCGCCGCCAGCCCGGTCGATGAGCGAAGCGTGGGTGGCGCCGTCGTCCCCCGAGGTCGCCGCGCGGAGGCCGGTCGCGCGGTCCTCGGTCGCGGCCAGGTCGCACGGGAGGCTCGTCGAAACCGTCCGGGCGCGGTCGAGCAGCGCGTCCAGCGCGCTCGCGATCGTGGCCGCGGCGGCGGCGACGAGGGCGAGGGCGCTCGCGTCGAGGTCGCCGGTGGCCTGCTCGAGGTGGAAGATCCCGGCGACCCGGCGGCGGCGGATGATCGGAGCGGCGAGGGTCGACCCGCGCAGGACGGCGTCCGGGCCATCGAGCACGGCGCGGACGAGAGCGGGCTCGGGGGGCGCGTCGTCCGCGTCGAGCGGATCGGAAGCGACCGTCGCGACGCGGCGAAGCGCGTCGCTCCCGGGCTCGATCAGAAACACGCGACCGCGGACGCCCGGAATCTCCCCCGCGACCACCGCGAGCGAGCGAGCGAGCAGCTCGACCTCACCGGTCGCCCGCGCCCCGACCTCGGCCACCCGGCGAAGGCACCGAAGAAGGCGCCGCGTCTCGGAGGCATCCGCCCCCGGAGGAGCCGCCGGAAAGAGAGCGTTCGACTCCACCGCGAGGCGGCTCAACGTCCCAGGCGCAGCATCCATCGGCATCATCCGAAGCTCCTCCCAGGCATCTCCTCGGGTTTCCAACGACGAGAGCCAAGCCGGCAGCCTCGAACAACCACCCGCCACAACAGAAAGCCAAACCACCACTTACATCGCGAGGGGTCAGGTCCAGTATTTTTACCTTTTCTCCCTCTGCCGCCGCCGAGCGCGGGCGGGAAATGGTAAAAATACTGGACCTGACCCCTTGGGGTGTAAGTGATTTGGGTGGAGCGGCTTGCGGGATGGGAGTGATCGGCCGGCTCAGGAGGGTGGGACGATCGATCCGAGCGTCACCGGCCGGTTGGCTCCGGTGACGGAGGGGACGTTCGAGGGGCGGCCGGCGAGGGTCTCGTCGGCGAGGATGCAGAAGGCGATCGCCTCCTTTGCTTCGCTCGGGAAGCCCCACTCCTCGGCGCTCCAGCGGCGGACGGGGATGGGGTCGAGGAGCTCGGCGAGGGCGGCCATCACCGTCGCGTTCCTGGCTCCTCCTCCAGACGCGATCAGCTCGGTCGGCTCGTCGTCGACGAACCGGTGGATCGCGTCGGCGATGCTCGCGGCCGTGAAGCGGGCGACCGTCGCGAGGAGGTCGCGCGCGTCGATTCCGGGCCGGGCGAGGAGGTCCCTCGCCATCGGGGCTCCGAACGTCTCGCGGCCGGTGCTCTTCGGCGGCGGGAGGGCGAGGAACGGGTGCGCGAGCAGCTCGGCGAGGAGGGCCTCGTCGACCGTCCCTTTCGCGGAGAGCGCGCCGTCCGCGTCGATGCCGTCGGGCGCTCCGGTCACCTCGCGGGCGACGGCGTCGATGAGCAGGTTCGCCGGTCCCGTGTCGAACGCGCGGACGTCCTCGAGGCGCTCGGTGACGATCGTGACGTTCGCGATTCCGCCGAGGTTGAGGAACGCCCGGGGCTGCCCCGGCCGCGCTCCGAGGACCCAGTCGGCGTAGGGGACGAGCGGCGCGCCGGTCCCGCCCGCGGCGACGTCGGCGGTGCGGAGGTCGTGGACGACGGCGCACCCGGTCCGCTCGCGGATCACCGATGCCTGGCCGACCTGGAGGGTGCTGGGGACGCCGTCCTGGCCTCGCCGGTCGACGTGCCAGATCGTCTGGCCGCTGCTGACGATCGCGGTCAGGTCGGCGAGCTCCACGCCGGCGGCGCCGGCGGCGTCGAGCGCCGCTGACGCGAACCGCTCGCCGAGGACGAAGTCGAGCTCGCAGACGTCCGGGGTTCGCCCCTCGATCGTGGCGAGGATCCGAGCGCGCACCTCGGCCGGGTAGGCGGTCGCGCCGTGGTGGATCAGGCGCACCGCGAGCTCGGGCGGCCGGCCCGCGAGCTCGACGAGGACCGCGTCGATCCCGTCGAGCGAGGTCCCGCTCATCAGGCCGATGTAGCGGCGTCGGTCCGCCGCGGCCGCCCTCGAGAGACGCTCGATCGGGGTCACGCTGGCTCCTCGAGGACCGGCCGGAGCCGCCCGCCGCTTGCCTCGAGGCGGTCCCTCGCCTCGGCGGCGCGGATCCCGAGCGCCGCCATCGCGGTGGCCACCTTGACGTCCCAGTCCGCGGCCCGGAGCGCGTTGGCGGCGCGGCGCTCGTCGACCTGGGCGATCTCGACGACGATGCGCTTCGCCCTCGCCCGGAGCTTCGCGTTCGTCGCCTGGACGCCGACCATGAGGTTGCCGTGCACCTGACCGATCGCGGCGAACGCGGCCGTCGTGACGGCGTTCAGCACCGCCTTCTGCGCCGTGCCCGCCTTGAGCCGCGTCGATCCGGTGACGACCTCGGGGCCGGTCGGGACGGCGACGACGATGTCGGAGAGCGGCGCGCAGCGGGCGTCGCGCGCCCGGTTACAGCAGAGCAGCGCCGTGACGGCGCCGAGCCTCCGGGCGGCCTGCAGCGCTCCGGCGACGAACGGTGTTCCGCCGCTCGCCGTCACGCCGATGACCAGATCCTCGGAGCGCGCTCGCGCCCGCTCGACGGCCGTCGTCCCGGCGCCACGGTCGTCCTCGGCGCCCTCGATCGCCCGATCCATCGCGCGACGGCCTCCGGCGAGGATCGCGACGACGCGGTCCGGGTGGCTTCCGAAGGTCGGCGGGCACTCGGCCGCCTCGAGGGCGGCGAGTCGGCCGCTCGTGCCGGCGCCGACGATCAGCAGCCGGCCGCCGGCGGCGAGCGCCGTCTCGGCGGCCCGGGCGAGCCGCGCGACGCTCCGGCGCGCCCGGTAGGCGGCCTGCAGGCCGCGGGCCTGATCGGCGATGACCGCCTCGACGCTCGCCGAGCAGCCGGCGGCGTCGAGGGCGAGACCGCCGCGACGCGATCGCTCGGTGCCGGGAAGGGTCAACGCAGTCCGCGGGGGTGGGGCGGGGTCAGTTGGTCAGTTGTTGCGCTGCATCCGATCGAGCTCGCGCGCGATCTTCTCCTGGCGCTGCTTGACCGCGTCCTCGACCTCGGGGATCGGGAACTCGTTCCGGATCACGACGAGCGCCTTCTGGGCGCGGGCGAAGTCGTCGTCGCGGATCAGGTCGTCGACGTCGTCGAGCTTCTCGTTCGCGACGGCGGTGAGGGCGTCGAGCCGGCTGCGCGAGGTGGCGACCCGCGGGTCGAGGAGCTGGCCCTCGTAGGCGACGATCCAGTTGTAGAGCTCGATCGCGCCGCGGTGGCTCTTCGCCTCGCGGAGCTGCTCGGCCTTCGGGAACGCCTTGTCGATCTTCTTGATGACCTTGAGCTTCTTCTTCCCCTGCGACTCCGCCTTCTTGACGGCGTCGAGGATCTTGTTCGGGCCCGGCACCTCGGCGTCGTCGCCGAAGCGGACGACGGCCGCGCCCTCGAGGTCGGTCACGACGACGGCCGACGCGATGCCCTCACCCGCGAGCTGCGCCGCGAAGGCGTTCGAGGCGGGGTCGGACCGCGCGAAGACGACCTGGTCCTTGTCGGCCTTGCGGAGGAGGTTCTTGTGAGCGAAGGCCCCGGCGAGGGTTGCGTCGACGAACGAGCTGCCGCTCGGGCCGAGGAGGAAGATGACCGCGCGCGGCTTCTCGACCGCCTTCGCGAGCGCCGCCTCGGGCTCGAGCCACTCGATGACCTGGTCCTGGGCGGACGCGGCCTGGGGGATGACGAGGAGGGCGCCGAGCACGAGGGCGACGCCGATGATCTTCGAGGTGCGGCTCACGAAAGGACTCCTTCCGGGGAAGTTCCGTCTCTGCTCTCGATTCAAGGTTGCACAACCTCCCCGTACACCAATGTGAAGTCAACATCATTCTAGTTCGGGGATTGCCTCGTGCACGAAGTCATCCGAGCGGAATTGACGGCGCGCGCCGGGATGCGGTATGGTCGGCGCTCGGCGGGCGGCGCCGCGACTCTTCCCGACTGCCGACCGCACAAGAGGTTGGGGCACTCACGGCGTGGGCGAAAACGCTCGATTCATCCAGCTCAACGGACCCGGACGGTGCGAGGCGATCTCGCTCTCGCTCGGACGCTCCTGCATCCTCCCGACCGATGACGGCCTCGCGATCGAGCCGGGCGACAAGCCCGGCTCCCTCGCCACGATCGTCGCCGACGTCGACCGGATCGAGGTCCAGAACAACGACGAGCACGCCGACCTGATCCTCAACGGGCGCTACCGCAAGCCCTTCGGGACCAAGCTGCGCGTCCGCCACGGCGACGTCCTGACCGTCGGCGACCTCGTCCTCCTCTACGACGCCCCCAGCGATGAGCTGACCGGCGAGTCGATCTCCGAGGTCGTCGTCCCCGCCGAGAAGCCCGCCAAGATCATCGGCACCGCGCCGACCGACGGCGGCGGCGACGCGCTCGAGTACATCGAGAAGATCGAGGACCGGGCGAAGGCCGGACGTCGGATGAAGGCGCTCCTCGACGTGGCCGCGCTGGTCGGCGCGGGCCCCACCGCGATCGGCGGCAGCATGAAGCAGTTCTTCAAGAAGCTGCTCGCCAAGATCCTGAAGGAGATCCCGGCCGACCGCGGCTCGATCCTCGTCCTCGACGACCAGGGCGGCATGCGCCGGATGGCGAGCCACCCGGGCAAGACGGCCGAGGTGAGCAAGTCGATCATCCGCGAGGTCTGCACGAACAAGATCGCCTGCATGAGCCGCGACGCCATGGGCGATGACCGCTTCAGCGGGACCTCGAGCGTCGAGTCGCTCCGGATCCGGAGCGCCCTCTGCGCGCCGCTCCTCGTCCAGGACGACGTCGCGGGCATCATCAACATCGACTCCGACGGCGTCAGCGTCTTCACCGAGGACGACCTCGCGTTCCTGAACGCGATCGCCAGCCAGGCAGCCCTCTCGCTCGAGAACGCGCGCCTCGCCCGACTCCAGAAGTCCCAGGAGAAGATGCGCCACGAGCTCAAGCTCGCCGCCTCGATCCAGCGCCATCTCCTCCCGAAGCAGCCTCCCGAGATGGACGCCTTCGTCGTCGGCGGTCGCAGCGAGATGGCTCAGGAGGTCGGCGGCGACTACTACGACTACCTCGAGTGCCCCGACGACGACTGCCTCTACCTCTGCATCGGCGACGTGAAGGGCAGCGGCCTCGCCGCCGGCCTCGTCCTCGCCTCGGCCCGGAGCTACTTCCACAGCCTGGCCCTGTGGCGGCCGAGCCCCAAGCGCGTCCTCGAGGCGGTCAACAAGTTCATCCACGCCGACACCGAGGGCACCCAGCAGATGACGGTCGGCGTCGTCTTCTGGGACGGCGAGCGCGGCCACTTCGTCGTGAGCGGCGCCGGCCACCGCCCCCTGATCCTCTGGCGCAAGGCCGACGGCAAGTGCAGCGCGTTCGACCTCGGCGGACAGCCGCTCGGCGTCGGGCCCGATGCCGAGGGGACCTACACGGAAAAGGGGCTCAAGCTCGAGAGCGGCGACCTCGTCGTCCTGTTCACCGACGGCGTCGAGAAGGCGCTCGGCTCCGGCGGGATGCACAGCTTCGTCCAGCTCATCGAGAAGGCCCACCGAAAGCGTCCCGACGTCGCGCCCCAGAAGCTCGCCGACGGCCTCGTCGCCGAGGTCCTCCGTCGAAAGGGCGCGGCCCAGGACGTCGAGGATGACGACGTCACCGTCGTCTGCCTCCGGATGAAGTGAGCGAGCCCGGTCGCTGGCGCTTCTTCATCGACCGCGGCGGCACCTTCACCGACGTCGTCGCCCGCGACCCCGACGGCGCCCTCCACGTTCGCAAGCTCCTCTCCGAGGATCCGGCCTACGATGACGCCGGGCTCCAGGCGATCGCCGAGCTCCTCGGACTCGCCTCCGCGAAGGACGGGCTGCCGGCCGCGCGGATCGGCACGGTCCGGATGGGGACCACGGTCGCGACGAACGCGCTCCTCGAGCGGCAGGGCGAGCCGGTCTGCCTCGTCGTCACCCGCGGCTTCGGCGACGTCCTCGCGATCGGCTATCAGGATCGTCCCGACCTGTTCGCCCTCGCGATCGAGAAGCCCGAGCCGCTCGTTCACCACACCGTCGAGGTCGACGAGCGGGTGCTCTCCGACGGTTCCGTCCGGCGCGTCCCGGACCTCGCCCGGGTCCGGGCCGACCTCGAGGCGGTCCGCGCCGCGGGCGTGCGCAGCGTCGCGGTCGTCTTCCTCCACAGCTACGCCGCGCCCGAGCACGAGCTCGCCGTCGGTCGGGTCGCCCGTGAGGTCGGGTTCGAGCACGTCAGCCTGAGCCATCGGGCCGCCCGCGAGATCAAGGTGGTCGCCCGGGGCGACACGGCCTGCGTGGACGCCTACCTCACCCCGACGCTGCGCGACTACGTCGGCCGCGTCCGCCGGCCGCTCGGCGACGGCGTCGACCTTCGCTTCATGCAGAGTAACGGCGGGCTCGCCTCCGCCGATCGGTTCAGCGGGAAGGACGCGATCCTGAGCGGCCCCGCCGGCGGCGTCGTCGCCGCGGCGCACGTCAGCCGCGCCGCCGGGCTCGAGAGCATCATCGGCTTCGACATGGGCGGCACCTCGACCGACGTTTGCCGCTGGCACGGGCGCCTCGACCGGGTCTACGAGACCCGGATCGCCGGGGTGCGGCTCCAGTCGCCGATGCTCGAGGTCGTCACCGTCGCCGCCGGCGGCGGCTCGGTGCTGGCGTTCGATGGGCGTCGCTTCACGGTCGGCCCGGAGAGCGCCGGCGCCGACCCGGGCCCCGCCTGCTACCGGCGCGGCGGTCCGCCGGCGGTGACCGACGCGAACGCGGTCCTCGGACGGATCCAGCCGCGCTGGTTCCCGGCCTGCTTCGGCCCCGGTCGCGACCGGGCGCTCGACGTCGACGCCAGCCGCGCCCGGCTCGAGGCGATCGCCGCCGCGGTGGAGCGTGCGACGGGGCGCCGCCCGGGCGTCGAGGAGGTCGCGGCCGGCTTCCTCCGGATCGCGAACGAGGCGATGGCCAAGCCGATCAAGGAGCTCTCGGTCGCCCGCGGTCACGACGTCCGCGACGATGCCCTCTGCTGCTTCGGCGGCGCCGGCGCGCAGCACGCGTGCGCCCTCGCCCGGTCGCTCGGGATCCGGACCGTCCTGCTCCACCCGATGGCGGGCGTCCTCTCCGCCCTGGGGATGGGGCTCGCCGACGTCATCTGGGAGGGGTCGGCGGCCGTTCTCGATGAGCTCGCCGCCGGGCCCGCCGGCGTCGCCGCCCTCGAGCCGCGCTTCGCCGCGCTCGAGGCGACCGGCCGCGAGGTCGTCGCGGCGCAGGGCGTCGCGCCGGCGGCGGTCCGGACCGTCCGCGGTCTCGACCTCCGCTACGTCGGCGTCGAGACGCCGATCCACGTCGTCCTCGGAGACGGGGACCCAGGCGATGGCCCGCGCGCGGCGTTCGAGGCGCGCCACCGCGCGATCTACGGCTTCGCGAAGGAGGGGCACGCGGTCGAGGTCGTCGCCGTCCGGGTCGAGGTGATCGGCGAGACGGAGAAACCCGACGACGCGGTCGCGCCCGAGCGCGCCCACGAGGTCGGCGTCGACGCGGCCGAGGCCGTCGTCGAGGTGTTCTTCGACGAGGTCGACGCCGGCGGCGCCCGGCGCCTCGCGGCGCACCCGACGCCGGTGCACCGACGCGAGGCGCTCGCTCCCGGGGCGCGGGTGATCGGGCCGGCCCTCATCGTCGAGGCCGTCTCGACCGTCGTCGTCGATCCCGGGTGGCGGGCGACCCTCACCGGGCGCGGCGACCTCCTCCTCGTCGACGTGGCGGAGACCGCGGGCGGCGCCGCCCCGCGCGAGCGCGTCGAGGCGACCGCGGCCGATCCGGTGCTGCTCGAGGTCTTCAACAACCTCTTCATGTCCGTCGCCGAGCGGATGGGGCACGCGCTCCGGCGGGTGAGCCACTCGACGAACATCAAGGAGCGCCTCGACTTCTCCTGCGCCGTGTTCGATCCCGACGGCGGCCTCGTCGCGAACGCGCCCCACATCCCCGTCCACCTCGGCGCGATGGGCGAGAGCGTCCGCGCCGTCCTCGCGTCGCGCACCGGGCCGGACGGCGGCGGCCTGGCGCCGGGCGATGTCTACGTCACGAACGACCCGTTCCACGGCGGAAGTCATCTCCCCGACGTGACGGTCGTGACGCCCGTCTTCGTCGGGCCGACCTCGAGCGGGGAGGCGGCTCGCCCGGCCTTCTTCGTCGCGAACCGCGGGCATCACGCCGACATCGGCGGGATCCAGCCCGGGTCGATGCCGCCGTTCTCGCGCTCGATCGACGAGGAGGGCGTCGTCATCCACGACTTCCTCCTCGTCCGCGACGGCGTCTTCCGCGAGGAAGAGGTCCGCGCCGTCCTCGGCGCCGGTCGCTGGCCGGCGCGTGATCCGGGGGAGCGACTCTCGGACCTCCGGGCGCAGGTGGCGGCGAACACCCTCGGCGTCGAGCTCCTCGGCGAGCTCTGCGACCACTGGGGCGCGTCGGTCGTCACCGCCTACATGGGGCACGTCCAGGCGAACGCGGCCGCGGCGATGCGCGACGTCATCGCGGCCCTGCCCGACGGCGCCCACCGCTTCACCGACTGGCTCGACGAGGGCGCCGCGATCGTCGTCACCGTCACCGTCGATGGCGATCGCGCCGTCGTCGACTTCGCGGGGACCGACGATCAGCTCCCGGGCAACCTGAACGCGCCGCGGGCCGTCGTCGTCGCCGCCGTCCTCTACGCCTTCCGGACGCTCGTCGAGCGTCCGATCCCGCTCAACGCCAGGTGCCTCGACCCGATCGAGATCCGCGTCCCCGAGGGGAGCCTGCTCCACCCGCGGCCGCCGGCGGCGGTCGTCGGCGGCAACGTCGAGACGAGCCAGCGGATCGTCGACGCGCTCTTCGGCGCCCTCGGCAAGATCGGCGCCGCGCAGGGGACGATGAACAACGTCACGTTCGGCTCGGCGGCGTTCGGCTACTACGAGACGATCTGCGGCGGCGCGCCGGCCGGGCTCGGCTTCGACGGGGCGAGCGCCGTCCACACCCACATGACGAACACCCGGATCACCGATCCCGAGGTGCTCGAGCAGCGCCACCCGGTGGTGCTGCGCGAGTTCGCGATCCGGCGCGGCAGCGGCGGGACCGGGACGTTCCGCGGCGGCGACGGGGTGCGGCGCGCGATCGAGATGCGGGAGCCGCTCTCGGTCGCGGTGCTCAGCGAGCGGCGGGGCGTCGCCCCGTGGGGCGCCCACGGCGCCGGCGCGGCCGCCCGAGGGCGGAACGCGATCGCGCGGGCCGACGGGCGGGTGAGCGAGCTCCCCGGCAAGGTCCGGGTCGAGGCGGGCGTCGGCGATGTCCTCATCGTCGAGACGCCGGGCGGCGGCGGCTACGAGCCGACGCCGCGGGAGTGGGCGGCGATGGACCCCGCCCTCGCCCGGTCGCTCTTCGCGCGCGGTCGGTTCCGCGGGCCGACCGCCGGGATCGCCGCCGGTCGGGTGCAGGCGAACCTGCTCGTCGTGCCGTCGGCCCTCGCCGATGACTTCGAGGCGTTCTGCCGGGCGAACCCGCGGGCGTGCCCGCTCCTCGAGCGCGGCGCGCCGGGCGACGCCGAGCCGCGGCGGCTCGCGCCCGGGGCGGACCTCCGAACCGACCTGCCGCGCTACGCCGTCCACGGCGCGGACGGGAGCGTGCGCGAGGTCGACGACATCGTTGCGCTCTGGAGCGACGACCTCGTCGCGTTCCTCCTCGGGTGCAGCTTCTCGTTCGAGGAGGCGCTCGTCGCCGGCGGTGTCCCCGTGCGCCACCTCGACCTCGGCGGCAACGTGCCGATGTTCCGGACCGACCGCGCGACCACGCCGGCCGGCCCGTTCGCCGGGCCGCTCGTCGTGAGCATGCGGCCGGTCGCGGCCGACCTCGTCGAGCGCGCCCGCGCCCTGACCGCGCCGTTCGCGCGGGTCCACGGCGCCCCGATCCACGCGGGTGACCCGGCGGCGCTGGGGATCGCCGACCTCGCCCGCCCCGACTACGGCGATCCCGTGCCGGTCGCCGACGGCGAGGTGCCGGTCTTCTGGGCGTGCGGCGTGACGAGCCAGGCGGCGGCGCTCGGCGCGCTCGAGACCCTCGGTCGCGCCGACCCGACCCTGCGGATCCTCGCGCACGCGCCCGGTCACATGTTCATCGCCGACGCCCGGAACGAGGACCTCCGCGACGAGCAGGCGTCGTAGCGGAACGGGATCGTCCCCGAGAGCTCACCGCGCCGCTATCGTGATTTCAGGGGTCAGGTCCGATTTCAGGGGTCAGGTCCAGGATTCACACCAGAGGGCCGGGTCACACGAGCTGCTGCGACAGATTCGCTCGTGTGATTCCTGGACCTGACCCCTTCGATTCACACCAGAGGCTCCGGCGATCTCGGGGACCCGGGATCGCAGGACCGTGTGACCAGGGAGTGATCATCGCCCGCGGGGGAGGGCTACTCGGCGAGCGTGTCGTTTCCGACGTCGCTGCTGCCGACGTCGAGGACGGTCGTCGAGCCGCTGCGTCCGCCGGCGACGGCCGACTCGTCCTTCGGCGGGGCGAGCTCGGCGAGGAGCTCGGTCAGGTCGATCGGCTCGCCGGAGAGGTCCGACTTGCCGCCCTGACGGCTGAAGTTGAACGTTCCCGACGGGATCGTCAGGAGCGCCCGGGCGGCGTCCTTGCCCGAGAGCCGACTCGCCTCGGCGCGCATCAGCTTGCCGCGCTCGAACTGGAGGAGACCGCCGTGCATCTGGCCCTTCACCTCGAGGACGCCGGTGCGCTTGTTCTGCACGATGAGCTGGCAGATCTCGACGAGCTCCTGGCCGAGGAACTTGCCCGAGAGGGTCGCGTCGGGGCCGGCGTCGACCGCCGCCATCCCGGCGCTCTCGGCGTCGAGCGGGCGGGTCTCCTCGCTGCCGGCGGTCTCGCTCAGCATGATCATGTCGAGGTCGCCGACCATGACCCGGTAGCGGAGGTTGAACGGGTTGATCGAGATCAGGTCCTCGTCCGAGAGGAAGTGCTGCTTCTTGACCTGCTCGTTGTTGACCTTGACGCCGTTTCGGCTGCCGTTGTCCTCGACGATGAACCCGCCGCCGGCCTCGTCGGTCCAGCGGATCGTCGCGTGGCGCCGGCTGACGGTGTCGCTCGGCAGGTGAATGCGCGAGCGCGGGTCGCGGCCGATCGAGTAGACGTCCTGCGGGCGAAGCTGCTTGACGCCGAACTTGAAGACGGCTCCGACGAGGCAGTGACTCTGCCGCTTGGGCTTCTTGTCGGAGCCACCGAAGGATCCGAATGCCATGAGGTCGCTTCCGGTGGGTGGTTTGCGGGGCCCACAGCGCGGGCCAAATAGTTCCAGAACCTCGGTGATGAGGGTAGCAGAGTGACTCCGCGTCGTCAAAGCCTCGGGGCCGGCGCGAGACCGGGGTCCGCCCTATGGGGCGCCGAGGGTTGCGCCTGCGGGTCCGCCCCATCGGAGGGGCGGGCCGGCGCGTTGATTCACGCGCCGGGGGGCCCTACGATACGCCCCTCGGACGGCTCTCGGAGCCCCTCGATGACGGAGCGTTTCGTCCACAGTCTCGATGATCCCGGGGAGGCCGATCGCTCGGTCCGACCCGGCGTCGAGGTCGCCCTTCCCGGCGACCTCGCCGAGCGCTACGTGCCCGAGCGGGAGCTCGGCCGCGGCGGGATGGGCGTCGTCATCCTCGCCCGGCCGATCGGGTCCTCCGCGAGCGCCGGCGCCGTCGCGATCAAGCTGCTCACCCGGACCGGCGCCGCGGCGGCCGAACGGATGCTCCGCGAGGCGCGCACCGTCGCGCAGCTCCGCCACCCCCACATCGTCGCGTTGCACGAGGTGGTCGATGCCGACGACGGCATCGCCCTGGTCATGGAGCACGTCGACGGCCCCGACCTCGAGCGCCACGTCCGCGAGCGCGGCACTCTCGACTGGCCCGACGCGCTCGAGATCGTCCACGGCGTCGTCGCCGCCCTCGGCCACGCCCATGACGCCGGGGTCGTTCACCGCGACGTGAAGCCGGCGAACGTGCTCCTCACCCGCGCGCGCGTCGCGAAGCTCTGCGACTTCGGCCTCGCCCGCGTCGAGGAGATCCAGTCGCTCGCCGACACCCTCACCCGCGACGGCGCGGTCGTGGGGACGCTCGACTACATGGCGCCCGAGCAGCGCGAGGACGCGCGCTCGGTCGACCCGCGCGCCGACATCTACGGCGTCGGCGCGATGATCTACCGCCTCGTCACCGGCACCGCGCCGCGGGTCGTCCGCGAGGGGCGGCTCCCCGACGAGGTCCGGCCGCTCGTCCTGCGCTGCCTCGAGGAGCGCCCCGACGCCCGGTTCGCGAACGCCGCGGAGCTCGCCCGGGCGATCCGCGAGACGCTGCCGGGGCCGGCCCGGTCGCGTGTCGAGACGGCCGCCACGCGCGCGGCGCGGAGCGACGGCCCGACCGAGGCGAGCGGCGTCGACGCGGACGCGAGCGCCGAGCGGACCGAGCGGGCAGCGCGGGTCGCCGACGCGCTCGCCCTCCAGAGCCGCGACGGGGGCCCGCTCGAGGAGGCGCTCGCGCTGGTCGGTCTGTCGGCGAGCGACGAGGTCGGCGCGGCCGTCGCCGAGCAGCTCGGGCTCGCCTGGATCGACCTCGACGGCGGCTCGAACGACCCCGGTCCGGTCGGGCAGAAGGCGGCGCTGGATCGCCTCCCGCGCCAGGTCGCCGAGGCGTATCGACTCGCGCCGCTGCGGATCGACGGCGACACCCTCCACGTCGCGGCCGCCGATCCCGGCGGGCTCGGCGCCGTCGTCGACGTCGTCGGCCGCCTCACCGGCGGCGCCGTCTCGGTCGGCCTCGCCCGCCCCGACGCGGTCGTCCGCGCGATCGAGCGCGCCTACGGACCGCGCCCCGAGACGGTCACGCGCGAGTTCGCGCCGCCGCCGAAGGACGCGAAGGCGGTGCGCCCGAAGGCGGCCGCGGCGGGCGCCGCCGTGGCGACCGGGGCGGCGCCGCGCCGCTCGAGCCGGCGCGATCAGCGCCCGCCGCTCGGCCAGCAGTGGCTGCCCGAGGAGCTGCGTGGGCCCAAGCGGCCGCAGAAGAAGATCTACCTGTGGATCATGCTCGCGGCGCTCGCGTTCGTGATCTTCAAGGCGTGGGCGACCTACCAGCGTCGGTGGGCCCAGCGACAGAAGGCCAGGGAGGAGCAGCGTGCTCCCAACCCGCCGTTTCTACCAGCCGAGGACCCGGACCAGGATCACGATCGCCGCTGAGGTTTGCGGCGATCAGTGGGAGGTTCGAGTCGTCGAGCAGCGAAAGGACGGGACGCGCTCCGAGCGCCCGGCCGAGGGACCGGTCTCGCTCGAGGCGGCGCTCGCCCGGGCCGACGCGATCGGCGCGGAGCTCGCGCGCGAGGGCTACGAGCCGTCCGGCCTCGGCTGGGCGCTCGAGGACCTCGCAGCCCGCGACGACCGGCGCAAGGGCCACGGCGCCCGGCGCGCCGGACGGATCGGCGACCCGCGCGCGTTCGAGCCGCTCCTGAAGTTACTCGCCGGCGGGTGGGCCGACCTCCACGACGTCGCCCGCGCGCTCGGCCGGCTCGGCGACGACAAGGCGGCCATCCTCCTCCGCGAGCTGGCGAGCAGCCCCGACCAGCACAAGCGGCGCGCCGGCGTCGAGGCGCTTCGCCTGCTCGGTCCGACGACGAGCGGCCTCGGCGAGGTCGCCGACAAGGCGCTCGCCCGGATCGCGGCCCGCGACCCCGAGGTCGGCGCCCTCCTCCGCGAGCTTCCGGCGAACGGACCGGCGACCGACGCGCTCCACATCGCCGTCGGCAACGCCACCGCGCAGAAGGGCGAGCTCATCGATGACCTCTACGAGCTCGGCACGCCCGTCGCGGTCGCCGCGGTGCTCCACTGGCTCCGGTCGATCCCGCTCATCCGCGGCGACGACGGGCGCGCGTGGTGCACGATCTCGCGCAAGGACTACTGGGTCGCGGTGAAGTCGGTCTTCAAGCGCGCGATCTGGCGGCGCGACGCGGCGGTGATCGGGCGCCTCGCCTACATCATCGAGCGATCGCGCTCCGGCGGCGGCTGGCACAAGCTCGCTATGAGCCTCACCCGGAAGCCGGGCTACACCTCGATCTTCTCGGCCGCCACCCGGAGGTGGGCCCTCCGCGAGGTCGAGCGGACCCTCGGCGATCTCGGTCGGAACGAGCCGGCCGGGTACACCCGGCTCGCCGTCGAGATCCTGCTCCAGTACGGGCTCGAGGACGGGCGGGGTCGGAGCGGGATGTTCGTCATCACCCTCACGCGATCGATGGGGCAGCACCGGATCGAGACGGGCGGCGGCGGGGCCGAGCGCAACGCCGAGCTCCGCCGCGACCTCCGCCGCGACCGGAGCCGCCACGAGCCGTTCCCCGAGCTCTGGAACGCGGACGGGGCTGCCGTCGTCCGGCTGTTCGCCGAGGCGCGCTCGCGCGAGGTCGCCAGGTTCGCCTACGACGTCTACCGGGATGCCCACGCCGACCGCGGGCTCCTCGAGGGCGTCGACGACGCGGTCCTCATCGCGATGCTCGACGGCGTCCTCGGCGAGGTCGCGCAGCTCGGCATCGATGAGCTCCGCCGGCGGTTCGACCCGGCCGCGCCCGACCTCGATCTGATCGACCGCCTCATCGGCCACGACGCCGCCCGGGTGCGCGGCCTCGGCGACGAGATGCTCGAGCGGAGCGTGGGCGCCTGGCGCGGCGACGCCGAGCGGGTGCGGCGGTTCCTGTGCGCGCGGCATCCCGAGACGCGCGCCGTCGTCGGTCGCCTCGCCGCGGAGATCCTCGCGGGAACCGATGGCGCCTGGCGCGGCGAGCTGCTGCGGCGTCTCCTCATCGCCCTCCGCGTCGAGGAGACGAGTGAGGGCGTCCACGCCGAGCTCGTCCGGTTCATCCGGACGCATCTCCTGGACGAGCTCGTGCAGCGGACGCCGGCGATCGAGGCGCTCGACACCCTCGCGACCGGGTCGCCGGCGGCGCGCGAGCTGATGGGCTCCGTCCTCGCGCGCCTCGAGGTCGACCCCGAGGAGGTCGGGTTCGGCCGGATCGTCGACCTCGCCGACGACGAGGTCGCGAGCGTCCGCGCGGCGGGCCGCGGGCTGATCGAGCGCGGGATCGCGCACTTCCGCGACGACCCCTCGGCGGTGCTGTGTCTCCTCGAGAGCGACTGGGACGACACCCGCGTCTTCGCGATCGACCTCGCCCGCGACCGGCTCGACCTCCTCCGCCTGGGCATCGACGGGGTCGTCGGGCTGTGCGACAGCAACCGATCGGATGTGCAGGACCTCGGCTGGTCGCTCGTGCGCGAGAACCTCGCGAGCCTGCCGATCGCCGAGCTCTACGAGCGCCTCGCCGAGCACCCGGCGCCCCGGGTGCGGCTGCGGGCGGCGGAGCTCGTCCTCGCGCACGCGGCGCCAGGGCCCGACCCGATGCTCCGGCTGCGCGGGTTCTTCAAGCGGGTCCTCTTCTCGGTGCGCCAGCATCAGCATCGCGCGGTGAAGCGGCGCCTCGTCGTGTTCCTCCGGGAGCGGGCGCTCGAGGATGCGACCTCGGCGCGGGTCGTCATCGACGTCCTCGGCGAGCTCGTCCACGCGCACGGCCGGCTCGACCTCGAGGGCGCCCTCGAGACGCTCGCGGCGGTGAAGCTCCGCTGGCCCGAGCTCGACGTCCCGCTCGCGCTGGAGGGTCCGGCATGCAGCTGACCCACGCCTACGCGGGCGCGAGCCGGATCCGGAGCAGCCTCCGCGGGACCGATGTGAGCTTCGCGCCCGACCTCTCGCGCGAGCCGACGTTCTTCCGCGGGCAGCTCGCCCGGCCGGTCACGTTCCGCGATGCGCTCGCGGCCCTCTACGACGTCGTCGTCTCCGACCTCCGCTACCAGCCGAAGTCGCGGCCGGCGTACGAGGCGTGGCTCGCCGAGCAGGACCGGATCTACCTCGATCAGCTCGGGATCGTCGAGGGCGCGGTCAAGGCGCAGCTCGACCGGGTCCACGACGAGCTCGCCGAGCTCTTCGCGAAGAAGCAGTCGCTCATGGCGCCGTTCGAGAAGGCGAAGCTCCAGTACTTCCAGTACCTCTACAAGCGCGACTACGACGCCTGGCTCGTCCTCGACCCGATCATCACCGTCGCGCCCGACGAGCTGTTCTTCGAGTGCTTCAGCAAGGACGAGTCGACCTATGCCAAGCTCGGCGTGCGCTACTCGGTCTTCGAGCGGGTCGACGAGATGGCGACCGGCACGACGAACGTCGACTTCTCGCTCGGGCTCCACCGCGAGCTCCAGCGGATGCGGACCTACCGGCGCACCCGGTTCGAGGTCGATCCGGGCGGCTTCGAGGTGGCGACCGACGACGCGCCGGCCCACCACGAGAAGAAGATCGACCTGCCCGACTCGTGGCTCGCGGGGCTCCTTCAGGTGCAGAGCGCGATGACGCTCGGGCCGAGCGGGGTCGCGCTGACTCCCATCGACCTCTACGACATCATCGGCTTCCTCAAGGGGCACAAGGCGCGGGTGAGCCCGCGGTGGCTCCTCTGGAAGCTCACCCCCGGCGAGCGGACGCGGGTCGTCTTCGAGCCGTGGAAGGTCGAGCGCGAGCTGTCGCCGGCGACCGTCTATCACGGCGAGAAGCCTCGCGAGGTGAAGATGTGGGGGCGCGATCGGCTGAAGCTGCTCGAGCGGCTCCTGCCCGGTTGCCGGGCGGCGCGGGTGCATCTCCTCGCCGACGGGATGCCGAGCTTCATCACCGTCGATCAGGCGGACGTCAGCTTCACCCTCGGGATGTCCGCCTGGACCCGGAAGCAGTGGGCCGACGAGGCGAAGCACGACTACCACGAGATCGATCGGATGGAAGCGGTCTCGACCCACGAGATCGAGCGCGTCTTCGAGGCGCTCCGGACCCGCAAGCGGGCGACGCTCGGCGAGCTCGCCGGCGATGTGAAGCTCGAGGTGGACGCCGTGCGCAACGCGGCGAGCCGGATCTGTCAGAGCGGACGCGGGATCTTCGACCTGGTCGCCGGGGCGTACCGGCACCGGGAGCTGTTCCGCGAGCCGTTGCCGTGGAGCGCCGGGGCGCCCGCGGTTCGATGAGCGAGCCCCGCAGGAAGCGAGCGACTCGCAGGGCACACACGGAGGGAGAGACGGGGACGACGAAGCCGGCGCGACCTTAGCCTTTTCGCGGCGTTACGCCGCGGTGGCTTTCACGCCGCTCTTCCATCACCAGCCCGGCCTTCCCACGCGGGAGACGGATATCCGTCCCCTGTGCTGGTACGACCGGGTCCCCGGTCCACAGGGGACGGATATCCGTCTCCCGCTTCAGTCGACCGGTCAGGTCCTCGGCATGACGTAGGGCGTTCGGCGGAGCCGGCCTCGTCTCTCTCTCCACCTCTTCACCTGGATGGCGTGTTCAGCGAGTCCCGAAGGAAGCGAGCATCGGCAGCAGGCGAGTCCCGAAGGAAGCGAGCACGGGTGGCCGACGAAAAGAAGCTGACGAAGGCCGAGCTCTACCGGCGCATTGCCGAGTCATCGGCGGACGAGGTCATCCTCTCCGAGATGATCCGGCTCGGGTTCTGGCCCGACGGCGAGGAGCTCCCCGACGAGCTCGCCGATCTCCTCCGCCGGCAGGCCGAGCTGCAGCGGCGGGCGGCCGAGCTCCGAGCGAAGCACGCCACCGTCTCCGATCCCGAGGCCGCGCTCGCCGAAGAGCGCAAGCGCCGGATGGAGGAGAGCAAGCGTCGCCGCGAGGAGCGGCGCAAGGAGCGCGAGGCCGAGCGGGCGCGGCGGCGCGAGGCGTGGGCGGCGCGCGTCCAGGCGGGCGCCGAGTTCCTCGGCGAGGGCGTCTCGGGCGGGCTGTCCGACACCGGATGCGACGCGTCGAAGCTCGCCCTCGCCGGGCTGCCCCAGGTCGGCACGGCGGCGGAGCTCGCCGAGGCGATCGGGATCGAGCTCAAGAAGCTCCGATGGCTCACCTACCACCGGCGGGCCGCGACGGTCTGTCACTACATCCGGTTCACGATCCCGAAGCGGAGCGGCGGCGAGCGCGCGATCAGCTCGCCGCGCCCGCTCCTTCGTCGCGCGCAGAGCTGGGTGAAGGAGCAGATCCTCGACCGGCTGGGCGTGAGCGACGAGGCCCACGGATTCGTCCGGGAGCGGTCGATCGTCAGCAACGCCGGACCCCACGCCGGCCACGACGTGGTGATCAACGTCGACCTGAAGGACTTCTTCCCGACCTTCACGTTCAAGCGGGTGAAGGGCTTCTTCCGGAAGGTCGGCTACGGCGAGGCGATCGCGACGATGCTCGCGCTCCTGTGCACCGAGCCGCCGCGCGTCGCCACCCGCGTCGGCGACAAGCTCTACCACGTGGCGCTCGGCGACCGCGTCCTGCCGCAGGGCGCGTGCACCAGCCCGGCGCTCACGAACCTCATGTGCCGTCGCCTCGACCGGCGCCTCGCCGGGCTGGCCCGCAAGAGCGGGCTCGCGTTCACTCGCTACGCGGATGACATCACGTTCTCGGGCGACGGCGCCGTCCCGATCCCGAAGATCCTGGGCGGTCTCCGCCGGATCGTCGAGGACGAGGGGCTGGCGGTGCACCCCGACAAGACGCGCGTGCTCCGGAAGGGGCGTCGCCAGGAGGTGACCGGCCTCGTCGTGAACGAGCGCGTCGGGGTCAGCCGGGCGGTGCGCCGGCGGCTGCGGGCGATCATCCACAACGTCCGCAAGAACGGCCTCGCCAGCCAGAATCGAGCCGGGCACCGCGACTTCGCGGCGCACCTGCGCGGCGTGGTGTCGTTCGTCCAGATGGTCGATGCCGACGCGGGGCGTCGCCTGCGCGAGGACCTCGAGAAAGCGCTCCAGGGCGGATGACGCTCCCCGCGCCCGGACGCGGGGGCGAGCCCGGACCGCGCCTCGCGTTCGCCGCGGCCGTCGCGGCCGCCCTCTCCGCGGCGACGCTCGGCGTCGCGCTGCGGTGTCACGGCCTCGACCGTTCGCTCTGGTACGACGAGGTCTTCACCGCCGAGCGGGTGCTCGACCGCCCGATCTGGAAGATCCCGTCGACCCAGAAGGAGGCGAACAACCACGTCCTCTTCTCGGTCGCCGCGAAGGCGAGCACGGCGATGGTCTCCGCCGACGCGGCTCCGGCGTCGCCGCGGTATCGCGTGATGCTGAGGTTGCCGGCGGTGCTCGCCGGGATCGCGGGCGTGCTCGTCGTCGCGCTGGCGGCGCGGGCGGTCGCGGGGGACGGTGCGGGAGCGGGCGCGGCCCTCCTCGCGGCGCTCTCGCCGATGCACGTGGAGCTCTCGCGTCAGGCGCGGGGCTACAGCCTGCTCGTCCTGTTCGCGACGGTCGCCCTCCTCGGATGGGCGCGCGTCGCGGGGGACCCGGCGGAGCCCGGTGGGGCGCGTCGCGGGCCAGCCCTCACGGTGCTCGGGTGCGGCCTGGCCGCGTGGAGCCACCCGCTCGGCGTGCTGGTCGCCGCGGCGCTGCTGCTCGATGCGGTCGTCGTCGTCCGGAGCAGGCGCGCGGTCGCCGTCGCCGCCGGGGCGCTCGTCGCGTCCGTGGTCGCGGTCGCGCCGATCGCCACGCGCCTCTGGCGGTTCGCGGGGCGGAACACCGGCGTCGAGTCGGTCGCGTCGGGCCCGGGGTTCTTGATCGATCTGTCGGCCGAGCTGCTCGTCGGAGCGGGCGGCGGGGTCGTGGGCGCCGTGGGTCTGGTCGCGCTGGTCGGTCTGATCGTGGGCGGGGTGGCCCTCGCCCTGGGACCGAACGGTCGGCGCGACGCTCCCGCGCTGGGCGCCGTCGCCAGGCCGCTCCTCTGGCAAGCGGCGCTCATCGCGGCGCTCGTCGTCCTCTTCCGACCGCGCCTCGGCGTGGCGATCGGCGAGGGCGAGCAGCACTACCACCGCTTCTTCGTGGCCCTCCAGCCGGGGCTGTGGGTGCTCGGCGGGGCGGGGCTGGCCGCGCTCGCCCGACTCGGGGGACGTGGGCAGCGCGCCGCAGCCTGGACCTGCGCGGCGGCGCTCGTCATCGTCATCGTGGTCCCGATGGAGATGCAGAACCGCGAGCGCGCCGGGCGGCCGGAGCAGGATCTCACCGGCGCGATCGCAGCGGCCCGGGCGCTCCGGGCCGCGGCGGCCGAGCCGGTCGCCTCGGCGCCGATCGTCGCGGTCGGGACCGAGGCGTGGATCGTCGAGAGCCTCGGCGCCGCGCCGGATCTCGGGCAGCGCCCGGCGGTCTGCGTCGCGCCGTTCGCGGGGACCGAGCCCGACGCGGTGCGGTTGGGCGAGGAGACGGTCGCGGGGCGGGCGTGGAACGTCCGGGTGTATCTCCGACCGGCGCCCGGGCGCGACGACGGCGACGGCGGCGGCGACGACGACGACGAGGACGGGCGGCAACGATGAGCTCGACGCGAAAGTCCCCGCCCCCCGCCCACTGGCCGGTCGCGCGCGAGGTGCGCGGGCTGCGCCGGACGCGCCTGATGGACGTCTGGGGGCGGGGCGAGCTCGCCCACGCCGACGAGATCACCGCGGTGCGCTTCCTCCGGGACGGCGCCTCGGCCATCTCCGGGGCGCGCGACGGCACCGCGCGCGTCTGGGACCTCCGGACCGCATCGTGCCTCAAGGTGTTCGACGCGCACGACGCGCCGATCACCGACGTCGCCGTCGTCCCCGACGGCGCGCGTGCGATCAGCGCGAGCGAGGATCGAACGCTCCGGGTGTGGGCCCTCTCCGGCGGGAGCGGCTGGCACGGGCTCGCCGGCCACGAGGCGCCGGTGACCCGGGTGACGTGCGCGCGGCGGCTCCACTTCGCGATGTCCGGCGACCGCGACGGCAAGGTCCGGGTGTGGGATCTCGACCAGGGCGAGGCGGTCCTCCGGATCGACGCCCACGAGGCGGAGGTGACCGGGGTCGCGATCGTGCCCGGCGGGAAGCTGCTCGTGAGCGGCAGCCTCGACGGGACCATCAAGGTGTGGGACTCGCGGTCCGGCGATCCGATCCGGGCGCTCGCCGGTCACGCCGATCCGATCACGTGCCTCGCCGTGGCGGCGTCGGGCGAGCAGGCGGTCGCCGGGCTGCGCGACGGGCGGATCGGGCTCTACGACCTGGCCGACGGCCGGCTCGTTCGCTGGGTCGGCAGTCACCAGGGCCGGATCGCCGCGGTGGCCGTCGCGCCCGACGGGAAGAGGGCGGCGACCGGCGGGGAGGACATGACGCTGCGCCTCTGGGATCTCGAGCGGGGCGCGGAGCTCGAGCTCTTCGACGGGCACGAGGGCATCGTGACGGCCGTCGACTTCGCGCAGGACGGCGAGCGCGTCCTGAGCGGCTGCCGCGACCGCCAGGTCCGCCTCTGGAACACGCGGACGGCCAAGCAGGCCGAGATCGTCGAGGGGCACCGGGCGAGCTGCCTCGTGCCGACCTCGGTCGGCGACCACGTCGTCACCGGAAGTCCCGAGGGGACGCTCCGTCTGTGGGAGTCGGCGACCGGCCGGGAGCTCGGCGGGATGGTCGGGCACGCGTCGGCCGTCGCGTGCGTGGCCGTGTCGCCCGACGGGCGCCGGATCGTCTCGGGCGCCTTCGACGGGACGGCGCGGGTCTGGGACGTGGCGGAGCGGCGCCAGCTCGCGGTGTGCAACCATCCCGGCGGGGCGGTCGTCGCGGTGAGCTTCCTCCCCGACGGCGAGCGGGTCGTCTCGGGCGACGACCGCCACGAGGAGCGCGCCGGCGAGTTCGCCTCGATCCGTTACTGGCGCGTCGGGGAGGGCGGGGAGCGGAAGCCCGATCGACGGGTCGACCTCGGGGAGCCGAAGGCGACCCGGACCTGCCTCGCCCTGTCGCCCGACGGGCGGATCGCCGTCTACGGTCGGGGGGACGGGGTGCTCGAGCGCTGGGCGCTCGACGAGGCGGAGCTGAAGCCGCGGGAGCTGACGGGGCACCAGCGCGAGGTGACCGTCGTCGCGATCTCGCCGAACGGGCGCTGGGCGCTCTCGGGGAGCGAGGACCGGACGGTCCGGGTGTGGGACCTCGAGAAGGGGACGCAGCGGGCGGTCCTGAAGGGGCACAAGCACTGGATCAACGGGGTGGCGTTCGCGATCGACGGGATCCACGCGATCTCGACCGGAGACGACGGAACGGCCCGGATCTGGAACCTGTCGGCGCAGTCCGAGCTCGAGTGCATCGACCTCCGGCTGCTCGGCGACGTCCGAAGCCCCGCGTTCTGGCCCGACGCGGCGAGCGTCATCGTGAGCGCATCGGGGTTGCTTCGCTTCGAGCTGATCGACCCGCGCGACGACGAGGAGGACACCCTCGACATGCGTCCCCGCGACCTCCGCCCCGACGCGCTCCCGGACCCGTTCGACGCCCCCGACACGATCCTCATGCCGGGGAAGGATCTCCGGCCCGAGGAGGCGAAGAAGGCGACCGCCGATCCGTTCGACGCCCCCGAGACGATCGAGATACCGAAGAAGGACCTCCGCGATCCGTTCGACTCGCCGAAGACGGTCGACATGCCCCCGAAGGATCTGCGTCGCGACGACGACGGATAGCGGGTCGATGCGGGCGCGATCGAAGCGAGGCAGGACGCTCGAGGTCGTTCTCGACGACATCACCAGAGAGCACGCCGACGCGATCGTCACGGCGGCGAACCGGACGCTCTCGGGCGGAAACCAGGCCGGCTTCGGGGGCGGTGTCGACGGCGCGATTCACCGAGCGGCCGGGCCGAGCCTCCTCGAGGCTTGCACCGCGATCGGCGGCTGCGCGCCCGGCGACGCGGTCTCGACGCACGCCGGCGCGCTCGACGCGCGCCGAGTGATCCACGCGGTCGGCCCGATCTGGGGAGCCCACGACGGCGCGGAAGACGAGCTGCTCGGATCGGCGCATCGCCGGAGCCTCGAGGTCGCGGACGACGATCTGTGTCGATCCGTCGTCTTCCCGGCCATCTCGTGCGGCGTCTACAAGTTCCCCGTCGAGAGAGCCGCCCCGATCGCGCTCGGCGCGATCGTCGAGCACCTCGACGGTTCGTCGGGCGTGATGACGGTCCGCTACTGCCTGTTCGAAGCGAGAGATCTCGCCGTCTTCGAGGAGGCGCTTCGCTCGAGCGTCGCGGAGAACGGCGACTGGACCCTCGACTGACCCATCGCTCCCCCTTCAGCTCCCGCGTGGGTTGCCCGGTAGATGAGGAGGCCACAGATTTCACCGATTTCACCGATTTCGAGCTGCCGAAGGCGAGTGTTCATCGACGTGGCCGGCGCTCCGGGTCGAAATCGGCAGCGATTCGGAACGCGCCGCGGCCATCTGTGAAATCTGTGGCCTCACCCGACTGCACCGGGGACCTCGGCCATGCTTGCAACGCACATCGTGCAACGCACATCGAGGGGTCAGGCCCAGGAGTTACAGGAGCGAAACTGTCGCAGCGGCTGGTGTGACCTGGCACCTCTGGTGTGAATCCTGGACCTGACCCCTGCGATTCACACTAGCGAGTCTGGTCCTGTCCCCCGGCTTCCAGGCTCTTCACGGCCCTTGTCGCGGCGTCGTGGAGCTCGCGCCGCTCCGCGATGTTCGGCTCGTCTCGGATCGCCTTCAGCGCCTCGATCGCGCGCCTCACGTCGAAGAGCTGGAGCGCGAGCGCGGCGGAGGCGCGGGTCCGGTCGGTCTCCCCGCGGTCGCGCACGATCGGGATGAGCGCGTCTCCCACCGCCGCCTCGAGCCCCGGGAGCGGCTCGACGTTCGGGTCGGTCAGGAACTCGATCTCCAGGTCGGTCGCGACGTCGATCCGCTGGGCCCGGGCGGTCGGGTTCGCCGGATCGTCGGCCTGCGCGGCGAGGGTCGCGAGGATCGGCTCGATGGACGCCCGGCCGAATCGGCGCAGGGCCAGGAGCGCCGCGCGGCGCGCCTCGGCGTCCCCGTCGTCGAGGAGCCCCGCGGCGACCCTCGCGCCCTCGGCGTGTCCGGTCACGCTCATCGCCCGGAGGAGCTGCAGGCGGACCACCTTCGACCGGTCGTCCTCGGCGGCCCGGACGAGCGCCTCGACGGACTCCGGATCGGGCTCGAGGACGATGAGATAGAACCCCGCCAGGGTGCGGATCACCGGTTCGTCGTCCGTCCCGAGGAGGGCGCGAAGCTCGGCCCGCACCTCGGGACGGGGGGCCGTTTCGAGATGCTCGCCCGGCGGGGTGAGGCGCCAGATCGCGGACTCGCGGGCGACCGCCCGCTGCCAGCCATCTCCGTCGCGCGGGCGCATCGATCCGAGGAGGTCGTGGATCCGGAGCGTCGCCAGCGTCTCGAGGTCGATCCGCTCGCTCGCGATGACCCGCGACGTCTCCTCCCGCCACGCCGCGACGGCGCGGCGCGCCTCGATTCGATCCCGCCACAGCAGCCCGGCGCCGAGGAACGCGAGGAGGGTCGCCCCGCCGAGCACGCCGAGGACGATCGGCGCCCGGCGGGCTCGTCGGCCTCTCTCGGGCGCGGGGTCGTTCAATCGTTCGACCCGGCGAGGAGGAGCCCGGCGTCGGCGGGGCCGTAGCTGCCGCTAGGCGCCAGGATCGACCAGTCGGTGACGATCGAGGTCGGGTGGGCGCCCTCGTCGCCCGCGTGGAAGCGGGCGATGGCCTGCGGCTCGGTGATGAGGCTGCCGGCGAACCCGTCGGCGTCGAGGGACTTCGCGACGAACCAGAGATGCTCGCGGTTCTCGGGCAGCCCGCCGTCGACCGTGAACGCCGCCTTCACCACGAAGCGCCACCCCGCCTGGCCGCCGTGGCGGGCGAAGAGGGTGGCCGCGTCGGGCCAGCGCTCGCGGGCGAGGGCGGCCCGGCGGTCGATCTCGCGACGGGAGATGCGGATTCCTCCCCCGCTCGCGATGTGCTCCAGCACGCGGACGGGCGGCTGCCAGGGCCGCGGGCGGGCCTCCCGGTCGAGGGCGACGAGGAGCATCCGCCACCCGCGGTGCGGCGCGTCGGGGCGGTCGTCGGCGCCGCCGACGACGCCTTCGGGCATCCGCTCGACCGCCTCCTTCCACCAGACGAGCGACGCCCGGAGCTCGGGGCCGGCGAGCGCGATCGGCGCGGTCGGGTAGCCCGGCGGCGGGTCGTAGTCGCAGAGGAGGCTCGCGACGCAGGTGAGGAGCGTCCGGGCGGCTTCGTCGGCGAGCGAGGCCGGGACGTCGACGAGGTCGAGCTCGGGCAGGCCGATCCGGTTGAGGCCGTGGGTGTGGACCCAGCGCTCGTCCTCGCGCGCCACGACGTGGACCGAGAACAGGCGCTCGATCGGGGGCACCACGCTGCTCGTGATGGTCAGCTCGTGCGCCTCCGTCGGCGGGATGAGGCGATGGGCGCCGGCGTCGAAGATCGCCGGCGACTCCTCGCCGGCGACCGCCGTCGCGAGGCGGAGCTGGTAGCGATAGGAGGCGAGGGGGTGCTCGGCGTCGAGGCGCGTGCGGACGACGATCGCGTAGCCGGCGCGGCCGACCGCCTCGAGGCCCGGCTGCCCGAGGCGCGGCGAGACATCGACCTCGATCGGTCGGTCGCTCCCGGCGAGGGCGGCGATCAGGCCATCGTCGCGCTCGCGCCGGATCGCGATGACCTCCATCGGCGCGTCGCCCGAGCGGGGGTAGCGGCGGGCGAAGACGACCCGGTCGACGGCGACGCCGGCCGCCGCGGCGGCCTCCTCGGTCTCGACCGTCTCCACGGGCTGGAGGGTCGGGGCGATCGCCCGGAGCCGCTCGTGGACCAGCTCCGCCGCCGGGTCTTCGCCGCGTGGCCAGAGGACCGCGAGGGTCGAGGGGTGGTCGGGGAGCTCGTCGGGCTCGCGCTTGGCCGGCGGCCGGGCGGGCGGCGGCGTGGCGACCGGCGGGCGGGGCGGGGGCGGAGGCTTCTCGCAGGCGGCGCCCGTCGCGAGGAGGGCGACGCCGACCGCGACGCCGACCGCGATGGCGCCCGCGGCCTCGTCCCGCGACCGTCGGCGCATCGCGATCAGGTCACCCTCGACCGCGGGTCGTAGGCGTCGCGGAGCCCGTCGCCGACCAGGTTGAACGCGAGCACCGTGACCGAGATCGCGAGGCCGCTCCAGACCGAGACCCAGATCGTCTTGCTCCGGGTGGTGTAGCCATCCTTGAGGAGGGCGCCCCACTCGGCCGTCCCCGTCTCGACGCCGAGGCCGAGGAACGAGAGGCCCGCGGCGGTGAGGATCGAGGTGCCGATCCCGAGAGTGGCGAGGACGATGATCGGTCCCATCGCGTGCGGCATGATCTCGCGCGAGAGGATCCGGAAGTGGCTCGCGCCCAGCGCCCGGCTCGCCATCACGAACTCGAGCTCCTTGATCTGGAGGACGCTCGCCCGGACCTGCCGCGCGAACTGCGGCACGCCGACGACGCCGACCGCGATGATGACGGTGTCGAGCCCGATCCCCATCGCCGCGGCGATGCAGATCGCCAGGAGGATGCTCGGGAAGCTCAGCATGAGATCGACGAGCCGCGAGATGACCATGTCGGGCCAGCCGCCGAAGTAGCCGGCGATCGCGCCCAGCGGGATGCCGATCACCATCGAGAACGCGACGGCGGTGATCCCGATGAAGAGCGAGAGGCGCGCTCCGAACAGGAGCCGCGTCAGGGTGTCCCGGCCCGACACGTCGCTCCCGAGCCACGCCTCCGACGACGGCCCGAGCGACTCCTCGACCTGCCCGAACGCGTCGGAGTCGTAGGGCGACACGAGGCCGACGAGGCCGGCGGCGAGCGTGATGAGGACGAGGATCGCGATCCCGGCCAGGGCGGTCCGGTGGCCGAGGAAGATCCGCAGCTTGCGGTCATCCATAGCGGATCCTCGGGTCGATGAACGCGTAGAGGATGTCGACGAGCAGGTTCACCAGGACGAACGTGGTCGCCAGGGTGATCACGGCCGCCTGGATCGCCGGGTAGTCACGGTCCTGGACCGACTTCACGATCCAGGTCCCCATCCCCGGCCAGGTGAAGACCGTCTCGGTCAGGACGGCGCCGCCGAGGAGGTAGCCGAACTCGAGGCCGGCGAGCGTCACGATCGGGATCAGCGCGTTCCGGAACGCGTGGACCATCACCACCTTCCAGGGGGCGACGCCCTTCGCCCGCGCCGTCCGGACGTAGTCGCTCTCGAGGACGTCGAGCATGCTCGACCGGGTGATTCGGGCGATGAGCGCGACCGGGATCGTCGAGAGGGCGATCGCGGGCAGGATCAGGTGGCGGCAGGCGGCGCCGAAGCCCTCGCCGGCGATGAGGGTGTCGATCAGGACGAAGCCGGTCGGACGCTCGATGAAGAGCGTCACCGGCAGGTTGCCGCTGGACGCCCCGAGCTTCTTCCCGAACGCGATCAGCAGCAGCAGCCCGAGCCAGTAGACCGGAACGCTGACGCCGATCAGGGCGATGACGCTCGAGAGGTAGTCGACCCACGTCCCCTTCTTGACCGCGGCGATGACGCCGAGGCCGACCCCGAAGATCAGCGAGATCGCCATCGCCGCGCAGGTGAGCTCGATCGTCGCGGGGAGGTAGCGCTTGATCTCGTCGGTGACGTCGATGTGGTGGACGTAGGACCGCCCGAAGTCGCCCCGGAAGACGACGCCGGTCATGTAGATCCGGTACTGCTCGACCATCGGCTTGTCGAGGCCGTGGGTCTTGCGGATCTCGGCGAGCACCTCGGCGCTCCCCTTCTCGCCGAGGAGCGCCTCGGCCGGGTCGCCGGGCACGCTCCGGATCAGCCCGAAGACGATGAACGAGACCGCGATGAGGAGGAACGGCGTGACGAGGAGGCGCCGGATGACGTAGGCGGTCACGGGTTCGGCCTCTCGACTCTCCGCCTAGTTCGTCTTGAAGCGGGCGGGGAAGAGGCGGTACTCGATCGGGTGGACCTCGTACTCGACCGCCTTGCTGACGGCGGCGAGCTGGGGGACGTGGACGAGCGAGATGCTCGGCTTCTCCGCCCGGTAGAGCTCGGCGGCGCGCGCGTAGAGCGCCTTGCGCTTGGCCGGGTCGAGCTCGCTCTGCGCGGCCTTGACCTTCGTGTCGAACTCGGCGTTCCGCCAGAACGAGATGTTGAGGTCGTCGCCCGCCTCGCCGTGCAGCAGGAAGTAGAGGAAGTTGTCCGGATCGGCGTAGTCCGCGTTCCATCCGAGGAGACACATCGGGTGGTCGGGGTCCTTCGTCTTGTTCGTGTAGGAGGCCTTCTCGAAGCCCTGGAGCTTCACCTCGAGGCCGATCTTGCTCAGGGCGTCCTTCACGAACTCGGCGACCCGGTTGGGCTCGGGCATGTAGGGCCGCGCGAAGGTCATGTGCCAGAGCTCGATCGGCTCCGATCCGAGGTCGACCTCGGTGATCAGCTTCTTCGCCTTCTCGAGGTCGTGCTCGTAGGGGGTGAGCTCGCTCGTGTCGCCCCAGATCACCGGCGGGACGATCGTCTTCGACGGGGTCGCCAGGCCGTAGTAGACGAACTTGTTCAGGGCGTCACGGTCGATCGCGAGGGCGACCGCGTCGCGGAACTTCTGGTCGTTGTACGGCGGCTTGTTCATGTTGAAGGCGAGGTAGCCGACGTTGAGCGACGGCGTCCGCGCGACGTAGAGGTTCTCGTTCTTCTCGATCGCCTCGATGTCGGCCAGGGTCACGTGGTCGACGATGTGCGCCTCGCCGTTCTTGAGCATCTCGAGGGCGGTCTGGCTGTCGGAGACGGGCTGGAAGATCACCCGCTCGATCGCGGGCTTCTCACCCCAGTAGCCGTCGTAGCGGACGAGGCTCAGCTTCTCGCGGTGGCGCCACTCCTCGAGCTTGTACGGGCCGGTCCCCGAGGGACTTTTCCGGTAGTCCTCGCCGCGCTCCTTCACGGCGGTCGGGCTGACGATCCCGACCGGGAACATCGCGAGCTGCTGGAGGAAGACGGCCGAGGGCTCCTTCAGGCTGAAGACGACCTCGTGGTCCCCGGTCGCCTCGACCTTCTCGATCACCCCGTAGGTCGGCCCGTACGGGCGCTGCTTCGGCGCGTGGGGGTGGTCGGCGCTCACGAGCCGCTCGAAGCTGAAGACGACCGCGGCGGCGTCGAACGCCGTCCCGTCGTGGAAGGTGACGCCCTGCCGAAGCGTGAACGTCCAGGTCTTCCCGTCCTCGCTGATCGTCGGGAGCGCGGTCGCGAGCTTCGGGACGAGGCCGATCCCGGCGTCCTCGAACGTGACGAGCGTCTCGTAGACGTTCTCGGTCACCTTCGCGTCCTCGCCGTAGAGGACCTCGGCCGGGTCGAGGGTCGTCGCGTCGGTGCTGCGGGCGTAGATGAGGTAGCCGGGACCCCCGGCGGTGCCCCCGCCATCGCCGCCGTTCCCGCCGCCATTCGCGGCGGCTCCGGAGTCGGGGCACCCGGTCAGGAGGAGAGTGAGGGTGATGAGGACGGCGATGGAGACGAGGGCTCGGCGCACGGCGACTTCCCTTCTCTGGAGGGTCTGGTTCGGTTGCGAGAGGCGGGCGGATCGAGGCTAGGGCGTGAAGGTGTACCGGATCACGCTCCGGTCTCCGACGGCGAGCCCGCCGAAGAGGTTGCCGAAGTTCACGGCGTCGAAGTCGAAGTTGCCGACCGCGTCGAAGCGCTGGCCGACGATCGTCATCTCGACCGGGTTGCCGACGGTCAGCCCGAGGTTCGCGAGCGTTCCGTTGCCGGCGAGGTCGGGCAGATCGAAGGTCGTCGCGCCGCCCTGGACGAGGAGCGTCCAGCGGTCGTCGTTGACCGTGTCGCGGAGCTCGACGGTGAAGAAGCCGTCGTTGGCGTCGACGAAGCCGTTCGCGTCGACCTGCACGACCGGCGTCAGGCCGACCGCGACCGCGTTCGGCGGCGGGAGGTCGGGCAGGACGGGGTCGTCGAGGACGAGGTTGTTCGGCAGGACGGCGGGCAGGACGTCGACCCGCTCGCTCGAGATCACGGCGCCGGCCGACGTGCTCGTGGCGCTCACGAGGAGGAAGCTCTCGAACACGACGCCGTTGGGGTCGTTGAACCGGACGTTGAACGGGGTCTGGTTGCCGGCGGCGACGCCGACGTTCGTCGTGTTGCGGCCCGTCGGGACGAGCCCGGTCGTGTTCAGGCGGCTGTCGCCGAAGAGGAGCTGGCGCGGATCCTCGGCCACATCGCGGCCGAAGCTCGTGACGGTGACGTCGCCGTTGTCGAGCTCGTTCGGGATCGTCACCTGGCCGTCGGCTCCGAACGCGAAGATGTCCTGCGCGAGGAGGGCGATCGGGAAGTCGACGTCGACGATGATCGCGCTGTTGTTCGCGGCCGGCCCGAGCTGCAGGACGAGGACGTCGTCGGTGTCGAAGAGGCCGGCGCCGAGGCGGCTGATCCCGATCGTGAACTGCTCGTTCGCGTCGACCTCGAGGTCGTAGACGTTGTTGACGGCGTCGAAGTTGAAGGTCCCCTCGTGCTCGAAGCTGCCGCGGACATCGATGACGTCGCCGGCGTTCAGCCCGACGATGTTCCCCGTGACGGTCACCCGACCGACGTTGAGCGCGACGTTCTTCCGGTTGAGCGAGACGGCGACGCTGTTCGCGTCGAGCCCCACGATCGAGAAGAGGTCGAAGCCGGGCGCGCCGATCGTGATCGTGGTCGGCCCGGCGCCGAGGCCGTTCAGGACCGCCAGGCCGTTACCGTTGGTGAGCGCCTGGGCGCCGGTCGTCTCGTCGATGACGACGGCGCCATCGATCGCCTGGCCCGAGATGTTGTTGAGGACCGAGACCGTCATCCGGTCCACGATGGGCCCGCCCGCCGTGGCGAAGCGCGGGAAGTTGCCGTTTCCGCCGCCGCTGCCGCCGCCGCAGCCGGCGGCGAGGGCGATGGCGACGAGCGCGCCGGCGAGGCCGAGTCGTGAACCTGACATCCGTAAGCTCCTCTCGCGAAAGGGCCGGAGATTCTATCAGCCGCTCCGAGAGCGCGCGAGACTTCGCCGTGACTCGGGCGTCGAATCCCTTCGTGCGAGCGCCGGGCAGCGGCGGCGATTCGCGCTTGGCCCGGCCCGGGGGGCCGTGCTAGGCTCCGGATCTCGAGGCTCTTGAGAGTGATTCAGGATCGAGGAGGCGGGATGGTAGACGGCCGGCTTTCGTCGGAGGAGCGCAACTGGGCGATGTTCGCCCATCTCTCGTTCCTCCTTCAGATCGTGGTCCCGTTCGGCAACCTGCTCGGGCCGCTCCTGATCTACATGGCGAAGCGGGACCGGTCGAGCTTCGTCGCGTATCACGCGACGCAGGCGCTCGTCTACCAGTTGCTTCTCATCCCCATCTACATTGTGCTGGCGCTCGTCAGCATCGTCCTGATGATCACCGTCGTCGGGATGGTGCTCCTCCCGATCCCGATCGTCCTGGCGATCCTCGCGTGGTTCTACCCGATCGTGCTCTCGATCAAGGCGAGCAACGGCGAGTGGGCCGAGTGCGCGATCTCCGGCGGCCTCGTCACCCGTCCCACCTGGGTCGCCGATCGGGGCGCGCGGGCGCAGCCCGACCATGACCTCGAGCGGAGCGACGACGACCTCGAGCCCCTCGACGTCGCGGCGGGCGACGCGGCGAGCACGGAGCCGGTCGCCCCGCGGGCACGCCGGCGGGTCGGGTCGGTTCGACGGGTGCCGGTCGCGCCTCGTCGGCGCAGCCCGGTGATCATGATCGTCGGCCTGCTCGGCGCCATGGTCCTGCTCTGCATGATGGCGTTCGGTGGGTGTCTGGCCCTGGTCGCTCTCAGCGAGCACCATGACCGTGATCTTCGCCACCATCCGGCGCCGACCTGGGAGCACCAGGGCGGCTGGGAGCAGCAGGGTGACCCGAGCTGGGAGGAGTGGCGCGAGCCCGAGGCGCCCGACTGGCGGCCGGAGCGGGGCGAGGACGGCTGGCGCGAGGCGCCCGAGCTGTCGCCGGAGGCGCCCGAGGAGGAGCTGCCCGCGGAGGAGCCCGAGAGCCCGACGCGCCCGCGCGGCGAGTACCACTGATCGACCGAGCTCGACTGGAGCTACGCCCCACGGGTGGCTGTGGTTACGCGGCGCAGCGCTTGACGCTCGCGGAGTCCTCTGCTAACCTGCGATCCCTCAAGACCTGATGGGGCCTCACCAGCCATCGGGAGTGGGCGTGGTCCGCGCCGGGCGTTCGAGTAGCGCCCGGACTCGGGTCCATCATCCCAACCGGACGGTGAGGCCGAGAGATCAATCGGCGCCGGGCGTCGCGCTCCGTTCCCGGGGCCGCCGCCCGGGCCCATTCGTCGGGACTCGCCAAGCAATGTCCAAGATCCTCGACCGCGCCCGTGAGGCGGTCCGCAAGAAGAACTACGACTACGCCGTCGAGCTGTTCCTCCAGCATCTCGGCGCCTATCCGAACGACGTCGACGTCCGCCGCGAGCTGCGCGGGTGCGAGGTCCGGCGCTGGAAGGACTCTGGCGGAACCTCGGCTCCCGCGAGCTCCGCCGCGGTCGCCAAGGGCTGGGGCTCGTTGATCAAGGTCGGCTTCAGCCGCCTCCGGAAGAACCACGACGCGGTCATCATGGAGTGCGAGAACGCGCTCAAGGATCAACCGCGCAACACCAGTCGCCTCTACAACCTCGGCAATGCCGCCCGGCAGGCGGGCCACCTCGAGACGGCGATCTACACCCTCGAGGACATCCTCACGATCGACAAGAACCACAAGGACGCGCTCCGCGCCCTCGCCCAGATCCATCGCGAGCAGGGCGACCTCGACAAGTCATCGGAGTACTACGAGCGTCTCCTGAAGCAGGTCCCGAACGACAAGGAAGTCCAGGACGCGATTCGCGACAACGCGGCCCAGGCCGGTTCGCGCCGGATCCAGGAGCGGACCAAGGGCGGCGACTTCCGCGGGATGATCAAGGATGGCGACAAGCAGGCGGCCCTCGAGAAGCAGAGCCAGCGCGTCCGGACCAAGGAACAGGCGCACGAGATGATCGAGCTCATCAATGAGCAGATCGCCGAGAACCCCGAGGACATCAAGCTCTACCGCCAGCGAGCCGAGATGCAGGTGAAGGCGAAGGACACCGAGGCCGCCAAGGCGACCTACGAGGAGGCCCTCGCCATCAAGGACATGCCCGAGCTGCGGAACGCGCTCGGCGACCTGACGATCACGGACTTCGACAACAGGCTCGCGGACCTGCAGAAGCAGGCCAAGTCGGACCCGAAGAGCAAGGAGAAGTACAAGGCGCTCCAGGCGGAGAAGCTCGAGTTCTGCGCCGAGGAGTACCGACGTCGCGTGACGGCCCAGCCGACCGAGCTCGGCCTCCGCTACATGCTCGGGAAGACCCTCTTCCAGTGCGGTCGCTTCGATGACGCGATCAGCGAGCTCCAGAAGGCGACCCAGGATCCCCGCCGGCGCGTCCAGTCGCGGAAGTACCTCGGGCATTGCTTCTATCGCCGCGAGATGTACGATCTCGCGAAGAAGGAGCTCGAGCGCGCCCGCAAGGAGATCGGCGACGACACCGACGAGAACGCGAAGGAGTGCAGCTACCTCCTCGGCGTGATCGGCGAGAAGCAGGGGGATCGCGACGAGGCGAAGCGCCACTTCGAGCGCATCCTCGAGCACGACTACAACTACCGTGACGTCGTCAAGCGCCTGGAGCGCTTGAGTTAGGCGTCACCGTCTCGAACTCGAAATCGCATCAACTCGTATCTCGGAGAAGCGAAGTACCATGGCTAATCAGGCGAAGAAGCGCCTCCGTCAGGCGGCGGTGCACAACGACCGGAACCGCGCCCGCAAGTCGACCATCCGCACGCTCACCAAGCGCGTCCTCGACGCGATCGAGGCGAAGGACGCCGCCCTCGCCAAGCGCGAGCTGATGGCGCTCCAGAGCAAGATCGACAAGGCCGCCAAGACCCGGACGCTGCATCCGAACACCGCGCGCCGGAAGATGGCTGCGTTCGCGAAGCGCGTCGCCGCGATCGCCTAGACCGCGTCAGGTCGTCGTCGTTCCCCGGCCCGCCGGCTCCCAGCAGCACGGCGGGCGGTCGTATGTACCGAGAGCCATGCGTGTCAGTCGTGAGCCTCATTTCCTAAATTGCGGTTCGCAAGCGGGCCGGCGCTACGCGCTGGGTCATCGCGATCGAGGCCTGTAAGTCTCTTTTCAGCAGTCGGTTCACCCAGGGGTCGCGCCCGTTCCCTTCCGGCACGTCGTTTGTGCTGTCTCAACGCGACACGGGCTACCCTGGAGGTTCCGATGAAACGACTCACGACGAACGGTTCGATCTTCTTCACGGCGCTTGCGATCGGCGCGGCGCCCCTTCTCTCCGTAGGCGTCCTCGGCTGCAGCAAGAGTGGCCGGAGTCGCAGCGGCGTCGTCGCGACGGCGTCCAGCTCCGGAACCGCGGCCGGCGCGAACGCGTCGACCAGCTCCGGCTCGGCGGCCACGACGGGCGGACCGCTCGTCGCCGCGCCGGCGAGCGGCGGGACGGCTGCTCCGGGCGCGCCAGCCGCATCGCCGTCCGGCCAACCGACGGCGGCGGCCACGGGCACGAGCGGCGGAACCGCGGCCCCTTCGGCCCCGACCTCCACGCCGACCGCCCCGCCCGCCCCGACCTCGAGCCCGGCGCCGAGCGCGCCCACCTCGAGTCCGGCGCCGACCAGCTCGAGCCCGGCGCCCGGCGCGACGACCTCGCCCGTGCCGGCTCCGCCCGCGCCTCCGCCGACGCCGCCCGCCGGCCCGGCCCCCGCGCCCGCCGCCGATGACACGGCGCCGGTGCTCGTGATCACCTCGCCCGAGCGGGCCGCCTTCAGCAGCAGCGCTCAGCTCGTGATCGCGGGCAACGCGGTCGACGCTGGCAGCGGCGTCGCGACCGTCACGATCAACGGCACCTCGGTCAACGTCGACAGCAACGGCGACTTCTCCGTTCAGGCGACGGTGGGCGAAGGCCTCAACATCATCACGATCCAGGCGATCGACCGCGCCGGCAACATCGTCCAGAACTCGCGCTCGGTCCTGGCCGGCAACTTCATTCCGACGAACGGCTTCGTCCCCGAGGCGATCGTCGCCCGGATCGAGGAGAGCGCCTTCGACAAGATGGAGCCCGTGATGGAGGGCTTCGTCAACGGTCGCAAGAGCCTGATCTCCGACGTGATCACCGCGCGGAACCCGATCCTCGACCGCCAGGTGCTCTTCATCGAGGCGCGCGCCGACGTCACCGGCGTCGACTTCTCGACCGTCGACGTCGACCTCGACCCCGTCAACGGCGGGCTCGATTTCACCGCGACGCTGAACGACCTCGACATCGACCTCCGCGCGCAGCTCCGGGCGATCGTCCGGATCAGCGTCAGCGGCGAGGTCACGATGGACCGGCTGACCGTCAGCGGCCGCGCCGTCATGGGCGTCGATCCGCAGACGAACCAGCTCGCGTTCGACCTGCAGAACAGCGACGTCACGATCGAGGGCTTCAACCTCGACATGAACAACATCCCCGACTTCATCGACAACCTGCTCCGCGGCCTCGTTCAGGGCATGGTCGAGGACCAGCTCAGGGCGATGCTCCAGAACGACATCGGGGCCCAGGTGACGGCCGCCCTCGGCGCCATGAACCAGCCGATCCAGCGGAACATCCTCGGCCGCGACTTCGTCTTCGGCTTCGCCCCGACCGGGCTCGCCTTCGACGACGCGGGTCTCTCGATGAGCCTCGCGGCCAACGTGGACGCGGCCGCCCCGACGGCGGCGAGCGCGAACGCGCCGGGCAGCCTGGCGACGGTCGGCGCGGCGCCTTCGGTCGGCTCGGCCGCTCCGGCGGACTTCGCCGCGGCGATCAACGACGACCTCATCAACCGCGCGTTCTTCGCGGCCTGGCGGAGCGGTCTCCTCGACCTGGAGATCGACCCGGGCGCCGCGCTCAGCAACGTGATCAACAACCTCGGCGGAGCGGTCGGGATCAACCTGCCGAACTTCAGCGTCGACAGCTCGATCCTGCTCATGATCTTCCCGCAGCTCCAGGGAATCGTGCCGCCGGGCGCGCCGCTGATCGTCCGCGCCGAGCCGCGCCTCCCGCCCGTCCTGCGCATGGTCCAGAGCTCGGGAGCGACGCCGGTCGCGACCGCGCCGACGCCGACCGCCCCGCAGCCGAACCCCGGTCCGGCGAACACGCTCGCGCTTCAGCTCGACGTCGGTGAGCTCGTCGTCTCGATCGAGGTCGCCGATCCGGCCACCGGCCAGCGGATCACGATCGTCAGCATCGCGCTCCAGGCGGTCGTCGGCGCCGGGCTCACGATGGACCCGCAGGGTCAGCTCTTCGCGAGCCTCGCCGGCCAGCCGCAGTTCGCCGCCGACATCCTCGTCGAGCTGATCGACCTGCCGGACCGCGGCGTCCAGGTGCTCGTCGGCCAGATGCTGCCCGCGGTCATCTCGATGGTCGCGAACGGCTTCGGCGGGATCCCCCTCCCGACGCCGGCCGCTCTGCCGGTCGACAACCTGCAGGTCGGGCCGGTCGGCCCGAGCGGCGACTTCCTCGGCGTGGCGGGCCAGATCAGGACGCCGTAACGACCAGTAAGCCTTCGGAACCCGTGTTCAGACGAAGCCGGCCCCTTGGGGTCGGCTTCGTTCTTTGGTCGGGCCTCGATTCGGGCTCGTCGGGAGCCGCCGACGGTGTGCGAGGCGATTGCCGACGGGCGGGGGGGGGCCGCGGGCGGGCGGCCTGCTTCGAGCTCGCGGATTGGCCGAGCCGCTGTTTCGGGCTCGGAACGCCCACTGGGTAGCCAGCGCGGGGGTCAGAGCGCTTCCTGCGGCTTGGTCGGAGTGGGGTTGACGCGGCGAGCTTCCCTCCCAAGCCAGCAGGAAGACGACACTGACCCCCAATGCGGGCCCGGGGCCGTCTGCGCCAACCGAGGCCTGGATTTGCGCCGGGGCGCGATCCGAGGTCTGGGCTCGCGAACTCATACCGCGGGGGCTCGGTTCGGGCGACTCTCCGCGGGTCGGCATTGGGGGTCAGTGTCGTCCGCTTGCCGCTTGGGAGGGGAGCCTGCATCGGCAACCCCGCTCCGACCAAGCGGCAAGCGGCGCTCTGACCCCCGCGCCAGCTACCCGGGAACGTTCCGAACGGGAAACAGCGGCTCGGCCCGCCCGAACGCCTCGAAGCAGGCCGCCCGCCCGCGGCCCCCGCCCGTCGGCAATGACCCCCGCCCGAGGTTCGGCAACGGCCCCGCAGAGCAGCGCCTCTATCCCGCGGCGAGCGTCTCGTAGTCGCCGATCAACCCCTCGATCTCCCCCAACCCTGCATCCCAGAACGCCCGCGTCCGGATGTCGATGTCGAACCGCGCCGCGAGCTCCGCCGCCGGGCCGAGGCCCGTCGAGCCGAGCAGCGCCGCGTAGTCGTCGATGAACGCCTCGCCGCGCTCGCGGTAGACGGCGTAGAGGCCCAGGCCGAAGAGCAGTCCGAAGGCGTAGGGGTAGTTGTAGAACGAGAAGCCGGCCGAGTAGTAGTGGGGCTTCACCGCCCACATGTAGGGGTGGAGCTCGGTCGAGAGGCCGTCGCCGTAGGCGTCGCGCTGCGCCCCGGTCATCAGGGAGCAGAGCTCCTCGGCGGAGAGCTCGGCGCCGCGGCGCGCCTCGAACGCGCGCGTCTCGAAGAGGTAGCGCGAGTAGATGTCGACGACGACCTGGGATGCGCCGAGGAGGTAGGTCTCGAGGACGCCGAGGCGCTCGGCGTCGTCGGTCGCCTCGGCGAGGGCGGAGCGGAAGACGATCGTCTCGCAGAAGATGCTGGCCGTCTCGGCGAGCGTCATCGGCGTCTTGCGTCGGAGCGGCTCGACGTCCGCGAGGACGTCGTTGTGGAAGCCGTGGCCGAGCTCGTGGGCGATCGTGCTGAGCTGGTCGAAGCTGCCGTCGAAGTTCGCCAGGATCCGCGACTCCTTCACCTCGGGGATGCCCATGCAGAACGCGCCGCCGACCTTGCCGTCGCGCGGCTCGGCGTCGATCCACCGCCCGTCGAAGGCGCGGCGGGCGAACGCGGCGAGCCGGGGGGAGAAGGTGCCGAAGCACTTCTCGATGAAGCTCGAGGCCTCCTCGAAGCTCCAGTGCCGTCCGCCGCCGCCGACCGGCGCGGCGATGTCCCACCAGTCGAGCTTCGGCTTGCCGAGCAGGGTCGCCTTGGCCCGGAAGTAGCGCCGGAACGTGGGGAGGGAGCCCTTCATCGCCTCGAGGAGGGCGTCGAGGGTCGCCCGGTCAATGCGGGCCGTCCGCAGGCTCGCATCGATCGGCTCGGCGTAGCCGCGGCGGTCGTTGAGGCGGTTCACCCAGCCCTTGATCCCGTTGAACGAGGCGGCGAGCGGCTCGCGCCACTTCAGCCACGCCTCGAGCTCGGCCTCGTGGGCGCGCCGGCGGAGCTCGGGATCCCCGTCGCTGGCGAGGGCGCGGACCTTCGTCATCGGGAGGCGCTCGACCGTCCCGTCGGTGACCTCGACCGGCACCTCGATCTGACTGCTCACGACCCCGTGGAGGCGGCTCCACGCCGACGCGGCGGTCGAGGCGAGGTCGGCGGCGAGCAGCTCCTCGGGCTCCGACATCCGGAGCTTGCCGTCCTCGATCGTCTCCTCGAGGGTGAAGCGGTGGCGCTCGATCGTCTCCGAGAGGGCGCCGAGCGCGTCGAGGCGCCCTTCCAGCCCGGCGGCCCAGCCGCGGAAGCGGGTCCCCGCCGCCTCGGCGCGGACGGAGCGGGCGTCGAGCTCGGACGCGCGTCGCTTGGCGACGGTGTCGCGACTGTCGGTGGTCGTGAACGCGTAGACGTAGCAGCGAAGCGTCTGGAGGCGTGCCGCGAGCCAGCTGCATCGCTCGAGGTAGGCCTCGAGAATCTTCGCCGCCGCCGCGTCGTCGGACGGGACGGATCCGTCGCCCGCGATGCCGTCGGCGTCGAGCCTCGCCTCGTGGGTGTCGAGGCGCTCGTCGAGCTCGTGGAGCGCCGCGTCGTAGGGCTCACTCTGCAGCGACGGGTAGATGGTGGAGACGTCCCAGCGGGGGAGGGTCTCGGTGGTCGACATCGGGCTGCGCTCCGTTTCCTTCAGGCGGTCTCGAGGTGGCTGGCCGGCGGATTCTATCAACGGCAGGGCGAAACCGCCGCGAGCGCGCCACGGTAGTCACCTCCGAGGGAAAGCTAGAGACACGGAGACGACCGATGACCCGTTCGAAGTCCCCTGCGCCGCGACCCTTCTGGAACGTCCGGACCATCCTCGGCGCCACTTGCGTCGTCCTCCTCGGGACGGCCGTGCTCCGCGCCACGCCGCCCGCCGTTCACGCGATCGAGGTCGACGGGCGGCACCGTGAGTATCTGCTCCACGTTCCCGACGCGTGCGCCGCGAGCGAGGAGCCGGTGCCGCTCGTGCTCGTGCTCCACGGGGGCGGCGGCACCGCGCGCGCGACCCGACGCACGATGGGCTGGGACGCCCTCGCCCGCCGCGAGGGATTCATCGTCGCCTATCCGCAGGGCTACGAGCGTCACTGGAACGACGGCCGCGGCGACCTCGCCGTGCCGACGGTTCAGGAGGGCGTCGACGACGTGAAGTTCCTCTCCACGCTGGTCGAGCATCTCGCCGGCGAGCTGCCGATCGATCGGCGGCGCGTCTACTCCACCGGCGCGAGCAACGGGGCGATGATGAGCTTCCGCCTGGCCGTCGACGCGCCGGGCCTGCTCGCCGCGATCTCGACCCAGATCGGCAACCTGCCGAAGGAGCACGAGAGCAAGACGCCCGAGCCGATCCCCGTCATGATGATCAACGGGACCGAGGACCCTCTCGTTCCCTGGCACGGCGGGCACGTGACCGTCTTCGGAAAGCGCCGCGGCGCGATTCTGAGCGCGCCGGCGACGGCGGCCTGGTGGGTCGCCAGGAATGGCATCGACGCCGAGGCGGCGGAGATGGTCGAGCTCGACGACGCCGACCCCGACGACGGCACCCGGGTCGAGCGCGTGACGTGGCGGGGCGAAGGGCCCGAGGTCGTCCTCTACCGGGTCGTCGGCGGCGGGCACACCGTCCCCGGCGGTCGGCAGTACCTGCCCGAGCGGGTCATCGGGAGGACCTCGAGAGACATCGATGCGCTGCCGCTCGTCTGGGAGTTCCTGAGCCGCCACCGGCGTGCGGGAGCCGACGGCGCGGGGGCCGGGACGGCGGAGTCGAAGAGGGCGTGGTAGCCTGGACCGCATGCTTCCGCGGTCTCCTCGAGTCGTTGTCTTCGGCGCGCTGATCGTCGGCGCGGTCGCTCTCGCGGCCGCGCCGCGTGGGGGTGCCCAGGACGTCGCTCCTCCCGGCCCCGGCGCGTGGCGGGGCTGGTCGAGCGACGAGCTGCGCGCGCGGATGCCGGTCCCGCCCGGCGCCCGTCTGACCCGCTACCCCGGCCGTGACGGCTGGGTCGGCGTCCGGGCGTCCGGCGGCGGGTTCGACGCGTGGTGTCTCGCGCGACTCGGCCGGTTCGAGGACGGCGACGAGCTCGAGGCGGTCGCGCGGCGGCACGCCGGTCTCCCGGCCGAGTCGTGGAAGCTGCTCGACCAGGGCCGCGGTCACGGCGCCTGGACGTGGTACCGCACCTTCCAGGGGTCGAACGAGAAGATCGCGGTGCTGGCCGTCACCGGACACGGGCCGCGCGGGAGCTACGTCTTCCTCCTCGTCACCGCGCCCGATCGCGTGCGACCCGAGGCGGCCGCGATCGGTCGCTGGCACGACGCGCTCGAGCCGTTCTGAGCGGTCAGTTCTCGCTGCGTTTCGCATCCTCGGCGCGCTCCCAGCGCCAGTAGGAATCGACGGCGAGGAAGGCTTCGGCCGTCGTCGCGAGCCGACCGTGGCTCTCGCCGAGCACACCAGACGGCGCCCAGGAGCCCGGTTCGGTGCCGCCTCGAGGCGTTCGAAGGGTCCACACGACCTCGGCGATGGCCGTTCGCCACCGCTCCCAGGTCGCGCCGCCGAGCTGAAGGGCGGCCCGCGACCCGAGGTGCCAGTACGTCGCGCACGCTCGATCGGCGGTCGGCGGGTGGCGCTCGAGGACCGCGGCCGACGCCGCGAGAGTCTCGGGGCTCTCTCCGCAGAGCAGGCGACCGTGCGTCACGGCCGCGGTGAGGAGAGGAACGGGCGCCGCCTCGGTCGGCTCGCCGAGGGTGATCGAGTCGGCGTCGCCGGCTCGGCGATACCCAGCCCGCCCCGTCTCGGGGTCGGTCACCTCGCGGAGGAAGTCGTGAGCCTCGCGAATGGCCGGCCTTCCAATCGGCAGCTTGGCCTGCTCTGCCATCTGGATCGCGCGAACCGCGTACACGGTCGCGAGGGAGTTCGCCGGTCCCCGCCGCGGCTCCCAGCTCCAGCCGGATCCCGGCATGCGCGCTGCGCAGAGGTCGTGGATCGACCGGGCGACCGCGTATCGCAACGTGAAGTAACGGGAGATGAGATACGCCTCGGCGAGCGTGAACGCGACGAGCGCCTGCGTCAGGACGGTCGCACGACCCAGCGAGCCTGCCTCCACGAGACGACGAAGGTGGATCAGGCCACGATGGACCGTCTTCTTGTAGCTGCCGAAGCGGTGCGTTTGGCCGTTGGCGAAGAAGGGCAGGAGGGCCAGGGCGTTCGCGACGGCGTCGCGCTCGAGGCCGGTCCGGCGCCAGCGGCCGCCCTGATCCTGCTCCGCCCGCAGCCACTCGAACGGGCTGGGCGCGTCGACATCCCACGAGCTCGCCGACCGAGGGAGGTCCTCGACCGGAGGCGCCGCCATCGCGACGAGGCGGTAGGGGTCGTGCGCCGGGCGCGGATCCTTCGGAGTGAAGAACCGCTTGCGCGGAGGCCGGGTCTCGGCGTCGTCGGCGACCGATGGGGCGAGGGGCGACGCGAGCCCGAGAACGACCAGGGCGAGGACCGAGGCGACCAGGGGCCGGGACATGGAACGGGCTCCTCGCGGCATCCCGCCGCGCCCGTCCCCGCTTCAGGAACCCGCCGCACCCCCGGCGAGTTCCGGTCGGATCAAAGCCCGGTGTAGTTCGGCCCCCCGCCGCCCTCCGGCGTCACCCACGTGATGATCTGGTAGGGATCCCGGATGTCGCAGGTCTTGCAGTGGACGCAGTTGCTGAAGTTGATCTTCAGGGTGCGCGGGGGGGCGCTCGTCGCCGTGGCCGTCGCCGCCGCGGCACTCCCGTCGGCCGCCTCATCCCCGCCGCCCGCCGGCTCCGCCTCCGCCTTGAGCATCTCGTAGACGTTCGCCGGGCAGAAGTACTGGCAGGGGTTGCCATACTCGTAGGTGCAGCGGTTGTGGCACACGTCGGTGTCGGCGACGACGAGGTGGCAGGGCTGATCCTCCTCGTGGTTCGTCTCCGAGTTGTAGACGTCGGTGAGCTTGTCGTAGATCAGGGTTCCGTCGCCCTTGATCGACATCTCGGGCTGGCTCTCGTCGGGCTCGCGCGCGGCGAGCCGCCGCTCGGCGTCGGGGAGCTTGCGCATCCGCTCGTGGTCGGACTCGAGCGTCCAGCGCCCCCACGGGAGCAGGCCGAAGGTGACCGTCCCGAGCCCGGCGAAGAAGGCGCCGGTCAGGAAGCCGCGCTGGAACGGCTGGCGGAAGTTGCGGACCCGATAGAGCTCCTTCTTGAGCCAGCTCTCGTCGAGGCGGCGCTGGTAGCCCTCGGTGACCTTCGCGGATGGGTCCTTCTTCTCGAGCGCCTCGATCGCCGTCTCGGCCGCGAGCATTCCGCTCTTCATCGCGAGGTGGATGCCCTTCAGGCGGCTCATGTTCAGGAAGCCGGCGCTGTCGCCGACGAGCATCCCGCCGTCGAACCAGGGCCTCGGGATCGAGTACCAGCCGCCCTCGGGGATCGTCTTCGCGCCGTAGCGGACGAGCTTGCCGCCCTCGATGATCCCCTTCACCAGCGGGTGGCTCTTCCACTCCTGGAACTTGCGGTGCGGGTCGAGGAACGGGTCGGGCGCATCGAGGCTCACGACGAACCCGAGCGAGACGTGGTTCTTGTCCATTCCGTAGATGAACGAGCCGCCGAAGGTCTCCCAGTCGATCGGCCAGCCGGCCGTGTGGATCACGTCGCCCGGCGCGATCCGTCCTTCGGGGACCTCCCAGACCTCCTTCACGCCGGTCGAGTAGATCTGGGGGTTACAGCCGGCGTCGAGGCCGAGCTTGGCGACGAGCTTCTTCGTGAGGCTGCCGCGGCTCCCCTCGCCGAAGATCGTCACCTTCGCCTTGATGTTGGTGCCCGGCTCGAAGTTCGCCTTGTTCTTGCCGTCGTGGCCGATCCCCTGATCGCCCGTCTGGACGCCGACGACGCGGGTGCCGTCCCAGAGGATCTCGGCGGCGGGGAAGCCGGCGAGCACCTCGATCTCGTTCTTCTCGGCGATCTCGCCGAGCCATTTGGTGAGCTTGTTGAGCGAGGTGACCTTGTTGCCGTGGTTCTGCATCGGCGGCGGCAGCGGCATCCGGATCTTGCCGCCCTGGGTGAGGTAGTACATCCGCTCGCCCGCGACGTCCGCCTCGAACGGCGGCGGCGGGTCGAGCTTCTCCCAGTCCGGGAGCAGCTCGGTGAGGGCGCGCGGGTCGAGGATGGCGCCCGAGAGCTGGTGGTTCCCCACCTCGGCGGCCTTCTCGACGACGAAGATCCCGTCCTCGAGCTCGATCCCGTTGTCCTTCACGAGCTGGGCGAGGCGGATCGCGCCGGCGAGGCACGCCGGGCCGCCGCCGACGAAGAGGACGTCGGCCTCGAGGGTCTCGCGCTCCTCGGTCATGGTGGATCGCTCCTGTCGCTCGCGGGGATCGGATCGTTCCGCGGGGTCGGCGATTATAACGCGGGGCGACATCGATCGTCCACGGCGGACGTTGACCTCGTGCCAGGCCGGGCTTACCGTTGCCGCCATGAGCGGCCCGTCCTGGGAGGAGACCCTGAGCGGCTTCGACCTTCGCCGCGTGGCGCCGCGTCCCGTTCGTCGGGGATCGGCGTCCGCGCCCGAGGACGAAGTGCTCGCCGCGGCCCTCGCGAGCGCCGGGCTCGAGGCGTTCCTCTCTCGGGCCAGCGCGGCGCGCGAGACCGTCACGGTCGTCGTGAACGACCCGCATCGCCCGACGCGGACCGACCTCGCCCTCGCCACGGTGCTCGCGGTGCGCGCCCGGCTCGGCGGGGAAGCCCCGGCGCTTCGTATCGTGGTGGCCGCCGGGAGCCATCGCGCCGAGCAGGCCGAGCGCGAGGCGCACCTCGGTCCGATCCGGGCCGCGCTCGCCGACGCCGGCCTCGGTCCCGAGGCGGCCCCGATCACGTGGCACGACGCGACCGACGCGGCGAGCCTCGCCCCGGTCGGGCCGTTTCGGCTCCAGCGCGACGTCGCCGCGGCGCGGTTCGTCCTCGCGATCGGCAGCCTCGAGCCGCACTACTTCGCCGGCGTGACCGGCGCTCACAAGACGCTCTCGATCGGCGTCCTCGCGCGCGACGAGATCGAGGCGAATCACGCCGCCGCCCTCGAGCCGGGCGCGCGCCCCCTCGCGCTCGACGGCAATCCGGTGCACGCCGGGATCGTCGCGATCGTCGACGCCCTCGCGGCGGGACGGGAGCTCTTCGCGGTGAACGAGCTGATCGTCGGCGGCCGGGTCGTGGCCGCGACGGCCGGCGAGCCGCTCGCGGCGCTCCGCGAGGCCGTCCCGCTCGTCCGGGAGGTGGCCGCGGTCGCGACCGCGCCGGTCGACCTCGTGGTGAGCCAGGTCGAGCCGCCGCTCGACCGCTCGCTCTACCAGGCGGACAAGGGGATCAAGAACGTCGAGGCCGCCGTGCGGCGCGGCGGGGCGATCGTCCTCGAGGCCGCCTGCCTCCGCGGGGTGGGCATCGATCGGTTCGTTCGACTGCTCGAGCGCGCGGCCACCCTCGAGGCGGCCCGGCGCGTCGTTGCCGAGGAGGGGTATCGGCTCGGGGATCACAAGGCGGTCCGGCTGCGGGCGCTGACCGACCCTGCGGCGCGCGACGTGGCGGTCGGCGCGATCACGCCGGGCGTCTCCGAGGCGACGCTGCGGGCGATCGGGCTGACCCCGCTCCGCGACCGCGCGGCCGCGGCCGAGTGGCTCGCCGAGCGCCCGGCCGCCGCCGTCGCGGACGGAGTCCGGCCGACCGGCCTCGTCGTCGCGGACGCCGGCAATCTCGTCCTGGAGGTGAGCTCGTGATCGCGAAGCGCGGCGCCCACGTCGTCGAGGCTCGGCCGCCGCGCGGACCGGTGCAGCGGCCCTCGATGCTGGAGGGGGCGGACGAGGTGGCGACCTACATCGAGGACGCCTCGCGTTTCCCGGGCGGACGGACCGAGCGGGTCTACCTGCCGAGGACCGAGGGCGAGGTCGCCTGGGTGCTCCGCGAGGAGCCGCGGGTGCTGCCGCAGGGGGCGCAGAGCTCGCTCACCGGCGGCGCCGTCCCCGACGGAGACGCCGTCCTCCAGACGTCGCGGATGGACGCGGTCGGACCGATCGAGGGCGACCGCGTCCGGGTCGGCCCGGGCGTCGCCCTGGTGACCCTCGCGCAGCGCCTCGTCGAGGCCGACCGGTTCTACCCGCCGGCCCCGACCTTCGACGGCGCCTTCGTCGGCGGGACGGTCGCGACGAACGCCGCCGGCGCGGCGACGTGGAAGTACGGGACGACGCGGCGATGGGTCGAGGGGCTCACCGTCGTGCTCGCCAGCGGCGAGGTGCTCGACCTCGAGCGCGGCGCGGTGACGGCATCGCCCGAGGGCACCTTCGAGGTGGTCGCGGTCGACGGCTCGGTCACTGTCGTGTCGGTGCCCGGCTACGCCATGCCCGAGGTCCCCAAGTGCTCGGCCGGCTACCACGCCGCGCCGGGGATGGACCTCGTCGACCTCTTCATCGGCTCGGAGGGAACGCTCGGCGTGGTCACCGAGGTCACCCTGCGCCTCCTCGAGGAGCCGCCGGCCGTCCTCTGGTGCCTCGTGCCGCTGCGGAGCGAGGCGGCGGGCGTCGAGCTGGTCGGCAGCCTGCGTGACCGGTCACGCCTGACGTGGATGGACCCCGAGGGCGGCGGGATCGACGTCCGCGCGATCGAGCACGTCGACCGCCGCTCGATCGAGATCCTTCGCGAGGAGGGCAAGGACCGCGAGACGGGGATCACCTTCGGCGAGCACCTCGCGATGATGCTGCTGGTCGCGCTCGAGGTGCCCCGCGCGATGGACGCCGAGGCGGCGACCGAGGCGATGGCCGCCTTCGCCGAGGGGCGCCGCCCGCCGAGCTCCGACCTCGGGGCGAGCGCCATCGTGGCGCTCCTCCGGATTCTCGACGGCTACGACGTCGCCGAGGACACCCTCGTCGCAATGCCCGGCGACGCGCGGCGCGCGGGACAGCTCTTCGCGGTGCGCGAGGCGGTGCCGGTCGCGGTGAACCATCGGGTCGAGAAGGCGAAGCGAGAGGTCGACGCGGGGATCCACAAGGTCGCCGCCGACATGATCGTTCCCTACGAGCGGTTCGGCGAGATGATGGACGTCTATCGCGAAGCGTTCGGCAGCCGCGGCCTCGACGTGGCGATCTGGGGCCACATCTCCGACGGGAACGTCCACCCCAACGTGATCCCGAGCAGCCTCGCCGACGTCACGAGCGGCGAGGAGGCGATCCTCGAGCTCGGACGCGAGGTGGTCGCCCGCGGGGGATCACCCCTCGCCGAGCACGGCGTCGGGAGGAACCCGCTCAAGCAGGCGCTGCTGAGGCAGCTCTACGGCGAGGAGGGGATCGAGCAGATGCGCGCGACCCGGCGGGCGCTCGACCCCGCCGGGAAGCTCGCCCGAGGCGTGCTCTTCCCTCACGAGGATCGCTAGGCCGTGGCTGGCTTCGCCTTCGGCGAAGATGGTCGTCACCACGGATACACGGAGGACACGGAGGATTCACGGAGAAACGCGGGCAGCTCGACCCGGGTTGGCGCCACTGCGGTGAGCGCGAGGGCCGCACGGCTCATCGGAAGCCCCCGCGATCTGCTCCGTGGATTCTCCGTGTCCTCCGTGTCTCCGTGGTGACATCCTGCTCGCCAAAGGCGAGCCCGCCGACCGACCGATCAGGCGACCTCGAAGATCCCATCGATCTCGACCGCCACGTTGAACGGAAGCGACGAGCACCCGACGGCGGCGCGGGCGTGCTTCCCGGCGTCGCCCCAGATGTCCATCATCAGCTCGCTCGCCCCGTTGATGACCTTGGGGTGGTCGTGGAAGTCGGGTCCAGCGTTCACGAACCCGCCGAGGCGAACGACGCGGGTCACCCGGTCGAGGTCGCCGTCGCAGGCGTTCCGGAGATGGGCGATCATATTGAGCCCGCACAGGCGGGCCGCCTCCTGGCCCTGCTCGATGGTGAAGTCGGCGCCGACCTTCCCGATGAACTTCCACTCCCCGTTCCAGACGGTGACCTGCCCGGCGACGACGACGAGGTTGCCCGTCTTCACGAACGGGACGTAGGCCGCCGCCGGCGTCGAGGCCTTGGGAAGCTCGATCTTCTTCTCGGCGAGGATCGCATCGATTCGGCCGGCCATGGTCGTCGTCTCCTTGGAGTCGATGTGCGGTGAGGCGGATGGCCGACGGCCGGCGCCAGGATGGCGCCGGCCGTCGGTCGCGTTCCGGGCGATTCTGCCCGGGGGCGGGGGGGCGTCAAGGGGGATCTGCTCGGGGTTGGTCAGTCGGTACCCTTCCACTGGATCGACCACTTCAAGTCTCCCTCGAACTCGACTTCGAGTCCCGTCACGACGGGCGTCTTCGAGGTCTTGGGGCTGTGCGTCGCGCCCCAGACCGACACGTTCGTCTGCACCGTGAAGACGTAGATCTCGCCGCTCTGAAACGACTGGGCGGTTCGGAACTCCGCCCGGGGGTGGCTGTCGGAGCTCCGGCCGCGGTCGAAGCTCCTGCTCTGCGGGAACGTGACTCGGCTGATGACCTTGCCGCGCGGCTGCAGGCTCACCGCGGCGCGGTCGTCCATCGAGACGGTGATCGCGGCAGCGGCGCCGTTGAAGGACATGGGGAAGTCGATCGTATCGAAGTCGAGGTCGCTCGCGCCGAAGACGCCGAGGGCCGCCAGCGCTTCGCGGCCGAGCACGAACGCCTTCACGGCCAGGGCAATCCCCTGAGTGATCGGGTGTCCCTTGGCGAGCCCGATGTCCGCGAGAGTGTTCGTCATCGTCAGGATCTCGTCCGCGAAGACGCCCGGCCGGAATCGGGTGCCGCCGACGACGTCATCGAGGTTGCTCTGGTAGTGAAACGCGGGCCGAAGGTCGAGCTCGATGTTTGCGGTTTCGGTCCGGTTCGAGTCACCCTTCACCGCCTCGAATTCCGGAAAGGTCGAGGTCGGGCTCGGCGTGTACGCGTGATGGACCCCGAAGACGGCGGCGAGGACGTGGTCCTGGGTGCTCAGGTGAAGCTTCGCCTTCCTCGCGACTCCGGGGTGGACCTGGCCGGCCGCCTCGACGCCGATCGACCCGCCGGTCTTCGTGAGCTCGTGAGTGACGATGGGGCGTTGGTGACCCGCGAGGAAGCGGGCCACGTCTCGGTAGCCGCGCGCGCCGAAGTCGTGCTTGCCCGGGAAGCCGGCGATGTTCTCGACGCGCCGCTTGCCGACCGAGACCGTCGTCGCATCGCCTTCGCTCGTCACGCCGGTCAGCGTCGCCAGCGCGATCGCTTCGATCCACTCGAGCTTGCCGGATTTCGGCTTCCCCTGGTCGACGCAGGTGATCTGGTGAGTCCAGGCCGACCGGAGCGTCTTCTTGTTCGACGTGCCGCGGAGCTCGGGCGCATCCGCCGGGGCGGAGCCCTTCGAGTCGACCGGACGACACGCGACCTCGATCTGGACATCGAGGTCGTCGATCCGGAAGCGCGAGAGCGTCGGGTTGTCCTTGTCGGAGGCGGGCTCGAGCTCGCGGAGAATCTCGGCCGGAAGGGAGACGACGTAGCGACCAGGGTGCTCGGGGTCGCGGAGGAGGGTCTCCTTCGTCTCGAGCTGGGCGCTGAGGAGCTGGCGACGAATCGTCTTCGACGTGTTCTCGGTCTGGAACAACCGGCAGGTGATCTCATCGAACTCGAAGTGGCGGTTCTCCTTCGGCCGCCGCGCCTCCGACGTCACCCGGAACTCGATCCAGAGGGCGCCGTCGGTGCTCGCGAAGATGGTCCTCGGGAGCGCGACGATCTCGACCTTGACGCGGTTCACGACCACCTCGACGGCGTCGAGGCGTCGGCGGTTGGGACCGCGCGTGTAGACGACGAGCTGGGTCGAGCGCTCTCGAACGCCGTCGGGGAGCGCATCCTCGCGCGCCTTCAGGGTGACCGTCCCGACGATCTCGTCGGCCTTCTCGTTCTCGAGCGGCCGAAACGCGACGCTGCCTGCCTCGAGGAGGCCGGGCCCTTCCTCGAACTCCTCGACCACCTCGAGATCCGCGATGTGGAGCTGCTCGGAACGAGGACCGCGCTTCGCGAGGACGAACGGCAGGTGGCCGAGGAACGGCGAGCCTCCCTGGGTGACGGAGCGCTCGCCCGGGAAGAGACTGACGGGGCCCTCGACGTCGAACCGCCCGTCGGCCTGCCTGTTCGTGATCCGGACCGACAGCTCGAGCGCGTCGCCCCGGTCGGGCCGAACCTCGATGCGAACGGCCGTGGGGAGGCGACCGGCGGCCTTCAGGAGAGGGGCGAACGGGGCCTCCGTTCCCTCGAAGGGCTGCTCGTGCGTTCTCGAGCTGCCGAGCTTCGTTCCCGCGACCCCGATGCGTCCGCGGAAGGAGTGCCCTTCGGGGATCATCTCGAGGCGAAGCGTCGCGCGGGCGACGTCTTCTCGGGTGGCCCGCGCCGGGGTCTCCTGCGGCGCATCCCGGCTCGCCGTGGCCGTCAGGTCGTCGGTCTCGAGGTGGATCGCCATGAGCTCGACCACGTCGATGTCGATCACGGGCGATTCGGCCAGTCGAGCGAGCGCCGCCTGGAAGCTCCCGCCGCGGAGGGCGCGGTCGTCGGTCGTCATCCGTCCGGAGACGTTCGTGCGCTGCGTGCCATCGGTGATGGTGAACGACTCGCCGCCCCGATCCGGCGCGACGGTGAATCGAATCGCTTCGCCCTTCTGGACGACCAGCTTCTCGCCGGGCGTCGTCCGGCCGTCGGAGGCGATCTCACCGCTCGTGGCGCGCGCCCGGTCCCCGTCGACGAACGCGTCGACGCGAATCGACTCGGGACGGAGACGGACGGTCCGGCTCGTGTCGTCGAGCCGGGCGATCAGCTTGCCGCCCACGCGGTCGGGCGACTCGGCGAACCGGAAATTGCCGTTGCCCGTGCCGAGGCTCGACTCCGAGCCGTCGTCGGTCAGGAGGAACACCTCCACGTCGTTCTCGCGGCCGGCGGGTTCGGTCGTGATCTCGTAGCGGACCTCGTCGCGGAATCGGACGACCGCGGTGCCGGCCGTCAGCTCGGGCTGGCTCTCGGTGCGGACGCGCAGCATCGTGAGCTCGAGGTCGTCCTGCGGCTCGTCGCTCTCGGCGCGGGTGGCGTCGAAGAGGCGCTCGAAGGCGTCGGACGTCGGGCCCGCCGGCGGCGGCGCGTCCGAGGGCACCCGCTCGGGTTCGCGCGAGCCGGTCGAGGCCGGCTCGAAGATAGGCGTCACGACGAGGCTCGGAACGGCGGCCTCGGGCGTGGCGAAGATCCGCTGGAGGCTCCGGTTGAACGTCTCTTCGTCACGGACGACGACCTCGAGGCCGACGACTCTTCGCCCGGCGGCAGCGATGGGGAAGCTCTGCGCTCTCCCCTCGCCGAGCTGGACGACGGCGTTGTCGCCGACGATCGACGCGGTGAACGCGCGCCCGTCCTCGGTGACGCCTTCGAACTGACGGGGCTCGTCTTGGCCGAGAGCCACGGCCGCGCGGGCCGATGCCAGCAGGTGGACGATGCAGATGACGGCGAGCGCCTTCAGAATCCACCAGCGATCGCTCCGGGTCCCGATATCACGTATGTTTCTCATCTCCGACTCCTCTCTGGGGCGACTTGCGCCGTTCGACAGGCCATAGAGCACCTCCGGTGCCAGGTCCGTCGGTGGCCTCGTCGGTGGGCCCGCCTTTCGTCCGCAGAGGCAGGAGTGATGGGGGTTTGCGCTCGTTCCCGGCGGCGCGGCGCCAGCCGTGCATCGGCTCGTTCGAGGGCAGGGGTGTGACTCCAGGTCATCGGTCCGACTCGAGCCCGTCGCTGCCTCTCGCGGTGCTTCGCGGCGGTTGCAGCGCAGCGCGGGGCGGGGCCACCGGGAACGGTGGCCAATGCGCCGACGGCCGGCGCGCGGGGCGCCGGCCGTCGTCGTGTTGGCGTGGGGCGGGTCGGGTTCGGTCAGTCGTCGCCGAGACGACGCTTCCGCGTGGAGCGCGCTCCCTCGATGCGCTCGCGGAGGGCCGCTCGATACTCGTCGGTGTAGCCGAGCGCTGCTCGGAGCGGCACCAGGAAGATGCGCACCGCGCCTTCGTCCTCGTGGAGGTCGTGGTTGTCGACGTGGAAGATCAGCCAGTCCCGCTGCGACTCCCTGGTCACGCCATGAGCCGGTCGCCCGGCGACGCCCCGGATCCGGAGGGAACCCTCGGTCGTGACTCCGTAGCGCAGCGGGATTCCCGCGGGAGCGGGTCGAGCGTCGTGCAGCACCTTGAGAGCGTTACCGCCTCCTCGGAGGAGCGCGTCGAAGTGGGTCGGAACGCCGGGGACGGTGTAGACCTCGGCAACGATGTCTCGGACGGGTCGCTGATGTCCGTCGGGCACCACGATCGTGATGGGACCCTGTCCCGCCTCGACCTCTTGGAAGAACATCGACCTGAAGTGGTGGAACCGGTGCTCGAGGTGGAGCGAGAGGGTGCCCGGCTGGAAGGGACCGATCTGGAACGTCCCGTCCTCGTTGGCGTACTCGTGCTGAACGCTGTCCCCTCCATCGCCGGACAGGAAGATCGGACCCTCGACGGGCGCGCCCCGCTCGTCGACGATCCGGCCGGTGAGGGTGACGGCCTTCTTCAGCTCGAGCGTGACGACGAGCTGGCGGTCGAGGAAGTCGAGGCGGGCGTGGGTCTCGCCGTAGTAGCCATGGCGGGCATGCACCTTGATCTTGAAGCGGCCGTTCTTCGCGGTGAAGGCGAGGCGGCCCCGCGCGTCGGCCCGCTGCTCGAAGAGGCCGATCTGCGTGTCCTTCTTCAGCATCATGTGGCTGACGATGATCGGGATCTCGGGGACGGGCTCGCCTTCGAAGAGGGCCCGGACGAAGACCGGGCGCTCGAGGTTGTGGCGGATCGTCATCTCGTGCTCGGCGATCACCTTGACGACGGTGTCGACCGGGGCGTGCTCGCCGGTTGCGAGCGGCTCCCACCACTCCTCTTCGGGCTCGGACGGCCCTTCCGGAGTTGCGGCGGGCGAAGGGGCCGCTGGCTCGGCCGGCGGGGCCGGGCGCGGACCGTCGTCCTCCGCGTCGGCCGCCGCGGCGGTCGGCAGGGGATCGGGCGACGCCGATCGCGGAAGCAGACGATAGCCGACGGTCACGGCGACGGCCGCGATCGCGACCATCGTCAGGCGGGACGGGGCGAAGCGGCGGGTCTCTGTCTGGTTGCTCTTCACGTCTCGACTCCTCTCGTTTGGATGGGAGGAGCCGTATCGCACGCTCAGTGCCGCTCGCCGGGTCAGGGCTTCAAGTAGCGGGCCAGTCTTTGGTTCGGTGTGATGTCGGTGGCGCCGCTGGAGCCCGGGTGTGACTCCCGGTCATCGAAAGCGGCGCGGGCTCCGTCGCAGCGGAACCGATCAGGAGCGAGCCCGAGCTAGACCGAGCCGGGACTATCAAGCTCGTTCAGGTGCCGATGGGCTCGCCTTCGGCGAGCAGATGTCACCACGGAGGCACAGAGAACACGGAGGACTCACGGAGGACGCGCCGAGCGGTCGAAGACCCGGATCCCCTCCGTGCCCTCCGTGTCTTCCATGGGAAGGCCCCTCCGTCAAGGGGAATCTCAGGGGGGCCGACGTGGCGGCTCCCCGTTCGTCCTTCCGTCTCTTCTCCCGGCTCCGATCCGCTGGAAGTGAATGCCGAATTCGCCTGGCTTCCAT
>JAJDCQ010000158.1 GCA_029260755.1 Planctomycetota bacterium | reverse complement strand
CACCCCCACCGCCCCAACGCCCGCGGACGTCCCACGGGGTCCGGCCACGTAGGTTCGCATCACCGCCCCTAATGCGAACATCCGAGACCTGACCCCTTCGTGCGTCCTTCGTTTCGTTCAGCGCTTCTGGAGACGATTCGTCACCTGGACTGGCTCCAGGTCTTGAACGCGGAATCCGGTCGTCCGCCAGATCCGACCGGCGAGCTGCTCGGCGCTCTCGCGGAGTCCGCCGGCGTCGAGGTCCCACAGGTGGACGATCCGACCCGTCCCCGACGACGCGAGTCGCTTGCCGTCGGCGGACCAGGCGACGCCGAGCACCGAGCCGGGGTGGCCGGGGATGCGCGCGCGGGCGCGGCCTCCGTCGCGCAGCTCCCAGACCCGGACCGTCCCGTCGTCCGACGCGCTCGCCAGCAGCTCGCCGTCCGGGCTCCAGGCGATCGCGTTCACGCCTCCCTCGTGGCCGTGCAGGATCGCGACCTCGTCGCCCGTCCTCACGTCCCAGACCCGCACGACGTGGCTCCAGCCTCCCACGGCGACCAGCGTCTCGTCCGGTGAGAACGCGACGGCGGCGACCGTGTCCTCGTCCTCGAGCCGCCTCGCGATCGTGCCGTCGCGCGGATCGATGAGGACGACCGAGTTGCCGTGATCGCCCCCCGAGGCGGCGACGAGGCCGCCGTCGGCCGTGATGCTCACCGCGAACCCGAGCCCCCCGATCTGGTAGCCCGCCCGCTCCTGCCCCGTCCGCGGATCCCAGACGCGGAGGACGCCGTCGCCGTCGGCGCTCACCGCGACGCTCCCGTCGGCCGAGACGGCGACATCGCGCACCTCGGCCTCGTGCCCGCGAAGGACGTGGCGCGCCTCGCCGGTCGCCGGATCCCAGACGATCACGCGGGCGTCCTCGCCGCCCGAGACGACGACGGAGCCCGCCGCATCCGACGCGACGGACCGGACAGGCTTCTCGTGCCCCTCGAGCCGGACCAGGCGCGCGCTCGGCTCGACCGCGCCGATCTCCCAGAGCCAGACCACGTTCTTGCCGAGCCCGGTCGCGAGAGCGAGCCGGTCGCTCGCCCCGACGAACGCGACGCCCCGGAGCATCTCGCCCGCCGACCGGAGCGTGCTCGGACGCGCGCAGCTCTCGCCGTCCCAGATCCGCAGCACCTCCGTGTCGGCCGTCAGCAGCCGCTCGCCGTCGGGCGACCACGCCAGCCCGAACGCGCCGCCCTCGTGCCCGCCGAGCGTCGCGAGCTCCCGACCGCTCGTGTCGATGACCAGGACGCCCGCCGCCTCCCCGGCGACGGCGACGCGGCGCCCGTCGGCGGTGACGGCGATCCGGCCGATGCGTCCTCGGCCTTCGACCAGCACCTCGACGATCTTCAGGTCCTCGGGCCGGCGAAGCGTCACCCGACCGTCGGCGCCGGCCGAGAGCAGCCGCCCGTCCCCGGTCCAGGCGAGCCCGTTGGTGAATCCCCCGTGAGCGACCGTCTCGTGGGCGAGGCGCTCGCCGCTCGTCACGTCGAAGACCGCGATGCCGTCTCCGGCCGATGCCGAGGCGACGCGACGCCCCTCCCGATCGAGGGCGAGCTCCTCCACGCCCGAGTCATGCGCCTCGAACGCCTCGCCGCCCGACACCCGGATCTTCCCGTCCGCGCCGCCGGTCGCGACGACCCCGCCCGCCGCGACCGCGATCGCGCCGACCGTCCCCTCGTGCGCGACCGCCTCGTCGACCGGCGTCGCCTGCCCCGGCTTCCAGCGCCGGATCCGACCATCGTCGTGGCCGGTGATCAACTCGCCGCTCCGAGCGTCCCACGCCATGACGGTGAAGCGCGAGTCCTCGGTCGCGAACCGGGCGACCTCGCGGCGCGTCTCGGCGTCGAGGATGCGGACGACCTCGTCGAAGAGGCCGGTCACCGCGACGCTCCGGCCGTCGGGGCTCACCGCCATCCTCCGCGCGCGCGGACGCGGCGACGCCGCCTCGAGGACGACCTCGCCCGAGACGACGTCCCAGACGCGCACCGCCCGGTCGTCGCCGACCGACACGACGCGGCTCCCGTCGGGCGTGAAGGCGACGGCGGTCGCCTCGCCGTCGTGCGCCTCGATCGCGCGCGCCGCGCTCGCGACGCCTCGCTCCGGCAGATCCCAGAGACGGAGCGAGCCGTCGCGCGACGCCGCCACGACCCGGGAGCCGTCGGGCGCGAGGGCGACGCCGTGGTGCCACACGCCGGGCGCGGTGCGCGTCGCGATCGGCGCGAGCCTCGCGCCGTCCCAGATCCGGACGCCCCCCTCGCTGTCGGCGGTCGCCAGCCGCGTCCCGTCGGCCGAGAACGCGATGCCCTCGATGGAGCCCTCGTGGCCGAGCAGCTCGCCGATCGCCGCGCCGGTCGCCGCCTCCCACGCGCGGACCGGCCGCTCCCATCCGCCGGTGACGATGCGCGCGCCGTCGGGGCTCCACGCGAGCGCCGCCATCGGCGCCGGCCCCGTGATCGTGAGCTTCGCCTCGCCGGCGGTCGGATCCCACACCCGCACCGTCGCGTCGAGGCTCGCGCTCGCCAGGCGCTCGCCGCGCGGCCCCCACGCGAGCGCCTGCACCCAGTGGCGATGCCCGTCGAAGCTCCCGAGCCGCGCGCCGGTCCTGGGATCCCACACCCGGACTGCCCGATCCCATCCGCCGCTCGCCAGGCGCGCGCTGTCATGGCTCCACGCGAGGGCGGGGATCCAGCTCCGATGCGCCCGCATCACGACGAGCTCGTCGCCGGTCTCGAGGTCGAAGATCCGGATCACGCCGCCCGCCTCGCCGACCGCGACCCTCCGCCCGTCGGGGCTCGCCGCGACCGCGGTCCCCGCGTCCAGCCTCGGCCCGACCCACTCGGTCCGCCCGACCCGTGGGAGCGTCACCGCGAGCCCGCCGCGCGCCTCGGCGCTCTCGACCGTCCGGAGGCTCTCGGCGAACAGGGCGGCGGCCGCCGCCGGGCGTCCCTCCGCGAGGAGCCGCTCCCCCTTCTCGACGAGCGCCCGCGCGAGGAGCGCGTCCTTCGCGCGCCCCGCCGCGACCGCGCCGAGCCGCTCCGCCTCCGCGCGCTGCCGCTCGGAGCGCGCCTCCTCGGCGGCTCGCTCCGCCTGGGCGAGCGCCGCCGTCGCGCGGTCGCTCTCGCTCCGGGCCCGCTCGCCCTCGCGCTCCGCGGTCGCCCGCCGTTCCTCGGCGACGGCGAGCAGCGAGCGCAGCTCGCTCCGCCGCCCCACCTCGCGAACCGCGAGCACGCCGAGGAGACCGGCCACCGCCGCGACCGCCCCGACGGCCGTCGCCGCGAGGGCGCGGTTCCGGCGCGCCCATCGCGCGAGCCGATCGCGCCGCCCGAGCGGCCGCGCCTCGATCGCCTCGCCATCGAGGAAGCGCCCGAGGTCGGCGGCGAGCGCCTCGGCGCTCGGGTAGCGTCGCGCGGGGTCCTTCTCGAGGCAGCGTAGCGTGATCGTCTCGAGGTCGGGGAGGATGCTCGGCCGACGCGCCCGCGGCGCCGCGGGGTCCTCCTGGAAGATGCGGCGGAGCAGCTCGAGGACGTTCTCCCCGCCGAACGGCGGCTCCCCGACGAGCGCCTCGTAGAGGACGGTGCCGAGGGCGTAGACGTCGCTCCGCGGTCCGACCGCGTCGCGGTCGCCGCGCGCCTGCTCGGGCGAGACGTAGAACGGCGTCCCGACGATCTGCCCCGTCCGCGTCAGGCGGTCGGCCTCATCGTCGGGCGCCACGGCGAGGCCGAAGTCGGTGAGATGAGCCCGCCCGTCGGGGTCGACGAGGATGTTCGCGGGCTTCACGTCCCGATGGACGATCCCGTCGCGGTGCGCCGCCTCCAGCGCGTCGGCGATCGCGCGGACGACCTCGGCCGCGCGCCGCGGCGGCAGCTTGCCGCGCGCGAGGACGGCGTCGAAGCTGTCGCCCCCGATGAGGTCCATCACCAGGAACGGCCGCCCCTCGTGCTCGCCGACCTCGTGGACGCTCACGATCGCCGGGTGCCGGAGCCGGGCGGCGGCGCGCGCCTCGCGGGCGAAGCGCGTCCGCTCGCGCTCGGTCGCCGGACCGCCGTCGGGACGCAGCAGGACGAGCTTGATCGCCACCGCCCGGCGCAGCGCCGGGTCCCAGCCACGATGCACGACGCCCATCCCGCCGCGCCCGAGCTCCTCGACGAGGACGTAGCGCCCGACGCGTCGGGTTGGATCGGCGATCGCCGCCCGCGTCGCGTCGTCCAGGTCGGCGTCGAGCGCGTCGGGACCCGACCCGCCGAGAGGATCCCCGCCGGGGTGAGGCGTCCTCCCGACCGACGCCGCGTCGGGACGCGGCGAGGCGCCCGCCGTCCGCGCCCGCGAGCTCGGCGGTCGCGCCGACGCGGCGCCGGGCGGCGCCGGCGTGGGGAGCGCGGTCGGCGGACGGGTCGGGACGCGCCCGCGCCCCGACACGGCCGCCGCGCGCGCGGAAGGCGGACGATCGTCGGCGCGCGGAAGACGCTCCGAGATCCGGGTCTCGCGCTCGCTCGGCGGGGGTGGCGGCGGGGGCGGCGGCGCTCGCTTCGACCGCGAGCTGCGACGGCGGCCGTCCGGCGGCCCGGACGCGGCGCTCGCTCCGGACGACATCAGTCTCCCTCGTCGGTCTCGTCGACGAGGAGCGGGCGCAGGATCGGGTCGAGGAGGATGAGCGACTCGACCAGCCGATCCGACCGCGCGCGTCCGAGGATCTCGCGCACCTCGTCGGAGCGCGCCTTCCGCGCGCGGAGCAGATCGAGGGTCGGCCGGTCGGCGCGACGATCGAGCTCTCCGGCGGGCGCGAGGCCCAGCCGGACGAGCGCGTAGCGGGCGAGGTCGGCGTCGCGGCTCGACGCGGCGAGGTCGACGGCGCCGGCGATCGCGCCGGCCTCCTGGCGCCGAAGCGCCGCCTCGCTCGGATTCGTGAGGCCATCGGCGACGACGACCATCGCGATCGCGGCGAGGCCGGGCCGATCGGGGACGAGCTGCTCCCAGCTCCGGAGCAGCTGAACGAGCCGCTGCTGCATCACGCCTTCGCCGGGCGCCCGGGCGAGCCCGCCGATCTCGGCCTCGAGCGCGTCGACGCGACGGCCGAGCTGCCAGAGCGTCTGGGCGAGGTCGAGCCAGTTGAACCAGTACTCGGGCTGCCGCTCCAGCCGCGCGAGCTGGAGAGGGATCGCCCGCGCGAGCTCGCCGCGCAGGAGGAAGATCGCGATCCGCTCGGCGTCGATGTCCTCGATCGGCCGGCCCGCGGCGTGCGCCTCGGCGAACCGCTCCTCGGCGCGGCTCAGGAAGCTCGCCCGCTCCTCCGCCGAGAGCACCTCGGGACCGCCGCGGCCGTCGCGCTCCGCCTTCACCGAGCGCGTCACGATGTTCCGCAGCGCCTGCCCCTGGAGGTAGAGCGGATCGGCGCGCGCGTCGGGAGGCGCGAGCTCGGCAGCGACGCACGCCGCGGCGTGGCCGACGATCGGGGCGAAGGCGAGCATCCCGGTCCCGTAACCTCCTTCGACGAGGCGCTCCACGAGACAGGGGCGCCCGCCGTTCGCCTCGAGAACGTCGATGCGCTGCCGCGCCTCGTCGAGCCCGACGCGCTCGATGAGCTCGCGCACGGTCGCCGTCGCGCCCGCCCCGTCGCCCACGAGGATGCGCGCGAGGGTGAGGCGCGCGAGGCGATCGTGGCCGACCGACCCGGGGAGGTCGTCCGCGCGTTCGAGGTGCGCGAGGGCGGCGAGGAGGTTCGGCCCGTAGCCCGCCGGGTCGGGGAGCGAGTCCGCGGCGACGCCGACCGCCCGGTCGAGGGCGACCGCGCCACGGCGCCACGCATCCAGGCCGCCGATCTCGCCCGGCTCCTCGCCGATCGCCGGAACCGTCCCCGTCGCGCCGGCCGCGTCCCACGCCGCGCGCGCCCGATCGCTCGGCCCGTCGTCGACGGCGACCTCGTCGAAGCGCACGCGCGGACCGGTCGAGCCGTAGAAGGCGTTCGCCCGCGGCGCGGCGAGCGGGAGCGGCGCCGCTCGCTCCAGCTCGAGCGCTTCGCCGCCATCGATTGCGAGCCGGAGCACGACGAGGTCGTCGCGTCGCTCGAGGACGATCGTCCCGGCGAGTCCGGCCGCGTCGAGCCCGGCGACCGAGCCGACGCCGAGCAGGCGCGCGCCGTGGCGCAGGGTGACCTCGGCGCCGTCGACCTCGGCGACGATCGCGTCCCCGCCCCCGGACGGGTCGCCGATGCCGACGAGCGGCCCACCGGCGCCGCGGGTCGACTCGACCGCGAAGCGCACCGCGACCCGCGACGATGTCCCGAGCGAAGCCGGCACGATCGCCAGGGCGGCGACGTCGGCGCTGCGCGGACGACCGGAGACGTCGAGCCGCGCGAACTCGAAGATCCCCTCGCGCATGGAGACGCGCGGGCGGGACGCGCGGGTCGCGAGCTCGCCGGCGGGCGCCTCGAGGGTCGCCCGGATGACCCCGTCGACCCGGACCCGTCCGCCGACGGGCGCCGTCGGCTGGAGCTCGACGTCGTGCCACGCGCCGATCGAGTCGAAGCTCTCGGCGGCCGAGCCGATCGCGAGCCGTCGGCTCCGCCCCTCGAAGGCGAGGTCGAGCTCGCTGCCGCCGAGCTGAATCCGGAGCTCGGTGCCATCGAGCTTCTCGAGATGCAGGCGCACCCCGACGCGAACGTCGTCCCAGCTCGCGCGCCCCGGCATCAGGCTGACGCCCGGGGCGTCATTCGGCGCCTCGATGCGGAGGCTCGGCTCCCGGTCGGGGCCGGGCCGACCGGCCAGCGGACGGTACGCCCGGTCGGTCCGCCGGGTGAAGAGACCGGCCCGCGTCTCGATCTCGATGCGCACGGCGGGTCCGGTCGGGTCGTAGCGGACGGACACGCGCCCGTCGGGCTGGACCGTGACCAGCCCGTCGAACGCCGCGACGAGCGCCGCCTGGTCGGCGCCGTCGAGGCCGCGGAGCGGATCGGCGGTCTGGCCGGCCTCGTCCCAGAGGGCGTCGGGCACGAGCCGCGTCTCGCCGGCGCGCGACGTCCACTGTCGGTGCCAGCCCTCGGGAGCGGCCGGAAGCCGGCTCCCGCTCGCCGCGCTCTCCGGCGCGCTCTCCGGCGCGCGCGAGCCGGACGCGACGGCCGCCGGCATCGAGCCGGCCCCGCGCATCCCGAGGACGACCGCGACGGCGGCCGCGACGCCGAGCAGCACCGCGCCGGCGACGATCATCGGCGCCGACGACCGCGCCCGCCGCCCTCGGGTCACCGGATCGATCGAGTCGCCGGCGAGGAACCGCTCGAGGTCGCGGCCGAGGGCGGCAGCGGACGGGTAACGATCGGCCGGCGCCTTCTCGAGGCAGCGGAGGACGATCGCCTCGAGGTCGGCCGGGACGGCCGGACGCTGCCGACGGGGCGGAACCACCGCGTCGACGAGGATCTGCCGGGCGAGGTTGACGATCGACTCCGCCTCGAACGGCGGGCGCCCGACCAGCGCCCGGTAGAGCGTGCCGCCGAGCGCCCAGATGTCGGTCGCCGGCCCGGCCTCCTGCTGGTTGAGCTGCTCGGGGGACATGTAGGCGGGCGTGCCGACCATCTGGCCGCTCACCGTGATGCGCTCCCCCTGCCCGTCGACCTCGCGCGCGAGCCCGAAGTCCATGAGATGCGGTCGGCCGGCCCCGTCGACGATCACGTTCTCGGGCTTCACGTCGCGGTGGATGACGCCGCGCTCGTGGGCGTGCGCCAGGGCCGCGGCGACCTCGCGGATGAGGCGAGCCGCCTCGCGCGGCGGCGGCAGCCCGCGCCGGAGACGCGCCTCGAGGCTCTCGCCGTCGATGTAGCTCATCACGATGTAGGGGAGGCGGCGATGCCGGCCGACCTCGTGCACCGGGATGATCGCCTCGTGCTGGAGGCGCGCGACCGCGCGCGCCTCGCGCTCGAACCGGGCGAGGGCGCGTCCGGAGATCGCCGTCTCGAGGATCGACTTGATCGCGACCGGCCGCCCGAGGATCGTGTCCCACGCGCCGTGGACGACGCCCATCCCGCCGCGCCCGAGCTCGCGGACGAGGACGTAGCGCCCGACCACCCGCGCGGGATCGCGCGCGGCGGCGGCGACCTCGGGCGGCAGCGGGGCCGTCGTCGGGGGGAGGATCGCCTCGGGGAGCGGCGCCGCGCCGGACGCCCCCGACCGACCGACGACCCGGCCGCCGGGCGAGCCACCGATCGACTCGCCGAGCGCGTCGCGCGCGACGTCGGCCAGGTCGGAGAAGCTCCGCGCCGGATCGCCCGGATCGCCCGGATCGGTCGAGGGGAGCGGCTCGGGGTCGCGCGGTGAGGACGGCGTCGCCATGGTCGGGGGAAAGCTCGCGCGAGCGCCGGTTCGAAGCGCTCGCCCGGATGATCGCTGCTCGCCGCGACCGAGGCAACCGACCGGCTTGACGCCGGAGCGGCCCGCCGGCCAGATGGCGCGCGACACGGCTGCGCACCGCGCGTCCAAGCCGTTCCGGGTCGAGCGGCCCGGCGCCACCCCTGCCACGAGACCGGGCCCTCGCCGGCGACCGGCCCGCCGGGAGCGTGATGATCGTCTTCGACGACGTCCGGAAGAGCTACGCCCAGGGCCGCCGCGAGGTCCACGCGCTCCGCGGCGTCTCCCTCGAGATCGAGTCGGGCGAGTTCGTCGCCGTGATGGGGCGAAGCGGCTCGGGCAAGAGCACGCTGCTCCACCTCGCCGGCGCCCTCGACCTGCCGTCGTCGGGACGGGTGACCGTCGCCGGCGCGACGACGTCCGAGCTCTCCGACGCCGAGCGGACGCTCCTGCGCCGCCGTCGCCTCGGGTTCGTCTTCCAGTTCTTCAACCTGATCCCGACTCTGACGGTCGCGGAGAACGTGGCCCTGCCGCGGCTGCTCGACGGGGCGCGCCCGGCGGAGACGCGCGATCGCGCCGCGGCGCTCCTCGAGCGCGTCGGCCTCCGCGATCGGACCGATCACATCCCCGAGGAGCTCTCCGGCGGCGAGATGCAGCGGGTGGCGATCGCGCGGGCGCTCATGAGCGACCCCGAGGTGCTGCTCGCCGACGAGCCGACCGGCAACCTCGACTCGGCGACCGGCTCCGAGATCATGGCCCTCATCCGGAGCGTCGCCGACGAGCCGGGCAAGACGGTCGTGATGGTGACGCACGACGCCGCGATGGCGAAGCAGGCGGGACGCCTCGTCGTGATCCGCGACGGCCTCGTCGACGAGGGCGCCGACGCGCCGGGCATCGCGCCCCCCGAGGAGCCGCCGTTGCCCGTCGCGGATGAGGCCGCGGGCGCAGGCGCGGCGAAGCCGTGACCGGCGCGGTCCGGCTGTTCCGGGTCTTCTCGCTCCGACATCTCTGGCGCCGCAAGCTGCGCTATGCGCTCGCCGCGAGCTCGGTCGCCCTCGCGGTCGCCCTGTTCGTCTCGACGCGGGTGACCGAGGCGAGCATCCTCGCCTCGTTCGATCGGAGCGAGGCGGCGATGCGCGGGCGGGCCGACCTGATCGTCACCCGCGGGCTCGGCGTGCCGGCGGCGGCCCTCCCGGCGATCGAGGCGGTCGAGGGGGTCGCGGCCGCCGCGCCCGTCATCCAGGAGGCGACCCTCGCCCCGGATCAGCGCGCGTCGGTCGTCGTCCTCGGGATCGACTTCGTCCGCGACGCGGCCCTGCGCGAGTACCGCTTCAAGGACGAGGCCGGCCTCGCCGCGCCGACCGCCGAGCTCGATCCGGCCGTCCTCCTGATGGTGCCCGACGCGGTCATCGTCAGCCGGAGCTTCGCGACCCGCGCCGGGCTCGGGCTGCGCGGCTCGCTCCCGATCGAGACCCGGGCGGGGCTGACGAGCTTCACGGTCGCGGGCATCCTCGAGGACGAGGGCGCCGCGGCGGCGGCCGCCGGCCACATCGTCGTGACGAGCGTCGCCACCGCCCAGCGCCGCTTCGCCCGCGGCGACCGGTTCGACCGGATCGAGGTCGCCCTCGCGGACGGCGTCGAGCGCGACGTCGTCGCCGGGGCGATCCGCGCCGCGATCGTCGGGATCGTCCCGCCCGGAGCGGACGAGGCCGGCCGCTCCGCCTCCGAGCGAGCGTGGGAGGTGCGCGACGTCGGCGGCCGCAACCCGATGCTCGACTACATCGTCGCGCAGCAGCGGACGACGTTCCTCGGCATCACGATCCTCGCGATGCTCATCGGCGTCTTCATCATCTTCAACACCCTGTCGCTCTCGGTCGTCGAGCGGGTGAAGGATCTCGGGATCCTGCGCGCGCTCGGGGCGCGCCGCCGCGACCTCGTCCTCGCCCTGGTGATCGAGGCCGCCTTCGTCGGCGCGGTCAGCTCGGGCGCGGGCGCCCTCCTCGGCATCGTCCTCGCCTACGGCCTGATCGAGCAGGCGGCCCGGCAGATCCAGCTCCTCGTCTCGACCGTCGACGTCAGCAACGTCGTCGTCCCGCCCGAGACGATCGCGATCGCGATGGGGATCGGCGTGGTCACGGCCGTCGCGGGCGCCGCCTTCCCGGCCCTTCAGGCATCGAGCGTGCCGCCGATGGTCGCGATCCGGAAGACGACCTACGGCCAGGGCCTCGAGCGCGGCTACCTCCGCAGCTTCGTCATCGGCCTCGGCCTCTTCGCGGTCGGCGCGTGGCTCGCGATCGATCCGCAGGGCTCCATCACCGGCGTCACCCTCTCGCTCCTCCTCGCGTTCTCCGGCCTCGCCCTGATGCTGCCGCAGACGATCCTCTGGCTCTCGGGGATCCTCCGGGTGGTGGCGCGGCGCGGCCTGTCGACCGAGGGCTTCCTCGCCGTCGACAACATCGTGAAGTTCCCGGCGCGGACGGCCCTGACGGTGATCGCGTTCGCCGGCAGCCTGTCGATCATCGTGAGCATGTGGGGGCTGCTCGGGTCGTTCGAGAGCTCGATCGGGCGGTGGCTCCACACGATCTTCCCGTTCGACCTGACGGTGCAGCTCAACGACCTCTCGGGCGGGATCTACAGCTCGGCGTCGTTCCACGAGTCGGTGCTCGTAGAGGTCGCCGACGACCCGCGGGTGGCGGAGACCTACGGGGCGCGGGCGATCTTCACCGCGTTCCGGCGCGTCGGGCCGCGCGACGACGGCGCCGACGACCGCCCGACGAAGGCGCGGAAGGTGCTGCTCGTCGCGATCGACCACGCCTCGTTCAACCGCCTACGGATCGAGCGCGGCCTGATCGAGCGGACCGAGCGGACCGACCGCGAGGCGGCCGGCGTGGCGGCGGGCGGGGTGCTCGTGAGCGAGAACCTCTCGAACATCTTCGGCGTCGAGGAGGGCGACGAGATCGACCTGCCGACGGTCGAGGGGACCGGACGCTTCCCGGTGGTGGGGGTGGTCGAGGACTTCTCGTGGCCGCGCGGGACGATCTTCCTCGACCGGTCGATCTACCGGGAGAGGTGGCAGGACGAGGCGATCACGTTCCTCGACGTGTGCCTCGTCGACCAGGGCGACGCCGAGGCCGTCCGGGTGGATCTCGCCCGGCAGTTCGCCGGCCGGTACAACGTCTTCATCCATCGCACGGACGAGATGCGCGCGCAGAGCCTGAAGCTCGTCCGCGACTGGTTCCGGCTCGCCGACGTCCTGATCGTGCTCGCGGTCGTCATCGGCGGGATGGGCGTCGTCAACACGCTGCTGATCTCGGTGATCTCGCAGTCGCGCCAGCTCGGGCTGCTCCGCGCGGTCGGCGCGTCGGAGGGCCAGATCAAGAAGTCGCTCGCGATCGAGGCCGCGTGCCTGGGCATCCTCTCGGGCATCCTCGGCACGGCGATCGGGCTGTTCGTCGTGAAGTTCCCGATGTCGGCGATGACGGCGGCGGAGAGCGGCTACGCGATGCCGTTCGTCTTCCCGACCCGCGCGGTCGCCCTCGCCCTGGGCGGCGGGCTGGTGATCGCGCTCCTCGCCTCGACCGTCCCGATCCGGTTCACGCGACGGATCGACATCCTGGACGCGATCGGCTACGAGTGAGAGCCGTCGCGTGAGGCCGGCCGCCCCGACGCGTCCAAACCCCTCGGGGACTTCACTCTAGGGATCTTTCCTTGACCATGCCGCGGGCTGATCTTATGATCTCGCCCCGCCCTGAGAACGTAAACGAGCCGCCCATGGCACCCTACGACGACGAAGACGACCGTTACGACGACGAGTACGACGACGAGCCGCGGCGCCCCAGGCGCCCGCGGAAGCGGCGCGCTCCGAGCCGTCGGAAGGTCGCCCCTCCGGGCACCGGAATCTTCGTGATGGGTCTGCTCGGCCTGCTGATGTGCCAAATCCTCGGCGTGATCGCGTGGATTCAGGGCAATGAGTACATGTCTCAGTGCCGGCGTATGGGCGTCCAGCCCGACGGGATGGCGGTAGCGGGACGGACGCTCGGAATCATCTCCGTGGTCATTCTCCTCCTCCAGGTGGGGCTGTTCGTCGTGTTCTTCGGCTTCCTCGCCCTCGGCGCGGCGGCCGGATAGAAGCTCGTAGAAGGCAGAGATAACATGGCAACGCGCAAGAAGCGTCGTCGCGACGAAGAGGACGACTACGAGGACGAGGACGAGTCCGCAGAGGACGAGGACGACTACGAAGACGAGGACGACGACGACGACTACGAGGAGTCCGAGGACGAGCCGCCCCGGAAGAAGCGTCGGTCGGTCGGCAAGCCCAAGGCGAAGGCGCCGGTCAAGGCGCCCAAGCGTGGTCGTGACCGCGACCGCGACCGGGACGATCGGCGGACCGGCTCGGGCTCCGGCGAGCGCCGCGGGGCGCGCGGCGGCGCGAAGGCGCCCCGCAAGGGCCTCTCGAAGGACCGCGATCGCGATCGCGGCGGTCGCGGCGGCGGACGTGGGCCGGCTCGCGGCGGCGGACGCGGACGGGCGCCCGCGCGCGGCGGACGCGGCGGCGGCGGCGGCCGGGCGCCGAGCGGGACCGGGATCTTCGTCCTCGGTCTGCTCAGCCTGCTGATGTGCGCGCTCCTCGGCCCGATCGCCTGGATGAACGGCAACTCCTACATGGCGCAGTGCCGCCGCCTCGGCGTCCAGCCCGACGGCATGGCGAACGCCGGCCGGATCATGGGGATGATCTCGACGATCCTGATCATCGTTCAGGTCGTCATCATCATCATCGTCTTCGGCGGAATGGCCGCCGCGGGAGCCTAGCAGGCTGGCCCGTCTCTCACCGAGGGGCGGGCGGGCTCGTCGCGACCACCCGGAACCCGATCGTCTCGTCCCGGCGGGCCGGCGCGCGCTTCCCGCGCTGCGCCGCCCGCGCCAGGTGCGGCGCGTTCCGCCACGACCCGCCCCGGACCACCCGCTCGTCGCCCTCGGTCGGCCCCCGCGGGTCCTCGACGTCCTCGGTCGGGTAGGGGCCGTAGCGGTCCTCGCACCACTCCCACACGTTGCCGGCGACGTCGAACAGCCCGAACGGGTTGGGCGGGTAGCTCCCGACCGGCGCGGACACCCGATGGCCGTCGTCGCCCTCGGCGCTCGGCCACGCCCACCCGAACCGGGTCTTGCTCACCGCGTCGGTGAGGTTCGCGAACCGGGCCGCGTCGGCCTTGGCGCCGCCGGGCCACGGATACGCCGCGTCTGCGCCCGCGCGCGCGATCCACTCGAGCTCCGCCTCGGTCGGGAGGCGATAGCGCTCCGGCGCGCCCTCCTGCTCGCCGAGCCATCGGGAGAACGCGCGCGCATCGTCCCAGGTGACGCGGACGACCGGCTGGTCGTCACCGTCGAGCGAGACGCCCTCGTACGCGCCGCTGTCGTGGTCGGGACGGAAGCGCCGGAACTGCGCGTTGGTCACCTCGGTCGCCGAGGCCCAGAGGTCGTCGGCGAGGGTGACGAGGTGCCGAACCTCGTCCTCGCCGCGGCTGGCCTCGGACGGGGGGCTCCCCCGATGAAAGACCGCGGCCGGGATGATCGCGAAGCGCATCCCGAGCGCGTTCTCGAACGCGGGCCGCGTCGAGCTGCCGGGGAGGTACCTGGCGACGCGAATCTGCTCGGGGTGAAGCTCCCACCAGACGCCGTGGTGATCGGCGATCCTCTTCGCGAGCGGCCTCCACCGCGGCGAGGCGCGGAGCGGCTCGCTCCCGACTCCCAGGAAGAGGATCTGATTCTCCCAGCCGAGGACGATCGCCCGCTCGATCGCGTCGATCGCCGGCTCGATCCGGCCGAGCTCCGTCAGCTCGCGCCAGGCGGAGAAGGCCCAGACGGCGGCGTCGGGCTGGAGCTTCTCGAGGCTTCGGTAGTCGGCGAGGGCGCCCTCGTGGTCGCCGCGCTCGGCGAGCAGCTTCGCGCGCTTCGAGAGCGGATCGAACACGCGGGTGGGGCTGCCGCGGTCGATCGCCGCGGTCCAGTCGGCGAGGGCGGCGTCCCCGTCGCCGGCCTCGAGGTGAAGCGCCGCTCTCGCGAGGCGCGCGCCGGTGTGGGCGCCGGTCTCGGCGGTCTCGAGCGCGATGGCCGCGCCGAGGTCGGCCAGGGCCGCGGCGCGGTCGCCGCGCGCGACGTGCACGCTCGCCCTCGTCACGAGCGGCTCCGGCCGGGCGGGATCGGCGGCCGCCGCCGCGGTGAGGTCGGCGAGGGCCCGGTCGACGTCCCCCTTCTCCTTCCAGGCGAGGCCGCGGTAGTGGAGCAGGACCGGGTGATCCGGCGTGGCGGCGAGGGCGTCGTCGAGGCGCCCGATCGCCTCGTCGAGCTTGCCGATCCGGATCTCGGTCATCGCCTGGCGAGCCGCGATCAGCGTCGCCTTCTCGGGGTCCGCCGGATCGGGCGTCGGGTCGGGCACGGGGTCTGGTGTCGGATCCGGCGTCGGGTCCGGCGGATCGGGAGCCGGGTCGGGCGTCGGATCGGGCGTCGGGAGCTCGACCGAGACGAAGATCGTCGCGTCCGCCTCGGTCCGCGGCCGCCCGATGAAGACCGCCACCTCGCCCGCCTCGTCCGGGAGCCCGAACGCGACGTCGAAGAAGCCCGCGGGATCGGTCGTCGTGTTGCCGAGAAACTCCCACGCGATCGGCACGCCGTCGCCGTGCGGATCCTCGGGCGGCGCCATCCCCGGGAGCGGCGTCGCGAGCCCTTCGCGGTAGCCGAACGAGACCGGGCCGCTCGCCGAGAGGCGCCCGGCGATCCGGATCACGCCGTCGGCGAGGACGACCCGCTCTCCGGGCTCCGGGGCGAGCTCGACGATCGTGACCGGCGGCGGCTCCGTCGGCGTCTCGTCGGTCGGGGGGGCGGCCGATCCGGAGACGACGCCGCCCGGCGTCTCTCCGCCGTCGGGGACCTTCTTCAGCTCCCGGATCTTCGCGAGCACGATGATGAGGCCAATGATGACCGCGACGCCGAAGCCGATCTCGACGAGCCGCGCGAAGCCGGTCTTCGGCGGCGGCTTCGCGCCGTCACCCGATCCGCTCCCGCCCCCGCCCCCGCCACCCCCGGTCGCGATCGCCACGGTCCCGCCGGCGACCGGCGCGTCGCCGACCTCCGGGAGAGGCGCGTCCGGATCGGGCGCCGCCGCGGCGGCGTCGAGCGCGGCGAGCAGAGCGGCGGCGCTCGCCGGCCGGTCGTCGCGGCTCTTGGCGAGGCCCGCCATGACCGCGTCGGAGAAGCCCGCCGAGACGCGTCCGCCGACGACCCGCGCGAGCGACGGCGGCACCGTCATCACGACGTTGAACATGAGCTTCTGGTGGGTGTCGCCCTCGACGGCGCGCCGCCCGGTGAGCGCCTCGTAGAGGACGGCCGCGAACGCGTAGAGATCGCTCCGGCCGTCGACCGGGTCGCCGCCCGCCTGCTCGGGCGACATGTAGTGGGGCGTGCCGACCGAGACGCCGGTCGCCGTCTTGCCGTCGGCGGCCGCGTGGGCCGCATCGGAGATGACCTTCGCGATCCCGAAGTCGAGGATCCGCACCCGGAGGGCGCCATCGGCGCGCCGCTCGACCATCAGGTTGTCCGGCTTGAGGTCGCGGTGGACGAGCCCTGCATCGTGGGCCGCCTCGAGGCACGGCAGGACCTGCCGCGCGAGGGCGAGGGCGTCGGCCTGGCGGAGCGCCCCGTCGCGCTCGAGCATCGCGCGAAGGGTGACGCCGGGCGCGAGGTCCTGCGCCATGTAGAGGCCGCCGTCGTGCTCGCCGAGCTCGCGCAGGCTCACCGCGCCCGGGTGAACGAACGAGACGAGCGCCCGCGCCTCGCGGAGGAAGCGCGCCCGGAAGTCGGGGTGGTGGGCGAACGCGGCGTGGATCACCTTGACGGCGAAGTCCGCCTCGAGGAGGCGGTGCCGCGCCCGGTAGACGACGCCCATGCCGCCGCGGCCGAGGACGGCCGTCAGCTCGAGGGTGTCGCCGAGGATGGCGCCGATCGCGGGCTCGCCGCCCGGCGGCGGCGTCCCGTCCGCGGCGGGGCCGCCGGCCGGCGTGCCCGCCTCGGCGACGGTCCGCCCCCGCTCCGCCTCCGCGTCGTCGGGGACGACGGCGGCGGAGAGGCCGAGCTCGGCGGCGATCGCCTCGATCCGCTCGACCACCGCCCGCGCGCTCGCCGGTCGATCGTCCGGCTCCTTCGCGAGGAGATCGGCGACCAGCCGCTCGACCGCCTCGGGGGCATCGGAGGCGTGGTTCCGGAGCGGCTTCGGCGCCTCGGCGACGTGGGCGCGCATGAGGTCGGTGATGCTGCCCGTCGCGTCGAAGGGGAGGCGCCCGGCGAGGAGCTGGTGCAGCAGCACGCCGAGGGCGTAGAGGTCGGCCCGGCCGTCGACCTCGTGGGCGCCGCGCCACTGCTCGGGCGCCATGTAGTAGGGCGTGCCGAGCGCCTGGCCCTTCGCGGTGAGGACGGTCCGCCCGTCGAGGGGGTCGCCATCGATCTGGAGGACGAGGCCGAGGTCGCAGAGCTTCGCCCGGCCGCGCGCGTCGATCAGCACGTTCCCCGGCTTGAGGTCGCGGTGGACGAGCCCCGCCTCGTGCGCGGCGGCCAGGCCGAGGGCGATCTCGCGGGCGATCCGGAGGGCGTCGGCGATCGAGAGGGCGCCGCCGGCGCGCTCGACCCGCGCCTCGAGGTCGCCCCCGTCGACGTACTCCTGGACGAGGAGCTGAAACCCGTCGAGCTCGAGCAGCCCGAAGCCCCGGACGACGTGGCCGCTCTCGATCCGGCGAGCCGCCTCGGCCTCCCGCCGGAAGCGGCGGAGCATCTGGTCGTGCGCCTGGTAGTCGGCGGCGACGAGCTTGACGCAGACCTCGCCGTGCTCCTCGTGGCGAGCGCGGTAGACGACGCCCATGGCGCCGGCGCCGAGGCGAGCGGTGATCGACACGGGGCCGAGCGAGCGGCCGACGAGGGGGTCGGTGGTCGACATGACCCCGCCATCCTACGAGGCGCGGGCGGGGGCGGCGAGTCCGGCCGAAGCGGCGGCGCGCTCGCAGGCCGCGCGGCCAGGCGCTACGATGCCGGGCGAGGAGGACCGCGCCATGACCCGCCTCTGGGCGCTGCTCCGGCTGTTCGCCATGATGACCCTCGCGACCGCGTTCGCCCTCGCGCCGGCCGGCGTGCCCGCCGCGAGCGCGGACGACGAGGAGAAGGCCGAGAAGAAGGGTGAGCTCATCGCGAGCCACCTCTCCGCGGGGAGCTTCACCGTCGCCTCCTACACGGCCGGCGAGGGCCGGGTGCGCGTCGTCATCCACGACGCCGGCCGCATCGTCGAGCGGATCGTGCCGCTCCCGGCGGACCCGCCGCAGCGCGAGGGTCGCCCCGCGATCGGCATGACGATGCGCCAGGCCACCCTCTCGGGGGCCGGCTTCTTCGGCACGCTCGAGATCACCTGCGGCGAGCACATCCTCGTCACCGTCCACCGGGCGAAGGACGGAACCCTCACCGTCTCGGGCGACGCCATCGAAGACGCCCTGAAGGAGCTCGAGAAGGCCGCCGAGCCCGACGTGATGGGCAAGGTGGGCGACCTCGACGCGCTCGCGAAGGCCGTCGACGAGTTCGCCAAGACCTACCGCAAGCGTCCCGTCCCGCAGAAGCAACTCGACGCCGCCCTCGAGGAGGCGCGCCGAGCCCTCGGCCGCATCCGGGCGTTCGCCGACGCGAGACGCCCCGACGCGACCCCGGACGAAGCGAAGGTCATCGCCGCCGAGATCGAACGCGTCGTCGCCCTCGAGGCCATCCTCGCCGAGCTCGCGAAGCTCCCCCGCGAGAGCGAGGGGCGCTGACCGGGCTGCCCCCCCGCCGCCGCCCTACACACTCTCCGGATCAGCCAGATGACTCCCTGGAGAAGCCCCGTGATCTCCAAGAAGCGCAGCCTCCCGAGACTCCGGACGCTGGTCCTTGCGGTCGCGCTTGTGGCCCTTCAGATGAAGGCCGGAGAAGCCCACGCAGCGCACATCTACGAGCGAGAGGTACGGTTCCCGGATTCCTCCTTGGCCGGTTACACGCGGGTCGAAACCGTCGCGGCAAGCGACGTTTGGATGATCGAGCTTCGGCAGGCTGGGCGGCGCTGGACAGTCGTGCGTCGCGGAGCAACGGTCCTCTCGACCGTCGTGAAGGACGACGAGGAGCCCACGCGATCACTTCGGGGCTCGGCGGAAGATGACCTCGAACCCTTGATCCGCGGGTTCGCGCTCGACGGAGAGGAGTTGGTCTTTACCTGGCCGTTCCCGTCGTTCGGGCGCACCGCCCCGCCCGACGCGACGCCGGACGCCGAGAGAGGTGAGCTCGAGATCCGTGCGGCCGTCGAGCCCGTCGAGGCAGAGCGTACGTCGTTGCCGGGCCTGGTCTGGCGCGTCCGCTACCTCCTCGAACGGTTCGCGGATGGCCGTCTTCAAGCGACCCGCATCACCAGCGAACTCGGCAACGCCGGCTCGCGAGCGATGACTGTCGAAGAAACCTCGAAGCGGGTGGACGCTCGAGATGCAATGTCGAGAGTCGCGAACGCCGCGAGCGTGCTCGAGAGGCTCCCTGCAGCTCCGGAGCACGGCCTCGCCTGGCCTGAGCGGGTTCCACGCAATCCAGCGCCTACTCCGTCAGAGGACTCCAACGGCGCGATCATCTTGTGCATCCCGGACCTCGATCGACAGGTCCGTGTCCAGAGAGTCGACGGCGCGCCCCAAGAGAAGCGGCCCTGGCGCTGGTTGCGCTGAGTCCAAGACCCTCACCGACGAACTCCGAGGCTCGAGTTGCTCTCGAGGAGAGCGTCCGAAGCTGATTCCCTGGGACAGTCGGACCTGAGGCAAGGAGCTATGCTCTCGGGCCACCTACCCAGGAGCCAGGAGGCCAGAGTGTACGTCCCGGAAGGCTACGGAACCGTGTTTCCCTACATCTTCGCCAGCCGAGCAGCAGAGTACCTCGAGTTCCTCGTCGCGGGGCTTGGGGCGTCCGAGATCGGGAGAACGACGACGCCGGACGGCGGCATCGCGAATGCCAGGATGCGGATTGGCACGACCTCCTTCATGGTCAGCCAGGCTGGCGACCAGTATCCGCCCTCCTCCGCCGCGTTCTATCTGTACGTGGAGGACGCCGACGCGGCCTGCGCCCGCGCGGTCGAGCACGGGGCTCAGCTCATCCACGAGCCGAAGGACATGGTGTACGGGGACCGACAGGGCGGCGTGACGGACCCCTCGGGGAACGTGTGGTGGATCTCCACCCGATTCCAGCGCGAGCCCTACGACGCGTAGGCCCGGACGGCGGCCAGCGTTCACGGCGCGCGAGACGCGCGAGGCGCGCCGGACGAGTCCTTCGACCGTTCAGCGTGTGGGACGGCGGGGGCGGCTCCAGGGTCCAGCTGGAGCCGGTCCGTCCTACTGTCGCTCCATGTGGAAGACCTGGTCGCTGCCCTCGAGCTTGTAGACCATCTTCGAGTCGCCCTCGGACAGCTCGTAGGTCGCGGTCTGCTCCATGTCCATCCCGGCGTACTTGAGCGTCACCTTCCCGCCCTCGGTCGTGTAGTCGCCCTTGGTCATCCCGCCGAGGACGAACTTGCCGTCATCGCCGAACTCGTAGACCGTCCCCTCGTTCGTCGAGGCCATGGAGCCTTCGGCCTTGGCGATCTTCCACGTGCCGACGATGCCCTTGCCCGTGCTCGACGCGGCCGCTCCGCTACTGCTGGCGCTCCCATCGCCGGACGGGCACGCGGTCCCGAGCCCGATCAGAAGAACGCTGATGGCGATCATGAGGCTGAAGGTCCTGCGCATGGTCGAGTCTCCGGGGGACGGTCGAGGTGGGTTCGTGTCCGCTCGTCGCCGGTGCGCGTCGCGGGCGCGGGAGGCTAGCACACGACGAGGTCTACGACCACGCGGGGCGTCGGCGGCTGTCGATCCGGAAGGTCGACGGCGAGACCTGGCTCCGGAAGAGCTTCTTCGACGTTCCTGGGGGTCAGATCCTATGAGGACGGCGGCGAGTAGACCGACTCGCCGCGATCGACTGAATCGTGTGTGGCGGACCGCTAGGGTGTCCTTCGGACTCGTGGCATCGCTGCTCGGTGAACAGTCGAAGTCTAGTCCGGCTCACGCTTCACGCCGAGGCTCTCGAGGGCGTCGATGCAGGTCTCGAGACTCTCGACGCACTTCTCTCTTGGCAGTGTCTCCTCGTCGACCTTCCAGTGGACCGTGAACCAGCGATCGTTGGGCGAGTGTAGCCTCAGCCGATAGCGGTCGAGCTCCGAGTTGTGGATCGCCTCGTAGGTGAGATCGCTCCAAGCCCAGCGCTCTGTACGCCTGTCATGCCAGAAGTCGTCGAAGAGCCCGTGGACCCCATCGGCATCGACTTCTGGCAGCGGTCCGGGATCCCCGCGCTGGTGAGGGAAAGCGTCCTCGAACTGCCTTGAGAGTCCTTGTGCCGCCGTGTTCTTGGGGATGCTCGAGACGATCTCTCGTGAAGGCCTGTAGCTCGTCGTGCTCCGACACGACGGCGCGAAGACGGTCGCGGTCAGCAGCAGTACGAGAGCTAGTGTTGAGACGATCGTCCTCATGGCTCTCCCTCGTGACCATGCTAGCCCGACTCCACGACCCTGTCCCAACAGGTCATCGACAGCCGCCGACCGCCTCCGTGCCGGCCCACGGCGAGGGCTCCCGCTGTTCATCGAGGGCGAGGCGTCTTCGAGTCCCCGGCGCCCGCCGTGGCGCCGGGGCCCTCGCTTCCTCGCGCTCCCTCTGCCTCGCGTTCGGCCGGCTCGCCGAGGAGGTCCTGTCCCAGGCTCAGGAGCACGGGGACGAGGAACAGGGTGAACACGGTGCTCACGACGAGCCCTCCGACGATCACGGCTCCGAGGCCCTGGTAGAGCTCGGCTCCGGCTCCTCCTCCGGCGGCGAGGGGGAGCATCGCGGTGACGGTCGTGACGACGGTCATGAGGATCGGTCGGAGGCGGCTGCGGGCGCTCGCGGCGAGGGCCCGGCGGGCGGTGAGGCCTTCGGCCCGGAAGTTGTTCGCCTGGTGCACGATCAGGATCGCGTTGTTGACGACGAGCCCGGCGAGGATGACGAAGCCGAGCATCGCGATGACGTCGAACGCCGCCTGCCCTCCCGAGAGCTCGTGGGCGGCCCGGATCCCGACCAGCCCTCCCGAGAGGGCCAGCGGGACGGTCACGAGGATGATGATGGGCGTCCCGAAGCTGCGGAAGAGCGAGACGAGGAGGAGGTAGATGATGATGACCGACAGGAGCAGCCCTCCCGACAGCGCTCCGAGGGTCGTGCGGAGCTTGTCGGCGCTCCCCCCGACCCCGAGGGCGTAGGCCGGCCCGAGCTCGGCGTACATCGCGGGGAACACCGTCTCCTCGACGTCGCGGACGGCCGTCTCGAGGGGGTGGGTCTCCGCGATGTTCACGGTGAGGAGCACGTTCCGCTCGCGCTCGAGGCGCCGGATGCTCTGCGGTCCCGTCGTCGCCGTGACCTCGGCCACCTCGGCGAGCGCGATCGGCCTCCCCTCCGCGGCGAGGAAGCGGACCGCGAGGAGGTCTTCGCGGCTGCCGATCCGGGTCTGGGGGGCGAGGAGGTTCACGTCGACCTCGCGCCCCCCGTCGATCATCTGGGTGAGCCTCCTCCCGGCGACGAACGTCTCGACGATCGTCCCGATCTCGGCGACGTCGAGGCCGAGGTCCTTCGCCCTCCCCTCGTCGACGCGCACCCGCAGCTCGGGCCGGCCGGTCACGAGGGAGCTGCGGACGAACTGGACTCCGGGCACCGCCTGGATCCGCTGGGCGAGGGTCTGGCTCGCCCGGGTCAGCACCTCGAAGTCGGGCCCGGAGAGCTCGACCTCGAACTGCTTGCCGGGGTCATCGAAGAGGCTGCTCCGGACGGGCACGAAGAACCGGAACCCGGGGAGCTGCGATCCGGGCGCGAACATCTTGCCGTGGAAGGCGGCGATCGATGCGGCGTCGGAGTACTCGTCCTTGAGGATCACGCCGCCGCCGTTGAAGCGCTCGCCCGACACGGTGAACATCCGGTCGGACTCGGGCTGCTCGAGCACCCACCGCTCCCACGGCTCGAAGCCGTCGGCGATCGTCTCGGGCCGGGTGCCGGGGATCGGCGAGGCGAAGAAGAGGACGAGGTTGCGGTTGCCCGTCGGGAGGTACTCCGCCGGCGGCATGAGCTTCAGCGTCCCGAGCGACGCCGCGAGGACGAGGAGGACGAAGCCGACCTTCGCGGCGACGGCCTCGCGTCCGGTCCGGCCGAGCAGGGTCGTGAACCGGGCGTAGCCGCGGCCGACCGGGCCGAGGGGGATCTCCTCGTCGTCCGGGCCGCCCGCCGGGGCGCCGCCGCCGGGCCTCGCCTTCGCCCCGAAGAGGAGCGACGCCCCGACCGGCACGACCGTCAGGGCGACGACGAGGGAGAAGGCGACGGCCGCGGAGATCGCGAGGGCGATGTCGGTGAAGAGCTGACTCGCCTCGTCGCTCTCGAGGAGGATCGGCACGAAGACGGCGATCGTCGTCAGGGTGCTCGCGAGCACGCCGCCCCAGACCTCGCGCCCGCCGTCGATCGCGGCGCGCAGCCGCCCCTTGCCCATCTCGAGATGCCGGAACACGTTCTCGAGGACGACGATCGCGTTGTCGACGACCATGCCGGCCGCGAACGCCAGCCCGGCGAGGCTGATCACGTTGAGCGTCCGCCCGAGCACGGCCAGGACGAGGAAGACGGCGACGAGCGAGATCGGGATCGCGAGCCCGACGATCAGGACGCTCCGGAGGCTCCGGAGGAACACGATCAGGACGATCACGGCGAGACCGGCCCCGAGGAGCAGGTTGCCGACGACGAACTGGAGGGCCGCGTTGATGTAGGTCGTCTCGCGGTAGACCGGCCGGAGGTGGACGTCGATCCCGCGGTCGGAGAACGCGTCGTTCAGCTCGTCGCAGACCACGTCGACGCGCTCGATCAGGTCGACGACGTTCGCGCCGGTCTGGCGCAGCACCCCGATGGCGACGCCGGGGTTGCCGTCGATGTTCACGAAGCCGGTCTTCTCGCGGTGGGAGTCGCGGATCACGGCGAGGTCGCCGAGGAGGACGCTGCCGCCGCCCTCGAACTCCTTCACGACGATGTCCTCGAGCTCGCTCGCGACGGGCGCCCGGCCGACGGTGCGGACGACGACGCTCCGGGTGTCGGTCTCGACCGTCCCTCCCCGGACGTTGAGGTTGCCGCGCCCGATCGCCCGGGTCAGGTCGCTCACCGTCACGCCGCGGGCGATCAGGAGCTCCGGCTCGAACCGGATCTGGACCTCGCGCTCGCTCCCGCCGACGATGAGGAGGTCGCTCACCCCGGGCACCCGCTCGAGCCGGCTCTCGACGTCGTCGTCGATGATCCGCCGGGCGAGCTCGGGCTCGTAGCGGCTCAGGACCGCGATCCACATCACCGCGTTCGTTCCGCCGGAGGTGGCGATCGCGACCTCCGGCTCGTCCGCCTCTTCCGGCAGGCGAGGTACCTGACTGAGCTTGTTGACGACGTCGACGATCGCGAGGCGCGTGTTCGTGCCGTGCTGGAGCTCGAGGGTGATCGCGCTCCGCCCCTCGGCGCTCTCGCTCGTCAGCTCGGTCAGCCCCTCGACGCTCTGGAGCACCTCCTCGAGCTCGCGGGTGACCTGCTCCTCGACCTCGACCGCGCTCGCCCCGCGGAACGGCGTCGTCACGGTGATCTTGGGCACGTCGACGTTCGGCTTGAGCTGGATGGGGATGCGCTTGAGAGCGAGGACGCTGAAGATGACGACGATGATGACGCCGACCGCGACGCTGTGGGGGCGGCCGACCGCGATCGAGATCGGGTCGGAGCCGGCGGGGGCGTCGGCCTCGGGAGGCTCGTTCATCCTCCCTCGCCCTCCGGCGGCCCCTCGCCGTCGCCGTCGCCCTGGCCGTCGTCCGCGCCCGCGCCCGCCTCGTCCTCGCCCTTGCGCGGCCGCGGCAGGAGCGGCGCCTGGGGGAAGGCGAGGTCGACGCCGGTCTCGACGACGCGGTCGCCGGGCGACAGCGGCGGGCCGAGGCTCTCGATCGCGGCGCCGGTCGCGTCGCGGGCGAGCACCCGCACCGGGATCAGCTCGGCGACCGGCTTGCCGTCCTCGCCGGCGCTCGCCCGGACGACGATCGGCCCGGCCTCGGTCATCCGGATGCAGTCGGGCGGCACGACGAGCGCCCCCTCGATCGGCGAGACGAGCAGGGTCGCCCGGACGAACATCCCCGGCCGCAGCACGGCCGTCCCCTCGTCGTCGGGGCCGAGCCTCACGATCCCGGTGAAGTTCCGGCTGCGCGCGTCGGCGGCCGGCACCGGCGCGTCGAGCGCGGTCTCGATCGAGACGTCGGGGCGCTCGTCGAGGGCGATGACGACGCGCGGCGTCTCGCCGAGCCGCAGCGCCCACCGCGACGGGATCTCGAGGCGCACCTCGAGGTGGTCGAGGTCGACGAGCTCGAAGACCGGCGCGCCGGTCGCGACGTAGTCGCCGGCCGAGACGTAGCGGGTGACGACGACGCCGCGCCACGGGGCCTTCAGGTCGGTGCGCGCCTTCTCGACCTTCGCCGTCTCGAGCGCCTGGCGGGCGAGCTCCACGCTCGCCCGCGCGATCGCGAGATCCTCGACCCGCGCCCCGGCGAGCGCCTCGGCGAGGCGCTGGTGGGCGGCCTCGCGCCGCGCGTTCGCGGCGTCCTGGGTCGCGACGAGGCGGTCGAGCTCGCTCTGGCTGATCGTCGCGCTCGTCCGCAGGGTCCGGCCCCGGTCGACCTCGAGCCGGGCGAGCTCCGCGTCGGCGTCGGCCGCGGCGAGGTCGGCTCGCAGCCGCTCGACCGCCTCCTTGCGGCTGCCGGCCTCGAGGGCCTGGAGCCGCCGCTGGGCGAGGGTGAGGGCGGCCCGCGCCCGCTCGACGGCCACCTCCTGATAGGCGGCGTCGAGGCTCGCGACGACCGCGCCCGCCTCGACGACGCCCGCCTCGTCGGCGCCGAGGCTCGCGACGACCCCGCCCGTCTCGAACGCGAGCGCCGCGCGGCGCTGGCTGCGGACGGTGCCGGTCAGCTTCACCGACGGGCGGACGACGCGCCGGCTCACCGCGCGCAGGGTGACGGGCAGGATGTAGGGCGGGCGCCCCCCGCCCTGGGGAGGCGGCGCGTCGCCCAGCGCGATCCAGGCGACGACCCCCGCGACGGCGAGGACCCCCGCGAGCAGCAGTCCCATCGAACCGAGGCCCTTCACGGTCGCGTCTCTCCCCTCGAGACGGCGTCCCACGCGGCCTCACGCAGGCGCTCGAGCGTCGCCGCGTCGAGCTCGAGCTCGCCCATCCGCGAGAACTTGTGGGCGCCGATCAGGACGCCCGCCATCGTGGCCCGGAGCGTCTGCGGCGGAAGGTCGCGGTAGACGCCGGCGGCGCGCCCCGCGGTGAAGTGGGCGACGAGCAGCTCCCGCGCGGGCGCCCAGGACGCCATCGTGTCCGGCCCGACGTAGTCGCCGTGCATGTGCAGGTCGAGGAACGCCATCGCGCGCTCGTGCTCGAGCATGAACCCGGCGAAGACGTCCCAGATCGCATCGAATTGCCGCCTCACCTCGGGCGGCGCGGGCGCCTCGGGCGACCCGTCGGTGTCGGGCGCCGGCGCCGCGCGTCGAGCGAGCTCGGCGGCGATCCGCCCGCGCAGCCGCGCGACGAGCTCGCTCGCGAGCCGCTCCTTGCTCGGGAAGTAGAGGTAGATCGTGCCGGTCGCGATCCCGGCTCGCCGGGCGATCTCGGGGATGCGGGCTCCGTGGACGCCGCGGTCGACGAACGCGTCGAGGGCGGCGAGCAGGATCCGGCGCTCGGTCGGGGCCGCGTCGACGAAGAGCGGCGTCGCGCCGGAGTGGGTGATCGGCGGTTGGATCATGCCCTGACTGAACATTCATTCAGTCGAATCCGCAAGTCACTGATAGCTCGCTGCGGCTTTCCCTCATGCCAACGTGCCGGTTCCCACGGGGTTCGAGCGAGCCGACCCGGCCCGGCCGGTCCCATCGTGGCTGCAGCCGTGACCGCTCCGCCTGCGGTCGATGACTGTCGACGGATCTAGCCGAGCGTGGACCCGATGGACGACCGGGCGTACGCTGGAGTCAGACCCTTGGCCCGAAAGAACCTCTCCAAGCTCTTCGCTGCCCACGACGCCGACGCGGTGCGCGCGGCCGTGCTCGACGGGGCGGACCTCGGTCCCCACCTGGACGCGGTGACCGCGATCTGGAACGAGGGCCGGCCAGGGATGGAGCCGCTGAGCACGGCGGTGGCCGTGCACTGCCTTCGGGCGGGCGACCTCGGCCGCGTGCGCTCGATCCTGGCGTGCGAGTCGTTTGCCCAGCTTCTCCTCCCCGGCATCGAGGAGGCCGACGCCCACGGCGTGGACATCCGCCCGATCCTGCCGGACGTCTACGCCCGGCTCCGCCGCGGCGATCCGCGAGCCGCCCTGAGGGTTCTGCGACGATGGGTGGAGCGCGATCCGAACCGCGGGGCCGAGCTGCCGCGCCCGGTGCTGCTCGACGTCGCCCGGGACGTGATCAGCACGGGCGGCGACATGAGCGGGCTCGTCCGCCCGATCGGCGAGTGCCTGCCCCGACGAGAGGTGGACACCCGCCTGGCCGCCCGGATCCTCGTGGGGGCCGTTCAGCGCGGGACCGACCTCGGCCCCGCCGAGGAGGCCCTCCGGGAAGCCCTCTCTCGCCCCCGCGGCGGCGAGACCAGGCAGTCCGCCGCCCACGCCCTGACGCTTCATCTGCTCGAGGATGACGGCGCCGCCGTCGTGCCGCTGACCCGCCACCGCTCCGCGGTCGTCCGGCGCGGCGCCATGGAAGGCCTCGCCCATGCCCTCGTGCACGGCCATCGCTCCCCGGCCCTCCTCTCCCTGCTCTGGCGAGGCCTGCGCGATCGGGACGGGCAGGTGCGCGCGACGACGCACCGCACCCTCGGCGAGCTCCGCGACCGGCGCCTCTCTCTGCGACCGACCGACGAGACGGTGAACGACGTGGTGGCTCGCGGCCTCCCCTCGGCCGAGGAATGGCTGGCCGAGCTGGCCCGCCGTCACCGCGACCTGGCCGCGCGGCTCGGCCCGCCCAGCCCCCCTGCCTGCGCGATCTGCCGGAAGATCCCCGAGCTCACCCACGCCTTCACCGAGAGCGAGCTGCCCGCCGCCCGCAAGCGCCTCCGCTGGCGGGACGACATCGGCCGCTGCCCCACCTGCGGCAACTTCTACCGCACCTGGACGGTCGCGGAGGTCGAGGTCTACACCCTCGAGGTCGACTACTACCTCGAACGCCTCACGCCGCCCGTCGTCCTGCGCGATCACCCCACCAGGGCCTACGAGCGCGACCTCCCCGCCATGCTCGAGCGATACGAAAGAGAGCTCGACCACGACGAGGCCTGGGCTCGCGCCGACGCCGCCCGCTCCCTCACCGAGTGGCACCTCTCGCAGCAGAGTCTCGACGAGGTCGAAGCGCTGCTTCGCCACCCCCGCCCCGTGGTCCAGCGGGAAGCCGTCTGCTCCCTCGCGAGGCTCGGCGCGCCGAAGATCCTCCTCCCCGCCGTCGAGCGGCTGCGAGAGCATCCCGACGACCGGGCCCGCCAGGCCGCCTGCGGCCTGCTGTCGCGGGGAGACGCCCGACCCCGATGACGGGTGCGCTCGACCGAGACGGTCGTCAGCGAGCTCTGGCGAGCGGCAGACGTCCGTGACGGGAGGCCGCGGGATCGGCTATCGTTGCACGCGACGAACGTCGCCTGCCCTGCTCCGACGTCGGGAGGTTCGGACAGTCGAGCCGAAGAGTCGAGCACGGGCGAGGTCAGCGCGTGGTTCCCTGGATCCTCCTCGATTCCGCGCAGGCGTCGCCGGGCGGCGAGGAGCTCCGTCTCCTTCAGCGCGGCGCCGAGCTCTCGATCCGGGTCGGTCGACGCGAGCTCATGAACAGCCGCGCGAGCGGCTCGGAGCGGGAGCTCGCGGAGCTGGCGCGCGCGCAGATCGGGGGCCGGGCGTCTCCGCACATCCTGATCGGCGGCCTCGGCATGGGATACACGCTCGCGGCGGCGCTCGACGGCCTCGCCGCCGGCGGCCGCGTCATCGTCGCCGAGCTCGTGCCCGAGGTCGTGGCCTGGAACCGCGGGCCGCTCGCCGATCTCGCGGGCCGACCGCTCGAGGACGAGCGCGTCGAGGTCGCGGTCTCCGACGTCGCCGACGTGATCCGCGCCCGCGAGAAGAGCTTCGACGCGATCCTGCTGGACGTGGACAACGGACCGCGCGCCCTCACTGCCCCGAGCAACGCGTGGCTCTACGAGCCCGGAGGGCTACGCGCGGCGCGCGCCGCCCTCCGCGCAGGCGGCGTGCTCGCCGTCTGGTCGGCGGGCGCGGACGACGCGTTCGCGCGCCGTCTGCGCTCGACGGGGTTCGAGGTATCCGAGCACCACGTCCGCGCGCGGGGCAAGCGCGGCGCGCATCACACGATCTGGATCGCCCGCGGCGCCTGAGGGCCCGGCGCTCCGGTCGCGGTGAGAGTTTAGCCAGCGTAATCGCCGGCTTGAGGAGAACGTGCGCCACGCCGCCCGGCGTCGGTGCACAATGGCGACCTCGGACGGCCCGAGCTCGCGCGGCGACAGGGAGGCGGCATGGCTGGGTTCTCGAGGACCATCCGGATCGTCGTCACGACGGCTCTACTCCTCCTGATGGGCCTCCTCGTGCTTCAGGCCCTCGCCTATGGCCTCGGCTTCGCCATCGATCCCGAGCGCAACGTCGGTGAGTTCGGCTCTCCTCCTCCGGACCCGGCGGATCACCTCACCGTCGAGCTGGTCGGGTTGGTCGGCGTCGGGATGATCGGCGCCGCGGTCGGGCTGGTCCTGTCCGCGGTCTTCGTTCTGCTTCGCAACCCGGCGGGCGCCGCGATCGCCATGCTGATCGGGGGGCTCTACGTTCTCTCGGGGCTGTGCGCGTGGCGCGCGGGGTGGGGCTGGGACGCCTACTTCTACAGCATCACCGGGGTCTTGCTCATCCTGCTGTCGGCGGCGGTGGGGCTGCTTCAGTCGTCACGCTTCGACCCGGAGACCGAGCGCGGCCACGATCCACCTGACGGCGACTAGCCGCGGCTGCGGCGTTTGAGCGAGCGGGCCGGGCCGGTCACGATGCCGGGAGCTCATGACCGCGCCCGCCCTCTGCACTCGATGTGGCCGTCCGACGGCTCCCGGCGCATCGCCGGGGCCGGTCGTCTGCGCCTCCTGCGCGCCGCGGCGGGCCTCGGCCTCGGGGCCGCTCGCCGTGGACTCGGCCCGGACCGAGGCGGATCATCAGCGCACCTGGGCGATGCCGCCGGGCGCCGCTCGGCCCGCTTCGACGCCGCTCGCGCGTCCGTCCGCGCCGCTTCCCGACGATGTCCTCGCGGCTCGGGCCGACCCGGCGAACTGCATCGACCGGTACGTCACGCTCGGGGAGCTGGGCAAGGGCGGCATGGGCGTCGTCCTTCGCGCTTACGACACGCGGCTGCACCGCGAGGTCGCGATCAAGATGATCCTCGACCCTCGCGCCGACGGGGAGCCCGTCGCCCGGTTCGAGCGCGAGGCGAACGCGGCCGCCTCGTTGCGGCACGGCGGCATCGTCGGCGTGCACGAGGTCGGCGAGCACGCGGGCAAGCCCTTCCTCGTGATGGACCTCGTCCGGGGCGTCGACCTCGAGACCCTCCTGCGCGAGGGCCGGGTCTCGCCGCGGCGCAGCGCCGAGATCGTCCGTGATGTCGCCCGCGCCCTCGCGCACGCCCACGAGCAGCGGGTGATCCACCGCGACGTCAAGCCGCAGAACATCCTCATCGACGAGGCGACGGAGCGTCCGCTCCTGACGGACTTCGGGCTGGCGCGGAGCCTGGCGGCCGGCGATCGGATCACCGTGACCGGCCAGATCCTGGGCACGCCGGCCTACATGGCTCCCGAGCAGGCCTCCGGGCACACCTCCGAGCATGGACCGCGGTCGGATGTGTACTCGTCGGGGGCCGTCCTCTACCGCGCCCTCGCCGGCCACCCGCCGTTTCGATCGTCGACGCCCGTCGGGGTTATCAAGCAGGTCCTCTTCGAGGATCCAGCCCCCCTCCGGACGGCCGCGCGTCGCGTCCACGTCGACCTCGAGACGATCGCCATGCGTTGCCTCGAGAAGGACCCCGAGCGACGCTACGCCTCGGCGACGGCGCTCGCGGACGACCTCGATCGCTTCCTCGAGGGCGAGCCGATCGCCGCCCGCCCCGCCGGCCGGGTCGCCCGCGCCCGCCGCTGGATTCGCCGGCACCGGCTGGCCTCGGCGCTCCTCTTCGCCGCGCTCCTCGCGCTGGTCGGGGCGGCCGTCGCCTTCGCGGTCGCGGTCCGGACGGCGCGGGCCTCGTTCGTCGCCGACGCTCGCGCCGATGCCGAGCGGGCCTGGGATGCGTTCCGGGATGCCGAGGACGCCGAGAATCCGGCGATCCTCGATCCCGCCGCGCGGGCCCGCCGTGGCGACGAGCTCCTCGCCCTCGGCCTCGAGGCGCTCGAGGCCGGCGGCCGGCTGGTCGCCCTCACCCCCGACGACCCCGAAACGCGGGCGCGCGCCCACCGGACGGCGATGCGGCTCGGTCGGGTCGCCCTCGATGCCCGCCAGTGGAGCGTCGCCGAGGCGGCCTTCGGGCGCGCGACGGCGGCGGCCCCCGACGGGGCGACCCTCCGCGCGGCCGAGGCGGCCCTCTCGGGCGTGGCCGACGCGCGCCGGGCGGTCGTCGAGGAGCGCGCGGCCGTCGTCCGGGCGGCGATCGCGGACGCGCGCGAGGGGCGCCTCGCCGATGCGGACGCCTACGCCGACGCCCTCTTCGCGGTGGTCGCGCTCGCCGATGCCGAGACGGTCGCGCTCCTCTCGACCGCCCTCGATGAAGTCTCCGCGCGAATGTGGGACGCCGTCCGCGCCGTCCTCCACGAGGCGGCCACGCCCTTCGACGACGAGGCCCGCGTCGGCGCCACGCCGCTCGATGTCTCGGCGATCGATGCCGCGCTCGCGGAGGCGCGCGACGCTCCGCCTGGAACGCTCCGCGTCGAGCTCCATCCGGCCCTCGCCGAGGCCGCCGAGCGGGTCGTGACGCGGCGGATGCGTCGCGAGAGCGGCGGCCACCGCCTGTCCTTCTGGACGATCGCGTCCGTCGAGCAGCGGGATCGCCTGGGCCCCGGTTCGATCACGCTCGCCCGCCTCTGCGCCGAGGCGCTCCGCCGGATCGGGATCCGGCGGGGCGCGTTGCATGCGCTCGCCCGCTACGTCGCGATCGAGGCCGATCCGGTCCGGCTGGCTCCCGCGGCGGTGGCCGTCTGCCTCCTCGCGCCCGACGACGTTCATCCGGTCGTCGTGCAGGCGCTGAACCGCCACGGCTTCACCGGCTCCCTCGCCGCGGCGGTCGGTCGCCACGCCGGCGACCTCGCCCGACCGGTCGACGCCGGAGCGGCCGGGAACGCGCGCGCCGCCGAGCATCGGGAGCGCGGCCTCGTCCTCCAGGCCAAGGGCGAGCTGGCCGCCGCCCTCGTCGAGTTCGAGCGGGCGCTCGAGCTCGAGCCCGACGACGTGACGGTCCTCACCAATCTCGGCGCCTGCCTCGTCCAGAAGGGCGAGCTCGCCCGCGCCGTCGAGGTGCTCGCTCGCGCGCTCGGCCAGGCGCCGTCGGCCGCCGGCTTCCAGAACCGCGGGGCGGCCAAGCATCGCCTCGGCGACCTCGACGGGGCGCACGCCGACTTCTCCGACGCGATCGGCTACGACCCGGAGTCGGCCGCGGCGTGGAGCAACCGCGCGCTCGTGCGGCGCGACGCCGGCAACCTCGAGGGGGCGCTCGCCGACAGCGACCGCGCGACCGCGCTCGCCCCGCGCGACGCGAAGGTCTGGATCGACCGCGCCCGGGTGCACGAGGACCTCGGCGCGATGGACGACGCGCGGACCGATCTCGGGCGCGCCATCGAGCTCGCGCCGGGCTCGATCCTCGCGCGGGTCCGGCGCGCCGACCTCCTCCGGCGGCTGGGGCGGCTTCAGGACGCCGCCGCGGACGCGAGCTTCGCGGTCGAGCTCGACCCGTCCGCGACGGATGCCTGGGCGGTCCGCGCGGACGTGCGCAAGGACGCCCGCGACTACGACGGGGCGATCGCCGACTACGACCGGCTGCTCACGCTCGACCCGGCGAACGCGGGCGCCTGGCGTCAGCGCGGGAACTGCAAGCGCTACCTTCGCCTCTACCAGCCCGCCCTCGACGATGTGAAGGAGGCCATCCGGCTGGCGGGGTCCGACGCGCTCAACTGGGAGATGGCGGCGCTGATCCAGCTCGAGGCGGGCAGCGCCGACCGGGCGATCGGGACCTTCGCCAGGGCGATCGAGCTCGAGCCGAGCGCGCTGCGCTGGGAGCTCCACGCGACCGCGCTCCAGCGCTCGGGGCGGCTGCAGGAGGCCCTCGTCAGCATCGACCGCGCCGTGACGCTCGACCCGAACCAGCCTCGGGCGTGGGTCGCGCGCGGCTCGATCCGACGCGGGGCGAAGGACCCCGCGGGGGCCGAGGCCGACTTCCGCCGCGCCCTCGAGCTCGACCCGCGATGCGCGGACGCCCACGAGGGGCTCGGCGTGCTCCTCTACGAGGGCGGCGATCTCCCCGGCGCGCTCGCGCAGATGGACCGGGCGGCCACCCTCGATCCGGACAGCCCTCAGATCCTCGGCAACCGCGGCGTCCTCCGGGCGCAGTCCGGCGATGTCGCGGGCGCCATCGCCGACCACACGCGCGTCCTGCAGATCGACCCGCGCCGCGCCGAGGCCCTCTCTCGACGCGGCGCGCTCCGGCTGAAGACCGGCGAGACGGTCGAGGCGATCGCCGACTTCGAGCGCTTCCTGCAGCTCGCCCCGAACGACGCGGATGCGCCCGCGATCCGCAGGAAGCTCGCCGAGCTCCGCGGCGGCTGAAGGCCCGCACCCACGTCTGCTAGAAGCGCTGGCTCCCGGCGTCCCAGGTCCCGTCGCCCGGTCTCGGTCTCCCGCTGAAGTCGCGGCGGATGTCGATCCCGTAGAGCGACTCGAAGAGGCCGTAGACCGGATCCTCGGTCGTGAGGTCGCGGGCAGGTGACCCGGCCTGGAGCGAGAGGTCGTTCGCCGCGGGGGCGACGAGGAGGGGGTCGATCCCGAGGAGGTTCCCCGCGACGGTCTGCGTCCGCCCCTCGGCGTCGATCCGCTCGCCTCCGCCCGCCTTGAAGATCACGTTGTCGACGACCTGGTAGCGGTCGATGTTCCTTCCGCCGATGACGATGTCCTCGGAGCACTCGAAGATCACGTTGCGGTTGATGAAGACGCTCGTCGGGTTGCTCGGCTGCCAGAAGTTGATGTCGATCCCGCTGCCGCAGCGGGCGACGGTGTTGTTCACCATGTGCGACTCGGTCCCGGGCTGATCCGGGCTTGCGTGCCAGGCCGCGAGCCCCGCGCCGGCGATGTCGTGGACGAGGTTCCCGATCATGAAGCTCTTGTTGGGCGCCGCGCTGTTTCCGCCATCCCGGATCCCGTGGGTCGAGTCGCGGACCTCGTTCGCGATCGCCCAGTGATAGGCGCTGTGCGGCCCCTCGTTGTCGTTCGCGAGGATGAGCGCGGTCCCGTTGGATCCGCCGCCTCCCGCTCCGGTGAAGTCGTGGAGCCGGTTCTGCGAGACGACGACGTGGAAGCTGTTCTTGTTGTCGACGGCGTTCTCTCGATTGTCGTGACAGTCGTTCCCGGCGAAGTAGATGTAGTGGGACGTCTCCCCGATCGGCCGGGTGTTGTTGCTGTTGCCCGTCTGCATCCCGTCGCCCGAGAGATGATGGATGTGGTTGTCGATCACCCAGACCCAGCGGTTCCCGTAGGCGGGCCGGACGCCGTGGAAGTCCTTCGCGCTGATGGCGTCGAAGTCTCCGGCGTAGGCCATCTCGTTGTTGAAGTACATCACGTAATCGGCGTCGTTCAGATCGAACAGCGACCCGCCGCGGTCGGCGTGCTCACCGTACTGGGCGCCGTTCCGGAACGTGATGTGGCTCGACTGGCCGATCCGGAGCCGACCGCTCCGGTTCGGATCGGACGACCGGATGCCATCGAGGATCACGCCGTCGAAGATGACGTGGTGGCTGTTCGTGAGGCTCGTGTCCGCGTTGGCCGTCAGGCGCGGCCGGTCGATGCCGACGATCCAGGCGATGTCGCTCGGGTCGGCGTAGGTCCCGGCCGGGTTCATCTCGAGCGAGGCGTTCGGGCTCGTCCACCCCGGGAAGTCGGACCGGCGATTCGTGGTCTCGCTCGTCGGCAGCGGCGTGCCGTCGCCCTCGAGGAAGATGAGGGTCCCCGCCGGAAACGGCCCGTAGCCCGGCATGCTCCGCCGCGGCGCGGCCGGGTTGCCGTTGCCGCCGTTGCCCGCCGTCCCGTCGTCGCCGTCGTGGGCGACGTAGTAGTGATGGGGCCCATCGCCCGGCCAGGTCGGCGTCGCGATCGCCGTCGGGTCGTACGGCCAGCCCGGCTGCCGGTTCACGCCGTCGGGCAGCGCCGGCATGATCTCCTCGGGGAGGTCGTCGGTCGGATGGGGGACTCCGATGTAGCTCCACGACCCGCCCGAACCCGAACCGCCGCTGCCGCCGGCGGCGGCTCCGCCGCCCGCGACCGGTGGGTTTCCTGCGGCGGGCGGAGGGTTGCCGGCGACCGGTGGGTTGCCGGCGGCGGGCGGGTTGGCGCCGACGGGAGGACTGCCGGCCGTCGGAGTCGGCGGCATGCCGGCGGTCGGCGCCCCGGTGCTACCGGGGGCGCCTCCGGAGGACCCGCGGGATCCGCTGGAGCAGCCCGCACAGAGCAGCACGACCGCGCCGAGAATCGCGGGATGGTAGGAAGGGCTCATTTCGGAATCCTCTCACGCTACGCTCGCCTCTGTTGCCCTTCCCGGTCCGAGAGCGCTCGAGCGTCGGGTTTGTTACGACGAATCTCCGGGATGTCCCTAACTGCCGACTCCCAGAGTGGTCACGGCTTCGAGCCCTCCGTGCCGCGGTGGGGGCCGCGGCCTCGCGCCGGTAGCATGGAATCGCGATGACTTCTCCCTCGAAGAGCGTCGGCCCCTACCTGATCGAGTCCGAGCTCGGCCGGGGCGGCATGGGGGCGGTCTATCGCGTCCGCCATGCGCAGACCGGCGGCGTCTACGCGCTCAAGGTCACCTTCGCGCAGGTCGACGACGAGCGGGCGCGTCGCCGGTTCGCCCGGTTCCAGCGCGAGGTCGAGGTGCTCGCCCGGATGGGGGGCCATCCCGGGATCGTCCGCATCCACGCCTGCGGCGTCGATGCGCGCGGCCGCCCGTGGTGCGCGATGGAGATGATCGATGGTGACCCGCTCTCGCGTCACCTCGCCTCGGGCCCGCTGCCCCCCGAGGACTCCGCGCGCCTGGTCATCGCGGTCGCGCGCGCGATCGAGCACGTTCACGCCCACGACGTCGTCCATCGAGACCTCAAGCCCGAGAACATCATCATCGAACGCTCGACGGGCCGCCCGTGCGTCGTCGACTTCGGGCTCGCCTACGACGCCTTCAGCGACGAGCTCACCCGGACGGGCGAGCTCCTCGGCACGCCCGCGTTCATGGCGCCCGAGCAGGTCGCGCGCACGCACAGCGAGAGCGGCGCCGGGAGCGCGTCGAACGACGGGGCGGAGAGCGAGGGCGACTCGTCGCGCGCCAGCCAGATCGGACCGACCACCGACGTCTACGGCATCGGCGCGGTCCTCTACGCCACCCTGACCGGCCGCCCGCCGTTCGCCGGCAGCAGCTTCATGGAGATCCTCCTCCGACTGACCCACGCCCGTCCGGAGGACCCGCGCCACAGTCATCCCGAGATCCCCGCCGACCTCGAGGCGGTCTGCCTCCGCGCGATCGAGAAAGAGCCCGATCGCCGCTACCCGTCCGCGGCGGCGCTCGCCGACGACCTCGAGCGCTGGCTCGCCGGCGAGCCGACCGAGGCGCGTCCGCTCGGCCCGATCGCGCGTCTCGTTCGTCGCGGGCTGCCGACCGAGGCGCGACGGCGGCGACGGCGCGTCCTCGCGATCGCCGCCGCGCTCGGGCTCGTCGCGGTCGTCGCGGGCGCCGGAGCGCTGCTCGCCCGGGCGGCGGGTGAGCAGCGTCGCCGAAACGCCCGGATCGGCGCGGCGCGCGCCGAGCTCGACGAGGCGTTCGCGCGCGCCTGTGATGGCGATGGCGAAGCCCTCGATCGCTCGGATCGGCTCGCCCGGGAGCTCGCCTCGGGAGGGCAGCAGGATCGCGTCCTTCTCGAGCGGCGGCGGGTCATCGAGGCGCTCCTGAAGATCGCCGGCGGCGACGAGATCGCCGTCCGGACGCTCCCGATCGAGCAGTCTCCGTGGCGCGAGCACCGCGCGGCGATCGTCCGCACCCTCGTCGCGAGCGGCCAGACGCGCGCGCTCGGGATCCTCCTCGGGCGCGAGCCGGCCCTGCTCACCCAGGAGGGGCTGGCCGAGAGCGTCGCGGATGCGATCGCGCACGATCGGATGGCGCCGAGCGGCGAGCTCGCCCTGGCGACCGTCGACGCCCTCGAGCGCGCCGCCCAGGACGCCGAGGGCCCCGAGGCGGTCCGGAACGCCGACCTCCGGGCCGGCGTCCTCACCCGACTCATCGAGGCGATCCTCACCGACCCGCGCGGCGATCCGGGCGACCTCCTGCCGCTCCTCCGCCGACTGATCCCGGCCGTCGAGTCCGGCGCGCTTCCGCGGCCCCTCTCGGCCGCCGCCGTCGAGCGTCTCGTCGAGCTCTCGACGGCCGGCGCCGAGCAGCTCGGCCTCGACGGCGTTCGCGGCCTCGGGCTGCTCGTCGAGAGCGCGTTCGTCCTCCTCCCGCACGACGACCCTCGCGCGAACCGCATCATCGTCGGCCTCCAGGAGGAGCTCTCGGCGGGGCTCGTGAGCGATGACGCGATGACGCGGCTCCATGTCTTCGAGCTCGCCCTCATCCTCAACCGGGTCGGCCGCCTCCCCGTCCGCGTCCGCGACCTCGTCGCCATCGCGCCGAGCGACGACGAGCTCGTGCAGCGCATCGAGGCGATCGGCGCGCGGGGTGCGGCCACCTTCGAGCTCGCGGACCTCGAGATGATTCGCCACCTCGCGACGGCTCGTCAGGTCGATGGCCTCCCGCGAGATCCCGGCGCCTGGTCCGAGGACGATGCGTATGCGCGGGTCAGCCTTTCGGAGCCGCAGTGGTCGATCATCCGGGCGATCCTCGCGCGTGAGCGCGCGCGCGAAGACGTTCCAGGATGGGTCCTCATCGCGCTCGCGTCGACGTTCGGCCGCGGACTCCTGACGCTCGACCCTCCCGAGCGCCGCGTGGCTCGCGACGAGCTCGCCGAGCGTTCGCTGGCCGTCTTGCCGCCGGCTTGGTTCGAGCGCGATGTCGAGGCAATGCCCGCTCCACCGGCCGAGTCCGAGCGGCTGCGCCCGCATCGCCGCGCCGTCGATCACCTCTCCTGGCTCGCGTGGATCCGGACGAAGGCGCGGCCCGTGGAGCAGCGTCGCCTCGGCGTCTACACGGCCCTGACGCGGTGGCTGGTGCACGGGTCGGGCCGCTTCGACAGCGCGCTCGCCGTGGAGGTGGCGCTCGACGCCCTGACCCACGCGGACCCGGAGCGAGCCTCGAGGCCGCAGTTCCTCTCGCCCGACTCGACGAACGCGATCGGCCTCGGCCACGTCGCGGCCACGGCGACGGACCAGGCGGCGCGGCTCGCGCGCCGCGGCGAGTGTCCGCGCGCGGATGCGTGCGAGCTCGCGCCGCGCTTCCTCGCCCTCGCCGACGTGATCGACCGGGTCTTTCCGAACATGGCGCACTCGGTGCGCATCCGGAGCGCCGTCGCGCTCCGCCACGGACGGCCGGACGAGGCGATCGAGATCGTGACGCGCGGGCTCGAGCCGTTCGGCGGCCTCGGCGACCCGCGGGACGACATCTGGCGCTGCTGGCTCTGGAAGGCCGAGGCGCTCGGGGCCGCCGGCCGCCTCGACGAGGCCCGGGCGGTCCTCGAGTCCTCCGTCGAGCTCTTCGACGGGTACGCCTACGACGAGCGCGCCGATGTGTGGCTCCGCCTCGGGGACCCCGAGCGGGCCGAGGAGGATCGCGAGCGGGCGCGGGCCAGCTACCGCTGACCGACCTCGGCTCGTGTTATCATCCGCCCGCGCGCGGGCGAGCCCGTGAGAGCTCTCGGGTTCCGGCCTGCACGAGGTCTTCCACGGATCCGTCGACCGACGGCTGGAGCGAACCACCATGAGCGAGGGCGAGATTCGGCGATCGCGCGAGGGCCACGTCCTCGTCATCGAGATCGACCGCGCCGACAAGCGAAACTCCTTCACGCCGAAGATGCTGGGCGAGCTCGCGGCCGCCTACGACGAGCTCGAGGCGGATTCCGAGCTGCGCTGCGGCCTGGTCACGGCGGCCGGCGATCACTTCACCGGCGGGCTCGACCTCATGGCGATGGCGCCGGTGTTCGCGTCGGGCGCGAACCCGATCCCCGAGACCTCGGTGAACCCGTGGGGCACGGTCGGGCCTCGCAAGACCAAGCCGATCGTCGTCGCCGCGCAGGGCCGATGCCTCACCCTCGGGATCGAGCTCATCCTCGCCTCCGACGTCACCATCGCGGCCGACGACGTCTCGTTCGCGCAGATCGAGGTCAAGCGCGGCCTCTTCCCGTTCGGCGGCGCGACCACCCGCTTCCACGCCCGCTGCGGGTGGGGCAACGCCATGCGCTGGATCCTGACGGGCGACGCCTTCGACGCGGCCGAGGCGCATCGCATCGGCCTGGTCCAGGAGGTCGTCCCCGTCGACGAGCTCCGGGCGCGCGCCGGGGCGATCGCCGAGACGATCGCCGCGCAGGCTCCGCTCGGCGTCCAGGCGACGCTCGCGAGCGCCTCCCTCTCCATCGACGAAGGCCTGGCCGCCGCGCACGCCGCCCTGAACCCGACGCTGCTGAAGCTCGTCGCGACCGCCGACGCCGCCGAGGGCATGGCCTCGTTCATGGAGCGCCGCGACGCGCGCTTCACCGGGAAGTAGGAGGGCTCGCTCGTGCCCTTTCGATCCACGATCACGGCGCTCGCCCTGGCGCTCTTCGTCGGGCTGGCGGCCGGACTCTCGGCGCGCGCCGATCAGGTCGACGACGACCTCGACGCGGCCCGCATCAAGGCGCGGGCGGGTAAGCACGACGAGGCGCTCGCCCTCGTCGACGCGCTCGTCGGCCGGCATGAGGACGATCCGAGGGGCTACGTCGAGCGGGCCCGGATCCTCCGCGACCTCGACCGACCCCGCGAGGCGGCCGATGCGACCGAGCGGGCGCGCGCTCTTCTCGCGGCCTGGCGCAAGTCCGCGCCCGCCGGAGCCGTGAAGGAGGTCGACGACGGCGTCGCCGCCCTCGCGGGCGATCTGCTCGGTTACCGCGACGCGGCGCGCTCCGAGATCGAGGCCTACCGGACGAAGGCGCTCGTGATCGCCCGGCGCCTCCTCGACGCGGGTCGGGAGTGGGAGGGGCTCTTCATCCTCGACGAGCTCGTGCAGGTGGCGAGCGGCGACGACGCCGAGATCGCCGCGCTCGTCGCGAGCGTCGACGCGGCCGTCCGGCGCGACTACGAGGGCTGGAAGGCGGAGGGGCCCGCGACGACCGACGAGCTCGACGCCGATGCGAAGGCGCTCCTCGATCGGAACCTCGACGCGGCCCGTCGGGCGCTTCGCTCCAAGGACTGGGCCGAGGCGCGCCTCTCGGCGAAGGCGGCCCTCGAGGTCTCGCCCGAGGACGTCGCGGCCCTCCTCGCCCTCGCCGAGGCGCACGCGGGCGCTGGCCGCGACGACGACGCCGTTCGCGCCGTCCTCCGCGCGCTCGGCGCGCCGAAGGGCGAGGGGCGACGCGCCCGGTCGCAGGCCGACCGGGTCGTGCGCGAGCTCGGCAAGCTCTCCGCCGACCTCGAGGAGTTCGCCGAGGCGCGCGCCGAGACGGCGCGGGCGATCATCCGGCAGCGGAAGAAGGCGGCGCGCGCGGCCAGCACGCACGACGCCGAGTGGCTCGGCCACCTCGCGAGCCGGATCGCGCCGGCCGACCCGACGGTCGTCGACGCCGTGGGCGACGAGGTCGCCCGGAGGACGGGGCGGCTTCCGCGGACGGCCGCGTCGGCGAAGGCCGCGGCCGCGGCGCGGGAGTGGGTGGTCGTGTTCCGCGCCGACGATCCGGCGCTCTGGGACACCGACACCGACGAGGGCGAGGACCGCCGCGCCACCCGGATCGAGACGGCCGCGCGCTCGATCCGCTACCTTCGCCTTCGCCGCCTCGACACCGACGAGGCCGTGATCGTGGCGGTGACCCACGCCGACCTCGCGGCCGACGGAGACGCCGACCGCTACTCCTGGCAGGGCTCGAAGCACGCGGCCGAGGGCGCCCTCCACCTCGGGATCGACGACGCGAACCGCAAGTGGACCTTCCGCGACGGCGGCCGGATCATGATCAGCGCCCGCGGGTGCGGCGGCTGGGGCTTCGGCCACAAGGTCCACGCCAACGACACGCAGTACTGGTCTTGGGCGAGCCACGAGATCGGCCGCACGGTCTTCGAGGTCGCGGTCACCGCGCGCGACCTGAGCGAGGAGGAGCGACGCCTCCTCCTGGCCGGAGACTGACGCCCGTCCTCCCCGTCCCCGTCTTCATCGGCCGAAGGTGTGCCCCTGCGGGACGCGCGGGGTCGGGCCGGTGACGACGCCGCGGTCGAAGTCGAAGCGGATCGCCTGGGGCCCCACGGTGATGGTGTCCCCGTCGAGGCCGGGCGCGGCGCCGAACGGGTGGGCCGCCGGGTCGAGGTCGACGCCGTCGGTGCGGGCGAAGTGCCGGCCGAGCTCGAGGACGACGCCGTCCCGCGTCGTCCAGCGGACCGCGCCGTCGGGCGTGGCGCGGGGCCGCCCGCGGGCGAGGATCTCGTCGCGGAAGGCCGCGAGGCTTCCGTGGCTCACGGCGTCGCCGACCTCGAGGACGGACGTCTCGCCGCGGTCGTCGGTCGGGACGTGGGTGCTTCGGAGCCACCGTCCGCGCGTCGTCCGCGGGTCGGACCAGGTCGCCGCCTCGGGGTCGACCTCGGGGGCGCCGATCGCTGGCGCCCACGCGACGAAGACCTCGCCGTCGCTGAGGAACGCCCAGCCGTCCCGGAGCTCGATCCGGTCGAAGCTCCGGTCGTGGTAGAGCCGGATGCGCACGCGGCGAACCTGGCCTCCGGCCCAGACCGCCCGCGTCGTGCCGCCGCCGGTCGCGAGGGCGACGTTCCCGTGGGAGTGAACCCGGGCGTCGACGTTCCGCTTCTTGCTCGGCCCGACGAAGGGCCGGTGACCGTAGGGGACGACGTAGGCGGCCGGGTGCGCCGCGCTCTGCACCCGGGCCGTGATGACGTCGTGGGTGCCGCCGCTCGGCCGGACGAACGCGTTCGGGCCGGCCGCGAGGTGCGTCGCCATCGCCCAGCGCTGCCCGCGCGCGAACCGGTAACGCCAGGGTCCGGCAGTCAGACGCGCCTCGCGCGGGCGGTCGATCCCCAGGAGCGCGCGGTGCGCCTCGAGGGGACGGTAGTTGCTGATGCAGAAGTCGGCCCAGACGTGCTCGTCCGGTCCGTCCGGATCGAACAGGAGCTGGGCGAACGCCGTCTGCGGCAGGATCGAGCCCTGGAGCCCGTGGAGGTAGTGGCGCACCGCGCCCGAGACGAAGAGCGGGCCGATCGAGCTCGCGAGCTGCCGGGCGAGGCTGTGGTCGATCACCATCGTCGCGACCCGCCGCACCTCGGCGTCGGTCGAGAGCTCGGCGAGGTTGAGGATCGCCGCGAGGGTCCAGCCGCTGTAGCCGCTCCCCCACTCGTAGAGGCCGTCGCGACCCCGGTCCCGGAGGAAGTGGAGGACGGCGCGGCGGAGCTCCCGGTAGGAGGCCCGGCCGGACTCGCCGAGCGCCTCGTGGGCGAGGAGGTAGGACGCGTTGTTCGTGATCCGGATGTTCTCGCTGCTCCCGGTGAACGGACCGCGCACGAGCAGCCGGAGCCGGCGGTCGTACTCGCCCCGGATGTCGGCGTCCATCCATCGCCGATAGAGAAACCAGATGCGCACGCCGAGGGTGCGCGAGCGGTGCATCCATCGCCCGGAGTCGCCCTGGACGTCGCCGGGGTCGCGCGGTCGGAACCGGTCGACGAAGAGGGCGTAGCGGAGGATCTGGTTCGCCTCGTCGAGGCGCGCGGCCGGGGCGGCGCCGAGGTCGACGAGGCCGAAGATCGCGGCCGTCGCGTCGAAGTAGCGCCACTCGTGCCAGAACGGCCGGAGGGTGCGGTTCGGCGCGGGGACGGCCGGGTCGGGCGGACCGAGGCGGTAGCTCCGGTCGATCCGGCGGAGCGCGGCGCGGCGTTGCGCGACGAGATCCACCGCGGGCGGCGGCGTCGGCGCCGGGGTCGGGACGACCGGCGGCGCGGGCGCGGGTGTGGGCGCGGGGGCCGGAGTCGGCGTCGGCGTGGGCGTCGGGGCCGGCGGACGCCGTCGGCGGCCGATCCCGAGCGCGATCGCGCTGCTCCCGATCGTCACGGCGGCGATCGCGGCGACCACGAGCATTGCCCGGGCGCCCGCTCGACCTCGAATCGACCTCGGCGGTCCTCGCATCCTGCGTCCTCCCCTTCTCGAGTCTCCTCTACAGGCGGGGCGCCCGATGCTTCGAGCCGGGCGAGATCTTACCGATCCGTGACAGTCGGGCGGCGCGCGAGGCTCGGCCGTCGACTGGAATCGGCGTTCGAGCCCGGCGTAAGATCCTTCACCCGCACCCATGAACACGCTCGCCTACGATCACAACCTCGCCCGCGTCACCTCGGTCGAGGAGGGGCGGGTGGAGCTCGCCTACGACCTCGACCGCGCGCGCTGGCCGTGGCTCGCGCTCCCCGCCCGGCACCCGGTCCTGCTCGAGAAGTACCAGTACTTCAGCGCCATGACCGGCCTCGACGCGCTCGAGGCGTTCGAGCCGGGCACCTTCACGGCGCTCACGCAGTTCTCGTGGGAGTGCCCCGACCTCGACGGACCACCCGAGCTCGCCACCCACGGCGTCTGCGTTCGGACCGCGACGGGCTTCGAGCTCGGCCTGTCGCTTGCCGACGGTCGGGAGCTCGTTCGCTCCCGGGGCAGCGGGTTCGCCTTCACGGATCGGGATTTCAAGACGTGGCGCGCCCGATCCCGGGAGAAGGCGCGGACCGCCGCGGCCAAGGCGGCTTCGGTCGCGTTCGCGCCGGTGAGCTCGGTGAGCCCTGGGCTCGACGGGCGGAGCCTCGTCTCGGCGCTCGAGACCGTCGACGGTCGACGGCAGTCTCTCGCACTCGTCTCGACGGACTCCGGCTTTCATCCGGCGCATCCGTTCCACACCGGCAGCGGCGATCACGTCAACGCGGGGCACCTCTTCGATGCGGTCCTGCAGGTCGCGCACCTCGTCCTGGGCGCGACGGCTCCGCTCGAATGCGTCGCAGGCGCGGCCGAGTTCTTCCGGTTCGTCGAGCTGGACGTCCCGTTCACGATCACGCTGGCCGATCGAGCGACGACCGAGCGCGGCGAGAGGGAGCTCCGCCTCGACGTCGGCCAGCTCGGACGCGACAACGCGCGGATCATCCTCCGGGTTCGGTAGGCGGTTACCGCTTCGACCAGGCCCGCGCCGCCCACGTCGCCTCGATCACGAACGGGTTTCGGTTGCCCTGGTGCTTCTCGATCGCGAGGTCGCGGGCGCGCTCCCGATCGTCGATCGGGTCGGCGACGTGCCACTCCAGCAGCGTCGCGACGTCGGCGACGTCCTCGATCTTTCCGGCGTCGGGGTAGACGGTGAAGAAGTAGAAGACGGCCCTCGCGACGTTGCCCTTGTGAGCCTCCGGCGGCTCGAAGTGCGGCCTCTCCCCGTCCTGGTCGAGCTCGCTGTAACGGTCGCGGTGCTCGTCGTCGGGGAGCTCCGCCTCGCGGGCCGCCCGGATCGCCCAGATGTCGGTCTCGTCGTCGGGGATCTCCGCGAAGCGGAAGTTCGCGCGGAGCTCGTTGAGCTTGGCGTAGGTCGGAAACAGGTGGTGGAGGTCCGATCGCATCGGCCACCTCTTGCGGAAGAGGCTCGCCGGCACGGTGTGCTCGGTGTTCATCTTCCCGGCCGTCGTCGTCCGCTTGCCCTCGGCGTGCTCCTCGACCCACCCCCCGTAGACGCAGACGACCTCGCCCTCGTCGTTGTCGATGAACGCGAACATCACCTCGCGGGCCTCGCGGTAGCCGAGCGGCTCGTGCTTGCCGGTGAAGAACGTCGTTCGCAGCCAGTCGCGAAGCGGCTTGCCAAGGAGACCCGGTGGAGGCTCCGGGTCGTCGTCGGCCGCGCGGGCGCCCGCGGCGGCTCCCGCGACGAGCGCGAGCGCGATCGCGACGGCGAGCCTTCGCATCGAGCTCATGGGTTTCTCCGTGTCGCGGCGGGGGGACGGCCGCGGGCCGGTTCCCGCGTCGCCGACCCTCCGCAATGGTAGCGGGCGCCGCATCCCCGGATCAAAGGACCCGCTCGCTCGGCGCGCCGGGGCTCGGTGCCCCAATCAGGCCGCTAGCGCTGCCCCGAAATGCCGCAACGTCTTTAATGCTCCGGGTCGTAACTGACTTTTTATAGGCTACTTGAGGATCTCGGCTGGGGTGGCTCACGCGTTGCGATCGGCGGCGGTCACAAGGAGCCCGTCATGAACGTTCGATCCGTCCTCGCCAGCTTCACCACCGCCGCCGTCATCCTCCTCGGCGCCGACCGCGCCGCCGCCGAGGAGCTCTGGGTGGCCCGCAAGAGCCTGACCGCGTCGGCAGCGACTCGCCTCGACTCCCGGGACCGACAGGGGCAGCTCGTCGCCGGCGCGGTCGCCGCCTGGCGGGACGCGATCGCCCGCGCCGGCGGCACGACGCTCGCCACCGACGTCGAGTTCGAGTCGATCGACATGGTGGGCGGGCGGTTCCATCGCAGCTTCACCGTGTCGGTGCTCTACGCGAGCCCCGCGCCGCTCGACGGCTCGCGCCGCTTCGCAGGACCCGTGCTCGCGCTCTCGACGGATGCCCGCCGGGAGACGGTCCCGCTCAACGCGAGGGATCTGAGCGGTCTCGTCGCGGGGGCTCCTTCGGCGGGCTTCGCCTCGCGGATGCGCCACGCCTGGGACCGCCCGGGCCGTCCCGACCGCGGCTGGGTGTGGGGCAACGCGGGGGGAGACAGGATCGGGTTCCGGCTGTCGGGCGTGCCCTTCGAGGGATCGTCCTCGCGAGCGGATACCCCGGGATTCCACCTCGCCGAGGTGTCGCAGTCCGTCGTCTCCATGCGTCCGATCGTCGCCCGGGGACGCGCCATCGATAGGGTCGAGAGGACTCTCGACCTGAGACGCGACGAGCTCGCCGGATCGGGCGCGACCGTCCTGGCGACGGGCGTCAGGCCCGTCATCTCGACCGACCCGGTCCAGCACGACGCGCTCGGCGCGGTTCTCTCCCATGGGAAGCCGACCGACGCCGCCACGCCAGTTCCGGCCCACACGATCGTGACCATCCGCCTTCGCGCCGTCCGCGACTCCGAGCTGATCGGGGTCGGCCGGGCGCGCCTCTCGCTCGCCGACGTCCTCGCCCTTCACGGAGCGGACGCGACGGCGACGACGGCCGCCGCGATCCTCGATCGAGCCTGGCAGGACGCTCTCGCCGGGACGCCCGACGCGCCCGAGATCGTGCTCGCCCACGACGCCACCGTCGACGGGTCGGAGGTCGCCCTCGCCCTCGAGGGCCTCGACATCTCCCGGATCCTCGGCCGCGAGCCGGGCGGCGCCCTCTGGGACCTCGGCGTCTCGCTCGGGCTGACCGATCCCCTTCCGAGGCCGGCGGAGCTCCCCGATGACCTCGCCCGGCAGCTCTCCGACGCCCTCCGGGCCGCGCCGCGGCTCGATGCGGAGACCCGCGATCGCCTGATCGCTCTCCGCTCCGGGCCGGCCGCCGCGGCTCTCGCGCCTGACGGCCGCGCGGTCGTGGCGGCGGCCGTCGCCGCGCCCCGGAACGACACGGCGCGGCCGCGTGGCAGCGCGAGCGGGATCGAGGACGCCCTCCTCGGGACGACGGGCGGCGCGCGTCGACGCGACGACCGGAGCCGGCGCGCCGACCTGCTCCGGGATCTGAACAGCGCCGGACCTGGGCTCATCGAGTCGCTCGAGAGCCTCCACCGTTCCCTCGAGCGTCTCGACGACGCCCTGTCGCAGTAGGCAACCGCCGTCGCCCCGCGCGACGAGGAGAGAGACGATGTCGACGACTCGCTGCTTGCCCATGCTCCCCTTCGCGACGGTGCTCCTCGCGGCCGTCGCCGCGACCGCGACGCGGGCCGACGATGGCAACGGGCCCCGGTACCGCCTCCGCTTCGACGGCGCGCCCGTCGCGACCGGCCTCCCCGTCGAGGAGAGCCTCTTCACCGAGACGTTCGTCGAGGTCGACCTCGTCACGCCAGAGGGCCCGGTCCCGGCCGTCGAGATCCTCACCCAGCGCTCGCTCGCCTTCCGGCGCGAGATCCTCGAGGTCGAGGACGGCCGGGCCGTTCGCGAGCGCCGCTCGTTCTCGCGGGCGACCTGCCGCACGCACGAGGGGCGCGAGCAGCTCGGCTTCGCGGGCAAGACCGTCACGGCCGACCGCCTCGGCGACGCCTGGGTCTTCCGCTGCGACGACGGGACCGAGCTCTCGGGCGACGACGTCGAGCGGCTCCGCCGCCTCTTCGGCGAGGAGGCGCTCTCGGATGCCACCCGCGCGACGATCCTCGGTCCGGGTCGCCCCGTCGCCGTCGGCGAGCGATGGTCGCCCGCGATCGGCCCGTTCGCGGAGCGGATCCTCGGCCTCGCCTCCGACGCCGTCGACCTCGACGGGGCGGTCGGCGAGCTGGAGCTCCTCGACGTCGAGGAGCGCGAGGGCGGCGCCATCGGCCACATCGTGGGGCTGCTTCGGCTCCCCATCCGGAAGCTCGGAGAGCTCGCCCTGGCGGAGCCCGTGCTCGCCCGCGTCGAGGTTCGCTTCGAGATCCCTCTCGACGACTCGACCGCTTCTGGTGGCGCGCTCGATGTGAACCTGCGGATCGCCGCGACCGAGGTCGGGCTCGCCGATGGCTCGGGCCGCTCGATCCGGCCGCGCGTCTCGGCCCGCGTTCACCGCGGCACGGCCCGCCGGTGACCGCGCTCGCGCGGTCCGACCTCCCGGGATCGTCGGGGCTCGCTGCCCCAATCGAGCCGACTGGGTCGTGTCGAAATGCCGCAACACCTCTTATGCGCTAGGTTGTAACTTTCAGTTATCAAGCCTCTTGAGTTCTCGAACTCGGGTGGCTCACGCGTTGCGATCAGCGGTCGGCAACAAGGAGCCCGTCATGAGATTGAACGTCCGATCCGTCCTCGCCACCTTCGCCACCGCGACCATCGTCCTCGTCGGCGCCGACCGCGCCGACGCCGAGGAGCTCTGGGTGGCTCGCAAGGCCCTGACCTCGTCGGGGGAGACCGAGCGCGACGCGCAGGGCCAACAGAGGCAGCTCGTCGCCGGCGCGTTCGCCGCCTGGCGGGACGCGATCGCCCGCACCCGCGGCACGCGGCTCGCCACCGACGTCGAGTTCGAGTTCAGCGCGGTCGTGTCGGGCCGCTTCTATCGCAGCTTCACCGTCTCGATGCTCTATGCGAGCCGCACGCCACTCGACGGCTCGCGCCGCCTCGAGGGTGCCGTGCTCTTGCTCTCGACCGACGCCCACTCGGCGCGGGTCGCGCTCACGGCCACCGATCTGACGGGTCTCGTCGCGGGAGCTCCTTCGGCGGGCTTCACTTCCCGGATGCGCCACGCGTGGGATCGCCCGGGCCGTCCCGAACGCGGCTGGGTGTGGGGTGACGCGGGCGGAGACGGGATCGGGTTCCCCTTGTCGGGCGTGCGCTTCGAGGGACCGTCCTCGCGAGCGGATACGCCGGGATTCCACCTCGCCGAGGTGTCGCAGTCCTTCGTCTCCGAGAGCCCGTCCGTCGCCCGCGAACGCGCCATCGAGAGCGCTGAGAGGACTCTCGACGAGAGACGCGACGAGCTCGCCGGATCGGGCGCGACCATCCTCGCGACCGGCGTCGAGCCCGTGATCGCGACCGAACGGTCCCACGCCCGCGGCGCCGTTCTCTCCCACGGGAAGCCGACCGAGACCGCCACGCCGGTCCCGGCCCACACGATCGTGACCATCCGCCTTCGCGCCGTCCGCGACTCGGACCTGATCGGAGTGGGCCTCGCGCGTCTCTCACTCGCCGACCTCCTCGCCCTTCATGGAGCGGATGCGACGGCGACGACCGCCGCCGCGGTCCTCGAGCGAGCCTGGCGGGACGCCCTCGCCGGGACGCCCGACGCGCCCGAGATCGTGCTCACCCACGTCGCGACCGTCGACGGGTCGGAGGTCGCCCTCACCCTCGAGGGCCTCGACATCTCCCGGGTCCTCGGCCGTCAGCCGGGCGGCGCCCTCGGGGACCTCGGCGACTCGCTCGGGCTGACCGATCCCCTTCCGAGGCCGGCGGAGCTCCCCGATGACCTCGCCCAGCAGCTCTCCGACGCCCTCCGGGCCGCGCCGCGGCTCGATGCGGAGACCCGCGATCGCCTGATCGCGCTCCGCTCCGGGCCGGCCGCCGTGGCTCTCGCGCCTGACGGCCGCGCGGTCGTGGCGGCGGCCGCCGCCGCGCCCCGGAACGACACGGAGCGGCGGCGCGGCGACGCGAGCGGGATCGAGGACGCCCTCCTCGGGACGACGGGCCGCGCGCGTCGACGCGACGACCGGAGCCGGCGTGCCGACCTGCTCCGGGATCTGAACGGCGCCGGACCTGGGTTCGTCGAGTCGCTCGAGAGCCTCCACCGTTCCCTCGGGCGTCTCAACGACGCCATGTCGCAGTGAGCAGGCAACCGCGCCCGCGCGGCCCGGTCCCTACTTCCCGATCGACCAGTCGAACTCGTAGCTCGAGCGCTCGACCTGCCTCTGCTCGCCGACGCCCTCCATCTCGATCACGGCGGTCGCCTGGGTCTTCACGCCGTGGGGCCGGAGCGTGCTCGGGTCGATCACCGCGGTCACCTCGCTCCGCTTCTCGAAGGAGAGGATCTTCGGCATCGCCGCGCCGTCCGCCATGTCCTTCATCATCTTCTTCATGAACGCCGCGAAGGTCGCCCGCGCCTCCTCACCCGCGACGAGGTTCTCGAGCCGCAGCTCGATGTGGCCGGGGACGTCGGCCGCCGCGCCCTCGTTGGTGATCTTCAGCTTCCCCGGCAGGGTCGACCCGTCCGGCATCGGCAGCGGCACCTCACCCTCCATCGACTCGCCCGCCGCCGCGTCGACGCCGATCCACGCGCCGACCCAGACCTCCCAGGACTCGCTCGACTTCATCGTCACCTGCGCGACCATCCCCGGCGCCTTCATCATCGCCGTGACCTGCGCGTGGGTCTCCTCGTCGAACTGCCCCTGGGCGCGCTGCTGCTCCTCGATGAGCTCGAGGGTCCGGTCGATCATCTCCTCGACCCCGACGGCGTCGACGAACGTCCCGTCCTTGGCGATGATGAGGTCCGGATACATCGCGCCCGCGGCCGCCGCCGGCCCGAGCATCGCCTTGCCCGCCGGCGTCGTCACGTCCATGCCGTTCACCTCGAGGATCTCGACGTTCTCGAAGCTCAGGCGCAGGTGCTCGGACGCGGGCTCCTCGCGCAGGTGGAGCTCGTAGCGCGTCTTGACGGCGTTGCCCTTCTTCTCCTGGACCACCGTCACGCCGCAGCGGGCGGGGATCTTCCAGCCGAAGGTGAGGCCGGACTCGGTCCCGTCGGGGGCGGCGTCCTGGCCCGCGGCTGGCGTGGCGGTCGTCAGGGCGGCGAGGAGGAGGGTCGCGGCGAGCGCGACCCGCGTCGGCGAACGGGTCATGTCGGTCTCCATCGTCTCTCGGGTTCCTGGCAGCCTAGCCGGCCCGGCCGAACGATTCGACGGGCTCGCGACCGCCCTCCTCGAGTGGAGGCGGGACGCCGGTTGCTCCGTCCGTGAGCTCGATCTACGATCCGCGGACGGGAGAGCGCCGTTCGATGAGCGAGATGAACCTGACGACCGAGCGCTGGGAGGTGCAGAGCGCGCGCTGGCCCGCCAGCGGTCGGCACATCCTCGCGCAGTACGACGACGACTCGGTCGTCGTCTATCAGGCATACCGTGCCTCGATCGGGCGCTGGGCCGCCGAGCACGGCCGCTTCGGCGGCGACTTCTCGTTCGAGCGGATGAGCTGGATCAAGCCGAACTTCCTCTGGATGATGTACCGCTCGGGCTGGGGGACGAAGCAGGATCAGGAGGTCACCCTCGCCGTCCGGATCCGGCGATCGGGCTTCGATGAGATCCTGGGCGCGGCGGTCCACAGTAGCCACGTCCCCGAGGTCTATGGCAGTCAGGAGGCCTGGCAGTCGGCCGGCGCCGCGTCGGATGTGCGCCTCCAGTGGGATCCCGACCACGGGCCGGGCGGCGCGTCGCTCTCGCGCCGGGCGATCCAGCTCGGGCTCCGCGGGGAGACGCTCCGCCGTTACGCGACCGAGTGGATCATGGCGATCGATGACATCTCGGATCTCGTGGCCGAGCAGCGCGCGCGCCTGGATGATCTCGCCGCCCTCGTCACGCCGCGGGAGGCCGTCTATCCGGTCTCCGATCCCGCGGTCGCCGCGAAGCTGGGGGTCGAGGCGACGGGCTGACGACTGGGTTAGCGATCCTCGTCGCCGTCGGCCAGCGCCGCGATGAGCGCGCCGCGGACGCTCGCGAGGCCGGGGTCGTCGGCGGCCTTCACCGAGCCGATGGCGAACGGGAGGTCGACGCCGTCGGCGCCGAGCCCGTCGGCGAGCACCTCGGCCGCTCCCGCCGGGAGGCGCTTCCCCGCGACGACGACGTCGAGCTTCCCGCTCGCCCCGGCCGCGCCGGCCTCCGCGGCGAGCACGCCCGCGAACGCCGCGATCGCCTCGCGGGCGGCCGCGACGATCGCCCGCTGGGCGTCGGTCTCGGGCGCCGCGAGGCTCTTCATGTCGCGGCGGATCTTCGCGACGTCGTCGGCGTCCCGACCCTCGAGCGACTTCGCCGCCTGCCAGTCGACCCAGCGCCAGCCGAGCTGGGTCGAGAGCTCCGCCAGCGGTTTCGCCTCCGTCGAGACGCACGCCTCGAGGCGGTGCTCGCTCCAGTGGACCGCGACTCCGTCGAAGTCGGTCTCGTCGAGCTCGGCGAGGACGATGGCGAACGGTGTCGAGATCGGCTTCCCGTCGAAGCCCGTGCTCCGGAGGACGCGTCCGATCACCTTGCTGAAGCGGGCGACGTCGAGGTCGTAGCCGACCGGCCTGGCCGGGACGGTGAAGTAGACGACCTCGCGGTGGACGAGCGGGCGTCCGAGGATCTTGGAGTAGAACGGACCGGCGCCGCCCGGGTTTCCGTAGGCGTCGCCGGGCGCGGTCGAGACGTTCGAGACGACGACGCTCTCGTCGCGCTTCCGGATCGCCGAGACGATCTCGCCCGACTCGAGCGCGACGCCGCGCCCGGGGAGCCGCTCGTCGTCCGGCTCCGCGGGTCGGGCGAGCTCGAGCGGCGTGAGGGTCGTCGCGACCGCCACGATGGTCAGGGCGATCGTTCTCGCGAGCTTCATCGGATGTCTCCGCGCCGGAAGGTGGGTCAGGCCGGGTTCGCCTGGGGAGCGACCCGGCCGCCGACGTGCCACGGGTCGGCGAGCGCCTCGGCGACGCCCCTCCACACCGAGGGGTAGAGGAGGTAGCCGTAGTGGGTGAGCCCCGGAACCTCGCGGTTCTCGGCGTGCTCGACCCGGCCGGTCGTGTGGGGAAGGAGGAGGAGGTCGCTCCGCGACCAGAAGCAGACGAGCCGGACGGGGCTCGACCAGGGGAGCTGGTCGGCGAGGCGAGTCATGAGCGGCGACTCGGGCCGGAGCCGGACGGCGTGACCGCCCGAGGAGAAGCGGGCCGCGAGCGACCCGGCGTGGGGCGTCCCCAGGGTGACGAGGGTCGACACGCGCCGCGCCGTCGCCGGATCATCGAGGGCACATCGAGCGACGAGCCCGCCCATGCTGTGCGCGATGAGGTCGACCTGGGCGTCGTCCGGCAGGTCGTTCGCGAGGAGGACGTCGGCGATCGTCTCGGCGAGATGCGTGCCCATCTCCTCGATGGAGGTGGCGGGGTCGAGGCGCGGCGCGTAGACGCGCCGGCGACCCTGAAGGCCGAGCCAGGCTCGGAGGGCAGCGAAGTTGCCGGGATGGCCGCCGAGGCCATGGACGAGGATGAGCGGGCGGTGCCAGTCGTCCGGGCGGCGTTCGATCTCGCGTGCCCGTCGCAGCCCGGCCAGCGTCACCAGTCCGAGGGCGGGCAGCTCGAGGAGGTGACGCCCGGCGTCTCGATCCACGTTTCGGACGGCGCGCACGCTCGTCCGGCAGGCGACGTCGACCGTGCGCACCACGCCCGCGCCCAGTCGCCGCCACACGCTGGCTCGCTCGGCGGCGGTCGTCGGCTCGTCGATGGGCAGTCGGTCCGAGGGTTCGGTGGGCATCGCGTCTCTCGTGGTCATCGGGCCGCGTGGAAACGACGCTTCCATCCTACCGCACGCGAACCAGAAGGCGCGCCTCGTCCTCGGGCGCCCACCGGTTCAGGTCGCTCGTGCGGGCGAGGCCTCGCCGTCGGGGTGCGCATGGTCGGCGGTCTGATACAGAAAGAGCCAGTGCAGGCCGATGCCCACGATCACCGCGACGTGAAACACCTCGTGCGGCCCGACGACGCCGGGCACGAGGACCGGTCGCCGCGCGAACTCGAAGACGGCGCCGATCGAGTAGGCGACGCCGCCGAACACGAGGAGCCGGACGGTCGGCCACCCGTGCGAGAGCCCGACCTTGATCGCCGAGAGGACGCCGAGCCATCCCATCCCGAGGTAGGCGATCAGCCCGGCCCACTCCGGAAGGGTGGCGAAGAAGATCGACTTGAGCGTGATGCCGGTGGCGGCGATCACCCAGATCAGCGTGACCATCGCCCAGCGCCACACGCCGCGAAACAGGACGACGTGGCCGGCGGTGAACGTCGCCGCGATGAGGCTGAAGATCGCGGCGTGATCGAGCCGCCGAAGGACCGCTCGCCCGTCGGTCCCGGGCGACAGGAGGTGATAGACCCCGCTCATCGACAGGAGCAGGATGCAGCAGAACGCGAAGGTCCCCAGGGCGGCGACCCGGACGGGCTCGCCCCGCGCCCGCTTCACGAGGGCCGGGCTCAGCGTCGTGAACACCCCGGCGGCGACGAGGTGGGAGAGCGAGCAGACGGGTTCGGCGAAGCCTGGGATCGGATAGATCGATGGGTCCATACGGTGGTCGGCCGGGACGTGGCCTCCACCATTCTACTCCGACCTGCCGCCGCTCGTCTCGCTCAGGGGAAGAGCTCGACGACGGGGCGTTGCCGATCGCCGCGCTGCCCCGTTACCGTGGACCCGGAGGATCCGTGACCCGGCCCGCGTCCCCCGAGCCCGCCGCCAAGGCGCACGATCAAGCGATTGGCCGCGCCCTCGTCGCCAGGGGCCGCCTCTCCGAGACCGACCTGCGCGACGCCCTCGGCGAGGCGACCCGCGGGAATCGGCGCCTCGCCCAGGTCCTCGTCGAGCGGGGCCGGGTCGGCCCCGACGAGATCCGCGACGTCTCCCGCGAGCTCGGCTCCGGCCGGATCGCGCGAGCGCCGCTCGCGCCGACCGCGCTCGAGGCGCCGCCGCGGCCTCCGCGCGTCCCCACGGCGTCGGGACGCTTGCGGAGTGACTCGGGCCGACTCCGCCCACGTCAGGAGGCGGGCGATCTCGTCGGTCGCTACCGGCTCGTCGAGCAGATCGGGCGGGGTGGGATGGGCGTCGTCTGGCGGGCCTGGGATCCGTCACTCGCCCGCGAGGTCGCCGTCAAGCTGCTCGGCGGGCCGGGCTCGACCGTCACCGATCAGCACCGCCTCCGCTTCGAGCGCGAGGCGCGGACCGCCGCCCGACTCCGTCACCCCGGGATCGTCACGGTGCACGAGGTCGCTCACGAGGACGACCGCTCGTGGATCGTGATGGACCTCGTCGTCGGGGCGAGCTTCGAGGCGCGCCTCAAGTCGAACGACCTGCCCCGGCGGCGCGCCGTCGAGCTCGTCCGCGAGGTCGCCCTCGCCCTCGTCCACGCGCACGCCGAGGGCGTCGTCCATCGCGATGTGAAGCCCGAGAACATCCTGGTGGACGCCGAGGGGCAGGCCCGGCTGACCGACTTCGGTCTCGCCCGTCGCCTCGACGACGACCGCCTCACCGTCACCGGTCAGGTGCTCGGGACGCCCGCCTACATGGCGCCGGAGCAGGCGGGGCGCGGCGACGGGATCGGTCCGCCGGCGGACGTCTACGCGACGGGCGGCGTCCTCTACCGCGTCCTCACCGGTCGGCCGCCGCTCGACGGCGACCTCTCGTTCGCCGAGGCGATGCGGCGGATCCTCTACGTGCCGCCCCCGCCGCCGCGCTCGCTCGACGCGTCGATCCACCCCGACCTCGAGACGATCGTCCTCCGCTGCCTCGCGAAGGAGCCCGCCGACCGCTACCCGAGCATCGAGGCGCTCGCCGACGACCTCGGCCACTTCCTCGACGGCAAGGTGATCGCGGCGCGCCCCGACGGCCGGGCGGTGCGCGCGCGCCGATGGGCTCGCGACAATCCGAAGGCCGCCGCCCTGGCGGCGACCCTCGCGACGGTGCTCCTCGTCGCCGCCGTCGCGGGCGTGCTCGTGCTCGGCGCGTGGAGGCGTCGCGACGCCTCGCTGCGCGCCGCGTTCGCCGCCGACGCCCGGCGCGCCGCCGACACGGCGCAGGCCGCGTTCGACGAGGCTCGCGCGAGGCCGGCCTCGACGGAGGCGGCCGATCACGATGAGCTGCTCGGCCTCGCGCTCCGCGCCGTTCAGACGAGCGCCACGCTTCACGCCCTCGCCCCCGATGACGCCGACGCGCGGCGGCGCGCGTTCGAGGCGGCGATGGCCTGTGGGGAGGTCGCGCGGCGGGCGGAGCAATGGAGCCTGGCCGCGAGCGCCTACGATGCGGCGGGCGACCTCGAGGTCGATGCGCTGGCCGTCGGCGTCGCCCTGCGAGAGCTGGACGATGCGCGCCGCGCCCGGCGCGCGGGCCGACTCGCCGCCGCCGATGCCATCATCGCCGAGGCGCGACGTGGCGACCTCGCCCTTCGCCCGGGCGGGCGTGACGACGCGGTCTTCGAGCTCGTGCGCATCGCCGATCCGGTCGTCGTCGCGCGCCTCGCCGCGGAGCTCGAGCGGGTGACGGACGATCTCGACGGCCCCCTGCGGGAAGCCTGGGTTCAGGCCGCGACCCCGACCGCCGCCGAGCGCGCGGCCGACGACTCCGGCGAGGTCGCCGCGGCCGTCTCCGCGATGGAGACCGCTCTCGAGGAGCGTCTCGCGCCGCTCGACGGCGGCCGCCTCGGCGAGGCGAGCCGGGAGGCGTTCGAGGAGGCCGGCGTCCGGCTGGCCGCGCGCGTCGGCGGACGTCAGAGGAAGCGGGAGCGGAGCGCCGTCCTCGCGCTGGCCGCGAGGCTCCAGGAGGCGGCGGTCGATCGGGAGCGCTTCATCACGGCGCGCGTCTGCTGCGAGGCGCTCGGCCGGATCGGGATTCGAGCCGGGGCGCTTCGCCCGCTCGGGCGCTACGTCCTGACCGAGGCGGATCCGCTCCGCGCCGTCCCGGCCGGGATCGCGCTCTGTCTCCTCGGCGGCGAGGACGCGGAGCGCATTCTCCTCGCCGCGCGCTGGCGGTTCGGGCGGAGCGGGACGTTCTGGCGCCAGGTGAGCCGGTGGCTCGATCGGACGGGCGTCGACACGGGGCTCGAGGAGGAGACGGCGGTCGGCTACCTCGAGCGCGCGAAGGTCCGCGTCTCGAAGGATCGGAACGAGGAGGCGGTCGCCGACCTCGATCGAGCGATCGAGCTCGAGCCCGAGCTCGCGGAGGCGTGGCGGGAGCGAGGCTACGTCCGGAGCCGGCTGAAGGACTACGAGCGGGCGATCGCCGACCTCTCCCGCGCCCTCGAGCTCGATCCCGATGACGCATCGGCGTGGTTCCACCGCGGCTACACCTACGGGCGCAAGAACGAGCTCGGGGCGTCGGTCGCCGACATGTCCCGCTGCCTCGAGCTCGATCCGCTCTACGTGAAGGCCTGGCGCTATCGCGCCACCGCGAACGCGATGCGAGGCGAGGACGAGGCGGCGATCGCCGACTTCACCCGCGCCCTCGAGCTCGACCCGAGCTACGCGGGGGCGTGGGAGGGGCGCGGGTTCTCGCTCACGAAGGCGGGCGACTTCGAAGGAGCCCGCTCCGACTTCGATCGGGCGATCTCGCTCGACCCGCGCTACTTCAAGCCGTGGGGCGGGCGTGCTCAGGCGCGCGAGTATCTGGGAGACCTCGAGGGCGCCGTCTCCGATCTCGAGCGTTGTGTCGAGCTCTCCGAGCCGGACGACGAGCGCCTCGACCGGTTGAAGGCGAAGATCGCGCAGCTCCGCGACCAGCTCCGGCGGCGCGAGTGATCGGAGCCGAGCCCATGGGCCGTCCCTCGAGCTCGCCGCTCGCCGCCGTGACGCTCGCCATCGCGGCGGCCGCGGCCGCGACGATCGGCGGTTGCCACGCCGGCCCCGAAGCCGAGGATGCCCAGCCCATGGCCCTCCCCCCCGATGAGCCCTTCGTCGTCGTCCTCGGCATCGCGCAGGACGCCGGCTTTCCGCAGGCCGCCTGCCGCAAGGTCTGCTGCGCGGAGGCGTGGGGCGACCCGTCGCGCCGCCGGCACCCGGCGTCGCTCGCGATCGTCGACCCGGAGGCGGGACGCTTCGTGATCGACTGCACGCCCGACTTCCCCGAGCAGCTCCGGCTGCTCGACGCGGTCGCGCCGCCGTCGGGCGGGGGCGTCGCGCTCGATGGGGTGCTCCTCACCCACGCGCACATCGGGCACTACACCGGCCTGGTCCATCTCGGCCGCGAGGTGACCGGGAGCCAGGGCGTTCCGGTCTGGGCGATGCCGCGGATGGCCGCCTTCCTCCGCGAGGCGGGGCCGTGGAGTCAGCTCGTCGAGCTCGAGAACGTGGTCCTCCGGCCGCTCGTCGATGGCGAGGCCGTCCCGTTGACCGGGCGGATCACGGCGACGCCGTTCCTGGTCCCGCACCGCGACGAGCTCTCGGAGACGGTCGGCTTCCGGATCGAGGGCCCGCGGCGCTCGGTCGTCTGGCTCCCCGACATCGACAAGTGGGATCGGTGGGGGACGCCGATCGAGGACGTCATCGCGGGCGCCGATCTCGCCTACCTCGACGCGACGTTCTTCGCCGACGGAGAGATCCCGGGACGTCCGATGGAGCTCATCCCCCATCCGTTCGTGAGCGAGAGCATCGCCCGGTTCGCGTCGCTCTCCGCGACGGAGCGCGCGAAGGTGCGGTTCGTCCATCTGAACCACACCAACCCCGCCCTCGATCCCGACAGCGAGGCCGCCGGTCACATCCGCGCGGCGGGTCATCGCGTGGCGATTCAGGGCGAGCGCGAGCCGCTCTAGAGGACGCTCGCCCCGAAGGGCTATCCGCCGCCGGGAGGATCCTCGCCCGGCCCAGGGTCGGGCGGGCCCGGCGGAGAATCCTCGGTCGCCGGCGGCTTGCTCGCGGCGCGAAGCGCGTCCTGAAGGGCGGCCAGGCGCTCGAGGCCGCGCTTCGCGCCCTCGACGTCTTCGGGCGGCGCGTCCGGGACGGCCTTCTCGAGCGCCCCGCGGACTCGCGCCAGGGCGTCCTCGACCCGCTTCCTCGCGCGGTCGAGGCCGTCCTGCTCGGTCGGGCGTGCCTGGAGGAGCTTCGCGAACCGCTCCACCCGGGTCACGAACGCGTCGAGCCCCGGACGTCCGCCCGCGAGCAGGCGGTGTCCGACCTTCTCGACGGCGGAGGTCGTCTGCTCGAGCAGGAGCGCCCCTTCCTGTCCCTCCTCGGGGAGGGCGACCCGCCCATCGGCGAAGCGCTGAAGGGGCGTGATGATCAGGTCGCCGCACCGGACGCTGAACCCCTCGATGCCCGAGCCGAGGATGTGGACACGCGGATAGCCTTCGACGTCGCGCGGCGCGCCCTCGGGCGCGGGATAGACTCGCTCGACGACGCGCCCGCCCTCGCGGGGACCGTAGCGGGCGACCACCTTCACCCGGTCCTTCCCGTAGGGGTACGCGGAGATCCCCCAGTCGTTCGAGTCCATCTGCGAGCCGCGTTCCCGGAGCTTCGCCTCCGTCGCCGCGTCGACGTCGGGCTCGCCGTCCTGCGCGCGGACGGGCGCCGGGGCGAGGGCGATCGATGCCGTGGTCACGGCCGCGAGGATGACGGCGGCGCGCGCGGGGACGTGGAAGAGTCGGCTCACCAGGATCACCTCCTGGCGCATCGTAGCCGGGCCGCTCGGCCGGTTCACGCCTCGGTCGACGTCAGCGCTGGATGCCGAGGTTGTTCGACAGCCGATTCAGGTCGCTCGACGCGAACGCTGCGTTCGGGTCCGAGAGGAGGTAGGCGCTCGCGCTGCTGTTCATGATGTTGCGGCCCGAGTTGTTGTGGTCGAGGCCGACCGAGTGGCCGACCTCGTGGGCGAGGATCGTCCCGATCGCCTGCCCCCAGTCGGCGATGACGGTGCGGATCGACCGGAAGCGCTGGTCGTCGCTCCGGCTGCCGTCGCCGAGGCGGTAGGTGCCGTCGACGTAGCGGCGGTCCGAGGAGCGGAGCGCGGTGTAGAGGCGCGACTGCCGCCCGTAGATGTGCTGGGTGAAGACGCCGAGGCCGGAGCGCGCGTTGTCCTCGCGGCGGCGGTTACCCGGGTCGAGGTAGGCGGTGCCGAGCGTGCTGCTGCTTCCGCTCGACCCGCCCATCGCCATCCGGCTGTAGTTCCAGCCCGGGCGTCCCGAGCTCGGGCGGTCGATCCCGAACGAGATCGCGAACGACCGGCCGGAGACGCGGCGCCCCGCCTCGCTGCGGCGGAACTTCGTCGACACCGTCGCGAGGGCCTGGTGGATGATCCGTCGTCTCGCCGGATCGTCGACCGCCGACGAGCCCGAGCGCAGCCCGTGGCGGGCGACGTCGTTCGAGAACGCCTGGGCGCGGAGAGCGAAGTCGACGTGCCAGACGTCGGTCCCCGACTCGTACGTGAAGCTCGACGGATTCGGCACCGAGGCCGTCGGCGTTGGCGTTGGCGCGGGCGCCGGCGTGGGCGTCGGGGTCGGTGTGGGGGCGGGAGCCGGCGCGGAGCGCGAGGCCGGCGTGAAGCGGGTCTCCCAGACCTGGTCGCGGTAGACGCTCCGGGCGGAGAGCGGCCCCGAGATGGACCCGCGGGTGAGGCTTCGGCCGTCGATGTCGCGGAGCCCGCTCATTAGCGCGACCAGGATCTGCCGGCCGACGGGCAGCGCCGAGGTCATCCGCACGATCATCGTGCGGTAGCCGTTCGCCCACAGGAGCTGTCCGCGAAGAAGGCCGTAGCTCCCGCCCGCGGTCGTGTTGGTGTCCTGGAGGAACGAGAACGTCGGGCTGGCCTCGGTCGGGCCGCGGGCGGTGCGCGTGTTCACCGGCCTGGAGAACGTGATCCGGATCTCGGTGACGTTCACCGGCCTCGTGTCGAGCGACGGCGTGACGTCGATGACGTGGAAGTCGGTCGTGGCGCTCGCCACCACGGCCGCGACCGCCGGCGGCGGCGCCGCGGCCGGGCTCGCCTCGGGCCGGAACCGACCCTCGAAGACGCCGTCGGCGATCGAGTCGCCGAACGAGAGCGCGCTGCTCGCGGCGCTCCCCTCGAGGCTGCGTCCGCCGGCGTCGCGGATGCCCGAGGTCAGGATCAGGCGAACCTCGTGGTCGGCCCGGAACGGCGCCGGCGGCGCCCAGGTGAGGACGGTCCCCGATGCGTCGAGGGTGGCCGTGCCGACGATCGGCGCCAGCCGTCCGCCCGGGTTCGGGTCGACGTCCTCGACGACGACCAGGGTCGACGCCGCGGTCCCGTCGTGGACGAGCGTCGCCGGGTCGACGGCGCTCGAGAAGGTGACGCTCAGATGAGTCGCGTTCACGGCCTCGGTCGCGTCGGGCGTGAACGCGACGACCTCGAGCTCGCTCGGGGCCCTCGGGTTGGTCGTCGTGGTGGTCGGCGGTGAGCTCGTCGTGTCCGGACGAGTCGCGACGTTCGGGTCGCTCGAGCGGCTTCCGCCGCACCCCGCCGTGATGGCGAGGCCAATGGTGAGGACGCCGAGGCCGAGGCCGCGGCGCGGTGCGAAGCTCCGTTGCATGGTATTCCCCTCCCTGCGCGTTGAGTCAGCGCAAGCGGGGCTCCCATTCGGCCCGGGAGCTCAGTTATCTCTCAACAGACTGCTGGGGCATGACTTGGGCAGCCTGGCTCAGCTGCGCACGAAGTGCGCGATCTGAAGATCGAGAGCCGATGGGAACGTTGTTCCCGGATCGACGTTCCCACATCGGCGGTCAGCCGGAGGCTGCTGGCGCCTCGGCGCAGCACTCGTCGGACTGGCAGCCCCAGCACGCCCCGACCGCGACCAGCGATCCGAGCAGCGGGGCCGCGAGGTAGATCCAGAGGCTCTCGCCGCCGGATCCGAGGAGGGCGGGCGCGAGCGAGCGGGCGGGGTTCATCGACGCGCCCGAGATCGGCCCGGCGAACAGCGCCTCGAGCCCGACCGTCCCGCCGATGGCGAGCCCGGCCATGATCCCCTTCTCCTTCGAGCCGGTCGTCACGCCGAGGATGACGAAGACGAGGATCCCGGTGAGGACGATCTCGAGGACGAACGATCGCTCGACGGGGCCGACCGGGATCGTGGCGCCGAGGGTGACGTGATCCGCGAACATCACCCGGAGCAGCCCGCTCGCGGCGAGCGCCCCGCCGAGCTGGGCCGCGACGTACGCCGGGATCCGGCGGAGCGGGAACCGACGGGCGATCGCGAAGCCGAGGGTGACGGCCGGGTTGAGGTGCGCGCCCGAGGTCTCCCCCACCGCGTAGATCATCGCCATCACGACGAGCCCGAACGTCAGCGCGATGCCGACGTGCGTGATCGCGCCCCCGGAGACGTCATTGATGATGATGGCGCCCGTTCCGGCGAACACGAGACAGAACGTGCCGACGAACTCGGCCACGGCGGCGCGATCCAGGCGAGCGTGTCGCTCGTCGCTCATCGGTGCAGTCTCCTCCGGGTGGCGATCGAAGCGGCGATCTTCGATGAGATCTCACTCGCCATCAAGGAGGAGCCTGCTCGTTCGCTCGGCCACCGACCGTCGAACGTGCGCTCCGCGCGTCGTCACGGGCCAGGGAGGCTCGCCTCGAGCAGCGCGCGCGTCCGGCGGGCGCCGTCGAGATCGACGGACACCTCGGGCGCCGCGCGCGCGCCCGCACGCTCGATCTCGTCCGCCAGGCGCTCGGGCGACAGCTCTTCGATGGGGATCACCGTCGCCGCGCCGAGCTCGGCCAGGCGTCGGGCGCGGATCACCTGGTCGACCATCGTCGGGTCGGGGACCAGGATCGCCCGGGCGCGCGCCTCGAGGATGTTCGCGCAGGTGTTGTAGCCCGCCTGACTGATCGAGACGCGCGCCCCGCGGAGCGAAGCCAGGAAGTCGACGGAGAAGCGCACGATCCGGATGCCGGGCTCTCGCGTCTCGTCCGCGTCGCTCCCTTCGATCGAGCCGAAGACGACCAGCTCGCCGCCCGGGATCGTCGCTCGACCCGCGAGGAGACGCCACGCCTCGATCGCCCGCCCGCGGAGCTCGGCGCCGCCCGCTCCACCGGCGCTGACCACGACGCCTCCGCCTCGCCCGGCGGCCGCTCTGGACGTCTTCTCGGAGATGATCCCGGTGTGCTCGACCGCGATGGCGATCTTCCTCGCCCACGGGACGCTCGCCTCGAGGGCGAGGACGCGCGGATCTCCATGGACGAGGACGAGGTCGAAGCTCTCGTCGAGGACGCGGAGCGCGTCCTCGGGCGTGGGCGGGACATCGGACGATGCTGCCGGAACGTCGCGAAGCGAGCAGACGATCCGGGCCGTTGGCCGAACCGTCTTCGCGTGCGCGACGAGGGCGGTCACCTCGGCCCGGAGCGACCACTTCGCGAGGGGGAAGTGCTCCACGAGGACGACGTCCGGGGCGAGCCGCTCGATCTCTCGCCGGAGCGCGGCCCGACGCGCCGCCATGACGACCGCGAGCGGTGTCCCGTCGAGCGCCTGGATCGCGCCATCCAGCCGGACGAGCCTCGGAAGGACGAGGCGCGGGACGTCGCCCTCGGCCGGACGCGGCACCGCGGCGCCGCCGTCGACGAGGACGACGTCGTGAGCCCGCGCGAGCTCGCGCGCGATCTCGAACGACCGGACGTAGTGACCGACGCCCGACAGATGCTGGCAGTAGACGAGCGCCCTCAGGGCGAGTCGCCCAGGAGCTGGCGGACCTGCGGCCAGAGCGGGCTGAAGCGCGCGTGGCCGAGCTCCATCGCCTCGAGGAGGAACGCGGCGCCATCGCCGTACTTCTCGCGCTCCTGGGGCAGCTCGATGGTCTCGTTCCGAGCCGGGTCGCGGACGATGCCGAGCGGGTCGTCGCCGCCCTCGACCAGCCGGAGCTGCTCGAGGAGCATCCGGCGATACAGGACGATGCCTCGGTCCGAGTCGCCGAGCGTCTCGGCCGTCCGGTCCGCGATCGGACCCTGGGTGACCCAGGTCATGATGTCCTGGGCATCGATGAAGTCCACGCGGTGCTCGCCGCGATCGTCGCGCCAGGGCACGTCGTAGACGGGCACCTCGCTCTGCTCGGGGACCGCGACGCCCTCCGGCGTCCGGTAGACGGAGTACCAGTAGTGCATCGTCGTCGTATCGTCGACCGGGACCCGGATCTGGAAACGACCTCGATGATGCGATCCGACCCGGAGCATGAGCGGGAAGACGAGGGGATGGCCGACCCTCCAGTCGTCGTCCTCGCGCGAGCCGCCCTCGAGCACGCGCCGCTTGATGATCCCGTGCTCGAACCGGTCGAACCCGACCTCGACGTGCCGCCGTCCGTAGAGGCGCGGCGCGGGGAGGCCGCGGGCCGCTCGCGCCTGTCCGAGGTGGTGGCCGTGAAGCCACTCGACGTGATGCGGGTCGACGCTGTTCTCCATGATCTGGAGCCAGTTGCACGGCAGGAGCGCCCGCCCGACGTCGCGCAGAACCCCCGACCAGACGAACAGGTCGTAACGCGGGAGGAGCGGGGCGGGCGCGGGGCCCAGATAGGCGAAGACGAGGCCGCCGAGCTCCTCCACCGGATAGGCGCACGCCCGGACGTGCTCACGCAGGCGCGAGCCGGCCGGCTCCGTCGGCGTCTCGAGGCAGCGCCCCTGGCCGTCGAGCTTCCACCCGTGGTAAGGGCAGCGGATCCCCTCGTCGTCGATCGTCCCGTGGGCGAGCGAGGCTCCGCGATGGGGGCAGCGCTCTCCGACGAGGGCCGGGCGTCCCGTTCCGTCGCGATAGAGGACGAGGTCTTCGCCGAAGAGGCGCACGCGCCGCGCCTCGCCGGCGGCGAGCTCGCCGCTCGCGGCGGCCGGCACCCAGTAGCGCCGGAGCAGGGCGCCCATCCGGGTGCCGGGACCGATGCGGGTGAGCGTCTCCTGCTCCAGCGGCGTCACCAATCCGGCCTCCGCGTCGCGCGGCTCATCGATCGAATCCGTAGCGTGCCTGCGGGCGCGCCCAGGCCTCGAGGTCCCACCGTCCGTGCTCGGGAGGCCCGACGCCCGAGGTCTTCCAGCCGCCGAACGGCGCGGCGGGATGGACGGCGAGCGGACCGGCGGACGCGGTCACCAGCCCGGCGGCGACGGCGTCGGCGATGCGGTCGCGGCGCTCGGCGTCGCTCGTGAGGACGGCCGCGAGCAGTCCTTGCTCGACCCCGTTCGCGAGCGCGATCGCCTCGTCGATCCCATCGAATGGGAGGAGGACGGCGACCGGGCCGAAGCTCTCCTCCCGCACGATCCGATCGGTCGCCGCGACGCCGTCGATGAGGGTGGGCTCGAGCCATCGGTCGCCCTCGAGGCCCGGCGGCGCGCCGCCGCCGATGAGGAGCCGTCCGCCGTCGGCGATCGCGGCCACGATCCGACGCGCCACCCGCGCGCGATGGGCCGCCGTGACGAGCGGGCCGACGTCCGTCGTGTCGGCGCGAGGGTCGCCGACCCGGAGCGAGGCCGTCGCGGCGACGAGCGCGTCGCGGACGGCGGCGTAGGCCGACCGCTCGATGAGGATCCGCCGGATCGCGGTGCAGCGCTGACCGGCGTTGGCGAACGCCGCCGCGACGAGCCCGGACGCCGTCGCGTCGGGGTCGGCATCCGCGAGCACGATCGCCGCGTTGTTGCCGCCGAGCTCCCCCTGAAAGGGCTTTCCCCGGCGAAGGCACCGGGCGGCCAGGGCGTGCCCGACGGCGGTCGAGCCGGTGAACGCGACGGCCGCCACCCTCGGATCGTCGATCGCGGCTCGCACGACCGCGCCCGCCCCCGAGAGCAGCTCGACGACGCCGTCGGGCGCGCCCCCCGCCCGGAGCGTGGCGAGGACCGCGCGCGCGGCGCGCGGCGTCTCGGGCGCCGCCTTCCAGACGACCGTGTTTCCGAGGGCGAGGGCGGGGGCGATCTTGCCGATCGGCAGGGCGATCGGGTTGTTCCAGGGCGTGATGGCGGCGACGACTCCGTGCGGACGGTGCCGCACCTCGACCTCGCCCGGCTCCACCTCGACCCCGTCCGGGGTGGGCGATCGCGTCGCCGCCTCGCGCAAGAGCGCGAGCGCGAACCGGACCTCGGTGGCGCCGTCCCGGACCGGCTTGCCCACCTCGTCGGCGAGGAGCTCGACGAGCTCGCCCGAGCGCGCCTCGAGGGCTGTCGCCCACTCGAGGAGGACGCCCGCGCGATCGAGCCGCGCCGCCCAGGCGCCGGCGGCGTCGACCGCCGTCGCGACCGCTCGCGCGGCGTCGGTGTCGGGCTCGTCGGAGCGATCGTCGACCGGGAGCTGGCCGCGGATCCGGACGAGGATGCGCTCGACGTCGAGGAAGCGCGCGGCCCGCTCCGCGAGGTGGATCCGGACGAGCTCGGCGTGGTCGGGCTCCGTCGTGCCGATCGCGTCGCCGGCGATCCAGACCGACCAGCCCCGCTCGTAGGCGCCGAGGGCGGTGGCCCGCACGCAGGCGTGGAGGTAGAGCCCCGCGACGATGACCGTGTCGACGCCCGCCGCGCGCAGGGTCGCCTCGAGCTCGGAGCTCGAGAACGGGTCGTAGCCGCGCTTTCGGATGACGACCTCGTCGCCGCGGGGAGCGACGTCCCCGGGAGGCCGGGCTCCGGGCGTCCCCTCGACGCACTCCCACCGGTCCGCGCGCTTCCAGTGCGGCATCCGGTCGTCGCCGTCCGGGCTCACGACGGTGTGGACGTGGATCACCGGCAGGCCGCGCTCCCGGCAGCCGCCGAGGAGCCGCGCCGATCGTGCGACGATCTCGTCCGGCCACGGATGAAGCGCGCGGCGGTCGAGGAAGTCTGCCTGGAGGTCGACGAGGACGAGGGCCGGCCTCACGAGGGGACCTCGCGGGTCGTGGCGGCCGTCGCGACGCGCTCGATGATCTCCTGGCCCATCGCGCGGGTCCCGACGACGCGATGCGTGCCCTCCGTCGGCGCGATGTCGGCGGTCCGGATCCCCGCCCCGAGGGCGTCCGTCACCGCGCCCTCGATCACGTCGGCGGCCTCGTCGAGGCCGAAGCTCTCGCGGAGCATCATCGCCGCCGACAGGATCTGCGCGATCGGGTTGGCCGTGTCTCGGCCGGCGATGTCGTGGGCGGCGCCGTGGCCGGTCTGATAGGCGGCCGCGCCCGACGGCGCGTAGCTCGCCGAGAACGAGAGGCCCCGGCTTCCCAGGAGGAGCGCGGCGGCGTCGGAGAGGATGTCGCCGAAGAGGTTCGGCGCCACGATGACGTCGAGGTCCCCTGCGGCCGCGATGAGCTGGTAGGCGAGGTTGTCCACCTCGACGACCCGCGCGTCGAGGCCCGCGCCCCCGGCGAGCTCGTCGAGGACGGCCGACCAGAGCTCGCTCAGGGCCGGGAGGCCGCCGGGCTTGAGGGCGACCGCGATCCGACCGCTTCGGGCCTCGGCGAGGCGGACGCCGGCGTCGACGATGCGTCGGACCTCGTGCTCGCGGTAGACGAGCTCGTGCCGCGCCTCGTCTCCCTCGAGGCGGCTCTCGCCGAGGTAGATCCCGCCGGCGCCCTCGCGGACGACGACCAGGTCGGCCTCGCGCCGGGCAGCCCAGCGGACGGGCCCCGCGTCGGCGAGAGCCGGCATCGGTCGTACGGGCGTGAGCTTGCAGAAGAGGTCGAAGCGACGGCGCAGGTCGTAGACGAAGCGTCCGCCGCCCGGGCCGCACAGCAGGGCGCCCTCCTCGGCGAAGATCGATGTGCACCAGTCCTCGACCTCCGGCGGCAAGTCGCAGCCGAGCGACTCCCTCGCGGCGACCCCGATCGGGCCGCCGCGGCGGACCTCGACCTCGGGAGCGGCCGCCTCGAGGACGGCGAGGGTGACGTCGATCACCTCGGGGCCGATCCCATCGCCGGGCAGGACCCCGACGAGCGGGCGGTCTCTCTCGCGGGCGCGCCACCAGGGGAGCGCGGCGGTCATTCGGGTCGGGGGCGGTGGCGTCACGGCTCTTCGCGGGTCCTCGGATCCCATGCTAGAGTCTGCCCGTCCCACACTCAACGGAGCCCGACGACACGATGCAGGAGTGGATCTCCGGTCTCTTCGCCGACCCCGAGCTCCTCCGGATGGGCCACCGCCAGCGCCGCGCCGACGCCAACCTCGGCATGGGCTGGATCTACTACGGCCTGGCGCGGCTGATCCGTCCGAGGCGCGTCGTCGTGATCGGGTCGTACCGGGGGTTCGTTCCTCTCGTGCTCGGTCGGGCGCTCCAGGACAACGGCGAGGCTGGCGAGGTCGTCTTCGTCGACCCCTCGATGGTCGACGACTTCTGGACCGAGCCCGAGGCGGTCGACGCGCACTTCGCCGGCCACGGCGTGACGAACGTGAGGCACCATCTCGCCACGACGCAGGCCTTCGTCGAGACCGAGGCCTACGGCGCCCTCGACCACGTCGGGATCGTCTTCATCGACGGCTGGCATACCGCCGAGCAGGCGCGGTTCGACCACGAGGCGTTCCGAGACCGGCTCACCCCGGATGGGGTCACCCTGTTCCACGACAGTCTTCGTGGTGGGCGAGTCAGCGTCTACGGACCGGAGCGAGCGTACGAGCGAACCGTGAAGGACTACGTCGACGAGCTTCGCCGCGACGATCGACTGCAGGTGCTCGACCTCGACTTCAAGAACGGCCTCTCGCTCGTGCGCCGAGCGTGAGCGGGGTGCTCGGACGAACCCGGGCGACGGCGGGCGCGCTCTGGCGCCGCCTGCGCGCCCTTCAGCGAGACCGGGCGCACAACCGGCGCTTCGCGACGGCCGCGCGTCGGTTCCTCATCGTCCGGCACCCGATGAACCGCGTCGGCTTCTACGACGTCGTGATCGACTGGGTGGCCGAGCGGCTGCCGGAGCTCCTCGGTCACTTCGAGCTCCGCCTCCTCCCGTGCCGGATCTCCGACTGGTCGCCCTACGTCCTCCACGTCCCGTGGCTGCAGGACCCGGTCGAGCACTGGTCGGAAGTCGCGTTCCGTCAGGCGAACCAGGTCGCGGCCGAGTGTGACGCGCGCGGCGTGCCGATCATCAACCGCGTCGACCGCCTGACGAACGCCGCGAAGTCGACGGGCTCCGAGCTGATCGCGCGCGCCGGGATCCGGACGCCGCGCATCATCCCGATTCGAGACGCGGACGAGCTCCGAGAGACGCGCTACGGCCTCGAGCTCCCCCTCCTCGTCCGCGAGGACTGGGGGCATCAGGGGCCGATCGTTCGGGTCGAGACCGAGCGCGAGCTCGCCGACCTCGACCTCGCGCGCCTCAGCCGGCCGGTCGCGGTCGAGCTCATCGACGTCCGCAGCGCCGACGGCCTCTACCGGAAGTACCGCTACCTGGCCGCTGGCGACGACGGCGCTCCGCTCCACCTTCACGCCCAGCGCGATTGGCTCGTGCGCGGGAGCGGCTGCGCGCACGACGAAGCGGAGGAGCGGGCCTTCCTCGACCGCCCCGACCCGAACGCCGCGCGGCTGCAGGAGGCGCGCCGCCACCTCGACCTCGACTTCGTCGCGTTCGACTACAGCTACGACCGCGCCGGGGAGCTCGTCGTCTGGGAGGCGAATCCGTTCCCCTACCTCCACTTCGCGCGTCGTCGGCGACGCTACCGGACGCCCACCCTCGAGCGGGCGCTCGCCCTGATCGTGACCCTCTACCTGAGCCGAGCCGGCCTGACGATCCCGGGGGCGCTGCGTCGGCTCGCCGGTACGGATGATCCCCGATGATCGATCCCTCTCTCGACCGCGCCGCCACGCCACCCGACCGCGCCGCGATCGCCGCCGCGGCCGACGCCCTCGGGACGCTTCCGCCGATCCGCTACGCGCCGCCACACGTCTACTCGGTGTGCGCGCCGGCGTTCGAGGCCGCGCCACGGCTGGATCGATCCAGGCGGGCCGCCGGGCCGTTGCGGCTCTACGTGCACGTCCCGTTCTGCAACTACCACTGCAGCTACTGCTTCTACGCCGTCAAGGTGGGCTCGGGCGATGCGGCGATGGAGCGCTACGTGGAGGCCGTCGTCGAGGAGCTCCGCTGGATCGACGCGGGGGCGCCCCTCGACCAGGTCTTCGTCGGGGGCGGGACGCCGACGGCGTTGCCGCCCCGGCTCGTCGACCGCCTCCTCGGCGCCGTCTTCGAGCGGGGCGCGCGCCTGCCGGGCGTCGTCCACACGCTCGAGGCGTCGCCGGAGTCGGTGACGCCCGAGCATCTCGACGTCATCGCCGCGCACGGGGTCGAGCGGGTCAGCATGGGGATCCAGAGCCTCGCCAACGGGATCCTCGAGTCCGTCACGCGGGGTCACTCGCAGCGGTCGGCCCTCGAGGCCTGCCGGATGATCATCGAGCGCGGCCTGATCCTGAACGTCGACCTGATCTACGGTCTCCCGGGGCAGACCGAGGGCTCGTTCCGGCGTGACGTCGAGGTCCTCGCCGACGCCGGCGTCGCCTCGTTCACCTTCTACGACCTCCGGGTCAACGAGGCGACGCCGGTCGTTCGCGTCCTCGACGACGCGGACCGCCTCTCGATCGCGAGGCTCGCTCGCTGGCGGTTCTTCGTGCGCGAGGTGGCCCGGTCGCTCGGCTACACCCAGGTCCGGTGGCACACCTACAAGCGCCTCGATGGGGTCGGGCGACGCCACGACCGCCGGCCGACGTTCACCGACGACGCGGAGGGCCATCAGCTCGGCGTCGGCCTCAGCGCCCGGTCGCATCTCGGGTTCGAGATCTACCGCAACCACCGGGGCTTCGATGCCTACGTCGAGCGCATCGAGGCCGGCGAGAGCCCGGTCGAGGAGGTGATGCGTCTCCGGCCGGCCGACCGACGAGCGCTCGCGGTCGCGCGGTCGCTCGGCGACGGGAAGCCGCTCGCGCGCGCCGAGTGGGAGCGCGCGTTCGGTCGCCCGCTCGAGGCCGACTACGGGCCGGTCCTCGAGCGCCTCGGCGCGGCCGGGTTGATCGTCGATGACGGGGTGGAGGTCCGCCTCGGGGAGCTCGGGCGGCTCCTCCACGACCACGTCACGCTGGCGTTCTACCCGGACGATCGCCTCGACTGGCTGCGCGATCGAGCCGTCGAGCGGCCGATCGCCCCGGCGCGCGTCGCGACATGATGAGCACGCGACTCGGGCACGCCTCGGACCCGTCGGGACGGTCGCGCGCTCGAGGTCCCGCGGGCTCTGATCACGGGCGCCTTCGCCACGCCCGGACACGTTCGCGATCGGCCGGAACGCGCTCGCGGACGGCCCGGCGCTCGCGCGCGCCGAGCTCGATGCGTCGCCGGTCCTCGCGGGCCCGCTCCGGTCGCCCGAGCGACTCCCACAGGCGAGCGCGCCGCTCGAGGGAACGCGGATCGTCGATCCGCGCCGGGGCCGTTCGCTCCGCCGCCGCCCGGGCCTCGTCGGTGCGCCCCAGCTCGAGGAGGAGCTCGGCTCTCCGGAGGAGCGCCGGGCCGCTCCCCTCCGCCGATGGGTCGATCACGTCGAGTCGCGCGAGCGCCTCCTCGGGGCGGCCTCCCCGCGCGAGGCTCATCGCGGCGAGAGACGCCGCGAACGGGCTCCCGGGGAGCGCGCCGCGGGCTGCTTCGGCGAGTCGGGTGAGGGTCGCGTCGGTCTGCTCGTCCTTCGCGCCGGGGGCGTCGGCGAGCAGGCGGTCGGCGGCCTCGTGCGCGACGGCGACGATCGAACGCGCCCGCTCGGCGTCCCGCGCGTGGAGCGGGCCGCCGTCCGAGGGCCGCCGCGCGGCCGCGCGGCGTAGGCCCTCCTCGATCACCGCGAAGGTCGAGGTCGCCGTCGCGCGGTCCGCCGCGTCGACGAGCCACTCCGCGTAGGCCAGGGCGACCTTCGGCTCGCGCGCCGCCGCGGGGCGGTCGGCGTCGCGCGCGAGCGCCGCCTCGAAGATGCCCTCGACGGCGTCGGCGAGCTCGATGCGCTCGCCCGGGCGGCCGATGGCCGCCGCCGCCCGGGGGAGGAGCGCGCCGACGAGCTCGTCGTCGGCGTCGAGGGCGATCGGGCGACCCCCGTCCCAGTCCGCGATTCCGCGCAGCCGCTCCGCGATCCACCCCAGCGCCCAGCCGGGGAGGTCGTGCTCGGCCGCCTCCCGCTCGAGAAGAGCAGCGACCGACTCGCGGAGGTCGAGGAGGGTCGCCCACGTCGCCACGACGTTCCTCACCTCGCGGTCGGTGTAGCTCTTGCGGGTCCGGTCGTAGAGGACGGCGAGGAGCGAGACGGTGTCCGAGGGCACGAGCTCCGATCCTCCCCGCCCGAGCTCCGCGCGGATCCGGCGCGCGAGGGCGTCATCGTCCGGGGCCAGCGACGAGAGGTCGCGGAGCGGGAACGGCCAGGCGTCGACTCGCCGGAGGAGGAGGGCGATCTCGAGCGACCGCGCCCGCATCTCGGCGTCGCCGCCGGTCAGCGCGAGCATCGCGTCCTGCTGGAGGTCGAAGGCGAGGCGCGCCGCCCGCTCGTCGTCCGCGGGGAGGAGCCGGAGGGCCCCCTCGAGGAGGACGACGCCCGCGGTGCGCTCGCTCGGAGTTGCCGTCTCGTCGCGCGCGGCCCGCGCGAGGTCGGTCAGGGCGCCGAGCGTCGGCCCGTCGAGGGCGAGCTCGCGCGGGCGGCCGAACGATCGGAGGGTCGGGATGAGCGCCTGGACGATCGGCGCGACCTCGGTCACCGACGGCGGCGTTCGAGTCAGGCGCTGCTCGAGGCGGCGGAGCTGGACGCGCGCCGCGAGGAGCTCGGTCGATCGGCGCGCGGCGATCGCCGTCGCGTCGTCGCGCGGCCCGTCTTCGAGTCGACCCAGGAGCGCGAGCGCGACGGCGCCCGCGAGGTCGTCGTCGAGCTCGACCGAGCCGGCGACGAGGGCCTCGGCGATCTCGTCGACGGCGGTGCCGCGGAGGAGCGCCGGCTCCCTCGCGACGGCGATCGCGAGGGCGCGGAGCTGGCGGGCTGCGAGGAGGACCCGGATGACGGACTCGTGGTGGGGGCGCCACGGGTCCTCGTGGAACGCGAGCGTGCGGGCGAGCCGCTCGGCGCGCTCGGGGTCGGCGAGGGCGCCGAGGCCGTCGACCACGGCGCGTCGCGAGGCCGAGATCTTCTCGTCGTCGATGCCGGCGCGGCGCGCCTCGTCGAGGAGACGCCGCGCGTGCTGGAGCGCGTCCAGGTCGCCGTCGATCGCCCGCGCGTACTGCCGATCGATGTCGGCGAGCAGCCCTCGGTGCAACTCGACTCTCTTCCGGCGCGCGACGCTGTTCTGCCAGACGACCAGCGCGACTCCGAGAGCGAGGACGGTCGCGACGAGCGCCGACACGACGACGGCTGCCGCGCGACGGCGCGGTCCGCGGGCCGGGATGATCCTGCGGAGGAGACGACCGACGCCGCTCGACGACGAGGCCGAGACGGGCTCGCCGCGGAGCCAGCGGCGGAGGTCCCCGGCGAGCTCGGCCGCCGACGCGTAGCGCTCGTCCTCAGACCGCTCCATCGCCACCAGGCAGATGTCCTCGAGCTCCGCGGGGATCCCGGGAGCGTGGTCGCTCGGCGGGACCGGGTCGTCGCGGACCTTCGCGAGCATGAGCTCGGTGAGGCTCGATCGAGCGAAGGGTTCGCCTCCGTGCGCGAGGAGGGCGTAGAGGATCGAGCCGAGGCCGTAGACGTCGGTCGCGGGGCCATAGTCGCGGCTGCCGCCGGCGAGCTGCTCGGGCGCCATGAACATCGGCGAGCCGATCGGGCTCCCCTCCTGGGTGAGCCGGATCCTCTCGTCCACGGCCGCGATGCCGAAGTCGAGGACGCGCACCTGGCCGTCGTCGTCGAGCATCACGTTCTCGGGCTTGAGGTCTCGATGGACGACGCGCCGGCTGTGGACGTGCTCGATGACGTCGGCGGTCGCCGCGACGGTCCGCGCGATCTCCTCGGGGGGAAGCGGGTCGCCGGTCCGGATGCGGTCGTGGATCGACTGGCCCGACACGAGGTCCATCACGACGTAGGGGGATCCGCGATGGTTCCCGACGTGGTGGACGCGCACGACGCCGGGGTGATCGAGCCGTGCGACCGACTGCGCCTCCCGCTCGAACCGCGCGAGGGCGTTCGGGCCGAGGCCGGCGCTCGGGAGGACCAGCTTCAGGGCGTAGCGGACGCGGGTCTCGAGGTGGCGGACCTCGTAGACGATCCCCATGCCGCCGCGTCCGAGCTCGCTCAGGATCTCGTAGACGTCGATGCGGCTCGGAGGCGCCGGGGGTCGAACGGCCATTCGTCGTCCCAATGAAACGCAACGGGGTGCGCACGATCGGCTTCTCGTCGCCGTTGCGCGACAGCCCGTCCGTGGCGACCGTTCGCGGCCGATCCGACCGCCGCGGCGTGAAGGTCGGTCCCCATCATGAGTTAGTTCCGCCCGGGGGACGAGGTGACCCCAACTCGGTCCTGACTTTCGACCCGGCCCTTCAGTTGCGTAAACCATGGCGATTCCGTGTGTACCGGAAACGTAAACGACGACGGACGACGGTCGAGAGCGAACAGGGGTGGTGGTCATGGGTCGGCTTCAGACGACGGTCGCGATCGCGCTCACCGCGGCGCTCCTCGGTGCCGGCTGCGGCGGCGGTGGTGGCAGCGGCGGCGGCGGCGTTCCGCCCGGCACCGCGGGCGGCGGCGGAACCGCGGGCGGCGGCGCCGGGACGGGCGGCTCGGGAACCGGGACCGGCGGCGGCTCGGGAACGGGCGGCGGTGGGACCGGCGGCGGAACGGGCTCCGGCGCGTTCGGCCTCACCCAACGCGTCCCCGTCGCGCCGCTCCCGTTTCCGATCTCGGCGCCCCAGCCTCCCTCGACGAACGTGGACTTCACCCGCGCCTTCTCGAACCTCGCGTTCAGTCGACCGGTCTTCCTCACCTCGGACGGCAGCAGCGACCGCGTCTTCGTCGTCGAGCAGGGCGGACGAGTCCTCGTCTTCCCGAACCGCGACACCGTCGCGAACGGGGACGTCCGGGTCTTCCTCGACATCTCGAGCCGCACCTCGCGCGCCGGCAATGAGGAGGGACTCCTCGGCCTCGCCTTCGATCCGAGCTACGCGAGCAACGGCTTCCTCTACGCCTACTACTCGCGGAGCAACCCGCGCCGCTCGGTCATCTCGCGCTTCCGCGTGACGAGCAACCCGAACCTGGCGAGCGCGGGCAGCGAGGACGTGATCCTCGAGATCGCCCAGCCGTTCGGCAATCACAACGGCGGCATGATGGCGTTCGGCCCCGACGGCATGCTCTACGTCGGGCTCGGCGACGGCGGGAGCGGCGGCGACCCGCAGGGCCACGGCCAGAACCTCGGCACGCTCCTCGGCTCGCTCCTCCGGATCGACGTGAGCAACTTCCCGGGCAACGCCAGCTATCGGATCCCCGGCGACAACCCGTTCGTCAACACCGGCGGCGCCCGGGATGAGATCTGGGCGTTCGGGCTCCGCAACCCGTGGCGCTTCTCGTTCGACCGCGCGAACGGCCGCCTCTGGCTGGCCGACGTGGGCCAGGGCGCGCGCGAGGAGGTCGACGTCATTGTCAGGGGCGGCAACTACGGCTGGAAGGTGCGCGAGGGCTCGATCTCGTTCGCCGGCGGCGCCCCGGCGAGCAACTTCATCGAGCCGCTGGTCGACTACGACCGCAACACCGGTCGGAGCATCACCGGCGGCTACATCTACCGCGGCGCCCAGGTCCCCGGCGCCGTCGGTCGCTACTTCTTCGGCGACTTCCAGTCCGGCCGCGTCTTCTCGTCGGTCTTCGACGGGACCAACGTGACCTCGACGACCCAGATCGACAGCGTCTCGAGCCTCTCCTCGTTCGGCGAGGACCGCGAGGGCGAGCTCTACGCCGTCTCGCTCGGCGGCTCGATCTTCCGACTCCGCACCGTCGGCGGAAACCCGCCGCCGGCGACGTCGGTGCCGACGCGTCTCTCCGACACCGGGCTGTTCGCCAACACGGCGACCCTTCAGCCGGCGCCCGGCGTGATCGAGTACGACGTCAACGCTCCGCTCTGGTCCGACGGCGCGATCAAGCGTCGCTGGGTCGCCCTCCCCGGCGCCGAGCAGATCACGTTCGCGGCCACCGGCGCGTGGGACTTCCCGGTCGGCACGGTCCTCGTGAAGCACTTCGAGATGGAGCTCGTCGTCGGCAACGCGGCGTCGGCCCGCCGCCTCGAGACGCGCGTCCTCGTTCACCAGGCCAACGGCTGGGCGGGGTTCGTCTACCGCTGGAACGCGGCCGAGACCGATGCGGACCTCCTCCCGAACCAGCGCTTCCGCGAGGTGCTCACCATTCGCGAGAACGGGGCGACGCGCCAGCAAGCCTACGACTACCCGAGCCGAGGCGACTGCTCCGACTGCCACACCCAGGCGGGCGGCGAGGTGCTCGGCCTCCGCACCCGGCAGGTCAACCGCGAGTTCGACTACGCGAACGCCCGGGACAACCAGCTCCGGTCGATGAACAACATCGACCTGTTCACGAACGACATCGGAGTGCCCACCCAGTTCGAGGCGTTCGTCGACCCGGCCGACACGAACGCGCCGATCGACGACCGCGCCCGGGCGTATCTGGCCGCGAACTGTGCCATGTGCCACCTCCCCGGCGGCCCGGCGCCCGGCTCGGTCGATCTGCGCGCGGGCATCGCCACTGGCGCGATGAACGTCGTCGGCGTCCGCCCGACCGAGGGCGGCCTCGGCCTCATCGACGCGCACCGGGTGAAGTCGGGCGTGAAGGAGTCGAGCGTCCTCTGGGAGCGGGTCCGCCGCCTCGACGCTACCCGGATGCCGCCGCTCGCGAGCAACCGGGTCGACCCGCTCGCCGTCGACGTGCTCGGCCAGTGGATCGATCAGGGTCCGTGATCCGGATCGGGCCCACCGCGCCTCGGCAACGGCTTGGCGACGTCCGAACCAATCCGCGCAGATCCGCGTAATCCGCGGTTTCGTTCTCTCGCGCGAGTCGAATGAAACCGCGGATTGCGCGGATTGCGCGGAATGGCGAGTTGCCGATGAGGTCCGTGTTCACCGTCGTCGCGCGAGGTCCGTTCCAGGACGCGCGCGAAACGTCGTTCGGCCGCGGCTCAGTACCCCTCGGCCTTCGCGATGATCTCGTTCATGATCTCCCGCGTGCCTCCCCCGATCGGGTACAGGCGCGCGTCGCGGTAGAGCCGCTCGACGACGTACTCGCGCATGAAGCCGTAGCCGCCGTGGAGCTGCACGGCCTGATCGACGACCCAGCTACACGCGTCGGTCGCGGCGTTCTTCGCCTTGGCCGCCTGCGCGATCACCTGCTCGCCCCGCTGGTGGCGCGTCGCCACCTCGGCGGCGAGGGCGCGGGCCGCGGCGATCCGCGTCGCCATGTCGGCGAGCTTGTGGCGGGTCACCTGGAAGCCGGTCAGCGTCTTGCCGAACGCCTTCCGCTCGCGCGTGTAGCTGAGCGACTCGCGGTAGGCGAGCTCCGCGATCGCGATCGCCTGGGTCGCCAGGCCGAGCCGCTCGGTGACGAAGTTGGCGATGATGAGCATGAAGCCGCCGTTCTCCGGGCCGAGGAGGTTCTCGGCCGGCACGCGGCAGTCGTCGAAGAAGAGCTCGGCCGTGTCGGATGCGCGCCAGCCCATCTTGGCGAGCTTGCGGGCGACGGTGAACCCGGGCGTGCCCTTCTCGATCACGATGAGCGAGATCCCGCCGTGGCCCTCGCCGCCGGTCCGCACGGCCGCGGTGACGAGGTCGGCCCGCGTCCCCGAGGTGACGAACGTCTTGCTCCCGCGGACGACGTAGTGGTCGCCGTCGCGCTCGGCGCGGGTCGTGATCGACGCGACGTCGCTCCCGGCGCCCGGCTCCGAGATCGCGAGGGCGGCCACCTTCTCGCCGCGCAGCACCGGCGGGACGAAGCGCTCCTTCTGCTCGGGCGTCCCGACCGCGATGATCGGCGGGATCGCGATCCCGAGGCTGCCCAGCGCCGCGGCGACGCCCGGGCTCTTCCCGGCGAGGACGATCTCCTCGGAGACGACGAGCGAGTGGGTCGCATCGCCGCCGCCGCCGCCCACCTCCTCGGGGTAGGAGACGCCGAGCAGCCCCGCATCGGCCGCCTTCCCGTACAGCTCGCGCGGCACCTCCTCGGCCTCGTCCCAGGCGTGCGCGTGCGGCTCGATCTCGGCCGCGGCGAAGCGCCGGGCCTGCTCGCGGAGGGCGGCGTGCTCGTCGGTCTCGAAGAGGTAGGTCACGGTCGGTGGCTCCCCGGAGAGGTGGTCAGCCGCCGAGGCCCCCGTCGGCGACCCGGTAGTAGCGGAGCGGCTGGCGGACGTTCTTGACCCTCGTCTCGTGCGGGCCGTCGAGGCCGACGCCGGGGTCGACGCCGGCCTCGCCGAGGGCGTCGTGGATCGTGTCCATGACGAGGATTTCGCGGAAACCGGCGTGGCTCTGGAGGCGCGCCGTCTGGTTCATCCCACCACCGAACGCGGTGAACTCCTGGTTCGGCCCGAACAGGCCGACGCTCACCGAGCAGATGTTCACGCCGACGGCCACGCCGAGCCCGGGGATCCCGGCATCGGCGAGCCCGTCCATCCCCTCGAGGTCGGGGTCGTCGACGAGCGCGACGGTGAAGCGCTGGATCTCGCAGGCGGCGCGGAGAGCCGCCGCGGCCCGCTCGGCGGGGGTGTCGCGGTAGAACGGCGGGCCGAAGTGGGCGATCACGCAGTCGCCGACCATCTTGTCGAAGACGGCGCCGTGCCTCCACAGGATCTTCACCGCGCCGTTGCTCCAGCGGTCGACGAAGCGGCCGACGCGGTCGGGCTGACGCAGGACCCGGTCGCACATCCGGGTGAACATGTTGATGTCCGCGAACAGGATCGCCGGGCTCTCGACCCGCGGGCTGAGGTGCTTGTCGGCGTAGGCGGGGTCGGCGAGGAGCTCGTTGATGACGTCGGGCGCGAAGAAGTGCGAGAGATGGCGCCGCTCGCGGTTGTAGTCGACGACGCGCTGACTGACGGCGTTGGCGAGGACGCGGAGGAGGTCGCGACCGAAGAGCGAGATCCCCTCGCGCGCGCTCACGACCACCTTGCCGACGCAGCTCGCCTGCGCGATCCCCACGACGAGCGGCAGCTCGACCGCGTCCGCCAGGGCGAGGACGGTCGCCAGGCGCGGCCGGTCGAACTGCAGGAGCGCCCGCCCCTCGGACTCGATCGCCGCGGAGAGAGCGCGGTGGATCGGCCCCTCGGAGTCGTGGGTCGGCCGCTTCCCCTTGTAGACGCGGTACTGGAGCTCGCCGGCGGTGGGGTTGCTCTCGTCGCCGAAGACGAGGGCGAGCCGCTCGAACGGGATCTCCTCGCGGAGGGCGACGATCGCCTCGTCGAGGCCGTCGCGGAAGACGGTCTTGGTGAGAGCGCGGGTGATCCGCTCGATGAGCCGCTGCTTCGTCGCGGCCGTCTGGACCTGCCAGAGGATCCCGTCGACCTCCTCGCAGACCGCGTCCGCCGCGATCGCCAGCGTGTCGAGGTCGAGGCTCGGCGTGTCCTCGAACGCGAACGACACGACGCCGATCCGCTCGCCGGCGAGGTCGAGGTCCTGGGTGAACCAGGCGAGCCCGTCGACGCGGACCAGGCCGGGCTTGGCCGCCGCGGCCGGCGTCCGGATGCGCCCCGACGGCGAGCGCGACGCCGCGCCTGGGCCCGCTGCGCTCGGGCTGCCGGCGTCGGGATGGGTCTCGCCGTCCGCCGACCAGGCGAAGCTCTCCTCGACCAGGTCCTCGTTCTTGGTGCGGACGACGATCGCCCGCGCGCTCATCTGCGCGGCGACGGCCGGGAGGAGGCGGTCGAACGTCGCCCGGAGCGAGAGGCGAAGCCGGGCGCACTCCTCGAGGATGTCATCGACGAACGCGGCGAGCGCGACGGGGTCGACGACGTCGGCCGGGTCGTGCGAGTCGGGAGACGTCGGTCGAGGTTCGGAGCTCTTTGCCACGGCGCATCCCGTGCGGCGGTCGTCGCCGCGGGCCTTTGGAGCGAATGAGGTTAGCCCAAGGCCCGCGTCGAAAGCAACCGGAGTCGGTCAGCTCGCCAGTCGGGGGCTCTCCTGGGCTCCGCTCTCGCGCGTTTCGCGCTCGGGCTCGCTCGCCTCGGGCCGCCAGTCGTCGATCGGCGCGCGCCGACGGCGGCGGCGCCCGGCGATCCGTGCCTCCCGCTCCGGCTCGTCGCGGAGCTCGATCGAGCCGACGACCTCGCCGGCGTCCGCGGCGCGGCGCGTCTCGGTCGCCTCCTCGACCTCGGCCAGGCGGCGTCGCCGTTCGGCGACGGCATCGAGGAGAACGACCGAGTTCTCGAGCGGTCGGTCGCGAAGGTCCGCCTCATCGACGCGACGGCCTCCGATCAAGGGGTGGGCGTAGGCCTTGCGCCGGAGCCTCACGCCATTCAGGAGCTCGACCACGATCGAGTCCGGGTCGGGGAGCGGCGCTCTGCGGCGGGCGACCTGGGGTCGGTCCGGGAGGGACTGGCCGACCTCCGTCATGCCCTCGACGATGATCGTCGTCGATCGCGCGAGCTCGATCTCGTTGTCGACGTGGAGCGGCCTGAGTTGGCCGGGCCCGACGTCGAACCCGTTCACGGTCGTCCCGTTCTTCGACGTCATGTCGCTGATGCGCAGGGAGCGCCAGCCACCGGCGTCGGGACCATTGATGATCCGGCAGTGCCGCGAGCTCACGCGGATGTCGGGAAGGACGACGTCGGCATCGGGCGAACGCCCGACCACGAACGACCAGCCGGGGTCGAGGTAGATCCTCTCGCCCGCTCGGGGACCGCTGGTGAATCGGAGCCAGTACCGCTGGCCATTGGGTGGGGTGGAATTCGTCACGGGGAGCCTCCGTCTCCCTCACTCGCGTCCCGGTCCCGACGCACACCCTGGGCCGAGCGTGCCCATCCGGTCGAAGGGCCTCTCGGTTCGTTGCTTGCCCTGATCGTGACGCGAGGCGTCGGCGGAGCGATGGTGCCGAGACGTTTCCGTTCGGACCCGACCGTGAACCGAACCCGAGACGCTCGGTTCAGCGCCTCTCGTCGCCCGCGCGGACGCGGGCGAGCTCCGCCCGCACCTCCTCGGCGGTCTTCGGATCGGGGTTCAGCGCAAGCGCTCGCTCGAGGTCGGCGATCGCGGCCTCGGTCTGGCCGAGACGCGCGTGGGCCGTTCCCCGTCCGAACATGGTGAAGACGTCGGTCGCGTCCAGCTCGGCGGCCCGGTCGTAAGCCGCCAGGGCGCCCTCGGCGTCGCTGGACTGGAGGCGCGCCGAGCCGAGGTTCGCCCAGGCGCTGAAGTGGCGGGGGTCGACCTCGACGGCCCGTTCGAGGTCGGCGATCGCGCCCTCGAGATCGCGGAGACCGATGCGCGCGGTGCCCCGCACATTCAGCGTGCCCGCGGGAGGGGTGGGCACGAGCGCCAGGGCGCGGTCGCACGCCTCGATCGCGCCGCGCCGGTCGCCGAGGCTCAGGCGCGCGCCCGCGAGGTTCGACCAGGCGACCTCGTCGCCGGGGCGCGCCCGGACGACGACCTCGAGATCCGCGCGGGCGCCCTCGACGTCGCCTGCCTGCCAGCGCGCGATCGCCCGCCGGTTCCGGGCGTCGATGTCGAGGGTCTCCTGCCCGCCGGGGACGGCGGTGCCGCCGACCCGGCCGAGGGCCGCGCGCGCGATCTCCGTCGAGCGCGCGTCGAGGCCGAGCGCGACGGCGCGCTCGAGGTCGGCGCGGGCGCCCGGCTCGTCGCGAGCTCGCTCCCTGGCGAGGCCGCGCTGGAGCCAGTGATCGGCGTTCTGCGGCGAGAGCGCGATCGCCCGATCGAAGGCGTCGATCGCCTCGGGGAGCCGCTCGACGCGCAGGAGGGCCGTGGCGAGATTGAGCCACGCCGTCTCGTTCCGCGCGTCGATGGACACGGCGCGCTCGAGGTCGGCGAGGGCACGCTCGAGGTCGCCGCGCTGAATGTGGATCGCGCCGCGGATGGCGAGGATGGTCGAGGTCTCGCCGAGGAGCGCGCGCGCGCGTTCGAGGGCGGCCAGGGCGCCGTCGGTGTCGCCCGCCTGGAACCGGACCGCGCCGAGGTTCGACCAGGCCGCCCCGTCGTCGGGGCGGGCGGCGACGAGCTTCTCGAGGCTCCGCGTCGCGCCGTCGAAGTCGCCCGCCGACCACCGCTCGCCCGCGTGGTTGCGGAGAGCCTCGACCGGGTCGATGCCCCAGCCGTCCCGCTCGGGGTCGGCATCGAGCATCCGCCGGAGGCCGATCAGCTCGGCGTTGTCCGGAGCGAGCTCGAGGCCGCGCGCGACGTCGAGGGCCGCTCCGGCGCGGTCGCCCGTCCGGACCCGGAGGTAGGCGCGCCCGAGGCGCGCGCCCGCGTCCTCGGGGTCGAGCTGCACCGCGCGTTCGAGGTCGGCGAGGGCGCCGGTCAGGTCGCCCGCGTCGACGCGCAGCTTGCCGCGCTTGGTCCAGCCCTCGATCGTGAGCGGGTCGGTCTCGACGGCCCGCATCGCGGCGGCGCGCGCGGCGGAGACGTTGGCCGAGCCGAGGAGCGTCGCCAGGTTCGCCCAGGCGAGGGCGTCGTCGCCGGCGAGCTCGGCGGCGCGCTGGAGGTCGGCGGCGGCGGCGGCGTGCTCGCGCGTCAGGACCCGGGCGATCCCGCGCTGGTGGAAGAGCTCGGCGACGGCGTCCTCGTCGAGGGCGATCCCGCGGTCGAACGCGGCGATCGCCGCGCGGGCGCGCTTCGCCCGGAGGTGGATCATGCCGAGGCCGAGCCACCCGGCGCCCGTCGTCGGGTCGCCGTCGGTGCGCATGGCCGCGAGCACCTCGTCGCCGACGGTCGCCACGAACCGATTGGTCCGGGTGAAGCGACGGGCGCGCGCGTGGATGAGGGCGGCCGTCTCCGGCCGATCGTCGACCCGCGCGAGCGATCGGGCGATCTCGATCGCCCGGTCGGGATCCTGCTCGGCGAAGAGGACCTCGGCGAGCGCCTGGCGCGCGCCGTCGGGCGCGGGATCGCCGCGACGGACCAGCCGCTCGAAGCAGCGCCCGATCAGGCGAATCTCCCGGAGGCGCGCGCTCCCGAGCTCGGTCGCCTGGCGCGCGCCGAGCACCTTCATCGCCGTCGCGTCGGCGATGCGGATCGCCTCGAGAACGCGGGCGGCCCGCGGCTGCTCGGGGGTCGGGTCGGCGAGGGGCCCGCCCGGCGGCCGGATCCACGCGTCGAGCGCCCCGAGGTCGTCGCCGATCGAGGGGGCGCTCGTGGACGCCTCCGCGGCGGCGGAGTCGACCACGCGCCGGAGCTCGCGAGCAGCCGCCTCGATGCGCTCGACGAACGCCGCGCCGATCCGGTCGTCGCCGCGAGCAGCGACGACGAGCGCGACGATGGCGGCCTCGTCGTCCGCGGGCTCGAGGGCCGCCTCGAGCGCGTCCGCGGGGGTCGTCGACGCGCCAACGGCGGCGGCGTCGTCCGGAGAGGTCGTGCTGTCGCCGTCCGTCGCGCCGGGCGTTCCCGTCGATGCCGTCGGGCCGGCCTCGCCGTCTGGCGCCGCGGACAGGGCGACGCCGACCGCGACGCCGATCGTCACGATGGCGAGGACTCCGGCCGCGCCCGCGATGAGCCCCACCGAACGCGGCGCGCCGTCCGCCGGGGCTCGCGACGAGACGCCGGCGCGGACCCGCGTCGACGATCGCCGCACCGGCAGTCGCCCGCTCGGCCGACCGGCGGCCACCCGTCGGAGCGCCTCGGCGACGACGGCCGCCGAGACGGATCGCTCCTCGGGCCGGCGGGCCATCGCCGCGCGCCGGACGCGCTCGAGGCCGGGCGGCACCGGAGGCAGCCCGCGGCGGGCGCGGACGAGGTCGGGCGACTCGGGCTCGTCGGTCACGACGCGCTGGAGCACCGCCATGGCCCCGCCGCCGTGGAACGGTGGGGCGCCCGTGAGCGTCTCGTAGAGGATCGCGCCGATGCCGTAGATGTCGACGGCCGGCGCGTCGCAGCCCTGTCCGCCGAGCGCCTGCTCGGGCGCCATGTAGCTCGGCGTTCCGAGGCTCGCGCCGGTCTTCGTCCCGAGGCTCGCGGCGAGGTCCCGGGCGAGGCCGAAGTCGGTCAGTCGCGGCGTCCCGTCCGGCCCGATCAGCACGTTCTCCGGCTTGAGGTCGCGGTGGACGACGCCGGCCTCGTGCGCGTGGGCGACGGCCTCGGCGATCGCGGCCACGAGGGCGGCCGCCTCGCGCGGCGGCATCGGTCCGTCCCGGTCGAGGCGCGCCTTGAGCGACTCGCCCGCGATGAGCTCGAGCGCCATCGCGAACACGCCGTCCCAGGTGCCGACCTCGAAGACGCGCACGATGCCCGGGTGGGCGAGGCGCGCGATCGACCGCGCCTCGGCGGCGAAGCGACGGAGGCCGTCCTCGTCGGTGAACCCGGCGATCGTCTTGAGGGCGACCTCGCGCCCGAGCCGCTCGTCGCGCGCGCGGTAGACGACGCCCATCCCGCCGCGGCCGAGGACGTCGCCGATCAGGAACGGGCCGACCCGTCGGCCGATCGCCGGGTCCGAGGCATCGGCTCCCGATGAGGCCTCGACGCCGGGGCGGAGGCCGGGGCGGGCGAACGATGGTGGGTCGTGCTCGTGGCTCATCGTCGGCGGGTGGGCGGCTCAGCCGCCGTCCCCGCGGGGCCGCTGGAGCTCGTTCACCGTGTCGATCATCGCCTGGCGGACCTCGGGGGGCATGTCGCCGAGGCGTCGCCGATAGAACTTCCCGTCGAGCTCCCACGCGCGGCGCCAGTCCCGGATGGCGTCGGCCTTCGCCCCCTGGAGCCAGCAGACGTGGCCACGGAAGATGAGGGCGTCGGCGCTGTCCGGGCGGAGCTGCAGCGACCGGTCCATGTCCCGCCGGGCGTCGTCGAGGCGCCCGAGCCCGATCAGGATCCGCCCGCGCCAGCGGAACGTCGTCGCGTCGGGCGCGTCGCCGGTCAGCTCGATCGAGCGGGTGAACGCCTGCACCGCGCCGAGCGGGTCGACGTGCATCCGCGCGAAGCCGAGCGCCATGTGGGCGCGGCTCGCGTCGGGGGCGAGCCGGAGGGCGTGCTCGGCCGCCTCGCGGGCGGCGTCGGGCTGACCGCGGAAGGCGGTCCCGATCGCGAGGCCGACGAGCGCCTGGCGATGGTCCGGTTCGCGGGCGAGCACCTCTCGGTAGAGGCGGTTGCTCTCCTCGTAGCTCCACTCGGTCGCCCGGATCGAGGCGAGGGCGGCCGTGCCGGCGACGCCGCCGGCGTCCTCCTCGGCGATGCGCTCCATGGCGCTCCGGGCCGCCGCGCGCCGTCCGAGCTTGCTGAGCGCCTTCGCCCGGAGGTAGCGCGCGTCGAGGCCCGGCCGGCCGCGGGTGACCGACTCGGCGGCCGCGATGGCGTCCTCCCAGCGGGCTCGGCGGAAGAGGTAGTCCGTCTTCCGGAGAAGGATCGACGCCTGGAGGTCGCGGTCGAGGCGGGCGAGGCGGGCCGCCCGGTCGAAGCGGGCGGCGATCGAGCCGTCGACCGGGTCGCCCGCCCGCGTCCGGACGACGGCGTCGTCCGCCATCGCCTCGGCGAGCTCGCGCCGCGTCTCCTCGACCCGCGCGTGATCGGCGCCGTCGGGCGCGATGGCGAGCGCCTCGTCGAGGAGCGCGATGACCTCGTCGGGATCGTCGGTGGCTCGACTGGCGGCGAGCAGCTCATCGAGCGGGTCTCGATCCGGCGGCCGCGGCGCGGTCGTCGTCGCCGCGGTCGTCGCCCCGGTCGTCGCCGGGTCCGACGCGGGCGTCCCCTCCGGCGTCGCCCCGCGGAGGACGATCACGCCGACGAGGAACGCCGCACCCGCCGCGACGACGACGGCGCCCGCGACGAGGGGCGCGGGCAGGCCCGACCGAGCCGGCATCGCGCCGGCGGGCTGCGCGATGAACCGGTCGAGCGCCTCGACGAGGGCGCCGGCCGAGGGGTAGCGCCGCGCGGGGTCCCGCTCGAGGCAGCGCGCGACGATCCGGTCGAGCGCGCGCGGCACGGTCGGCTCCATCGAGCTCGGCGGATCGGGGCGCCGGCGATGGACGGCGATGATCGGGTCCTCGTCGCCGAACGGTGGCTGGCCGGTGAGCGCCTGATGGAGGGTGGCGCCGAGGCCCCAGACGTCGCTGCGCGCGTCGACCGGTCCGCCCCCGGCCTGCTCGGGCGCCATGTAGTAGGGCGTCCCGAGGAGGGCGCCGTCCTGGGTGATCCGGAGGCTGTCGGCGCCGCTTCCCGGCGCGCCGTCGCCCGGGCCGATCCGCGCGATCCCGAAGTCGACGACCCAGGCGTGGCCGTGGCCGTCGACCAGGATGTTGCCCGGCTTGATGTCGCGGTGAAGGACGCCCTCGCCGTGGGCGTAGTGGATCGCCGAGGCGACCTCGCGCAGCGTTCGCGCCGTCTCGGCGGCCGGCGGCCGTGGGCTCGTCTGCGAGATCTGCTGGAGGGAGCGCCCGTCGACGAGGTCCATCACGAGCCACGGCGCGCCGGCGAGCTCGCCCGCGCCGTGGACGCTCACGATGTGGGGATGCCGGAGGCGCGCGGTCGTTCGAGCCTCCTGCGCGAACCGCGCGCGCGAGGTCGACGATGCGAGCGGCGGGAGGAGCTTGGCGGCGACCTCGCGGCCGAGCTGCTCATCCCACGCGCGGTAGACCGTCGCCGCGCCGCCGCGGCCGATCGGCTCGAGGAGCCGGTAGCGTCCGAGCGAGGTGCCCGACGGGAGAATGCGCGGCAGCCCGCCGAACGGCGTCGCCTGGCCGTGGGGCGGGAGGGCGCTCGGCGTCATCGGCGCGGTCGCCGGGACGCGTCTCGGTTGGTTGGCAGGCATCGGCGGCTGGGGGCGATCCTCCGCCCGATGCTGGCAGGACCGGGCGCGGGACGCCAGGCGGCGACCCGGGCCCGGGAGCGGCCGCGGCGATCAGCGCCGAACGCGGCGAATCATCGAGTTGTTCATGTCGGCGAGGTAGACCTCGCCGTTGCGGATCGCGATCCCGAGAGGGAAGCGGAGCTCGGCCTGATCGGCCGCCCCGCCGTTGCCCGAGAAGCCCTCGGTCCCGGTGCCCGCGAACGTGTCGATGATGCCCGTCCGGACGTCGATCCGGCGGACGCGGTGGACGAGGTGGTCGGAGAAGAAGAGGTTTCCGACCGCGTCGGTGACGAGACCGTAGGGGAAGGTCATCGTCGAGCTGGTCGCGGGGCCGCCGTCGCCGCCGAAGCCGAAGCCGCCGTCGCCGGCCACCGCGGAGATGATCCCCGTGGCGAGGTCGACCTTCCGGATGCGGTGGTTGTTCATCTCGCCGAAGTAGAGGAGCCCGCGCGGCTCGTCGATCGCGATCGAGTAGGGGTGGAAGATCTCGGCGGCCGTCGCCGGCCCGCCGTCGCCGCTGAAGCCTGGCGTCCCGGTCCCGGCGATCGTCGTGATGATGCCCGTCGTCGCGTCGATCCGTCGGATGCGGTGATTGCGCATGTCGGTGACGAACACGTTACCGGCGTCGTCGACGGCGACGTCGGCGGGCTCGATGAAGGACGCGGCGGCAGCCGGTCCGCCGTCGCCGCCGAACGTCCGCTGCCCGTCACCCGCGATCGTGATGATCGTGCCGCCGGCGAAGCCGCTCGTGATCACCTTGCGGATCCGCTGGTTCTTCTGGTCGGCGATGTAGATGTCGCCGTTCACGTCGACGTCGATCCCGGTCGGGTCGTTCATCGTCGCGTTGACGGCGGCGGCGCCGTCGCCGCTTAAGCCGCGGGAGCCGCTGCCCGCGACCGTCGTGATCTCGCCGGTGAAGGCGATCTTCCGGATGCGAAGGTTGCCGAAGTCGATGAAGTAGAGGTTGCCCTGGGTGTCGATCACCATGTCCTGCGGCTGGTCGAGCTTCGAGTCGCTGGCGGGGAGGCCGTCGCCGGCGAAGTCGAACGTCCCGTCGCCGGCGATCGTCTCGATGCCGCCGATCGGGTTGACCGACGGGAACGGCGTCGGCATCGGGTTCGGCGGTCCGCCCGGCCCGGGCGCGGGGACTGGCGGGATCGGGACCGGCCCGGGCGAGGGCGGCGGTGGCGCGGGGGAGGGCGGGGGGGGAACCGGGGCGGGGGCGGGTGGCGGGGCGCTCCCTCCGCCTCCCGTGCTCCCGCCTCCCCCGCTCCCGCCGCCGCTCGCCACCGCGCCGGCGGACTTGCCGCTTCCGCCGCTCCCCGAGGAGCAGCCGGCGGCCAACAGGCCCAACCCCACCGCCAGCACCATTCCCATCTTCAAACGCGTCATCGCCACCTCGATCTCTCGTCTTCTTCGAAACGCCCGACCCGCCGCCCAGATCAAACGGCGTGCCCGAGGACGAAGCGCGCGGAACCCCGTCCGGGCCGGCTCGTTCGGTCGGTGACGACCGCGGGCGAGGCGTATCGCGTTCAGCACGCCGGCCGTGCCCTCGCCGATACGGTGGCGGATATCGGCGTCGTCGGGCGGCCCCGAACTAGAGACGGATGATGGGTGGGGAGATGGAGGCCGCGGCCCGGACCCCGGCTACTTCGCCTCCTCCGGGAAGTGCCGCGACAGGATCGCGTCGGGGTCGCGCGCCCAGATGGCCATGTTCCCCTCGGCGACGAGCGTTCGTTCCCGGAAGATGAAGCCGTAGGGCGTCGAGGTGCCGCCGGGGAAGGCGTCGGTGATCTCGGCCGTGCCGGTGGCGATGAAGGCGTCGTAGCGCTTCGGCAGCGAGGCGATCTGGGCCCACCACCAGTTCCGCTCCTCCGCCCGGGCGATGTTCTCGGTCCGGCCGTAGGGGGCGCGCACGATCACGACCCGGGCGCCGCGCTTCTGGGCGGCGGCGCAGGCGGCGTCGATGAAGGACGCCGCCCGGTCGAAGGTGGCCGTGTTCGGACACGGGAAGGGGACCGCGACGAGGCAGACGCGCGTCTTCGGGTCGATGTCTCCCCGCTCGACGAGCGCGTCGTAGAGCCCGCCGGCCGCGAGCTGGCGGACCGCCTCGACGGCGTCGGCGTGCTTCTCGAGGAACCGAGCCCGCCGGGCGAGGGCCGTGAGCTCCTCGGCGGCCTGCGGCGGCATCGGCATGCCCTCGGGAGCCTGCTCCGCCCAGATCCGCTCGAGCTCCTCGGGCGTCGGCTCCCAGGGCTCCATCGCCTCGAAGAGCCGCGCGAGCTCGACGACGTCGTCGTGGCGCTCCTCGGGGACGAGGGTGAAGTGGAGATCCGTGTCGAGGAAGGCGCCCCAGACGCCGTTCGCGATGGTCGTGCGGGCGGTCGCGACCATCTCGCGAAACGACTCGTCCTCGCGGACGGCCGCAAGGTCCGGCTCGGCCTCGATCGCCGAGAAGTCGAGGAACCCGCGCTGGATCGCCCACGCGATCGCCTGCGTCGCCGCCCGCGCGTCGCCGCGCAGCCCGTGGGCGCGGGCGAGGTGGTAGAACGCCTCGGGGCGTTCGGAGTCGAGCTCCCGGCACCGTTCGAGCGCCGCGATCGCATCGTCGGGGCGGTCGCCGTCGAGGGCGGCGATGCCTTCCGCGAAGGCCCGGTCGTAGTCGGGCGCCTTCTCGTCGTCGGCGCCCTCCTGTGCGGCAGCCGGCGCGGCGGTCGCGGCGACGAGCAAGGCGATGGCGACGGCGGTCGCGATCGAGGCGGGGCGGCGGACGAAGCGGAGCATGGGTCTCTCCGGGCTCGGGGCCTGCGGGGCCGACGGGGCGAACGGCGCGGCATCGTAATTGGACCTCGATGGTCCGTCAACATTGCCCGGGGTCACACCACACGATTGCGTGCGACCTGCTCGCGGGGTAGCGTGACTGGCCGAACATCGCCGACGTCACTCGATCAAACTCACCCGAGGTTCACCATGCGCTCCTCCCTCCAGCCGTTCGTCATCGGGCTCGCCATCACCCTGGTCCTCGCCGCGCCCGTCGCGAGCGCGCGCGCCGGGGGCGAGGAGGAGCTCGCCGCGGGGTTCGATGCCTACCGTCGGAGGGACTTCTCGGTCGCGCGCGCCCACTTCGAGAAGGCCGCCGAGGCGGGAAGCGCGAGGGCGATGTTCCAGCTCGGCGTCATGCACGAACGGGGATACGGGGTCCCGCGGGACGCCGCGGAGTCCGTGCGCTGGTACCGAAAGGCGGCCGACGCGGGCTCGGCTCTCGCGATGCTCAACCTCGGCGTCCTCCACCAGAACGGTCACGGCGTGCCGCGGGACCTCGCCGAGGCCGCTCGCTGGTATCGTCGATCCGCCGAGGCGGGCGATCCCGACGCCATGTTCAACCTGGCGAACTTGGCGCTCGAGGGCCAGGGCATCCCGAAGGACCCGGCCGAGGCCGCGACCTGGTTCCGCAAGGCGGTCGAGAGCGGGGTCGCGAACCCGCTCGCGGCGTACAACCTGGGCGTCCTGCACGCGAACGGACGGGGCGTCCCGCGAGACGTGCCCGAGGCGGTCCGGTGGTTCCGGCGGGCCGCAGCGCGCCGAAGCCCTCGGGCGATGCTGGCCCTCGCTCAGATCCACAAGAACGGCGCCGAGGGCGTCGAGCGCGACCTCGCCGAGTCGGTCCGCTGGTATCGAAAAGCCGCGCTCGCCGGAGATGCGAACGCGATGACCAACGTCGGCATCGCCCACGCGCGCGGCCAGGGCGCCCGCAAGGACCCCGCCGCGGCGGCCCACTGGTACCGCAAGGGCGCCGAGGCGGGCGAGCGGGTCGCGATGCTGAACCTCGGGATCGTCCACGCCGACGGTAAGGGCGTCGAACGCGACCTCGCCGAGGCGGCCCGCTGGTACCGGAAGTCGGCGGAGGCCGGCTTCCCCGCCGCGATGGACTACCTCGCCGGGGCACTCGAGAGCGGCCGCGGGGTCGCCCGGGACGACGCCGAGGCCGCCCGCTGGGCCGACAAGGCGAAAGACGCCGGCTACGCGCCGGCGATCACGCGGCTCGGCCGGATGCGCTACGACGGGCGCGGCGTCGACCGCGACGCGGAGGCCGCCCTCGCCCACTTCGACGCCGGTCAGGAGAAGAAGCCGGAGACCTACACCGTCCTGATCGCGGCGCTCTGCGAGCTCGAGCTCGGCCGGAAGGACGCGGCCGCGACGCGCCTGCGCGCCTGGCGAGAGGCCGGCGCGCCGAAGGGCTGGGAGGCGCGGCTGGTCGGGCTTCTCCTCGGCGAGGTCGACGAGGCGACCCTGCTCGCCGAGGCGGAGGCCGCCGAGAAGCGCGCCGAGCAATCCTGCGAGGCGCTCTTCTACGCCGGGATGGCGCGCATCGCGAACGGCGACCGCGTCGGCGGGCTCGGTCTCCTCCGCCGCTGCGTCGCCACCGAAGTGACCGCCTTCGTCGAGCACCGCAGCGCGAAGGCGGCGGTCGAGCGACTCGACGCGAGGTGAGCGGCGACCCCGCCGGCCGCGCCGGCGCGCGCGTGGCGGCCGTCGAGGGGCTGCTCGCCTTGACGCCAGAGCGGCGGACCGAGGCGGTCGCGGCGCTCATCGAGGGGCTCGACCCGGGCGAGCAGGGCGCGCTCGTCACGATCGCCGCAGAGCACGCCGAGCTCCACGAGGCGCTGCTGCTGCTGACCGTCCGCGGCGCTCTCGGGGGGGCCGGCTGGTGGACCTGCGCGCGGAGGCTCGACCTGTCCGCCGGTTCCTCGCGCCGGGCAAGGGCCACCTCGCCGCCTGGTACGCGGCGCTGACGCTCCTGCGCGAGCTGCGCGGGGGCCTGCCCGGCCGCGGCGCGCAGAACAGGAGCGAACTCCCCCATGCATTCCGGGCTAGAGCCCGGAGAGCTCCGCGGATAGCTCGGCGAGCATCCGTTGCACCTCGGCGGCCTCCTCATCAACGTGCGTGAGCTCGGGATTGGTGTCGTCAGGGCTGGGACGGCAGCACCCCGAAGTGAAGAGCTCTTCGAAGGCGCGAAGCGAAGCCTGAAGCTCACGAGCTGCGTGCTTCGCCAGCGCCGCGCGGGTCGCGTCGTCGAGCGCGGGATCCCGCCGAGTCTCGAACGCCTGGGCGCCGCGCCGCGCGTGCTCGCGAAACCTCCGGGTCGCTTCGTCGTGCGGACGCTCCGATTCGCTCGGTCGGAGGGACTGCACGGCAAGAAAGAGGGGCGGAGCCAGGAACGCGGCCAGCCACAGAGTCGCGAGGGTCAGGCGCCACGGCGGGCGCTCGGCGGGTGGGGTCATCGCCGCCAAGATAGCTCGTCCTCACGCTCGTGGCACGCCGGACAGACCTGACCTGACCTGACGGAGCAGGTCCGGGCTAGTAGCCTCGCGACGATCGACCGGAGAGCGAGAGCCGCGGGCGACGCCGTCGTGGCGGAGAGGCGCTCGAAAGAGAGGAACGCACGTCGGGGACTCATCCGCCACGATCCTCGAGCCCCCCCCGCCGCCGGGTCGCTCGAAAGCTGACTCTCGTGTGGCGTCGCCCTCTTCCCATCCGTGCGCTCATTCCAGGCGGTCGAGCTCGGTCTCGAGGGCGGCCTCGATCGCGTCCTGGAAGCGGCCGGTGATGACCTGACCCCACGTCCGGACCGACTGGAACTGCCCGGCCTTCTCGTCGATGACGTGGATGCTCTGGGCGAGGCATCGCTGGTTGTCGATCTTGTCGGTGTAGTCGGCGAGGCGCTCGACCGGCTCGTCGTCGAGGACGTCGCGGACGACCAGCTGGAGACCGAGCCCGTAGAAGAACGGGAAGTAGCCGATCAGCTTGCCGAGGGGGATCTTGATCGCCTGGGCGAGCTCGCCCGGATGCGCGGGGAGCTGCTCGCCCTCGACGCGGACGACGGCGACGGCGCGGTTCGTGTTCCAGGTTCGTCGCCGCCAGACGGCGTCGACCGCGAGCCCGGGGACGCTCCCCGTCAGCTCGTGGCGGCGGAAGCCGAGCGGCTCGAGGGCGGCCTCGAGCGCCGCCAGGATCGGTGAGTCCTCGGCCACGTCGGCGCCCCTCCCGCCCGGCTACTGGCTGTTGCCGTTCTCGTCGTAGTAGCGCAGGCCCGCCTTGAATCGGCGCAGGACCGTCCCGGGGGCGAGGACCAGGCGGAGCGACAGCTCGGCGTCCGACCGGAACACGACTGGCTCGGCGCGCCCGCTGCCCGTCGAGAGCTGGAGCTCGTACGGCTCCCCCTGACTGCCCGAGATCGAGATCTTCAGAGTGAGCGGCTTGCCGGTCGGGCGCGCCTTGCCGTGCTTCCACGCCTTCGCGCCTTCAGCCAGCCATGCCGTGAATCGAGCCCGGTCCTTGTCGGTCGCTCCGAGCTGGAAGCCGCGGCGATCCTGGCTCCCCCAGGCGTGGGCCTTCGGGGTTCGATGGTCGGCGATCTCGATGGCGATGCCGAGCTTCGATCGGTCCGACAGCTCGATCTCGATCTCGGGCCACTGGTCGATCCGGTGGATGACGACGGCGACGACCGCGCCCTGCGAGAACTCGTCGAGCTGGGCCGGCGTCGGGTCGCCGGCCAGGCGGAGCCCCGCGGCCGGATCGATCTCGAAGGCGAGGCGGGGTTCGCGAAGCGTGCCCTCGACGTCGACCGAGCGGGTCATGTCGAACCCGATGCTCGCCCTCCGGCGCAGCCTTCCGCTGCCGGGATCGACGTCGTGCTCGAACTCGTCGAAGAGCCGGTCGATCCGGGCGAAGGTCGCCTCGATCGTCCCGGCGAGGCGCTCGACGAACGCGTCCTGCGCCTCGGTCGGGAGTCGGCGTAGCTCGTTCGGGACGCCCTTCAGCCACTGCATCGGCGGCTGCTGGAGCCGGTCTCGAACGGGTCCGTGCCCCGTCCAGAAGTCGTCGCCCGGGTTGCCGTGGCTGTCGTTCCGGAACGGGATCATCCACTGGCGGAGGTAGGTCCGGAGCCAGGCGAGCTCCCACACCGCCGACCACCAGCCCCCGGTCAGCCCGTCGAGATACCCGCCGAGCGGCTCCCTCCCCCGCGGATCCGGCCGGTCCCGGAGGGCGACGGCGTCGCCGGCGATGCCGGCGTCGATCAGCTTGGCGCATCGCCGGAACCGCTCGCGCTCCTCGTCGCCGATGCGACCGCCGGCGGCCTCGAGCTCGGCGAGGCGCGCGTCGAGCGCCTCGTGGTCGCCCGCCCGCGCGGCCATCGCCACTCGCCCGAACAGGATCTGTCGCCGCTCGCGGTCCTCGAGGGTCGCGAGCATCCGCACGACCGCGGCGTCGTCGCCCGTGTGCCCACGCAGCCAGTGCATTCGCTCGACGATCTCGCGCGCGTCGTGCCGCTCGCGGGCCGCCTCGATCGTGCGAGCGGCGGTGACGACGTCGGCGTCGACGGCGGCCGCGGCTGGCCCGGGCTCGATCGGGTCCGCGACGCCCGGCGGATCGGGATCGGCCCCGCCTCCCGGGCCTGGCGCCGGCTCGGCCATCGCGACCGCGACCGGCGACGACTGGGTGACGGCCTCGATCCGATCGATCGCCTCGCGCCAGGCGACCCCTTCGTCCCCCGGCGCGACGGTGAGGACGGCCCGGGCGGCCGCCGGGTCGCCGTGGACGGCGATGAGGACGCCGGCGTCGAGGGCCGAGAGACCGAGCCGCGCGGCGAGCTCGTCCGGCGCGCATCGCGCGAAGGGGACATCGAACACGCCGCCGTCGCGTGGGACGCGAAGCCAGCCGTCCGCGGCCGGAGCGGCGCTCGCGGCGACGCCGGGCGGATCCGGACGGTCGCGGGCCGTGGCGTTCGCGACCCGCGCGACGCGCGCGGACCGCTGCCAGAAGGCGATGACCCCCCGGGCGTCATCGAGCGCGAGCTCGCGACGGATCGCGGCCCGGTCGCCGACGGCGCCGGTCACCTCGTCCAGGGCGGAGGCCGCCTCGGCGATCCGAGCTTCGGCGTCGTCGATTCTCCGCTCGCGGATCGCCGGCGGGAGCTCCGCGGCCAGGCGGCCGGCGTCGACCGCGGCGAGGCGCTCGCGGCAGAGCTCGACGGCGAGCGCGCGGTGCTGCTCTCCCTGATCGTCGTCGAGGTCGGCGGCGACGGTGACGAGCTGGGCGACGGCCCACGCGAGCCCCCGCTCGGCCGCGTCGGCCCGGACGGCGCTCCGATGCCGCTCGAGCAGCTCTCCGCGCAGGCTGAGCAGGTCGCGTCGCTCCTCGGGGTCGCCCGCGCGGGCGGCGAGCGCCGCGCGGAGGGCCGCGAACGCGCCGGGCGCGTCGCCCGATCCGAACGCGCGCTCGACCTCGTCGCGGGTCGACGGCCCGGCGGGCGTCACTGCGACGGGGATGTCCCCTTCGTCGCGCACGCCGGCGTCGCCCTCGTTCGACCGCCCGGCCAACCAGCCGATGAGCATCGCCGCGGCGACGACGGCGATCACGACGAGGGCGGACGTCGAGCTCGACGCTCCCCGGGCGCTCGTCGGGGCCTCATCCACGCCGAGCTCGCGCTGCGACGAGCGCGACGAGACGCGCCGCCGCCCGCTGCTCCGACGGGCGGCCGCGACCCGACCGCTGCTCCGGCGGGCGCCGCCGCTGCGTCCGGATGCGGATGCGTGACGGGGTCGCTCGCCCCGGGCGAGCGCGTCGAGATCCGCGGCCAGCTCATCGGGCGAGGCGTAGCGCTCCGTGGGCTCGATCGCCGTCATCCGCGCGACGACGCGGTCGAGGGCGGCCGGTAGCTCGGGGGCCACCTTCGACGGAGGCGGGACCTCCTCCTGGGTGTGGCGCAGCAGCGTCTCGGCCAGGCTCGCCCCGCGGAGCGGAACCGTTCCGGTGGCGAGCTCGTAGAGCATCACGCCGAGCGAGTAGATGTCGGCGCGGATGTCGACCTCTCCCTCGCCGAGGATCATCTCGGGCGACATGTAGCGCGGCGTCCCGACGACGATCCCCGTCGCGGTGAGGCTCTTGTCGACGTCGCGCTGCTTGGCGAGACCGAGGTCGGCGAGCTTCGCCGTGCCGTCCTCGTCGAGGAGGACGTTCGCCGGCTTCACGTCCCGATGGATGATGTCGAGCTTCGCGGCGGCCGCGAGCGCCGCCGCGACGTCGCGGGTGATCCGGAGGGCTCGCGGAAACGGGATGCGTCCGCCGCTGGCGCGGACGAGCTCGTCGACCGGCTGGCCCGCGACCAGCTCCATCGCGAGCCAGTGGTAGCCCTGCTCGACGCCCGAGTCGTAGACGGTGACGACGTTCGGGTGGCGGAGTCGGGCGGCGACGTGCGCCTCGCGATGGAACCGCTCGACGAACGAGGGGTCGGCGGCGAGCTGGACGGCGAGCACCTTCACGGCCGCCTGGCGTCCGAGCGACGGCTGGTCGGCGAGGTAGACGCTCGCCTGACCGCCCTTGCCCAGCCGCTTGCGGAGGCGGAACGGGCCGAGCTGGCTCGGGGGCATCGGGGTGCCCTGGTGGCCCGGTCCGGGGGCGGACCCGGCGACCGAACCTCCGGCGGCGACGGCGGCGTCGAGGTCGACGGTCCGCGCGAGGTCGTCCGGCTCCGGGTTCGGAGGCGGGGGCGCGAAGCTGCCGCCGGACTGCATGAGGCCTCCCGTCACCCGCCCGGTGCGCGACCTCGATCGAGGATGGCCGACGCGAGCACGCGGCACAAGGCCGCGCCGTCGCCGTCAGCGCTTGATCATGATCACGAGGCCGAGCAGCATCATGAGCGGACCGAGGGCGAGACCGACGATGCCGATCCAGCTCGTGACCGCCCCCGCTCCCTCCGCGGTGTCCACCATCTCCTGGACCGAGAGCTTGGTCGTCACCAGGAACGGCGCGCCGCTCCGCATCACGGCGCCGAGCTCGGCGTCGCCCTCGACGGCTCCGACGATCGTGATGGGACGGCCGACCGGGATCCCGTTCCAGACGACGCGGATCTTGTCCTCGCGAACCTCGTGGAGCTTCTCGAAACCCTCGAACTTGGTCAGGGGCGTGAACTGCACGAGCAGCTCGCCGACGCGGAGCTCCTCGGACGACATCTTGTCGGGATGAGTGCTCGCCCCGGGACCGTAGAAACGCTTCTCGACGTAGACGCACGCGATGTCGGTCTCGGGGATCACGAACGGCGCGTCGATCTCCGGCGTGACGCCCTCGAGCGCGATCAGCCCGCGCGCGGTCGCGGCCTCGTCGGCGTTGACGATCCGCGCCTTCTTGAGCTGCGCCGCCTGCTGGGCGAGCCCCATGCTCGCGGCGAGGAACCCGCCGCCGAAGCACCCGCAGCAGCCGAAGACGCCGAGCCCGAGCATGAAGATGACGAGCCCGAAGAACACCCGCAGCGGCGAGCGACCCTTCACGACCTCCGCGGGCGGGCGCCCCGGGACGTAGGACTCGAGCGTGAGCGAGGCGATCTCGGTGTCGGCCGGGATGAGCGCCTTGAGGCGCTTGGTCATCGCCGCCTGGATGTCGTCGATGCTCGACTTCGGGCCGAGCTCGTCGACCGCGGCCGAGAAGGCCGCCTCGACCAGGTTGCTCACCCGTTCGGCCGCCTCCTCGGCGGGCGCCCGGATCGCGACCTTCCCCTTGCCGCGGCTTCCTTCGCCGGTCTCGGCGGTCCAGACGACCGCGACCTCCTTCCCGGTCGAGAAGGCGCTGCCGCAGTAGGCACACTCCCCTGCGCCGGTCTTGTTCTGACCGCCGCAGGCTCCACAGGTCTGGGACATGAGCCTGGCTCCCTTCGGTGAGCGCGCATCATAGCTCGCCGGCGAACCGAGGGAAGCGCCGCGCATGCGGTCGGTTCGGGCTGGCGCAATGCGGCATCAGTCAGTAGGGTGGTGCCCCTTCGCCTCGCCCGGGTGCGGACGGCGCTCTCCATTGTCGCGTCATTGCTTCTGTACCGAGCCTGCCATGCCTACCTTCACCCCGCTCGAGACCCTCAAGGCCCTGGAGCCGAGCCGGCTCGTCGCCCCGCTGATCGGCGGCGCTCCGACCGGCGCCGCGGCCCGGCTGCTTCCACGGTCGCCGATGCCGCTCGTGCGCAGCGTCGCGCGCTCCGTCGCGGCGCTCCGGACGAGCAGCGCGCCGGACGACGCCCTCGCCGCGACCCTGCGCGAGTTCCTCGTCGGCACGCTCACCGAGTTCCCGTGGCGGATCCGCTTCCGCGACTGGACGGGCGCCCGGTGGGACGCGGGCGGCGACACGCCTCACTGGAGCGAGCACGAGGCGCTCGAGATCCGGCTCGGGCGCGGCGCGGCCCGGGATCTCCTCGCCCTCGACGCGATGCGCTTCCTCGAGCGCTTCCTCGACGGTGAGGTCGACCTCGAGGGCAACCTCTACCTGTTCGCCGAGATCCGCAACTGGGCGAAGCTCACCCTCAAGCCCTGGCAGATCCTGCGCAACCGCGTCCGGAACTACGTCTTCGAGACGCCGTCGACGGCGCGTGAGAGCGTCAAGAGCCACTACGACATCCCCGAGGAGGCGCTCTTCTACCTCGATCGGGCGTTCCGGAGCTACTCCTGCGCGATCTTCGACGACCCGGCCGACCTCCGGCGCGAGGAAGTCCTCCGCGTCGGCGAGGGCAGGGACGACGACTGGGACTCGCTCGAGCGGGCGCAGTGGCGCAAGTTCGCCCACGCCGCCGACTACCTCGCCCCGGGCGAGGACGAGACGGTGCTCGACGTGGGCTGCGGCTACCCCGGCTTCCTGATGACGGCGATGGACCGGCACCGCTGCAAGAAGGTGGTCGGCTGGACCCACTCCGCGAACCAGGTCCGCGAGGGTCGCGGGATGCTCGCCGGTTACGACGACGACCGGTTCGAGCTCCACGAGGGCGACTACCGCGAGGACGACCGTCTCTACGACCACATCCACTCGACCGGCATGATCAGCCACGTCGGCCCGCCGGGCCCCGACAGCGGCTTGCGGAGCTACACCCAGCACGTCCGACGTCGGATCAAGACGGGCGGGCGCTACGTCCATCACGCGCTCATGACCGCGCACACCGGGACGCCGCTCTTCGACGCGATCGGGCCCGCGTTCAACCGACGCTACGTGTGGCCGGGCTTCTACTGGTACTCGCTCGGCGAGCACGTGAAGACGCTCGAGGAGAACGGCTTCCAGATCGTGCGCGTCTTCGACCTGACGCCCCACTACGCCAAGACGTGCTTCGCCTGGTACGAGCGTCTCATGGCCGAGCCCGAGCGCTTCGTCGCGCACGCGGGCGAGTCGACCTTCCGCGCCTGGCAGGTCTTCCTCGCGGGCGTGACCGGGTCGTACCTGAACCGACAGACTCACTGCTACCGGATCTTCTGCCAGGCGGTCGACATCGAATCACCGTCGGTCGCCTTCTCCGATCCCGCGCGCAGCCCGAGCGCCACGCTGCCCGTCCTCTAGAAGGAAGTGAGCCACCATTGGCCAGACGAACCCGGCAGGACATGATCCGCGAGGCCGAGGCCGCCGACAAGGAGAAGACGTCGGCCGCGAAGAAGCCAGCGGCGAAGAAGAAGAAGCGCGCCGCCGCCAAGAAGAAGGCCGCCAAGGTCGGGGCGTCCGGGCGCATGAAGGCGATCTGGATCATCCTCGACCCCGCCCACAAGACCGTCGCGTCGTTCGAGTATCGCGACAAGGCGAAGGCCGAGACGAAGGCGTCCGATCTTCAGAAGGCGAAGGGCAAGCCCTACCTGGTCCGGATGGACCGGGTGCCGATGGAGGACTGACCCTCCGCGGAGCGCGTCCGTCGCCCGCGCGCGATGACAGCTCCGCTTCCCGATCGAGTCTAGGCTTCTCCCGACGACACGACGGCGCGCCGACGGCGCCTCGTCGGCGGTCCGGGTTTGGAGTCTCGACCGATGTGGATCACGATCACCCAGACCTCGCTTCTCACGATCAGCCTCTACAGCGTGGCCCTCGCCCTCGCCCTCGCGCTGCGCCAGCGCCTCGACGAGGTCGGCGCCGGGCGCGGCTCGGCCCGCGACGACCTCGACGCCGCGGCGACGCGCCGGGAGCTCTACGAGCTCGACGTGCGCCTCGCCGAGGTCGAGGACCGCGTGGCCCGGTGGCAGCCCGCGCCTCACGACGAGCGCGACCCGACCCTCGACTGGCGGAACCCGCCCGGCGGCGTTCGCGGGCAGCGGGCCCCGCGGCAGTGGCGGCGCGCGGTTCACCGGCGCAAGCGGAAGCACGCGCACCGCGTCTCGTGAACGCGGAAGCGGCGGAGCGCGTTCGAGCGGCCGCCGAAACCGGCGAAGGAAACGCGAGAGGAGCCTCCGAAGGAGGCTCCTCTCCGCGTTTACCCGAACCGAGCTGGTGCCGGCCGCCCTCCGCGTGGAGAATGGCAGCCCGATCATGGGGCGTCCGACAACGCGCGAGACACGGGACGATCTCGCCGCGCGTCCCCTTCGATCCGGCGGCTCCGCGATGGCTCAGGAGGCCTCGCCCATGGTGCTCCGGAGCGCGAGCTGGATCGCCGCGTTCGCGCCCGCGACGGTCGCCAACGTCGGCCCGGGCTACGACGTCTTCGGCCTCGCCCTCGAGGAGCCCGGAGACGTCGTCTCGGCGCGGCTGACCGACGAGCCCGGCGTCGTCCGCATCGCGAGCATCGAGGGCGACGGCGGACGCCTGCCGCGCGATGCCGACGCGAACACGGCCGGTCGAGCCGCCCGGGCGATCCTCGACGCCGCGCCGGAGAAGGCCGCCGAGCACGGGATCGAGCTCGAGCTGATCAAGGGGCTGCCGCTCTGCAGCGGGCTCGGGAGCAGCGGCGCGAGCGCGGCGGCGGCCGCGTTCGTCGCCCTGACCCTCGTCACCGACGGCCCGGTCGACGCCCGCGACGCCCTCGGCGCGGCGATCGCCGCCGAGGCGGTCGCCGCCGGCGCCCCGCACGCCGACAACGTCGCGCCATCGCTCCTCGGCGGATTCACGATCGTGAGGCCCGACGATCCGACCCGGCCGGCCCGGTTCGAGCCGACCCTGCCGTGCCGCGTGGTCGTCGTGACGCCCGACCACGACGTGCCGACGCGCGAGGCGCGGGCGGCGCTGCCCGCGAGCGTCCCCCTCGCCGACGCGGTGGCGAACGTGGCGGCCGGCGCGACGCTCGTCGCCGGGCTCATCACGGGCGACGCCGACCTCGTCCGGCGAGGCCTGGCCGACCGGCTCGTCGAGCCGCACCGCGCGGCGCTGATCCCGGGCTTCGCGGACGTGAAGGCGGCGGCGACGGACGCCGGCGCCCTCGGCGGCTCGATCAGCGGCGCGGGCCCGAGCGTCTTCGCCCTCGTCGCCGAGGGGACCGACGACGCGGCCGTCGCCGAGGCGATGGTCGACGCCTTCGCCCGCCACGGCCTCGAGGCGAGCGCGATCCGGTCGCCGATCAGCGGACGTGGGGTGCGACGGCGATGAGCTCGACCCTCCGCTGCATCGCCTGCGACGCCCGCCACGAACCGCGCGAGGTCCGCTACCGATGCGCTCGATGCGACGACCTCCTCGAGGTCGCCCACGACCTCGACCGGATCGGCCGGGAGCACGGCGGCGGCGACGCGCTCCGCGAGCTGTTCGAGGCGCGCCTCGGCTCGCGAGAGCGGCCGTATCACTCGGGCGTCTGGCGCTATCACGAGGTGATCCTGCCCGACCTGCCGCTCGGCGACGTCGTCAGCAAGCCCGAGGGCAACACGAGCCTCTACCGGGTCGAGGCGATCGAGCGCGCGTTCGACGCAGCCGAGCTCCACATCAAGCACGAGGGCGAGAACCCGACCCTGTCATTCAAGGACCGCGGGATGACGGCCGGCGTCTCGTGGGCGAAGCACCTCGGGATGGCGCGGGTCGCGTGCGCGTCGACCGGCGACACCTCGGCGGCGCTCGCGGCCTACGCGGCGGGCGTCGACGGGCTCGACGCGGCGGTGCTGCTCCCCCGGGGCAAGATCAGCCCCGAGCAGCTCGCCCAGGCCCTCGCCTACGGCGCGACGACCCTCGCCGTCGACGGCGACTTCGACGTCTGCATGCGCCTCGTCCGGGAGCTGTCGGCGGCGCACCCGGTCTATCTCCTCAACTCGATGAACCCGTTCCGGATCGAGGGGCAGAAGGCGATCGGGCTCGAGGTGATCCAGCAGCTCGGCTGGCGGGTGCCCGACTGGTTCGTGATCCCGGTCGGCAACGCGGGCAACGTGAGCGCGCTCGGCAAGGGCCTCATCGAAGCCAAGGCGCTCGGCCTCATCGACCGCCTGCCCCGGATCGCGGCGATCCAGGCCGAGGCGGCCGACCCGTTCCACCGCAGCTTCCTCGGCGGCTTCCGCGAGCGCGTGACGGTGACGGCGCGACCGACCGCGGCGAGCGCGATCCGGATCGGCGCGCCGGTGAGCCACGACAAGGCCCGCCGGGTGATCGAACGGTTCGAGGGGTCGGTCGTTCGCGCCGTCGGCGAGGACGAGCTCCTCGAGGCGAAGACGATCGCCGACCGCGGCGGCGTCGCCGTCTGCCCGAACTCGGGCGTCGCCCTCGCCGGGCTGCGGAGGCTGAGGACCGAGGGCGTCATCGGCCGCGCCGAGAGCGTCGTCGTGATCGCGACCGCCCACGGCGCGAAGTTCTCGCAGGTCGCCGACCACGGCGAGGCCGCGAACCGTCCGAGGCCAGTGGCGGCCGAGCTCGACGCGATCGTCGCGGCGCTCGGCCTCTAGCTAGTTCTCATCCGGAAATGCGGAACATCAGTGAGTGTCATTGGTTCCGCTGCTGCCGCGCGGCCCTTCTCGCTCACACGGCAGGGAGTCGTGGAGTTCGCGGTCCCATGCGGGCGCCATCGACGTTCGCCGCTCCCC
>JAJDCQ010000157.1 GCA_029260755.1 Planctomycetota bacterium | reverse complement strand
GCGTCCGCAACTGTTTCACGTGATGGGGTCCGGCCTGGGAGGTTCCATTTCGCCAGGCTAATGCTAACACCCGAGACCTGACCCCTTCGATCCTCAGGGGAGCTTCCAGACGAGCACGGTCGTATCCCGCGAGCCGGCGGCGAGGAGCCGCCCGTCCGGGTGGAACACCAGATCGGTGATGGCCTCGTCGGCGCCGGTCAGGCGGGCGATGGCGCGGCCGGTCTTCGGCGCCCAGATCCAGACGGTGCCGTCGCGGCCGGCGGTGGCGACGATCGCTCCGTCGGGGGAGAACGCGATGGCGTTGACCGGGCCGTCGTGGCCCTCGAGGACGGCGACCTCGGCGGCCGTTCCGACGTCGTGGATGATGCCCTTGCCGTCCACTCCGGCGGTGGCGAGGAGCTTCCCGTCGGGGGAGTAGGCGATGCCGACGACCCGGCCGCGGTGGCCTTCGAAGCGGCGGACCTCCGTGCCGTTGTCGAGCTCGTAGAGACGGGCTCGTCCGTCGTGGCTCGCCGCCGCGACGTGGCGACCGTCGGGGGAGAACGCGACGGCGTTGAAGAAGGTGCGGCGACCCTTGAGGGCGGCGACCTGCTCGCCGCTCGCCACGTCGAGGACGCGCACCTCCTGGAGGGCTCCGGCGACCGCGATGCGCTTGCCGTCGGGCGCGACCGCGATGCGGAAGACCTGGCGGACGCCGGTGTCGATCGAGCGGGCCGGCTCGCCAGCCAGCGGCTTCAGAATCTGGACCGCTCCGTCGTCGCCGCCGACCGCGAGGAACGACCCGTCGGGCGCCCACTGGAGCGATGCGGCGCGCGCGCCGATCGGGATCGATGAGCCGGCGGCGCTCGTGCCCTTCCAGAGCCGGACCGTTCCGTCGTCGCTTCCGCTCGTCAGGCTGACTCCGTCGGGCGACCAGCCGACCGTTCCGACCCGCTCGGTGTGGCCGGGCTGATCGAGGATGATCTTGCCGTCGAGGGCGCCGACGATCCGCACCGTCCGGCCCCTGGCGATCGCGACGCGAAGCCCGTCGCGCGAGAGCGCGGCGCGACCGCCGGGCAGCTCGATCGGGGCGGGGCCTCCCGCCGTCGCGGAGATGATGCGGGTGGTCGCTCCGTCGGTCGCGACGACCCGGGTCGCGTCGCGGGTGACGGCGAGGCCGCCTCCCGCCTTCGCCTCGAGCTCACCGGCCGAAGCGCCGCTCGCCGCGTCGAAGAGGCGGACGCGGCCGTCCTCGCCGGCGCAGACGATCCGCTTGCCGTCGCGGCTCACCGCCAGCCGGACGCACGGCGCGCCCGTCTCGATCCGCGTCCCCGCCGCGCCGCTGTCGACGTCGTGGATGCGGATGATCCCGTCGCTGTCGCCGGTCACGAGGCGCTTGCCGTCGGGCGTGAACGCGATCGCGGGCACGAGGCGGCGCGCGTCGAGCTCGGCCTTCGGCTTCCCGGTCTCGGCGTCGAAGAGGCGGACCGTTCCGTCGGTGACGGCGCAGCCGAACGCGCGTCCGTCGGGGGCGAACGCCATCGCGCCGACCTCGTAGCCCTTCGGAAGATCCGTGAGTCGGGCGATCGCCTCGCCGCTGCCCGCGTCGAGCAGGGCGACCTGGCCGCCGGCGTGGACGGCGACGCGGCCTCCGTCGCGGTCGAAGGCGATCGCCCCGACGGCGCCCTCGGGCGTCCCCGTCGGGACGAGGAGCGCCGCGCCGGTCGCCGCGTTCCAGATCGTCACGTCGCCGTCGACGCTTCCGGTGGCGAGCCGCTCGCCGTCGGGCGAGAACGCGAGCGCGCTCACGTCGCGGCGGTGGCGGAGGGCGCGGCTGCCGAGGCGGGCGGCCGGGGCGATCGCGGGCGGGAGCGCCTTCGCCGGCGCGGGCGTCCCGGCGGACGGGGCGGGCTCGCCGCGGCCGGGCTCGAGGAGCCGGTCGACGAACGCGACGCCGGCGGCGGCGAGGGCGAGGCGGCCCTCGTCGCCGAGGCTTCCGTGACCGGCGCCGGGGACCACGATGAGCCCGGCGCTCCGCTTCGCGTCGCGGACGGCGCGGATCAGCGCCTCGATGCCCGCAAGCGGGACGTCGCGGTCGTCCGCGCCGTGGGCGATCAGGATCGGCGTCGCGATCTCGGTCGGGTGGAGCGCCGGCGAGAGGCGATCCAGCACCGCCCGCACGGCCGGATCGGACGGGTCGCCGAGCTCGGTCCGGCGCGCGGCGTCGCTGCTCGCCCAGGCGGCGAGGTCGATGATCGGCGACGCCGCGATGGCGCCGCGGACGCGCTCGCCGTGCTGCGCCGCGGAGGCGAGGGCGAGCCAGCCGCCGTAGGACGCGCCGGTCACGATCACCCGCTCGGCGTCGAGGTCGGGTCGGGCGGCGATCCAGTCGAGGAGCGCGCCGACGTCGCGGAGGACGTGCTCGCGCCGCCGGCCGTCGTCGAGGACGCGGGCGAGGAGCTGATCGGGTGTGCCGGCGCCTCGGAGCTCGGGCTCGATCACGGCGACGCCGAGCTCGCCGACGAGGTAGGCCCGGGTCGGGTCGTAGCCGCGCCGGGCGAGGGCGGTCGGCGAGGAGCCGAAGCGGATCACGACCGGTCGGGGCGTGCTCCAGCCGAGGGGGCGATGGACGGTCGCCGCGAGCGTTCGGCGCTCGCCGTCGGCGGCGTCGTCGAAGGTCGGAAAGCGGACGATCTCGGGGGTCGCGAGACGCCGGACCGGGACGCCGCCGGTCTCGGTCGAGGTGATCGCCTGGACGATCGCCCCGCCCGCCTCGGCGCCGGGCACGACGACGAAGACGTCGCCCGCGGTGCGCGGCGAGGCGAGCCCGACCGCGAGCCGGTCGCCGGTCGGCGCGAAGATGGCCGCGTCGATCCGGGCGCCGGCGGGCAGCGCCGCGATGCGCCAGCGCCGGCCGGTGCGGACGTCGAGGACGTGGAGGCGCTCGCCGTCGTCCTCCTCGACGATCGCGGCGATGGCGCCGCGCGGGCTCGCCGTGGCGGCGCGGAGACGGCCGGCGGGGAGGAGCGGTCCGACGCTCCGCGCGGCTCCGGAGGCGACCTCGACGAGGACCGGGCCGAGGCTGCCCGCCTCGCCGGTCGCGAGGAAGAGGACGCCGGCGCCGCGGTCGGTCAGGGTCGCGCTGCCGGGGACGGCGCTGGCCGCCTCGCCGCCGACGACGTGGAGCTCGCCGGTGCCGATCGCGAGGACGTGGAGCGCCGCGCTGGCGCCGTCCGCGGCGACGCGTTCGATCAGGAGGCGGGCGCCGTCCGAGGAGAACGCCACGGGGCGCGAGCCGTCGTCGGGGAGGACGAGGCGGAGCTCCTCGGGCTTCACGAGCGACCCGACGTGGATGCCGAGGGCGCCGTCGGCGGTCCCGTGGAACGCGAAGTGGACGCCGTCGATCAGCAGGGTCGGGGCGCGCTCGCGCGAGGTGGCGAGGACGCGCTCGTCGTCGCCGGCGAGGTCGCGGAGCGTGATCGTCGAGCCGTGCTCGGCGGCGCGGGCGATCAGGACGTGGGCGGTCCGCTGGGTGCTCGCGGCGGCCGTGACGTCGGCGCCGCCGAAGGTGAGCTGACGGCGGACGCCGCCGGGCGTCTCGACGATCGCGAGCTCGTCGGCTCCCCCGAAGCGCGACGCGAGCAGGACGCCGCCGCCGCGGGCCCACGCGAGGGGGCGGGCGGGGCGGGCGCCGGCGAGCGCCGGGCGGAGGCGCACGATGAGCTCCGCGTCGGGCGCGTCGACGCCGTCGAGGCGCGGGGCGCCGGGTGGGTCGTCGTCGGCGCGCGAGCGGGGACCGCCCGCGAGCGCGGCGGCGAGGGCGATCGCGGCGCCGGCGAGGGAGATCGTCGCGACGAGGCGGAGGGCGTATCGGGTCTTCATGGCAATCCTCTTCGATTGGCGCCGCACGCGAATCGGCCCGTCGCGCAGGCTGTTCTCTAGCCGACGCGCTGGCGCAGGTAGAGCTCCTCGATGTCCCTCGTGGAGCTCGCCTCGTGGACGCCCTTGTCGCTCCGGATCGCGACGAGCTTCGGATCGCGCATCTTGAGGTCGCCGCTCGCGGTGTCCCGGATGATCCCCTCGAACCTCACGGTCACGACGATCTCGGGGCGGAGCTCGATGCCGGGGCGAACGCCCGAGGCGCTCTGGCGCTCGATCCGGCGGCCGGTGATGAGACCGCCGCGCATGATCATCGCCTGGATCTCGGCGTCGCGGACCCGGTCGACGCCGGCGACGTCGCCGACGTCGACGAACGCTCCGCCGCTTCCCCTGGCGCCGATCGCGTAGGAGCCGAAGACGCCGACCCGCTGCTTCTCGGTCACGGCGAAGACGCCGGCGAGGAGGACGAGGTCGAGGGTGATCTCGGGCTTCTTCTTGAGCCACGTCGGGTCGCGGCTCGAGAGGAGGTAGCGGCCGGCGAGGTCCTTCGTGATGACGCCCTCGTAGCCCTGGCTTCGGAAGTGGCCGTAGAGGCGGCTCACGTCGTCCTTGTCGTTGGCGAGCTGCCCCTCCGCGAGCTGGATCGGGACGGCGAGGGGGAAGCTCGCGATCGGACCGAGCAGCATCTCGAGGCGCTGGCGTCGCTGCTGGAGCGGCAGGCTCGTCAGGTCGTGGCCGTCAATGTAGAGGACGTCGAACGCGGCGACCTTGAGCTGCACCGGGCGCTGGCGATCGCCCTGGAGCGCGCCGTAGACCTCGTAGACGGTCGCGGGGCGGGCGCCCTCGAGGTCGACGACCGACCCGTAGAGCTCGCCGTCGACGATCGCGTTGTGGCAGGGGAGGGTCCGGATGCTCTGCTGGAGCCCGGGGACGAGCTCGAGCCAGTCGCGCCGGTTCCGGGTGTAGGCGCCGCAGAGGACGCCGCCGCGCCGGTCGGTCGACTTGTGGAGCATGAAGCGGATGCCGTCGTACTTCCGCTCGACCCAGACCGGCCAGCTCTTCACCTGATCGGTCGTCCCCGAGGCGAGGGCGGGCTTCACCGGGACGAGCGGCTGGAGCCGGATGCGGCGGAGCCCGTCTGGCCCCTCCTCCTCGAGCACGGTCGCGATGTGGAAGACGTCGGTCAGCGCCATCGCGTGGGCGACGACCTCGGGCTGCGCGCCGAAGCGCTCGCCGAGGACGCGGGCGACCAGGCTCCCCTCGTAGTCGAAGCCGAAGCCGGCCTCGCGGAGGATCAGCTTCGCGAAGAAGTAGGCCTCGAGCTTGCCCATCCGGGCGAGGAGGCTGCGGAGGACGTCGAACTTGTCGGCCCGCTTGATGCCGCGCTCGGGGATGAACCGGAGCGCCGTCAGCACCTCGGCCGCCGTGAGAGGCGGGTCCTCGGACAGCTTCGGGCGGTGCTGCGCGAAGAGGACGGCCACGTCGCCGACGTGGGTCAGGCGATCGACCAGGCGCTTGCGGACGGCGAGCTGCACCGAGAGAAGGAGGCGGAGGAGGCTGTCGCGCTTGAACCCGCCCGGCCGTCCCCGGAACGGGTCGCCGTAGATGCAGGCGAGCTTGTCGATGAGCGACAGCCCGATTTCCTTCTCGAGGAGGTCCGACAGGATCTGCGCCCGCGCGGCGCTGTCCGGCGGCGGCTCGGTCTGGAGGCCGAAGAGGTAGGCGGTCTTGTCCGGGTGCATCCCCGAGAGGGGCAGGAGGACGGCCCGGCAGAGGCTGTAGAACGGGATCGACGCGAGGCGGTCCATCGTCGCCGAGGGCTCCTCGTCGGCGAGGAAGCGGACCGCGAACTGGAGATGGACCGGGAGCCGCAGCTGCTCGTCGAGGTAGCTCGTGCTGATCGGCCGGCGGCCGATGCCGCGGGTGATGCGCGCGAGGTCCGGCGTGCTCCGGAGCCAGCTCCGGAGGTCGTCGGACTCGACGAAGCGGACGTCTTGCTCGATCGGCGGCATCCGGCGCGCCTCAGTCGGCGGCCGGGAGGACCGCGTACTCCTCGGGCTGCGCCTCGTGGGCGATCAGCGTCCCGGTCCCCTCGGCCTGCGCGATCCGCACGGGGTGCGGGAAGGTCGGCGTCGTGACCGACTTCACCGCGCGGATCACGTCGATCCGGTCGCGGTACTTGCCGCCCCACTGGGCCGCGATCTCCTTGCTCCCGAGGCCGAAGTCCTCGATGAGGAAGACGGCGTCGGCGGTGTGCATGAGCGCCTCGCCGCCGACCGGCAGGCCGGTGTCGCGGATCTGGCCGATGCAGAGGCAGGTGATCCCGTTCTCGTGGTTGTAGGTCTTGAGCGCCGAGAGGTTGTCGGCGGTGTTGTGGCGGGTCGGGTCGAGCATGTTGAGGCTGTCGATGACGACGAACTCGATCTCCTCCTTCTCGACCAGGTAGCGGTACTTCGAGACGAAGTCATCCCACGTCTGGCCCTTGTGGTACTGGCTCTCCATCACGAAGACGTTCTCGAGCACCTCGCTCCGGAAGGCCGCCTCGTCGAGACCGGTCGCCGCCATCCCGATCTTGCAGAGGCGGCTGCAGAGGTCGTCCCGGCCGCTCCCTTCCTCGTCGTGGAACCCCTCCTCGGCGACGATGAAGGCGACCTTCTTGCCGGCGCGGGCGACCTGCGCGATCGCGACCAGCGCCGTCCGCGTCTTGCCCTTGCCCGGCGGGCCGACGAACGCGATCGTGCAGCCGGCGGGGATCCCGCCGAGCGAGTGGGCGCCGTCCTCGGTCAGGCAGAGGAGGTCGAGGACGCTGCTGGTCGGGACGCTCTCCTGGGTTCGAATGAGGTCGGTGAAGGTGGCCGGGCGGATGATCTCGGCGTCGAGCCCGCGGTCGCCGTCGGCGACGGCGGGGACGCCCTGACTGAAGGGCAGAGCGGCGGGGTCGACCTGCGGCATGCCGCCGCCCGCCATCATCTGCATCATCTGGAACATCGCCATCATCGGATTGGCGCCGGGCATCGCCCCGGGCATGGCGCCGGGCATCATCCCGGGCATCATCCCCGGCATCGGGGCCATCACCTGCCCCGGCTGGGCCATCCCGCCCGCCGCGGCCGCGGCCATCGCGGCCGCGTCGGGGGCCACCGACTCGTCACCGGTTCCGGCGCTCTTCTTCGCCATCGGGTTGGGCCTCCTGCGCCACTTCTGCTGCTTGCCCCTGTCGCGGTCCACCATCGGCGGGGATACTACCAGCGGGCCGCGGGAGGCGGAACCCGGCGGGGGCCGGTTCCGTCCAACCCCCGTCGCTCGCCTCGATTTGGAGAACGCCATGACCCGAAAGCTCACGCCGTCTTTCGCCGTGCTCGCGGCTTCGCTGATCCTGGCGACCGGTCCACGTGGGGCGATCGCCGACGACGAGGACGTCCGACCCGTGCGCGTCGGCAGCCGTCTCGTGGATCTGACCGACGGCTCGATCATCGGAGAGGCGTCCGGAACGCGCCGCGAGAAGATCGAGCTCGACGGCCAGGCGGTCGTCCGGCGCGCGAAGGATGGGACGATCATCTGGTCGACGGCCCTCGCCGGCCGGGTCGGGGGCGTCCGGCCGCCGGAGCTCGTCGTGGCGGGGGAGACGGTGATCGTCGCCGTCGACGCCGGGCTCGTCGCGCTCGACCGCGAGTCCGGCGCGATCGCCTGGCGCGCCGACGGGCCGAACGACCGTCTCCACGCGCGCGGCGACCTCGTCTTCGGCCTGCTGTGCGGCGGCGGCAAGCCGCTCGAGCGGCCGCTCGTGGCCCGGCGCGTCTCGGACGGGAAGAAGGTCTGGGAGACGCGCCTGCCCGACGACGTCGACCCCGAGTCAATGCGCGACGTCGGCGAGCTCCTCCTCGTCTGCGAGAACGATTTCCAGGACGACTCCTGGAGCCGCTTCTACGAGCTCGACGGCACGCTGCGGTTCGAGCTCGCGGAGGTCGTCTGCGATGCGCGGCCGACCGATGACGGCGGCGTCATCGTCCTGACCGAGGCGCGCCTCGCGGCGATCGGCCCCGACGGCAAGACGCGCTGGGAGTCGGTCGGAGTGGCGGGAGAGCCGGGCCTGAGCTTCGGCGGCGGGAAGCTGATCGCCCTGCCGGGCGGCGACGTCATCGCGATGGCCTACATGTCGATGGCCGACTCGGGCGTCGATCTGGTCCGGGTGCGTCCGACCGACGGCTCGCTCGTCTGGAAGGCGCGCGCCGAACCCCTCGGCGTGCCGCACTCGAAGTACTGGCACCGGCCGAGGCTCGAGCCGCGAGGCGAGCAGCTCATCGTGGTGAGCGAGGCCTCGGGCGGGTGCTTCGTCGAGGTGCGCGAGACCGCGTCCGGTGCGCTCGTGAGGCGTTTCAACCTGAGCCGTCGGTGACCGACCGCCGGGCCGGTCGAGCCCGGGCGGGTATCATGCGCCGGAACCGACGCGGGGGTCGGGGCGTGTCGTGTCGGAGAGAACTTTCGCGATCCCCACCCTCACCTCTCGCGAACCTGCCGGCCTCCGGAGGACTTCCATGACCGCCCCGTCTCGACGCCTGATCGCCGTCTCCGTGCTCGCCTCGCTCGCCCTCTCGATCGGGGCGGTCGCGCGAGCGGGCGACGATGAGCCCGACGCCGGCGGCCTCGCCGCGGGCGACCGGTTCAGCGCGAAGATCAGCTTCAGCAACAGCTGGGAGGAGGTGGCGATCTTCATCCCGGAGGAGGCCCGGGCGAAGGGCGCCATCGACGCCGCCGCGCTGCAGGCGATGCGCGACGAGGCGCTCATCCGGGCGGCCCCGCTCGCGCAGGACCCGCTCTTCGTCGACATGATCCTCAACGTCGAGGTGGCGGACGACGGGATGCTCGAGGTGCGGCCCGACATCGAGCGGGTCCACTACTTCGACGACCGCGGCCGGAAGTGGACGCTCGAGCCGCGGAAGGCGGAGACGCGAGCGCGCGCCGAGAAGCTCGTCGCCGACCTCGCGTTCGCGTGGCGGCGCGACTTCCGGAGCCGGCTCGAGCGCGAGATGCTCGAGGAGCAGCTCCACGGGGCGGCCGTCGCGCTCCTGCAGGGCGCGAGCTTCCGCGCTCGGGTGCCCCGCGACGGCGACCCGAGCTTCGAGGGGCTCGACGAGGCGGTCGACGCGGCCGTGCCCGGGTCGTTCCCGGCCGTGCTGAAGGACGGGATCCGCTGGTTCTTCGCCGAGGCGCTCCTGCGGACGATCGCCCCGAACCCGACCGTTCCGATCCGCAAGGGGGCGAGCTTCGAGGCGCGCGGGATCCCGTTCGAGGTGATCGGCGCCGGGAAGAAGAAGGGTCGGCCGGTCGTCGCGATCGAGGGGCGCTGCCATCGCCCCGCCGTCGGCGTCAGCAGCCGCGAGCAGATCGTCTTCCTCCTCGAGGCGGGCGGGCTCGTCCTCGAGAGCAAGAGCGCCGTGCTCCACGAGACGATCGACGGCGAGAGCAATCGCTTCGGCACCGTCCGCTGGGAGTCGGCCCTGACCGACTGGCGCCCGGCGAAGAAGAGCTCGAAGAAACCGGAGCGCCCGCGACCGAAGACCTCGAACCGGGGCGACTGACCGCCGTCGGCCCGCGCCCCCGTTGCGTCGGCCCCCGGCGGCCGGCCATCGTGGGGACATGAGTGAGCACGTCGGGACGTCCGCCAGCTCGGGCACCCCGCGCGGGGCGCTTCCCGATCGAGACCTCGCCGATCTTCGCGACGCCATCTCCAGCGAGGCGGGCGCCGATCCCTTCGTCGGGCGCCGCGTCGGGGCGTGGCGGCTCGAGGCGGCGCTCGGCGCCGGCGGCTTCGGAAGGGTGTACGCGGCCGTCCAGGTCGAGTCGGGCCTCGAGGCCGCCGTGAAGGTGCTCCTGCCGCGCGCCCTCGATCGGCCGGGCACGGCCGAGCGGTTCCGCCGGGGGTGCACGATCGCGGCGAGGCTGCGGCACCCGGGCCTGATCCGGGTGCTCGACGGCGACGTGGAGGGCGAGGTTGCCTTCGTCGCGATGGCGCGGGCCGACGGCGGGTCGCTCGCGGAGCGGCTCGAGGGGCGAGGCTGCCTTCGCCCTGACGAGGCGCTCGCGCTCGTTTCATCCATCGCGACATCAAGCCGAGCAACGTCCTCTTCCAGGCGGGGGAGCCCGTCCTCGCCGACTTCGACCTCGTGCGTCCGGTCGAGGACGACAGCGGGCTCACCCGGACCGGAACCGCCGTGGTGGATCGGCCCGGGCGGGCTCAAGCCCTCGCGCCGGGAGCACTACACCCTCGAAAACAGCGGGTGGGGAAGCGGCCTCCGTCCGGCGGCGCCGCTGCCGCGCTGAGTCCCTCGAAAGGCGAGGGTTCGAACCGCGGGCGCGGTGTGGTAACCTCTCCGGCAATCGTCCGTCGTCTCTTGCCGGAGGTCCCCCCATGCTTCGCCAACGTCCCGCCTTCCTCGCCGCGTCCCTCGTCGTGCTCCTCGCCATCGCCGCGTGCTCGAGCGGCGGCAGCAGCGGGGGGGGCGTCGTCGGCGGCAACGTCGTCCTCCGCGACTCGCCGGCCTTCCAGGTGCGCGACCAGGGCGGGGACCTCGTCTTCACGATGAAGGAGCTCCGCCTCACCTTCACCCGCGTCGAGATCGTCGACACGGGCGGTCAGGCGTTCCGCCTGGCGCTGCTCCGAAACCCGTTCACCGAAGACGTCCTCTCCCTCGCGACCTCGAACGCGGCGTTCGCGCGCGGCAACTTCCCGGCCGGGACCTACGACGGGTTCGTCCTGACGGTGACCGACGCCGAGGTCGTCGGGACGTTCACCGGCGAGAACGGCGAGGAGACGGTCGAGGTCGAGCTGATCCAGAGCGAATACGACGCGGAGTTCGCCGGCCCGACCCAGCTCGATCCGCGCGACTCGCGCTTCATCATTGACTGGGTCCCCGCGGTGAGCGCGACGACCGACGCGAACGGCGACGTCACCTTCCTCCTCGAGGACGCGGCGGTCGCGTTCCTGAGCTCGGAGGAGGTGACGTTCCGGGATGCCGGCGGGAGTGGCGATGGTCTCAACGGGGTCGCCGACTTCGACGGCGACGGCCGGGACGACATCGCCGACGCCGGGACGCGGGCGCAGGGCGACGGCGGCGTCGGGTTCCGCTCGCTGATCGATGTCGGGCCGAGCAACGGCGGCCCCGAGATCCGGGCGTTCGACTTCTCGACCGGCGAGGAGGGGGGCTCGGGAATCGTGTTCGACAACGTCGGCGCGACCGGGATCGGCGTCGGCGATCTCGATGGCGATGACCTCCCCGAGCTCGTCCGGGAGGGGGCCACCCTCGCCGTGTTCCCCAACGTGATGCCGGCCGCCCTCGCGAGCGGCCAGCCGATCGACTTCTTCCAGCAGGTCGACCTCGGGATCGCCCCGGGCGGGACGCAGTACCTCGTCGCCGACTTCGATGGGGACGGCCAGAACGACATCGTCGGGGCGACCTCGAACAACGAGATCGTCGTGATCCGCAACGACGGGTTCCCGAGCTTCGACGCCCCGCTCACCTTCGCGATGGCGCCGGCCGCGGCGGGGCGCGGGCGTCATGCGATCGCGATCGGCGACTTCAACGTCGACGGCCGGCTCGACATCGCGTCGGCGAACACCGTCTCGAACGGCGAGCCGACCGAGGTCGCCGTGCCGGCGACGGTGTCGATCCTCCTGAACACGACGGCCGCGCCGGGCGATCCACCGAGCTTCGGCGCCCCGAACCTCATCGGGGTGGGCGATGGCGCGAGCCGGATCGAGGCCGGCGACATCGATGGCGACAACATCGCCGACATCGTCGTCCTGAGCCCGGACGGCGTCGTCCACGTCCTGCGCAACACGACCGTCCCGGGGTCGGCCGTGGCCGAGGTCCAGGCGGCCGGCCCGGCGGTCGTCATCGAGGAGGGGAGCGGCCTCGCCCTCGCCGACATCGATCGGGACGCGCGGCTCGACGTCGTCGTGACGAGCGCCCTCCGGAACGAGGACGCCCTCGTCGTCTTCCTGAACCGTAGCTCCGGTGCGACGGTGAGTCTGCTCCCGCGGGTGCCGACGATCCTGGCTCGGCAGTCCGACGGGGGGGAGTTCGTCGACATCCTCGATCCGCATCGGGGCGTCCGGGTGGGCGACTTCGATGGCGACGGAACGATCGACCTCCTCCTCGAGGAGGAGGTCCGCTTCGGCGGGTCGAAGGGGCTGCTCAACGAGACGGTTCAGTGAGCGCCCGCGCCGCGGCGGGGAGGGATCTCATGAGCGCCTCGGGATCACCTCGTCGAGCGTCGCGAGCGCCGCGTCGATCTCCCCGTCGGTGACCGCTGGACCGACGCTCAGCCGGACCACCCCCTCGGGCGCGGTGCCGAGCGCCTCGTGGGCGTCGGGGGCGCAGACGACGCCGGCGCCGGCGATCACCCCGCGCGCCCGGAGCTGCTCGGCGATCGTTCCCGTGGGCGTTCGCCGGTGCCGGAACGCGACCGTCGGCAACCGCGCGGCCGGGTCGGGGTCGCCGAGGAGCTCCACGCCGTCGATGGCCTCCAGGGCACGCCATATCCGCGCGGCCTGCGCGCGGGCGCGGGCGAGGCGGTCGGGGCGCTCGGCGAGCCAGGCGGTCGCGGCCTCGAGCCCGGCGAGGGCGGCGCGGTCGACCGAGCCGCCATCGCAGTAGCCGGGCATCGGCGCGCACGGCCCGGCGCTCGCGCCGGGCACTTGGAGCGCGCAGCTCGCGCCGACGACTTCCATCGCGTGGTCGGGCGCGACCCAGAGCCCGCCGATCCCCCACGGCGCCTGGAGCCCCTTGTGCCCGGCGAAGGCGACGAGGTCCGCGCCGAGCCCGGGGAGGTCGAGCTCGACCCATCCGGCGACCTGCGCCGCGTCGAGGAGGACGAGCGCCCCGTGCTCCCGCGCGAGCCGGGTCGCCTCGGCGGTCGGGAGGAGCTCGCCGGTGACGTTCGCCGCCATCGACAGGGCGACCATCCGCACGCCGCCGCGCCGAAGCGCGGCCTCGAGCGCGTCGAGGTCGAGCGGGCCGCCGGCGGGCGCGCGCGGGATCCGCTCGACGGCCACGCCGAGCGCGGCGAGCTTGGTGAGGGGACGCGCGAGGGCGTGGTGCTCCATCGCGCTCGTGAGGACCCGGTCGCCCGCGCTCCAGGCGTGGTCGGCGACGGCGAGGGCGAGGGCGGAGGTCGCGGCCGGCGTCAGCAGCAGCCGCGCGGGGTCGGGGACGTGAACGAACGCGGCGACCGCGCGGTGCGCTCGGTCGAAGCTCTCCCCCCAGTCGTCGGGATCGGCCTCGAGGGCGCGCGCGGCGGCCTCCCGCACCGGCTCCGGCTTCGGCCAGCTCGTGCCGGCGGCGTTCAGGTACACGGTTCGGGGGCGATCGGTCACGCCGCGATTCTAACCCGCATAGGGCATATCAACTTTGCTCAGGTCGATGAAGAGATGAAACCACGGAGGCACGGAGGCACGGAGCAGCTTCGGATGATGCCCCGTCGCGGACCGATCCCGGCGCTCCTTCTCTTGGCTCCCGTCGCCTCGGGTGACCGAGACCGAGAGGGAGCCATC
>JAJDCQ010000156.1 GCA_029260755.1 Planctomycetota bacterium | reverse complement strand
GGGGCGCGGTTTGCTCGCTCCCCCCGCCTTGGGGTTCCGGCCGGGTTTGTACCAACTACCCTCTTTAATGCCAAAACCCGAGACCTGACCCCTTTCAACCCTCTTGGCGATTCATCGGTGCAAACTCGTGCGATGCCAAGGGGTTCTCAGATCGGTCGCCCGTCGATGCAACCATCGCGTGGCGCCTTGGCACGGAGGGACCGTCCCGCGACCGAAGCGGCACTCTGGCGACGGTCGCGGCCGTGTGCGGTCCGATTTTACGGGTGTTATGATGCCCGGAGTCGCGTTTCGCTTTGGGCCTCCGCTTGCTACACACGCATCGCAGAGACAGCCCGAAGAAGACGGGCGCACGGACGATCCCGAAGAGGGAACCGCTCCCGGACGGGAGCCACGAAGAGGAGTCGACGATGCTCGCCAGGATCATTCGGAGAAGGAAGATTCGGCGCAAGGCCCGGCGGCTGGCCCAATCCGGCCAGGGGATGACGGAGTACATCATCATCGTGGGCCTCGTCGCGCTGCTGCTGATCGCGGCGGTGCGGGCCTACCGGAACGAGATCGCGATCGCGATCGTCGGCACGAGGGATCAGGTCGAGAAGAACGCGACCGGCCCGGACGACTCGGCCGGGATCGGCGGAGGCGCGACGGCCGGCGGCGTCGGCGGACCGGGCACCGGCGGCACGCCGGGCGACAACGGTCCGGGCGGCGGCGAGAACCCCGGTGACAACGGCGCGCCCGGTGGCGGCACTCCGGGCAACAACGGCGCTCCCGGCGGCGGCACCCCGGCCAACAACACGCCGGGCGGCTAGACGAAACACCGACCCTGATCGGCGACCACGGCCTCGGGCCGCGGTCGCCTTCCGTACGGCCTCCCGGGAGACGCAGCACCTTGGAGACGCAACGACCCCTTCGGGAACGCGCGAAGCGCGTCGGCGTGACGGCCGCCGTCGTGATCGCTCTCGTCGGCTTCGCCCTCGTCGCCACCGGCGACGGGGCGCGCGCGCTCCACGTCCTCGGGCTCCGGCCGCTCGATGAGGTCCGGCCGCTTCCCGGCTCCGAGAACGTCCGACGCGAGTTCGCGACCTGGAACGGCGAGCCGCAGGAGACCCTCTCGGCCGACACCGACCTCGACGCGTCGATGGTCATCCGTCGCTACGAGGACCTCTTCTCCGAGGAGGCCTTCGGGGAGGCGTCGGCGCCGGTGCGGATGGGGCCGGCCGGGATGCCGGCGCTCCACTCCTCGTCGATGAGCCACGAGACGCTGGGCTTCGTCGATCGCGCCGGACGGCGGGTCGGCGTGATCGCCTACCGTCACCCCGACGGCGGCAGCCGTTACCACGTCTTCCGGACCGCGGCGGGCTCGCCGGGCCCCGCGACGCCCGACGCGAGCGCGCCGCTCCCCGGTGGGATCGGCGTTCCGGCCGGGGCGAAGGTCCTCTTCCGTCTCGACCGGGGCGAGGGCTCCGGCCTCGCGATGCTCGAGGCGCCGCTGTCTGGCCCCGGCTCGTTCGTCGGCAGCTTCGCCGCCCGACTCCGGGCGGAGGGCTACGAGGTGCGAGGCGGTGCGGGCGGGCTCGAGTTCGAGGGCTCCGCGCTCGCCGGGGTCGTCACCGTCGAGGATGACCTCGAGGCGAATCGCACGATCCTGACCGTCTTGGCCCGTCCGAGATAGCGATGTACCATGGACCGGCCGGCGGCGCGCCGGCGGTCCAACCACGGTGAGCTCCCTCCTCGGGGACTCGCCCCGTTGACCGACCACGGAGCACCACCATGACCAACAAGGTCGCCCTGATCGTCGCCGTCGTCCTCGGCGTCTTCTCGATCCTGCTCGTGAAGCGCTACATCGAGAACGTGCAGAGCGAGATCTACGAGGGCCAGCAGCCGGTCAGCCTCCTCGTCGCCCGGACGGCCATCGCCGGAGGCGAGGAGCTCTCGGACGCGATGGTCGAGCCGCAGAAGTTCCCGAGCCGATTCGTGACCGCGGTCGAGACCTCGATCCCGAACTCCGACCTCAAGGGCTACCTCGGCCAGAAGCTCCTCGTCGACGTCGGCGAAGGGCAGCTCCTCCAGCGGACGCACTTCAAGAGCTACGGCGGGCTGGAGTACTGGGCGCCGGTGCAGGTCGACAACGGCTGGCGAGCGGTGACCATCCCGGTCGACAACGTCGGCGGCCTCTCCGCCATGCTGCGGCCCGGCGACTACGTCGATGTCTTCGCGTTCTTCGAGATCAAGATGGAGGGGCGGCAGCAGCCGGTCCAGGTCAGCTACCTGCTGATGCACAAGGTGCTGCTCCAGGCGATCGACAACCTGACGTTCGCCGGCGACCGCTACATCCGCGGCTACCAGACGGTCACGATCCGGGTGAAGCCCGACGACGCGCCGAAGATCATCCACGCGAGCCAGCGGGGCAAGTTCCAGCTGGTCAAGATGAGCAACGAGGAGGCGAGCAGCCTCCACGAGCGCATCACCCCCGTCACGACCGAGACGCTGTTCGACGAGATCACCAAGGAGATCGATCGGACCGGGCGTCCGGGCGGGAACCGGCGCGGCGGCTGATCGCGCCCAGGGCGCGGACGCGCCGCAGAGAAGGGTTTCGCAGCGCCATGCCGACTCTCGTCGTCACCGACGTCAAGAAGAACAAGACGCGCGAGGTCCCGATCCGCGACAGCAAGTTCTCGATCGGATCGGGTGACGAGAACCACCTCGTCCTGCCGCGGCGGAACATCGCCGCGCAGCACTGCGTCATCTACTACCGCGACGAGCAGTTCTACATTCGATCGATGGGCGACGGCACCGTCGTCGATGGTCGGTCGGTCGATCGCGACGTCGTGCTCCACAGCGGGAGTCAGATCGAGATCGGCGACTTCGACATGGTCTTCAAGAGCAAGCGGGCCGGCCGCCGCTCGAGGACCAGTCGAGACCCGGACGAGGGTCGGGACGACCGCGGGCGCGATGATCGGCAGGATCGAGACCGCGCCCGGCGCGACCTCGAGAGCGGCCCGATCGAGGACAGCGACGAGCCGCCGCGCCATCGCGACGAGCCCGACTCGGACGTCGACTCGGACTCCGACGGCGGGCATCGCGACGCGAAGCCCCGCGGGCAGAGGCCGAAGGAGAAGCCCAAGTTCGCGGCCGAGCAGAAGTGGGCCGACCGCGATCGCAAGGGCGCGCAGCCCCACGGCTCGGGCGAGCAGCTCAACGCCGACGAGGTCGAGCAGAAGCGGACCGCCAAGAAGTCGATCCACATGAAGCTCCTCGAGAGCAAGGAGCTCAAGCGCGTCGCCATGGATCAGATGGCCGATGCCGAGACGCGGATGCAGACCGAGAAGGTCGTCGTCGGGATCGTCAAGGAGATGGCTCGCGGCGGCGAGATCCCCGGGTTCATCAACAAGCGCGAGCTCGTCAAGGAGATCTGCGACGAGGCGCTCGGCCTCGGGCCGCTCGAGGATCTCCTCGCCGACGACACGATCAACGAGATCATGGTCAACCGCTGGGACCGGATCTACGTCGAGAAGCAGGGCGTCGGCATGATGCTGACCGACAAGCAGTTCTCCGACGACGACCAGGTCGTCCACGTGATCCGGCGCATCGTCAGCCCGCTCGGCCGCGTCGTCAACGAGCAGACGCCGCTCGTCGACGGCCGCCTCCCGGACGGGTCCCGTGTCAACGCGGTCATCCCACCGCTCGCGGTGAGTGGTCCGAGCATCACCATCCGAAAGTTCAGCAAGGACAAGCTGGGCATCCAGGATCTCGTCAACTTCGACTCGTGCACGCACGCGATGGGTGAGTTCTTCGAGCTCGCCGTCGGCGAGCACAAGAACATGGTCATCTCGGGCGGAACCGGCTCCGGAAAGACGACCCTCCTCAACGTCGTCAGCTCCTTCATCTCGACCAAGGACCGGATCGTCACCGTCGAGGACGTCAGCGAGCTCAACCTGCCCCAGGACCACGTCGTCACCCTCGAGGCGAAGGCGCCGAATCTCGAGGGGACGGGCGCGATCCCGATCCAGAAGCTGGTGATCAACTGCCTGCGAATGCGCCCCGACCGGATCGTCGTCGGTGAGTGCCGCGGCGGTGAGGCGCTCGACATGCTCCAGGCGATGAACACCGGCCACGATGGCTCCCTCACGACGGTCCACAGCAACTCGCCCCGCGACTGCATCGCGCGCCTCGAGACGCTCGTCCTCATGGCGGGCATGGACCTGCCGGCGAAGGCCATCCGGGAGCAGATCGCGAGCGCCGTCCACGTGATCATCCAGCAGGCGCGCCTCGTCGACGGATCACGTAAGGTGACCCACATCACCGAGGTCTGCGGGATCGAGGGCAGCACCGTCACGCTCCAGGACATCTTCCTGTTCGTGCAGACCGGGTTCGACGAGGACGGCAAGGTCACCGGCTTCCACACCGCGACCGGCAACATCCCGACGTTCGTCCACGAGCTCCGTCGGCGCGGGATCAAGATCGACATGGGCATGTTCAAGCCCGAGCCCGAGTACGCCGGGGCCGACTTCGACTAGGCAGGGACGAGACCGAACACGTGCAGCCGCTCGAGCTGATCATCTACGCCCTGACGTTCGCCGGCGTCGTCATCACGACGCTCCTCGGCGTCGTCATGTTCAGCAAGGGCTGGGACTCGTACGAGAAGAAGCACGCCGGGGAGGAGAAAGAGGTCAAGATCGACCTCATCACGATGCCGCCTCAGGTGCTCCTCTACGTTCAGGTGGTCTCGCTCTTCTTCACCTTCGTCCTGATCGTCCTGATCCTCGACTCGTTCCTGATCGGGCTCGCCCTCGGCGGGGTCGCCTTCTTCGTCCCGCGCCTGATGAAGTCGTTCGCGATCAAGCGCCGCCGGACGCTCTTCAACAACCAGCTCATCGACGCCCTCACCACCCTCAACAACGCCCTCCGAAGCGGCTTCAGCCTCCCGCGCGCGTTCGAGCTGATCGCCAAGGACGGCCCATCCCCGCTCAAGCAGGAGTTCTCGATCCTGACCCAGGAGCTGCGGCTCGGCGCCAAGGTGACCGAGGCGCTCCGGAACATGTGCGCCCGGGTGCCGATCGACGACCTCGACCTGCTGACGACCTCGGTCGAGATCAGTCACAGCGTCGGCGGCAACCTGACCGAGGTCTTCGAGAAGATCAGTCACACGATCCGCGAGCGGCACCGGATCGAGGGCCGGATCGACGGGCTGACGGCTCAGGGCAAGCTCCAGGGCCTCGTCGTCGGCATCCTGCCGATCTGCATGGCGCTCGCGTATCACTACGTCGACCCCGAGCTGCTGGTGCCCCTCTACACGACGCCGGAGGGCTACGCGGTCATCGGCGTGATGGTCGTGTTCGAGGCGCTCGGCTTCTTCTTCATCAACCGGATCACCACGATCCAGGTGTGAGCGAGGCTCACGGATAGGACCATGGACGCTTCGAGCGCAGCCAACGCAGGCGACTCCTCCTCGACGCTCGTCTTCGGCATCCTGCCGTTCGTCGGCCTGGCGATGTTCCTCCTCGTCTGGGGGGCCTTCTCGATCAACAAGGACCTCCTGAGCGAGGCCGACGGGCTCGAGGACGAGGATGACGCGGAGAACACCAAGGAGAGCCCGCTCATCCGGATCGCGCTGCCCTACATCCGCGCGTTCGGCGCGATCATCTCGCGCACCCGGCTCTTCCTGGGCTTCCGCCGGCGGGTCCGCAAGAGGCTGATCGCCGCCGGCCGCTCCGATCTCATGACCGGCGACGAGTTCGTCGGATCGATGATCGTCGCGTCCGTCGTGGGCGCGCTCGCCGGGGCCGTCTTCTGGTTGCTGCTCGAGCGATGGGGTGTGCCGCTCGTGATCGCCGGGATGCTCCTCGGCTTCATGATGCCGTTTCTCGGGCTGGTCGACGCCGTCCGCAAGCGTCACCACCAGATCCGGCGGCAGCTCCCGTTCACCCTCGATCTCCTGACCCTCTCGGTCGAGAGCGGTCTCGAGTTCACCGCGTCGCTCGTGAAGATCGGCGGCAAGATGAAGGCGGGCCCCCTCCGGGACGAGATCAAGCGCCTCGGCCGCGAGATCGGGATGGGCAAGTCCCGCAGCGAGGCGCTCCGCTCGATGGGCGACCGCGTCCAGCTCGAGGAGCTCAACGCGGTCGTGAGCTCGCTCATCCAGGCCGACGAGCTCGGCAGCAGCCTCGGCCCGACCCTGCGGATCCAGGCGGATGACCTGCGCCTGAAGCGGTTCCAGCTCGCCGAGAAGCAGGCGCAGCGGACGCCCGTCCTCATGCTCTTCCCGCTGGTCGCGTTCATCTTCCCGCTGACGTTCATGATCACGTTCGCGCCGATGGCGATCAAGTTCCTCTACGAGAACCCGTTCGCCGACTTCTAGGTCTCCCCACGTTCCTCTGGGAAGATCGATGTGTTGGCAGCGATGTGATGATGGGTAGAGGTCGGCGAGGCTCGCCGGGCGGGGCTCGTTGCCGAGCGCGTGAGCGCTAGGCCGGCGCCCCTCGCCGACCTCTACCCGCGAGTCGCTCGCTTCCTCCGAAGACGCCCCCTCGTTCCTCGGGGACGTCTTCTCCGGGACTCGCTCGCTGCCAACTCGCGGGCCGTTTCGCCGGGGGGAGCTTCTCCTCGATGCGATCGCTCTCCGACCCGGGCGAAACGACCCGGGGCGTGGCTCCATCGGCTCCTTTTGGGTTCTCTTCGGGAGCGGGTCCGCGATGGTGTGAATGGGCCGCGTTTCGTGGGGCCAAGTATCTTGCTGGCAAGACCTTTCGTTGTTGCTTGAGCTCGTGACCCCCCGGGGTCTTGCGGCGATTTCGGGCGCCATTGCTAAGATGCCATTGCGATGACCGGCACCCTCACCAGGGTGACCGACGGGGCCGTCGTTGCCGGGCGCCTGGAGGTTGCCGATTCGTTCTTCAAGCGGGCACGCGGTCTGCTTGGTCGTAGCGGGCTCCCGGAGGACGGCGGTCTCATGATCGAGCCGTGCTCCAGCGTTCACATGTTCTTCATGAGGTTCGCGATCGACGTGGTCTATGCCGTGTATGACGGAACCGACGAGCTGGTCGTGAGAAAGGTCGTGAGCGATCTGCGCCCCTGGCGGCTGTCCGCCTGCCGTGGCGCGCGCGTCGCGATCGAGCTCCCGGCCGGCACCGTCGAGGCCCGGGGCTTGCGTCCCGAGGATCGTCTCCGTTTCGATCCCGGCAGCGCGTTGGGTGGCTGACGCAAAAGGGTTGCATCCCCTCGGGGATGTCGAGAGGGGTCGAGAAAGAACGGTGTCATCTGCCATGGGCAAGCTTCTGGTCGTGAGCGGCAAGCTCAAGGGACAGGAGTACGCGGTCGACCGCGACATCTTCTCGATCGGTCGGATGGACGACTGCGACGTCGTCATCCCGGAGAAGTACATCTCCCGCAAGCACGCCGAGATTCTCGTCCGGGGCGACCGCTTCCGGCTCAAGAGCCTCAGCGTCAAGAACCCCGTCCTCCTCAACCGGAAGCCGATCGAGGAGTCGAGCCTGCGCCACGGCGACCGCATCGAGATCTGCGGGGTCAAGTTCAAGTTCACCGTCGACGTCGAGAAGCCGCTGATGCCGCGCCGCGACCGGGACGCGCGCGCCGGCGGAAGCTCCCGTTCGCGTTCACGCTCGCGCTCCCGTTCGAGGAGCCACGAACGTCCCCGCGGCCCGAGCGTCGATGTTCGGGAGACGGTCCGGTTCGACGACTCCGAGGAGCTCGGCGGCGGCGACCTGCCGATGTCGGAGCTCGACGACCCCGAGCCGCCGCGGCGCGGAGGCGGCAGCGGCTCGGCGAAGATCGTGTTCGACGAGAGCAGCGAGGCGCCGATGGAGTCGCCGGCGCGGCGCCGCTCGCCCGAGCCGCGCCGGAGCCGCGACTCGCAGAAGCAGAAGCCGCGCCGCAAGAGCCCGCCGCCGCCCGAGCCGATGGCGGAGATGAGCTCCGAGGGCACCGGCGAGATCGACATGCGCGGCGTCCTCGACGGCAAGGAGCTGCCGAAGCGGACCGCCGACCCCGAGGAGCCGAAGGACATCCTCGACGAGCTCGACGACCTCTCCGACGACGTCCCGATCATCGCGCCCGTCCGCAAGGACAAGGACCTCTCCGATCGGGCCGTCCGGGCGCTCGTCGCGATCGCCGGCCTCGGGATCGTGTTCGCCCTCGGCGTCTGGGTCTACCTCGACGTGATCAAGGGCAACGAGGTCTTCCCCGTCGCCACCTACAACCTGAGCGTCGGCGAGGCGCGGCGGGTCGAGGAGCTCTGGACCGAGGACAACCCGGTCGTCGGGATCTTCGACAAGGCGGGGAAGGACCCCGAGACGGGCGAGGACATCTTCAAGCCGGTCGACATGGGCACGGTCAACAACGCGCGCGGCGGCACCCTCACCAAGCACGAGTGGGGCGAGGCGAAGATGCTGCTCAACCGCGACCTCAAGACCCACATCCTCCTCGACGCGGCCGGCAGCAAGAGCGAGGGGCGCCTCATCTTCCACCTCCAGTTCGCCGACGGCTCGCGCAAGCCGATCCAGGTCGACATCCGCGGCCGGGCGAAGCGCCTGACCGAGCGGGAGGAGCGGACCGAGAAGTTCCGCCAGGACATGCTCGACGGGGTGAACCTCCTCGACATCGCGAAGGCCTACAAGGCCGCGGCCGACGAGTTCTGGGCCGCCCGCGACGAGTCGCTCAAGGAGGGCAACCGCTACCTCGCGGTCGTCGAGTACGACAAGGCCGTCGACGTCGTCGAGGTCATCCGCGAGCGTCAGTCCGGGTTCGACAAGGAGCTCAACGCGTTCGAGGAGTCGCTCAACGAGGCGCTCGCCGTCGCGGAGCGCGACTTCAAGGACGAGCTCAAGCGGGCGAAGAACCGCTTCTGGACGGCCTACAAGACCGACCGGGGCGAGGCGAAGCTCACCGGCGAGTTCATCCTCAAGCTCGTTCACCGAGAGGATCATCCCGACTACGTGCGCTACGACTGCTTCCTCGAGTTCCTCCTGAAGTGAGTGAGGACCCAGGGCGAGGCGGATCGCGGAGACGAAGAGCCGGGTCGGGCAGACCAGGGGGTCCAGGAGACCTAGCGTGAAGTTGCTCTACGAGGAGAGTGGCGAGCTCGTCGAGTTCCCGATCGACGAGGGCGAGCTCGTGATCGGTCGCAAGAGCTATTGCGACCTCTGTTTTCCCGACACCAGCGTCAGCAAGAAGCACGCGCGGATCGTCCGCAAGGGCGACGACGTCGAGCTCCAGGACGCGGGGAGCCGCAACGGCACCGTCCTGAACGGCGACATCATCGCCGGCACGACGCCGCTGCGGGCCGGGGACGTCGTCCAGATCGGCAAGATCAAGCTCCAGGTCGAGGAGGACAAGGGCGGCGGTGGCCGCTCGCGGAGCCGCTCGAGCGCCGTCCGCTTCGACAGCAGCTCGGTCGCCGACGACTCCGACGACGAGGACACGAGCCCGGACGACTCGGGGCGCCACGGCAGCAGCAAGGGGACCCGGGCGGCCGACGCGCGCAAGAAGAGCTTCACCTTCGACGAGTCCGATGACTTCGACGCCGCGGACGCCTCCGACCCCGACGCGTCCGGGTCGACGAGCGTCGAGGACGAGCGGCCGAAGGCGCGCCTCGTCTCGGTCGCCGGCGTCTCCGAGATCGGCAAGATCCACGAGCTCGGCGAAGGGACGATCACCCTCGGCGCGAAGGACGGCAACGACGTCGTCCTCGACGCCGACGGCGTGAGCCGCTTCCACGCCGAGATCCGCCACGGCGATGGCAAGTGGCACGTGAAGGACCTCGGCAGCCGGAACGGCGTCTACGTGAACGGCACCAAGGCCGACGGGGAGCAGGCGCTCAAGAACGGCCAGGAGGTCCAGATCGGGGCCGCCCGGCTCCGGTTCGAGGTCCCCGGGAAGCCAGCGCCCGACCTCTCCGCGCTCCTCAAGGATGACCGGGTCCGCAAGGGCCTCGCCGTCGGCATCATCGGCCTCTGCGTCCTCGCCCTGTTCGCGCCGATCGGCGGCGGCGGCGGCATCGGCGGCGGCGACAACAGCTGGAACGGCCGACTCGTTCAGGGGCTCGGGCATCTCAAGGCCAACGAGCTCGAGACCGCCCGCGCGATCTTCGACGACGTCAAGCTCGACGCCGCGGGGCAGCCCGAGGGCGACATCGCCCGGGCGTTCTACGAGGTCAACGAGCTCTGGGAGCGGCGGGGCAAGAAGTTCTCGTTCAAGTGGGAGGAGGCGACGAAGCTCCTCGACGGGGCGGCGGGTCTCCCCGGCCTCCCGCCCGAGATGGGCGAGTGGATCAAGACCGAGGGGGTCGTCATCGCGCGCGACGCCCGGGCGAAGAAGGTCTTCCTGGCCGCGGATGAGACCGTCAATCAGGCCAAGAAGCGCGAGAGCCGGAACCCCGACATCGCGAGGCTCGGCTACATCGAGGCGCTCAACCGGTTCGAGAACGAGGTCCCGAAGGAGAGCGTCTTCTGGGAGGACTCGAGCAAGAAGGCCGAGGGGCTCCGCGTCGCGATCATGAAGTCCTTCGAGGACTCGATCCAGCGCCTCTACTCGGAGGACACGCCTCCGTGGCCCGACATCCGCGACCTGATCCATACGGCGATCGAGTTCGCCCAGGGCAAGGACAAGCGGCGGCTGCTCGAGGAGCTCTCGTCTCAGGTCGTCGAGGAGATCACCGCCGAGTCGCTCTACAACGACGCCTACGACATCATCGAGCTGCGCCAGGTCGACCGCTACAGCGAGGCGAAGACGTTCCTGCGGCGGATCCCGAGCGACACGCGCCTCTTCGAGCAGGCCCAGGCGCTCGTCCAGTGGATCGAGGCCGAGCTGCTCAGCATCGAGGCGTTCTCCGCCTACGACAACGGCGACGCCCTGAAGGCGATCAGCCTGATCGACGAGATCCTCAACGTGAGCATCCTCGCGCCCGACGTGCGCGAGTTCGTCGCCAAGAAGAAGAATGACATAGGCTTCGTCTACCAGCGGTTCGAGCAGGGCCTCCAGGCGTTCCAGGCCCAGGATCACTACCAGGCGATGGGCGCGTTCAACGACGTCCTCCGGACCGAGCGCCGGCCCGAGAACAAGTACCACCAGCGCGCGAACAAGTACATGGCCACCTCGCGCGAGGCGATCATGACGGAGGTGCGCGGGCACCTGAAGCGCGGCAACGACTTCATCGCCAGCGACAACTGGGCCGACTCCTACAAGGAGTACGTCGCCGCGATCAAGGCGAGCAACGGCGACCAGGAGGTCTGGGCCCTCGTCCGGCGGCAGGTCGACGCGCGGGCGGCCGGCGAGCTCGCCAAGGTCAAGCAGATCATCTTCAAGCGCCAGAAGCTGCTCTACGACGAGGCGCGGGTCGTCTGCAAGGCGATCGTCGATCTGGGGACGCAGGGTTCCGACGCGCATCGGGCGGCCCAGGAGAACCTCGTCACCCTGAACAAGCGCTAGAGGTCGAGCGCCGGCGCCACGAACGGAAGGTCGCTCTTGCCGACCGAGTGGGATCAACTCTACCGCAGCCTGTTGCTCAAGAACCGCATCCTGACCGAGAAGCAGGTCAACGAGGCGATGGCGGCGGTCCGCGCCGCCGAGGACGCGGGCAAGGAGACCTCACTCGTTCAGGTGCTCCGGACCCGCGAGCTCCTCACCCTGCGCCAGGTCGAGAAGCTCGCCCGCGCGCTCGACAAGAGCCTCCCCGACGCCAAGGCCGCGCGCGGCGACGCCGTGAAGCCGTCCGCCAAGAAGACGGCCGGCGCCTTCGCGACCCGACCGGGCTCGGCGGCGATCACCAAGGCCGACCTCAAGAAGGCCGCCCTCGCACCCGGTGAGGGGATCCCGGCCCGCAAGGCGATGGAGGTGATCGAGTCGACCCTCGGGCCCCTGGTGAGCCCGATCGAGCAGATCCACACCGCCCCGCTCGGCGCCAAGGTCGGTCGCTACCGGGTCGAGGCGCCGGTCGCCGAGGGCGGCATGGCGATGGTCTACCGGGCGAAGCCGATGACCGGCGGCGCGAGCGCCGCCATCAAGGTGATGAAGGGCGTCCGCGGGGCCGACCCGAGCTACGTCCGCCGCTTCTTCGCCGAGGCGGCCACCTGCATCCTCGTCGACGAGGCGGTGAACGTCGTCGAGGTCTTCGAGGTCGGCGTCCACGAGGGGCGCCCCTACATTGCGATGGAGTACATCGAGGGCGAGACGCTCCGCGAGCGGGTGAAGCGCGGCCCGATCCCCGAAGAGGAGGGCGTCGAGATCCTCCACCAGGTCGTCCAGGCGATCCTCGCCGCCCACGAGCAGGGCATCACCCACCGCGACATCAAGCCGGGCAACATCCTCCTCACGACCAACGAGGAGCGCTTCGGCTTCGGGATCGAGGGCGAGTTCGAGGTCAACGTGAAGCTGACCGACTTCGGCCTCGCGCGGGTGTTCGGGGAGGAGGATCTCGGCAACGTCGACGACCAGAGCTTCCTCGGAACGGCCAAGTACGTCGCCCCCGAGATGGCGAAGGGCGAGCCGCCGACGTTCCGCTCCGACGTGTTCGCCCTCGGCGTCCTCGCCTACCAGATGTTCGCGGGCAAGGATCCATTCCCGTCCAAGAAGGCGAGCGAGTACGTCTGGCACAACGTCCACACCAACGCGAAGCCGATCGACCAGGTCCGGGGGGACGTGAGCCGGAGCTGCGCCCGGGTCGTCGCCAAGATGATGGCCAAGGACCCGAGCTACCGGTACGATGCCGAGGCGCTCCTGCGCGACCTGAGCCGCCTTCGCGGACGGACCGAGTCGAGCGACGAGATCAAGCCCGTCAGCGACGACGCGAGCGCGTTCCGCAAGATGCCGGTGGCGACGCGCAAGCCGAGCGAGCGCATCAAGAAGGAAGGGGGGGGAGGGCTGAGCGGTTGGCTCTCGGGTCTCACCGGAGGAGGCTCGAAGAAGCCGACCAAGTCCAAGCGCCCGTCCCGACGACGGGGGAAGAAGCGATGAGCCAGGACCAGGCCTACATCGTCTACGGATGTGGCTCCTGCGGACGCCGGATCTTCTCCGAGCGCCGTCTCCTCGGTCAGACGGGCGTCTGCCCCGTCTGCGGCGCGCAGGGCCCGGTCGGGGGCGCCCTCGGCGTGGTCAACATAGGGAACCCGAGCGCGCCGGCGCCCGCTCCGGCCCCCGCGCCTGTCCAGGCTCCCGCGCCCGCACCGGCGGCGCCGGCCGCGCCGCCGATCGCGCCGGCCGCCGCGGCGAGCCCGGCCGCGTCGGCCGAGCCGAAGGTCGAGCCGGTCCCGGTCGATCCAGGCGATCGCCGCCGCGCGCCGCGGTTCAAGGTCGAGCACGCGAAGCTCGACATCGAGAACACCGCCAACCGCGCGCTCACCGGGATCAACAGCGACCTCCTCCACTACGAGATCCGCGACCTCTCGGCGACCGGCCTCTCGTTCGTCGCGCAGGGGCCGAAGGACGGCCGATCGATCCGCGGCTTCCGACCGCCCGAGATCAAGGTCGACGAGCAGATCCCGATCACCCTGCATCTCCCCGGGACGTTCCGTCCCGTCGTCGTCACCGGGCGGGTCGCGCGCATCCAGCAGAACGGGACGAAGAACGAGTTCCAGGTCGGGATCGAGTTCAAGAAGCTCGGCGACGACGCCAAGGTCGCCCTGAAGAAGCTCGCGGATCGAGCGACGCCCTCCTGACCTGTCCGATGGATCACGACGACGAGATCGACGCCGGACACGTCCTCCACTGCCCGGTCTGCTGGCTCGAGTTCGACGGTGGCGTGGTCTGCGGCGAGTGCGCGGCGATGCTCCGGGTCAGCGAGGCCGACGTCTACGACGGATCGGTCTCCTCGCTCCGGGGGATGGCCCTTCTCCGGACGATCGACCCCGAGTTCGAGACGCGGTTCGTCGGCCGCGCGCCCGAGCGCGAGGGCGAGGACGCCGAGGACGAAGGCGGCGAGGACTGGGTCCGGGTCGGCGAGCGGTGCTCGCTCGCCGACGCGGGGTTCCTCACCGGCGAGCTCGAGAACGACGGGATCCCGAGCCGCGTCGAGGACGGAGGCGCGAGCGTGGACGACGACGCGCCGGCCGGGCACATCCTCGTCCCTCCGGAGCTGGCCGAGCGGGCGGAGGCCGTCCTCGCGGCCCTCGACGATGACGAGGAAGATCCGGTCACGGCGACGTCGACCGACGCCGAGCAGGGCGCGTCGTCGGGAGGGCTCGACTCCGACGACCCGTTCTACCTCGACAAGCTGCTCGAGCGGGCCGGCGACCGGCTCGCGATCGACGACGTGGACGGCGCCCTCACCCTGCTCCGCGAGGGGCTCGCCGTCGGGCCGGACAACACCGAGCTGCTCGAGCTCCTGTCCCGGGCGCTCCTCGCCGCCGGCGACGGGATCGAGGCTCGAGCCCCGGTCGACCGGGCGCTCGCCAGCCTCGGGGGGAAGAGTCACCGCCTTCGACTGCTCGCCTTCTGGACCCGAGTCGCCGGCCGCGGCGGCGTCGTCTTCGGAGATGGGTGCGACCTCGACGCGGCGCGCGAGCTCGGCGCGTGGCTCGCGGCGCGTCGACCCCGCGATGTTCGCCTGCGGGAGGCGCTCGCGATGGTCTACCGGTCGCTCGCCCAGCAGACCGAGGCGGGGGAGTGCCTGAACGAGGCGCTCGCGATCAACCCGTCCCTCGAGGCGCTCCGGCGGCTCGCGAAGGTGATCGGCTAGCCCGCATTGTTCACGAGCATCAAGGCGAGGTCGAGCGAGAGGCCGCTGGGCAAGGACGCAGGGCCGAAATCGGCCGAGCTCGCCTGTTTTGCCCTGCAAGCGCCGATTTCGGCCCGAGGACGCAGCCCGGTGGGCTCGCAGTCGACCGCAGCCGGGGCATATCAACTTCGCTCAGGTCGATGAAGAGATGAAACCACGGAGGCACGGAGGCACGGAGCAGCTTCGGATGATGCCCCGTCGCGGACCGATCCCGGCGCTCCTTCTCTTGGCTCCCGTCGCCTCGGGTGACCGAGACCGAGAGGGAGCCATC
>JAJDCQ010000155.1 GCA_029260755.1 Planctomycetota bacterium | reverse complement strand
GGGTCGCGGCGGTGGCCCCCCGACCCCGGGCGCCCTCACGGGGACACCGCCCTGATGGGGTCCGGCCCGGGTTTTTCGAATACCGCCCGTAATTGCTAACACCCGAGACCTGACCCCTTCGGTCCGAACCGGGTCTCCACGCCCTGGACCGCGCAGACGCCGTCCCCGGGCCCCGCGCTGGCTGCCCAGAAGAGCGGCGAACGGGAAACGGCGGCTCGGCCCGCCCGCGAGCATCGAAGCAGGCCGCAGACCCGATGGCACCGACCGTCGGCAGTGTCTCCGCAAATCGAACCCTCTCTCACGACCTCCGCCCGTTCGTCACGTTCGTGTAAATGTGAGCGAAGACTCAGATTCGTACGCAAGCCCGCTTCGGCCGCGGTCGTCTCTCTTGGTGCGAGGCTTCTCCAATAACGAGAGGTTTGTCCAAGAAGTTCTTTTCCGAGCTCGGGGTCAGGAGGTGGCACCGTGCGGAGAAAGGTACTACTCATGACCTCGCCACGACTCGTCCTCGGCGCTCTCGCCTTCGCTTCCACCGCGGGCATCGCGCTCTTCATCACGACGCCCACCGTCAACGCGCAGGACTGCGGAGGTGGGGTCGGCGGGCTGATCCGACGCGCCGCCGACGCCGCTCGCAGCGGTGGGAACTGCCCGAACGGCGCCCGCGCTCGACCGGCGCCGAGCAGCTGCCCGAACGCCCGACCGAGCAGCTGCCCGCCGCGGCGCTCGCCGCCCTCGTCCCCGGGGATCGACTTCCCGGGCGGAGGCGTCGATCTCGGCGCGGCCAACGGTGGGGGTTCCCGCGCTCCGGCGCCCGCGCCTCGGCGTGGGCCGAAGGCGGACCTCGGCCGCTCCCCGGCCAGCTCCAGCCCGGCGCCGACCAACGGCGGCTCGGCGGGCGCGACGGTTCTCGCCGGCCAGGCCGAGTACCGACCCGGGGAGAACGACCGCCTCCCGTGGGTGACCGACGGTGGCTCCGTTCCCATGCCGGGCGATGCGAGCGCCGAGTCGAGACCGCGGCTGGTCTACCTCTACTCGTCCGGGGACACCGACCACGACGTCGCCCGGGTGATCGAGCGCGGGCTCTTCCGGGACCGGGCGGTCGTGCAGCTCGCCTCGGCGTTCGCCTGCTACAAGGTCGACCGCGACGGCTTCGAGGGACGGGCGCTGATCGAGCGCCTCGGCCTCGCCGACCGGCCCACCGTCCTCTTCCTCGACCCGGCCGGCCGCGAGGTGGCCCGCGTGACCGACGCGATCAGCGCGAAGCAGCTCCTGACGATCATGACCGGCGCCGGGAAGCACCACGCGAAGCGACTCAAGCTCACCCGGAAGGCCCACAAGGACATCGCCCGCGCCGCGGATCACCGCGACCGGGGCAACCTCACCATGGCGAAGCGCCTCCTCGGAGGCGTCGCCAAGAAGCGCGACGCTCTCTACCCGTCGGCTCAGAGCGCCCTTGACGCCGCGCGTCAGGAGCTCGAGGCCGCCCTCGAGAGCGGGCGTTGATCGAACTCTCTCTTCCCTGCAGACGCGCGCTCGCGCGGGCCGGACGGCGTCGTGCCGTCCGGCCTGCTCGGGCCGCTCTAGGCCCGAATTACTCACGAGCCTCGGCTGCGGTCGGCTGCGAGCCCACTGGACTGCGTCCTCGGGCCGAAATCGGCGCTCGCAGGCCGAAACAGGCCAGCTCGGCCGATTTCGGCCCTGCGTCCTTGCCCAGTGGCCTCTCGCACGACCTCGCCAAGATGCTCGTGAGTAATCCGCGCCCAGCGGTTTTACCCTGGCGTGACCATTCATTGCGCTGGAGAGATGCGACACTCGACGTCGGCATTGATGGATCCGCCGAGTCGCTCGGGTGCAGGGGCGAGGAAAGAGCGAAAAACGATCGGATCCACTTGCGCAACAGAGAGAGAGATCCTTCAGAGGGGGCATCACTCACCATGAACGCTTCGAAGATGATGGGCAGCCTGCTGCTCGGCGGCGTCGTGATCGTCGCAACCGCAACCTTCTTCCCGCCCGAGCCGGCGCGCGCCGGCGGCTGATGCGGGTCGACCAGCTCCTCCGGTGGAGGAGGCATTCCCTCGAGCGGTGCCAGCCAGCCCGGACTGCCGGGTGCGCCGGGCGCGCCGGCCGGACCCGCCCAGCCGCCCTTCGAGCCGGGCGAGAACGACCGGCTTCCCTGGATCACCACCCAGATGCTCTCGGATGGCGGCGAGGGCGAGCTCGCCGGCGGCGGCAACGGCCGCCCGAAGATGTTCTACCTCTACTCCAGCGGCGACGCCGACCACTGCTGCGCCAAGGCGATCGAGCGCGGGATCTTCCGGACCGCGAGCTTCGTCAAGCGCACCCGGTCCGCGTTCGAGTGCTACAAGGTCGACCGGGACGACGCGATCGGGCGCGAGCTGATCGAGCGCTTCGAGATCAACGACCGCCCCGCGCTCCTCTTCACCGACCACGAGGACGGAGAGCTCGGCCGGCTCGACGATCACTTCGCCGATCCGAAGCAGTTCTCGGTCGTCCTCGAGCGAGCGATCGCCTTCGCGATGGCGAAGGCGAAGGCGTCCGGCAAGGTCGAGAAGGACCTGCCCCGGGCGGCGACGCACCTCGAGCGCGGCAACGTCACGATGGCGCTCCGTCTCCTCCGCGGCGCCGACAAGCTCCGCGAGCGGCTCCACAAGAGCACCGCGGCGAAGCTCGACGTCGCCCTGGTCGAGCTCTCGGCCCGCGGCGACGCCGAGGTCGAGGCGGCGCTGGCCCTCGTCGGGACGGACCCGGCGGCGGCGCACGCGGATCTCCGCAAGATCGGCGACACCTACCGCGGTCTCGATGCCTCGGACCGGGCCGACGGGGAGGCGACACGCCTCGAGGCGGATCCGGAGGCGGGTCCGGCGATCGAGGCCGCCAAGAAGGAGCGCCGGCGCCGGGGATAGACGCCGCGCGTGGCGTGACGAGCGCGAGACTCCTCCCACGCTCGATGTCATCATCCGGGCTCCCACCCCTCGCGGGTGCGGAGCCCGGCGCTCGTTTTGGCGACGGGCAATCGTCGGGCACGCGTCTCGGGGGAAGAGAGGACCGACCGATGTCGACCGAGCAGCGAAAGCGCCTGAGCAAGTTCCTGAGCTACGTCCTCCGGCACCAGCCGGGGAGCGCCGGACTGACCCTCGACGACCGAGGATTCTGCGCCATCGATGAGGTGGTCGCGGCGGCCCGCAAGGGGACCCGCGTCACGATCGAGCGCGCCGACCTCGAGGCGCTCGCCGAGCCGCCGACCGATCCCGCCGCGAAGCAGCGGTTTCAGATCGAGGGTGACTTCATCCGCGCCGGGCACGGCCACACCGTCGCGATCGATGGCTACCGCGAGGTCACGCCCGACCGGGCGCTGTTCCACGCGACGACCGCCGCCGCGATGCCTGCGATCGAGCGCGACGGGCTGCTGCCGATGGCGCGCCAGAAGGTCCATCTCTCGAGCGATCGGGCGATCACGGTCGAGGCCGCGCGCCGACGAAGCCCGAGGGTCGTCGTGATCGAGATCGCGGCGCCCGAGGCCGCCGCCGCGGGCGTCGGGTTCTACGAGAGCGCCGACGCGCGGATCGTCCTCTCGGACGCCGTGCCGCCCGCGTTTCTGCGTATCCTGAAGGGCGAGGGCGCCGCCGAGGACGCCGGAGGAGACTGAACACGGACGGAGAGACGGCGGTCTACGGGGGTGGCGCACGGTCTTGAAAGCGGGCTGCCCTTTGGTAGAATTCCTCCCGCAGTGAGACGTAACACATGCCCGCACCTGGGGGTGTAGCTCAGCTGGGAGAGCGCTACGTTCGCAACGTAGAGGTCACGGGTTCGAGTCCCGTCACCTCCATCAGGTACAGGCGGGGGCCTCTGGGTCCCCGCCTCGGCGTGTACGGAGGGTTGCTCGCGACCGCGGTCGCGGCGCTCGGCGTCCTCACCGGCTGCCCGTCCGATCCCCCGACGCCGTCGACGGATCCCGCCAACGGCGGGACCGCCGCGGCCGGCGCCGGCAGCGGGGCAGGGCAGGGGAGTCCGCCCGATGGCGGGTCCGGCGGCGCCGCGACCGATCCAGGCCCCGGGAGCGGAGGGTCGACGCCGACGCCGAGCGGAGAGGCCGCCGCGGTCCGCGCCGCCGGCGACCACCTCGCCGCGCTGAAGACCGCGCTCGGCGACCTCGGAGGCGGCGCCCGGGCATCGGGCGCGCTCGCCGAGTCGAAGCGGATCGAGCTCGCCACCCTCGTCCGGCGGACGGCGACCCTCGGCGACGCGACGTCGCTCGATCGCGAGGCGGCCGCGAGCGTCCGGGACGGCGCCCTGTCGGCGCTCCTCGAGGCGGCCCTCGTCGCGATCGAGGCCGACGACGAGGCGCTCCTCGAGCTCGTGCGCGGGGCGGCCCGCCCGCTCCGCGAGAAGCGGGCGGACGCGGCGAGCGTCGGGATGCTCACGCAATGGGCCGCGCTCGAGGCCGTGGCGGCGCGCGACGCCCGCCGGCTGGCCGCGCTGCCCGTGGAGGTCGCCCTCCCGCCCGCGATCGCCTACGAGGCGGCGAGCGTCCTCCTCGCCGCCGACGACCTCCTCGGGGCCCGGGCGGTGCTCCAGGCATCCCTCGACGACGATCGCGACGCGCCCGGCGACCGCGAGCGGGGCCCGCGCGACGAGGCGGCCGCCCGGTCCGCGCGGCGACGGGCGGTGACCGCGGCGGCGAGCCTCGCCCTCCTCGCGGGAGAGGCGGAGCCCGCCCGCGCGCTCGGGCGACGTCTCGCGATCCTCGACCGCGCCCGCGCGACCGAGATCGAGGTGGCGGCCGCGATCCTGTCGGGCGAGGACGCCGAGCGAGCGCGCGGCGCGACGCCGAGCGCGTTGCGGCTGCTCCTCGATGCGCACGACGCGTTCGCCCGCGGGAGGATCGTCGCCGCGATCCTCGACGCCGGGCGGGCGCGGGCGAGCGCGACCGACGCGAGGGGCACCGAACGCGGAACGCGTCGCACCCGCCGGGCGCTTCGCGAGCGGCGCGCGGCCGTGGCGATCGAGGCCGCGGTCGTGACGGCCGAGGCCGCCCTCGTCCTCGGAGAGCTGGAGGTGGCGGCCGCGACGGCCGGCGACGCGCGACGCCTCATCCAGGCCGCCTCGCCATCGGCGGCCGCCGGGCTCGCCCGCGCGGCGGTGATCGCGCCGCGCGCGTGGGGGGCGGCGCCCGCACCGATCACCGCGCGTCGGCTCGGGGCGACCGCCGACGGGCGAGTCGCGAGCCCCCTCGCGGCGGGCGACCGCGCGCGCGCGGTCGGCGAGGCCGCCCGCGCCGAGGGCGGAGCGCGCCTCGGGGCGGCGCTCGCCTTCGGTCTGCGCGAGGACCGGGACGCCGCGGCCGCGTCTCTCGAGATGGCCGCGGCGTTGCTCGGGGAGGAGGTCGTTCCCGAGGTCGGCGTCGCGCGCTGGCTCATCGAGGACGACGCGCGCGCGGCGTCGGTGCTCGCGCGGCTGCCGCCGCCCGGAGGAGGGGATGGTGGCGACGGCGAGCCGGTCGCCCCCGACCTCGAGGCGACCCGAGCGAGCGCGACGCTCACCGTGCCCGAGCGCGACGCCCTCGTCGCCGCCTGGCGTCGGGAGCTCGGCGTCGGCGCGACGCGCAGCGTTCCGGGCGGGATCGCCGCCGCCGCCGCGGGAGGAGCGACCCGCCGTCCGATCGCCGTCGCCGTCGGACGGGCGATCGCGCGACGGGGCGGTCCGAACGCCGCCGATGCGGCGGCCGATCTCGGCACCGTCGACGCGTTCCTGCGCGCCGGAGCCCGGCTCCTCGGAGGCGCCCGGCGACGCCGCGCGCTCGCGCTCGCGGAGCGCGCCGCGCGCCCCGGGCTCGCCGCCCGGGTCGCCGGCCTCGACCGCGCCCGCGGCGATCGACGCGAGGCCGACGAGGCCGCGCGTGTCGCGCGCGCGCTCGGCTGGCGGGGCGGGTCGCTCGGCGCGGCGGCCGTCGGCCCGGGGAGCGGCGGCGGGATCGCGACCCTGCCGCTGCGGCGACGGCGCCCGAGACGGTCGAGCGACGCGCGGCCGACGCCGGTCGCGCGGGCGCGGGCGGCGGCCGAGGCGGGCGAGACGAACCTCGCGCTGCGGCACCTCGTCGACGCGCGCGAGGTCCTCCCCGATCGGGGTCGCGCGCCGTGGCCGGCCGAGGTCGGGCGCGTCCGCCTGTGGGGGCGGCGCAGCTCGACGGCGAGCCGCGATCTGCGGCTCGCGTGGGTCGACGGGGTCGTCGCCGAGGATGTCCGGGTCGCGACCGATGCGCGGAGCCTCGAGGCGCGGATCGCCGGCGCGGCCGAGGCGGCCGGCTTCCCGCGGGTCGCCCTCGACGCGGCGAGTCGCCGGATCGCGCTCGACCCCGGCGACGCCGCCGGGTTCGTCGCGCGCGGGGGGTTGCTCCGGCGCCTCGGGCAGCTCGGTGCGGCCCGCGCCGATCTCGAGCGGGCCCTCGGTCTCGAGCTCGGCCGGGACGGCGGTCGCCGGCGGTCGGTGACCGCGGGCGCCTGGCTGGGCGTGGCGAGCCTCGCGAGCGCGGCGGGCGAGGACGGTCGAACCGAGGTCGCCCTGGCGAACGCGATCCGCTCCGACCCCACCCACCCCAGGCCGTGGCGCGAGCGCGGCCATCTCTACGCGCGGCGCGGGAAGTACGCCCGCGCCCTCGCGGACTACGGCGAGAGCCTCGCCCTCGATCGGAAGCAGCCCGCGATCTACAACAACATCGGGACGATCCTCCACGTCTGGCGGCGCGACCACGAGGCGGCGCGGAGCTACTTCGACCGCGCCCTCGAGCTCGAGCCGGACCTCGTCACCGCCCTCCGGGGCCGGGCGGTCGTCAGCCTCCAGGGGTTCGGCGACCTCGACGCGGCCGAGCGCGACTTCACGCGCCTCGAGGCGCTCGAGCCCGACAGCTTCTTCCCCCCGTTCAACCGGGCGCTGATCGCCGCCCGCCGGCTCGACGTCGACACCACGATCGCCGCCCTCCGGCGCTCGCTCGCCCGTGGGCTCGAGCCCCGGATGAACGTCCTGAAGGACCAGAGCTTCGACCGGATCCGGAGCGATCCGCGCTTCGCGCAGTTCGTCGATGAAAGCTTTCGGTGAGCATCGGGCACCATCCGCGTCCCAAGAGTGTCTAATGGGACAGAGCACCAGCTCCCGGCGCGAATCGCCGACCCGGCGGTCGCCTCGCGTTGTCCTCGGGGGCCGGCTATACTCGGTTGTCCCAATACTTAGGCTGAACTGGAAGCGCTGCCATGCCTGAAATAACCCACGCCGTCACCGCCGTCGCGAGACGCCTGACCCAGCTCAAGATGCTCGAGCTGTCCGTTCGGGCCGTGTTCTGGCTGCTGGTGGTCGCCGCCGGCCTGATCGTCCTCGACCGGATCGTGTACGTGCCCGTGATCGGCGCGACGACCCTCGAGATCAGCGACCAGGCCCGCGAGATCCTGACCGGCACGGGCACGCCGCTCGGCGGCGGCTTCATGCCGATCGTGATCGGGTTGCTTCTCCCGGTCGGCGTCCTCGCCGCGGTGGCGTTCGCCTACTGGACGCGCCCGTCGATGCAGGAGGCCGCGATCAAGCTCGACGAGCGGCTCGGCCTCCAGGAGCGGGTGAGCAGCGCGATGGAGATCGGCGCGGCGCGCACGCCGGTCGAGGCGGCGTTGCAGCAGGACGCGGCGCAGCGGATCCGGGGCGTGAATCCGAGCGACCACTTCCGCATGGGTCGGATCCGCGAGCTCAAGTGGATGCCGCTGACCCTCGCCCTGTTCGTGATCGTCTTCATGCTCTTCCCCACGATCGACATCCTCGGTCGCGTCGAGGAGGCCGAGGCGGTCGTCGAGAGCCAGAGCGAGGTCGTGAAGCAGGCGAAGCGCCTCCGCGAGAAGGTCGAGGCGTTGACCGAGCGGCTCCACGAGGAAGGCCTCGACGAGCTCGAGAAGGCGCTGATGGAGCTCGACGCGCTCCGCGAGCTCGAGGAGCTCGAGCGCAATCCCGGCGACAAGAAGGACGCGCTCAAGAAGCTCAACAAGCTGTCGGACGACCTCCGCGACTTCGAGCGCCAGGCCGCCCCGCCCGAGTCGTTCATGGCGAACCCCATGGGCGACGGGCAGGGCAGCGGGTCCGACGAGACGAGCGACCTGCGCGAGGCGATGCGGCGCGGAGACACCAAGCGCGGCAAGGAGGCGGTGAAGAAGCTCCGTGAGACCCTCCTCGATCAGCCGGACGACCAGAAGAAGATGAACTCGCTCAGCAGCGAGCTCGATGACCTGAGCCAGGACCTCAGCAACGTCGGCAACCTCGCCGACAACATCGAGCAGGCGGCCGCCGATCTCCAGAACGGCGATCTGCAGAGCGCGATCGAGAGCCTCGAGGCCGCCGAGGGCGCGCTCGAGGACATCGAGAACATCCGCGAGCAGATGGAGATCTTCCAGGAGCTCGAGGAGCTCGACCGCCTCGAGGAGGAGGTCGAGAAGGCGAAGGACGATCTGACCCAGCAGGCCGAGGCGGAGCAGTTCCAGCAGGGCGGCTTCGACTTCGGGCAGAACCCACCGGCCGGCGCCCAGGGTCAGGGCCAGCAGGGCCAGGGTCAGGGCCAGCAGGGCCAGGGTCAGGGCCAGCAGGGCCAGGGTCAGGGCCAGCAGGGCCAGGGTCAGGGGCAGCAGGGCCAGGGTCAGGGCCAGCAGGGCCAGGGTCAGGGGCAACAGGGCCAAGGTCAGGGCCAGCAGGGCCAGGGACAAGGTCAGGGCCAGGGCCAGGGTCAGGGTCAAGGTCAAGGCCAAGGTCAAGGTCAAGGCCAGGGTCAGGGCCAGGGTCAAGGCCAGGGCCAAGGCCAAGGCCAGGGCCAGGGCCAGGGCCAGGGTCAAGGCCAGGGCCAAGGCCAGGGTCAAGGCCAAGGTCAGGGTCAAGGCCAAGGTCAGGGTCAAGGCCAGGGCCAAGGACAGGGCCAAGGCCAGGGCCAAGGCCAGGGTCAAGGCCAGGGCCAAGGCCAGGGCCAAGGACAGGGACAGGGCCAGGGTCAGGGACAAGGCCAGGGCCAGAACGGCCCGCGCGGGCAGGGCGGCGGAATGGGCGGACCCGGCCAGGGTCAGGGCGGCGTCATGCCGCGCGGTCCCGACTCCGACTACCGCTGGCAAAAGGACAAGATCAAGGGCCGGATGTCCGAGAAGGGCAAGATCGTCGGCTCGTTCTTCGTGAAGGGCGCCCAGCTCCGCGGCGAGTCCCAGGTCGAGTTCACCGAGGCCGCGATCGCCGCCAAGCAGGAAGAGGTCGAGGCGCTCGAGCAGAGCAAGATCCCGCAGCGCTACCGGAAGTACGTCCGCGACTACTTCGACATGATGACGCCGACCGAGCGTTAGCCGTGCCGGCCCCGCCGATGGCGGGGCCGTCTTCATCCCGGATCTCGTCTCGAGGTCCGGGCCACCTTCGTAACCCCCCGAGATGTGCCGTGACGCTCCCCTCCACCGGGACTCGCGAACCGATGTCGCCGCGCGGGCTCTCCCGCCTCGGCCTCCCCATCCTCGCCCTCGCCCTCGTGGCGGGCGGGCTCGGCTGCGATCCGTCGACGACCGCCGACGCGAGCGACGCCACGGCCGACGGCGGCGCCGCGGCGACGAGCACCCCGGATGCCGGCGCCGCCGCTCCCGATGAGGTGCCCGGCCCCATCCTGCCCGAGCGCGCGAGCGAGGCGCCCGGCGTGGCTGCCGTCTTCGGAGGCCCCGGCGTCGGGCCGTCCTCGTTCTCCTACCCGCGGGCGATCGCGTTCGATGGCCGTGACGGCGGCTTCTACGTCGTCGATCGGCGCGCGTGGGTCCGTCGCTTCGACGCCGAGGGTCGTCCGGTCTCGCAGTGGCAGATGCCTGAGCACGAGAACGGAAACCCTCGCCACCTGAAGGTCGGACGCGACGGCAACCTGATCGTCGCCGACACCCACTACTACCGCGTCGCCGTGTTCAGCCCCGAGGGCGTCGAGCTGCGGGCGTTCGGCGAGCGCGGCCAGGACGACGGCAAGTTCCTCTTCGTGACGGGGGTCGCCGAGGACGCGGCGACCGGAGACGTGATCGTCTGCGACTACGGCGATGACGTGAGCCGGGTCCAGCGCTTCACCGCCGAGGGCGAGCTCCTCGGCGCGATGGGCGGGCTCCCCGGCGAGGAGAAGGGGCGGTTCCAGCGGCCGATGGCCGCGGCCGTCGGGGCGGACGGACGCGTCTACGTGGCCGACAGCTGCAACCACCGGATCCAGGTGCTCGACGCCACCCTGCAGAACGTGCTGGCGGTCTGGGAGGGGTTCCGGTACCCCTATGACGTGGACGTTGCGCCGGACGGCCGGGTCATCGTCGCGGAGTACGGGAACAACCGGATCAGCCTGCTGTCGCCCGACGGCGAGCCGCTCTGGACCCACGGTCGGCCGGGGCGTGGTCGCGACGAGGTCGCGACGCCCTGGGGCGCCGCGTTCGTGCCGGGCGGCGATCGGGCGCTCGTGACCGACTCGGGCAACCACCGGCTGGTCGTGCTGGAGCTTCCGTGAGACGTCGCAGTGAAGGCGCCCGCCCCGCGGGGCTCGCGAATTCGGAGACACGCGTGAGTGAGCCGATCGGCCCGCATCTAGAGTCGAAAGGACCGGTCCCTCACGTGGTTCGGAATCCAGGGAGGCGGCGGCGTTGAACCTGCCCGTCCACTTCGGCAGCCCGCATCTCCTGCTCCTGCTCCTCGCCCTCCCGGCGGTGGTGCTCCTCGCGAAGCGTTCGCTCGCGGGCCTCGATCCGATCCGGCGAACCCTCGCGGTCGCGCTGCGGCTCGCGGTGGTCGGCTGCCTCGCCCTCGCCCTCGCCGAGATCGAGTGGCGCCGCGTCGACGATCGCCTCACCGTCATCTTCGTCGTCGATCAGTCCCTCTCGATTCCGCCGAAGCAGCGCGAGGAGGCGCTCCGGTTCGTCGGCGAGGCGAGCGGGCATCTCGACCCGACGACCGACGAGGCGCTCCTCATCGTCTTCGGCAAGGACGCCTCGATCGAGACCAAGCTGGTCAAGAACCAGACGCTCCCGACGATCAGCAGCGTCATCGCGCCCGAGCACACCGACGTCAGCAAGGCGCTGCGGCTCGCCCTGGCGAGCTTCCCCCAGGGATCCCGCAAGCGCATCGTCCTCGTCAGCGACGGGAACGAGACGCGCGGCGAGATGGCGAAGGAGGTCGAGCTCGCCCGGCAGCAAGGCGTCGAGGTGAGCGTCCTCCCGGTCCACTACAAGTACGCCAACGAGGCGCTCGTCGAGAAGATCACCGTCCCGCCCCAGGCGAAGCTCGAGCAGCCGTTCACCGGCCGCGTCGTCATCCGCAGCTTCGCGAAGACGGATGCGACCCTGCGCCTCTACCTCGACGGCGGCCTCGAGGAGACCCGGGCGATCAAGCTCGAGCCGGGCCTCAACGTCGAGACGTTCCAGTGGAGCCTCGGGCGCGCCGGGTTCTTCAGCGTCGAGGCGACGATCGAGACGCCGAACGACACCCTCTACCAGAACAACGAGGCGCACAGCTTCGTGCACCTGCAGGGCGAGAGCAAGGTGCTCTACGTCTACGGGGTCGAGGGGGAGAGCGAGCCGCTCCTCGAGGCGCTCGAGCGGGAGCGGATCGAGGTCGAGGCGATCGACGCGACCGCGTTCCCGTTCCACCCGACCGAGCTCCAGAGCTACGACGCGATCATCCTCGACGACGTCCCGAGCGCGGACCTGACCAAGCAGCAGCAGAGCAACATCGAGTACGCCGTCCAGCACCTCGGCACCGGCCTGATCATGATCGGCGGCCCCGACAGCTTCGGCGCCGGCGGCTGGATCGAGACGCCGGTCGAGGACGCGCTGTCGGTCGAGATGGAGATCAAGAGCAAGAAGATCATCCCCAAGGGCGCCCTGGCGATGATCATGCACTCCTGCGAGTTCGCCGACGGCAACACGTGGGCGGTACGGATCGTGCAGGCGGCGATCGACAAGCTGTCGAAGAAGGACGAGGTCGGCGTCCTGATCTACGACTGGCAGGGCGCGGACAAGTGGCTCTTCCCGCTCCAGCCGGCGACCAACAAGGCCCGCCTCAAGGCGCTCTGCAACACGATGCCGGCCGGCGACATGCCGACCTTCGACCCGACGATGAAGCTGGCCGTCAACGGGCTCATCAAGAGCACCGCGACCGTCAAGCACATGATCATCCTGAGCGACGGCGATCCGCAGCAGCCGAGCGCCAAGACGCTCGCCGACGCGGTGAAGCACAAGATCACGATCTCGACGATCGCGATCGCCCCGCACGGGGGACCGAACGGGTTCGAAGTCAATTTGATGAAGAAGATCGCGTCGAAGACGGGCGGCAAGTTCTACCTCGCCCGCGATCCGCGCCAGCTCCCGAAGATCTTCATCAAGGAGGCCGCCCGGGTCAGCCGCTCGCTCATCCTGGAGGAGACGTTCCGGCCCCGGCTGCGCCACACCGGCGAGGTGCTGAAGGGATTCCACCCCGATGACTTCCCGCCGCTCCACGGCTACGTCATGACCCAGACGGGGCCCGGCACGACCAAGGAGCGCGCCCAGGTCCTCCTAGAAAGCCACAAGGGCGACCCGATCCTGGCCTACTGGCGCTACGGCGTCGGCAAGTCGATCGCGTTCACCTCCGACGCGCGCGGCCGCTGGGCGAAGGACTGGCTCGCCTGGCCGAAGTACACCAACTTCTGGGCCCAGTGCGTCCGCTGGGCGAGCAAGGAGCTCGACGACAGCCCCTACCTCGTGACCACGAGCGTGAAGGGCAACCGGGGCAAGCTCATCCTCGACGCGGTCGACGAGGACGGAACGTTCGTCAATCACCTCGAGGTCGCCGGCATCGCGCGCAGCCCGCGCGACAAGCGCACCAAGCTGAAGCTCCGTCAGACGGCGCCCGGTCGCTACGAGGCCGACTTCGACGCCGACGAGACCGGCACCTACACGGCCACGATCCTGACGAGCGAGCCCGGTCAGGAGGGCGGCGAGAGCTTCACGACCGGCATCGTCTTCCCCTACAGCGACGAGTTTCGCCGCCTCGAGGCGAACCCGCGGGGGCTCGCCCGGGCCGCCAAGCGGACCAACGGTCAGGTGATCGACCCGACCGCCGAGGGGTTCGAGCTGGCGTCGCTCTTCGAGCACAACCTCTCCGCCGAGGAGGCCTTCCTCGAGGGCTGGCCGTGGCTCCTCGCCCTCGCGATCGGCCTCTTCCCGCTCGATGTGTTCGTCCGGCGGGTGATGATCGACTACGAGAAGCACTGGGCGCGGTTCATCGGCGTCTTCGCGCGGATCCTCCCCGGCGGCGGCGGACCGCGTCCGCCGAGGCAGGCGACCGGCACCCTCGGGCGGCTGATGGAGCGCAAGGCGGAGGTCCGCGACGAGCGGCTGCCGAGCACGATCGCGGCCGCCGGGGCCGCGGCCGCGAAGCGCTTCGAGGCGCGGGTGGCGGCGGACGCGCCGGGCGCCAAGAGCGGCGACCAGGGCAAGAGCAAGGGCAAGGCCCCCGCCGCTGGCGCCGCAGGCGGCGACGGCGGGCCCCCCAAGGAGGAGCGTCTCTACACGAGTCGCCTCCTCGACGCCAAGAAACGGGCCCTGCGAGGGCAGCGTCGGCCGTCGGACGGCGACGAGAAGAAGTAACGAGCCCGCGACCTCCCGCGGCTCACTCTCCCCGGCTGGCGATCGCGTCGGTGGGGCAGGGCAGGGCAGGGCAGGGCGGGGCAGGGGACCGGGACGATGATGGCCAGAGGAAGAGAACGTCGATGACCACCAGCAGCGCCGACATCGAGCGAATCGAACGCGAGGCGAAGCAGTTCCGCAGCGAGTACGACGTGCTCAAAAAAGAGATCGAGAAGGTGATCGTCGGCAACAGCGACATCATCGATGGCGTCCTGTGCGCCGCCTTCGTCGGCGGCCACGCCCTCCTCGAGGGCGTGCCGGGTCTCGGCAAGACGCTCCTGATCCGGACGCTGAGTCAGGCGCTCGACCTCGACTTCAGCAGGATCCAGTTCACCCCCGACCTGATGCCGGCCGACGTCGTCGGCACGACGATCGTGATCGAGGGCGAGAAGGGTCACCGCGAGTTCCAGTTCCGGAAGGGCCCGATCTTCGCGCAGATCGTCCTCGCGGACGAGGTGAACCGGGCGACGCCGAAGACCCAGTCGGCTCTGCTCGAAGCGATGCAGGAGCACCAGGTCACCGCGGCGGGGACGACCTACAAGATGGAGCAGCCGTTCTTCGTCCTCGCGACCCAGAACCCGCTCGAGATGGAGGGGACCTACCCGCTCCCCGAGGCGCAGCTCGACCGCTTCCTGATCAAGCTCGACGTGAACTACAGCAGCCGCAAGGAGCTCCGGACGATCCTCGACCGGACGACCGAGGGATACGACGTCGAGCCGAAGAAGGTGATGGACGGCCAGACGCTGCTCAAGTGGCGCAAGCTGATCCGCGAGATCGTCGTCGCGCCCCACGTGAAGGACTACGCGATCCGCCTCGTCCTCGGAACGCACCCCGGCGGCGAGTACGCCCCCGAGACGACCAACCGCTTCGTGCGGTGGGGCAGCAGCCCGCGCGCCGCTCAGGCGATCACCCTGGTCTCGAAGTTCTACGCCCTCCTCGACGGGCGCTGGAACGTCTCCTACGAGGACGTGAAGCGCGCGGCCACGCCGGCGCTCCGGCACCGGATCATCCCGAACTTCGACGCCGAGGCCGAGGGCAAGAGCAACGACGACATCGTCGCCGACGTCATCGCCGCCGCGCCGAAGGTGGTGAAGGACGAGGAGTTCGCGACGGCGTGATCGGAGCCCCCGACAGAGCAGTGCATTCGACTATGCCGGCATGTCTGCCCTTATATGGCTATATGTATACGGCTATAGTCGTCCGCCTGGCGAGTGCAGCGTTCGGAGGACGTCCATATATGGCTGTCGGTAGAGTGTCTGGCGGGTCACGTCGGTGGGGTCGGAATGGCTGACGAAACGACCACGACCGATCCGGCGGCGGGGAAGGGCGCCTCCGTCCCGACCGTCCCGGTCGTCTCCGAGGGCCCGATCCTCGATGCGGACTTCATCGGCCGGCTCTCGAAGCTCGACATCATCAGCCGTAAGATCTTTCAGGGCAAGATCAAGGGCGAGAAGCGAAGCAAGCGGCGCGGGCAGAGCGTCGAGTTCGCCGACTTCCGGGCCTACGTCTCCGGCGACGACCTCCGGTTCGTCGACTGGAACATCTTCATGCGGCTCGACCGCCTCTTCCTCAAGCTGTTCCTCGAGGAGGAGGACCTGTTCGTCTACATCCTCCTCGACGGCAGCAAGTCGATGCAGTACGGCTCGCCCTCGAAGTTCCATTACGCCCGAAAGATCGCCGCTGCCCTGGGTTACATCTCACTCGTCAACATGAACCGGGTCGGGATCGGCGCCTTCTCGAGTCAGCTCGACACGGTCTTCTCCCCGACCCGCGGGCGACGCCATCTCCACCGGATGATCAAGTTCCTCGAGGACGTCACGCCCGCCGGCGGGACCGACATGCGCGAGGCCTGCCGGCGCTTCGCCCTCGAGCACCCGCAGCCCGGCGTGTGCATCGTCATCAGCGACTTCCTCGACCGGAACGGCTACGACGAGGCGATCAAGTACTTCGCCGCGCGGAAGCTCGACATCCATCTCATTCACGTGATGGCCGACGAGGAGGTCGACCCGCCGCTCGTCGGAGACCTCCGCCTCGTCGACCAGGAGGACGGGGACGTCACCGACATCACGGTCAGCGCGCCGCTCCTCCGCCGCTACAAGGCGAACCTCGAGGCGTTCATCGAGAGCATCCGGAGCTACGCCGCGAGGCGAGGGATCGGCCACGTCTTCACGACGACGTCGCGGCCGTTCGACGAGCTCATCCTCCGGTATCTCCGCGAGCGGAAGCTCCTCAAGTAACCAGGGCAGGGCAGGGGACCGGCGGTCCCCGAGAGGCGAGCAGCGCGTGGGATTCCTGAGCAGCCTGAACTTCCTCAACCCCTTCGCCCTCATCCTCGCCGCGGCGGTGCCGTCGGCGATTCTGCTCCTCTACTTCCTGAAGCTGAAGCGGCGCGAGGTGCCGGTCTCGAGCACGTTCCTGTGGCTGAAGGCGATCGACGACCTGCGGGTGAACAGCCCGTTCCAGAAGCTGCGCCAGAACCTGCTCCTGATCCTCCAGCTCTTGATCGCCCTCGGCGTGGCGCTCGCGCTGGCGCGGCCGGCGGCCAACGTCGGCGGGAGCGAGGGGCACGACCTCGTCCTCGTGATCGACCGGAGCGCGAGCATGTCGACGCGCGACGGGGGCCCGGGCAACCCGACCCGGCTCGAGCGCGCGAAGGAGGAGGCGCTCCGCCTGATCGACGACCTGTCGATCGGCGACCGGGCGATGGTGCTCGGGTTCGCCGACACCGCGGATCAGCTCCAGAACCTGACGGATGTGAAGGGCATGCTCCGGCGGGCCGTCGCCGAGCTCGAGCCGACCCACCGGGGCAGCGACCTCCACGACGCCCTCGCGTTCGCGGCGTCGTTGACCAAGACCCAGCAGGGCCGGCAGCCCGAGGTCGTCGTGTTCAGCGACGGGGCGCTCGAGAACGTCGCCGAGCTGCCCGAGAGTGATCTTCCCGTCCGGTACGTCCGGATCGGCGAGCCGGCCGGGGTGAAGAACTTCGCCATCACCGGCCTCGACCGGCGCCGCTCGCTCGAGGGCGGCGACATCTACCAGATCTTCGTCGAGGTGGCGAACACCGGCGATGAGGACGGCGTCTGCGGCATCTCGCTCTACCTCGACGACCACCTCATCGACGCGAAGGAGGTCGACCTCAAGGCCGGGCGGACGGCGAGCGTGCTGTTCGAGCGGCCGAGCCTCACCGAGGGAATCGCCCGGGTGCAGCTCGAGGGCGAGGACTGGTTCGAGCTCGACGACAAGGCGTGGACGATCCTCACGCCGCAGCGGCTGCTCGAGGTGCTCCTCGTCACCGCGGACGGCAACTACTTCATCCACAACATCCTGCGGATCGACCCGCTCGTCGACTCGGCCGCCCTGAAGCGAATCGCCCCCGAGGAGTTCAAGGCGGCCGAGTCCGGGATCGGCGACTACGACCTGGTGATCTTCGACCGGACGAGCCCGGGCGAGGCGCTCCCGCCCGGGAGCTACCTCTTCCTCGACGCGGTGCCGCTCGCCGAAGGCCTCGGCCTGATGGACGCCGTCGAGCACCCCGACATCGTCGAGTGGGACGAGAGTCACCCCGCGACCCGCTTCACCGACCTGAGCCTGCTCGCGATCAACACGGCCCACCCGATCCAGATCCGGACCGGCGACCGGGTCGTCCTCCAGTCGACCGCCGGGCCGCTGATCGTGGAGCCCGACGACCCGACATCGCGCAGCCTCATCCTCGGGTTCGACATCTACCAGACGAGCTGGCCGCTCCAGAGCTCGTTCCCGATCTTCTTCGCGAACGTCCTGCGCTGGCTCTCCGCCGCCGGGGCAGAGCAGCGGGGGAGTCAGGTGCGGACCGGAGACACCGTCCGCGTCCCGCTGCCGAAGCAGGGCGCCACGGCGAAGGTGACCGGGCCCGACGACGAGGTGCACGAGATCGAACCCGGACGCCCCGAGGAGCAGATGGCGACGTTCTCCCGGACCGACCTCGTCGGGATCTACGACGTCGAAGGCGCCGAGGGAGGCTTCGAGCGGTTCGCCGTCAACGTCCTCTCGCGCTCCGAGAGCGACATCAAGGCGCGCGAGCAGCTCACCCTGCGCGACAAGCGCGTCGCCGGCGAGGCGAAGGCCGAGGAGCGGAACCGCGAGATCTGGTGGTGGTTCGCCGCCGTCGCGTTCGCGTTCGTGCTCTTCGAGTGGTGGATCTACAACCGCCGGGTCTATCTCTAGCCCCTCGCCAGGAACACGCGAACGACATCTCACGCAAAGGCGCAAAGGCGCCAAGGATCGTTGCTCTGATCCGAGATCTCGACCTGGCAGAGCCCCTTTGCGCCTTTGCGCCTTTGCGTGAGATTCCCGGACGCTGTTCCAGGAAGGTCGATCTCACGCGAAATCACCGCGCCCGCCCTCCCGGACGCCCATTTCGAGCGTCTGATAATGACCGTTATGTTGCATTGAGCATCCGCCCCGGCAGGGCACCCGGATCGGGAACCCCGCGCCGTCGCTCGGAGTCCAATTGGCCGATGGAACCCGATCGCCGACCCTCGCGCCGTCGCCGCCGTGTCCTGTGGCTTCTCCCCGTGGCCGTCCTCGGCTCGCTCGGGCTGCTCGCCCTCTCCCAGGCGCCGGCGATCCGTCGCGGCTGGCGGCTGTGGACGATCGGCGCGCACCTCGATCGGGGCGCGCCCGTCGCGGAGGCCGAGCGCGCGACCCTGGAGGCGGCCCTCGACGCGCTCTGGCCCGAGGCGGCCCACCCCTCGGGGTGCGCCGTCATCGAGGAGCACGACGTGCAGGTCATCGAGCTCCGGGCGGGCCCGGACCCGCGCTGGGTGATCGCGGCGCTGCGCGTCGTCGAGGGGATCCGGCCGACGTTCGTCGTCGACCTCCGCGTCGTCGAGCCCGACCGCCCGTCAGGCGCCGCCGCGGCCGCTGGATCCCGGCGCCTCTTTCTCGGGTCCGCTCGCGGCCCTCGGCCGGTCGACGCCGTCGGCCCCGCCGTGGTCGGCGGGCGTCGGCTCGTCGCGATCCGTCCGAGCCAGGGCTTCTCGGGTCGGATGCTCCTCGGGCTGACCGAGGACGACGTGCTCCTCACCGTCCGGGTCGAGGACGCCGAGGGCCGGCTCTTCCGGGACGGGGCCTACGACGAGCTCCCGCTCGAGCCGAGCGATCCCGCCATCATGCGGGCGCTCCGCGGCGGCGACTGGGCGCGGCAACTCGCGGCGCTGCGCAACCTCGCCCTCTTCGCGTCCGACGAGGTCACCGAGGAGCCGGCGCGGCGCGCGCTCCTCGAGGCGCTCTCGGGCGGCGACGAGCCGCTCGTGGCCGAGGCGGCGCGGTTCGTCCTCTCCTCGGATCGCTAGCCCGCGTAGGCCGATGGGCTCGCCTTCGGCGAGCAGGATGTCACCACGGAGACACGGAGAACACGGAGGATTCACGGAGGATGCGCCGAGCGGTCAAAGACCCGGATCCCCTCCGAGGTGCCTCGTTGTCTCCGTGGTTTCACCCCGTCGCCGAAGGCGGAGCCAACCAACCCGGGCTGAGCTGGTCGCGTCTTTCTCCGTGAGTCCTCGGTGCCCTCCGTGTCTCCGTGGTTTTCATCCTCTTCGCCGAAGGCGAAGCCGGTGGGTCCGCGGTCACCTGAGTCACTTCGGCGCGTGAGCCGTCGTGCGTTTCTCGGCCCAGAGCCGGCGCGACATCCGGAAGAGCCGGTGCCGTCGGAGGGCGTGGTCTCTCGGCACGCGCGGATGGCCGAAGTCGTCGGCCGGGTCGTGGGCGAAGCCGAGGCCGAGGATCGTCGCGATCGATGGCCGGTTGTTCAGCGCCGTGAGGGAGACGACCTCGTGGAGCGGCTCGCCCTCGTGCTCGATCCGCTCGAAGGCGAAGTCGAGGACCGCCTTGCCCGCCTCGGTCGCGTAGCCGCGCCGCCAGAACGGGCGATTCAGGCGAAAGCCGAGCTCGAGGGCGGGTGTGAACGGCGCCTCGAAGCGCTGCCAGATCAGCCCCGTGAAGCCGATGAACGCCGCCTCGCCGGGCGCCTCGAGCGCCCACAGGCCGTAGCCCTGCTCGCCGAACCGGTCGCGGATGAACGTCGCGAACGTGTCGCTGTCCGCGCGGCTCAGCGCATCACGTCGGGATCGGCGTTCAGGGCCGCGAACGGCTCGAGGTCGTCATCCCGCCACGGGCGGAGGAGGAGGCGCTCGGTCTGGATGACCGGGCCGGCGTCGATCGGGCTCGTCATGGACGACTCTCCTCGCATCCCTCGTTGACCGCCCTGCCCCGCTCACGGAGAATCGGGCGCGAAGCGTAGACCCCGAACGAGAGAGACCGACCTCCATGGCCAACCGGATCGACCACGTCGGCATCGCGGTCAGCGACCTCGACGCCGCCATCGCCACCTACCGCCGCCTCCTGGGCAAGGAGCCCGACGGGATCGAGGAGGTCGCCGGCCAGAAGGTGCGGGTGGCGTTCTTCCAGGTCGGCGAGAGCCGGATCGAGCTCGTCTGCCCGACCTCGCCCGACTCCCCCGTCGCGCAGTCGATCGCGCGGCGCGGCGAGGGGATGCACCATCTCTGCCTCGCCGTCGACTCGACCGACGCGGAGGTCACCCGCCTCGAGGGCGAGGGCGCGAAGATCGCCGTCGCCCCGACGGAGGGCGCCGAGGGATGCCGGGTCGCCTTCGTCCATCCGAAGGCGGCGAACGGGGTCCTCGTCGAGCTGTCGTCGCGCTGAACGCACGACTAGCTCGCCTCGACGACGGCTCCGAGGACGCCGAACGCGACGGCAACTCCCACGAGGCAGAGCGAGAGCACGAGCAGCACGGTGCCGACGATCCCGAGGATCCGACCGGTCGTCCCGGCTCCGTCGGGCTCGACGCCGAGCTCCTCGCATTGCCGCTTGTAGTTGTTGCCCATGATCCAGGCGACGGGCGCGGCGAGGGCACAGATCAGGAGGCCGACGAGCCCGAGGATGAGGACCACGGTCCCCTGCGGCGGAGGTTGCTCCGACATAGATGCGCTCCAGTATCTAGACCGCCATATAAGTATACCAACGTGCGCTTATTCGTCTTGTTCGGGCGATAGAGGTGTGACGGCATCCCCGTCGAGCTCGAGGCGGACGAAGCGGTAGGTGAGCGGTTCGTTCGGCCCCGACTCCTCGATCACGTAGAACGTGACGCGACGGCTGACCCCGTCGGTCCCGACCGCCGTCCCGCTCACCGGCACGTAGCTGCTCTCGCCTTCGAACTCCGCCCCGAGGTCGAGCAGTTGCGCGTCGTAGACGGTCGCCCGGTACCGCTCGACGTGCGCCGCGAACTCCTCGACCGACATCGAGAGCTGAAGCTCCTCGGCGCAGTCGTAGTAGGCGCTCTGGGGATCGATCGCGGCGTTCCGGACGTGATCCTGCACGCCATCGATCGGCATCTGCATGATCGCCATCGCCGCGCCGCCGATGATCGCCGCGCCGAACAGAATCGGAAGCACGATCGCGAGGATGACGCCGATGATCCCCAGGAACAGGAAGACGGTGCCGATGATCCCGAGGATCTTTCCGGCGGTCCCTGCCCCGTCGGGCTGCACGCCGAGCTGGGCGCACTGCTTGGTGTAGCTGCTCCCCATGATCCAGGCGATCGGGGCGAGGAGCGTGCAGACGAGGAGGCCGAGGAGGCCCACGACCAGGACTCCGCCGCCGCTCGGCGGTTGCTGATTCGACATGACTCTCTCCAGGAAACGGCGGGCGGGACGGCGAACGAACGAACGCGAGAGCATCGGCGAAGCGAGGGCGGGAAGCAACGACGAACTCCCCTACCCTGCTCCCTCCCCTTCGACGCGATCGCCGCGAGAGAGTCGCGGGTAGGTCGGGCCGCCATGGCTGTGTAGCCATATATTGCCCGCCTTGCATGGCTATACCACGAAGTCTAGCGTTGTTATTGCGCCCATGTCAGGCGGTTCCGCCCCTCTCGCTTGCTCCGGTAGAGCGCCGCGTCCGCGATCCGGAGGGCGTCGTCCGCGAGCACCTCCGGCGTCCCCTCGAGGGGGAACGTGCAGCCGCCGACGCTCGCGGTCAGCGTCACCGTGTCGCCGGTCGGCAGGAGCACGCGCGTCTCCTCGATCGCCTCGCGCGCCCGCTCGCCGAAGATCTTGCCGCCGGTCGCGTCCGTCTGGCTGAGCAGCGCGACGAAGAGCTGTCCCCCGTAGCGCGCCAGGAGATCAGAGCTCCGGACGCGGTCGGCCAGCACCCCGGCGACGTGCTGGAGGACGAGGTCCCCCGCCACGTGCCCGTGCGCCTCGTTCACCTCCCGGAAGTGATCGAGGTCAATCATCACGACCGAGACCGGCACGTCGTAGCGCTGCGATCGGGCGAGCTCGCGCCGGTAGCACTCGTGGAAGTAGCGCCGGTTGTAGATCCCGGTGAGTGGGTCGGTGTTCGTGAGCTGGGCGAGCTTCGCGTTCAGCGCGTCGACGGCCCGCTGCGCGTCGTCGAGCTGCTCGCGCAGGGCCGTCTCCCGCTCGAGCGCGAGGGCGTACTGGGTCCGGAGCTCGTCGACGGCGAGCTCGTCGCCCGACGGCCGCCGCGACGCCTCGGCGATCACGTCGAGGAGGCTCCGCTGCTCGGGCACCTCGATCCCGAGGGCGGCGGCGAGCCGCTCGACCCGCGCGGCGAGGCCGTCGAGCATCTCGTCGAACGCCTCCGCGGCGACGCCGAGGGCCGTGCCCGCGCGCAGGCGCAGGCCGTCGATCGCGCTCGCGCTCGCGCTCGAAGGCCGCCGGTGCAGTGCGGCGAGCTCATGGGCGAGCGCGCACGCGGAGACGAGCGGTCGGTGCTCGTCCGCGATCGAGCGCGCGGTCGGGTCGCGGTGATACCGGATCGCCGCGATCATCGCCGCGGGCAGCGCCCAGCGAACCGCGAGCGCCTCCCCCGCCTCGCCCGGGTCGAGCGCGCCCTCCCCTGCCCCGCTCCCCTTTCCCGGCAGCGCGAGGCGCGCGAGGACGAGCTCACCCAGGCCGAGGCCGAGGGCGGCCGCGGCGGCGACCGCGGGGTCGAGGGCGAGCTCGTCGCTCCGCTGACTCACCCGCTCCTCGCCGCGTTGCTCGAGCCCCCGGGCGTTCTCGGCGAGCGCGCGCGCGGCGCAGCTCGTCCGGATCGCGTCCTCCCAGCGGGCGGCATAGTCGAAGTCGTGGGTGGCGACGCGCGGGAACGCGTCCGTCAGCCCGACGCCGAGCGCGGTCATGGCGAAGCTCTCGGCGCCGGCGCGAACGGCCGCGTCCTCGACCGACGGCACGTCCCCCGCCCGGGTGAGCACGGCGACCGCCCGACGCGCGAGCCCGGCGTCGCCCGAGATCAGCGCGGCCGCCTGCACGGGGTCGGCGAGCGGCCCCTGGACGTAGTCGAGGACGTCGAGCACCGCGGCGGGGAGCGCGGGCGCGTCCTCGCCGAGGGCGATCCGTCGGAGGACCTCATCGCGGTCGGCCGCGGTGACCTCACTCACGTCCTGAACTCCTTTTCGAGCAACGTCTTCCTTCTATCGTAGACGCTCCTCACCCGTCAAGGCCACCCCGCCTCGAGTCGTCGCTGCGCTTGTCGCTCCCCGTAACGACCAGTAGAATCGGCCCTTCGCCCCTCCCGGGAGCCGACTCATGACGCCACGCCTCGCCCCGGCGCTCGCCCTCGCCCTGCCGGTCGCCGTCGGCCTCGCCGCCGGCCTGCTCGCGGGCGCCGCCGCCTCGGCCGACGACGGGAAGGCCGCCCCTCTCCCGGAGGCGGTCCTCGACCCCGAGCGCCCCGAGGCGCCCACCCTCGAGCGTCCCGAGGGCGGCGTCTTCACCGACCTCGCGATCGAGGGCGAGCGGCTCACCGGCGCGCTCGAGATCCACTGGGCGCCCGACGGCCCCGCGCAGACTCTCCGCATCCTCGGGATCCCGGGCGCGACCCTCGCCGACGTCACCGTCGAGCGCGGCATCGGCGTCGAGAAGGCGTCGGCGAAGAGCGACGGCGACGACCTGGTCGTTCCGGTCGCCCTCGGCCCCTCCAAGAAGCCGAAGCTCCGCGACAGCGACGGCCTCCGCAACCTCGATCCGGGCGCGCCGCGCAGCGTCCGCGAGATCGTCAAGGAGTGGAGCGGGTGGCTGGAGGCGTTCGCGGTCTCGCGCGAGCAGATCAAGAAGGACCAGCGCAAGCTCGGCCGCCGCGTCGCGCTCGAGGATGCGAAGGCGATCGTCGCGGTCCTCCTGCCGCTCGCCCGGATCGCCGACGGCGACCGCGCCGCGATCGGCCGCCTCACCCTGGATGAGCTGCGGATCTCGGCGAACGCCATGCACCAGCCGATCCCGCGCACCGGCGAGGAGGAGGACGCCCCGATCGACGAGCTCGCCCTCCGGCGGCTGCTCGTCCGCAAGATCCGCGGCGTCATCGTGCGCGCGCGGGTCGAGCTGCCGATCCGTCCGCCCGGCGCCGAGGAGGACGCGAACGCCTCCTGGCTCGATCCGGAGAGCGTTCCGGTCGCCGTCGGCGCCGAGCACGCCGTCGCCCGGCGGCTCGTTCTGCGCGGGAGCATCGGCGCCGCGAACGATCCGGTCGACTGGTGGTGGCTGCCGAACGCGCCGGCCGAGCTGATCCGCGATCCGGCCCGGTCGGGCGGCGTCGCGATCGCGGTCGAGCCGAACCCGGCCGCGCCCGACGCGACGGCCAACGTCCGGGCCGAGCTCGTGCGCGTCGCCGGAGCCACGACCGGCGTGTACATCCGCGTGCGGGTCGTCGGCGCCGACGGCGGCTCCGCGACCGCGCCCGCGACGCCGGCCGACGTCCCGATGACCTACGGCGTCGCCATCGACCTCGGCTCGGTCGATCCCGAGGCCCCCGAGCGGGTCGTCTACGAGGAGCGGGCGCGCCCCGTCGAGCCCCGGTGGCCGTATTGAGGAGCGAGATGGTCCGCGATCCGCGACGAGCCCGCGCCGCCGTCCTCGGCCTGGTCGCCGCCCTGGGCGTCGTCGCGGTCGCGGTCGCCGCCGCGATCGGCAGCGCCCTGCCCTCCCCTGCCCTGCCCCGCGCCGAGGCGTCCGGCGGCGGCGACGACGAGCGGCTCGAGGGCGAGTTCGAGCTGAAGATCGACCACCGCCTGGTCGACGCCCGGGCCGGCGACCGCTGGATCACGCGGGCGCGCGTCCCCACGATCACCGAGATCGCTCGCAAGGCGAAGCTGCCCGGGATCGAGCCGGTGGTGATCCTCGGCGTCCACGAGGACGAGAGCAACCACTACGTCCCCGCGTTCCGCGCCGACGGCCGCGCGCTGACGTTCCTGACGGCCGACATCGAGCGGCGCACGGCGAAGGTGGCCGCGATCGCCGACCTCAGCCGCGCCGACTCCCCTGCCCTGCTCTTCCCCGACACGCCGGGGTCGTACGACTACATGTTCGGCTGGGCGCCGAGCGTTCCGCCCGGCGATGCGACCGCGTCGCCGGCGTTCGTCCTGGCGAGCCAGCGGCGCTCGGGCGTCATGGACATCTACGCCGCCGCCGGCCTCGACGACGAGCCGAAGCTGCTCGCCCGCGGCGAGGCGGACGCGATCGCGAAGCAGCCGGCGATCGCCCCCGCGCCGCCGGGCGCGCCGGTGCGGGTCGCCTACGAGGCCGGCGGGACGCTGTTCCTCGTGACGGCGCCGCGGCTGCGCGGCGAGGGCGGCGTCCTCGAGGGCGCGGGCGACCCCGAGAAGCCCGAGCGTCTCGGGCCGGGCGCCGAGCCCGAGTGGTCGCCCGACGGCCGGTTCCTCGTCCACGTCCGGGCGAGCAGCGCCGGCGCGAACGCGCGCCTCGCCGTCGTGACCCGCGAGGTGACGACCGGGCGGGAGCGGGTACTCTACGAGGCGGCCGAGCGGGAGCGCGTCCGCGGCCCGCGCTTCACGCCCGACGGCGCCCGCGTCCTCTTCCACGCGGCGACCCGCGATGAGCAGGACGACGGCCGCGGCTACGCGATCGTCGCGATCGACGTCGATCCCGCGAACACCGAGGCGCTCGGCGAGCCGCGGCGGCTCCTGGAGAACGTCGCGGCGCAGCCCCACTTCGACAGCCACCCGATCGCCGTCAGCTCCGACGGCCGGCTCGTCCTCGCCTTCGGCGTCGACGCCGACGAGGACGGCTACTACAAGATCCGCTGGGCGGCGCTCGACGGGAGCGGGTCCGGGGCGATCGACCACAGCGACGAGTTCACGACCAGCACCGACGTGGCCGTCGATCCCGACGGCGAGGCGTGTGCGATCGCGTTCGCGGCCGTCGAGTCGGTCGCCCAGGGGATCTACGTCGTCATCCTCAATCACTGGGGCGAGGAGGACGAGTGAGCGGCCGACGAACCATCCGCGCCGCGGTCCCCCTCGGCGGCGCCCTGCTCGCGACGCTCGGGGCGACGCTCGCCCTCGCGCCCGGCGCCCTCGCGGCGCCGCCGCCGGAGCCGGTGTTCCGGGGCGCGGAGAGGCTGCCCGAGGCGGTCCGGACGCTCGACCGTCCCCTCGCCCGGTGGCTCGTCCTCGAGACGGCGCGGGTCGCCGGAACGCGCGTCCTGCGCGCCGCGGTCGCCCGCGCGGGCGAGGCCAGCCCCGAAGCGCTCCGGTCCGCGCTCGCCGCCTACGAGGCGCTCGCTGCGCAGCCCGCTCCCGGCGATCCGATCGACGAGGCGCCCTCCCCTGCCCTGCCCCGCCTGCGGATCGCGCTCGGCGGCGGCGACGAGGTCGACGTCGTCGATCCGGCCGCGCTCGCGGAGCGTCGCGCGGCGGTCGCGGGGCTGCTCCGCGCGCGCGTCGCCGCGACGGCGGAGGCGGGCGAGGATCCCGCGCTCGTCGCCTGGCGCGCCCTCGCCGCGACGGTGCTCGGCGACGGCCCTCCCGCGGCGGCGCGCGAGGGCTTCGCGGCGCTCATCGACGCCCGCCGCGCGGCCGAGACGGAGCTCGACGCCGCGCTGCTGATCGAGCGTGACCGGGCGCTCCTGTGGCCGAAGCCGTGGCTCGCCACCCGCGGCGGGGCGGCGCGGACCCGCGCCGCCGGCACCCAGGTGCTCGCCGGCGCGATCCTCTTCCCGCCCGCCGAGCGCGGCAGCCTCACCCTGCGCTTCCCCGGGTCGTTCATCGCCGCCCTCGGGCTCACCTGGGTCGAGGCGGAGCGCTACGGCGACGCGCTCCACTACGTCTACGAGCCCGAGCGGCTGCCCGTCGTCATGGCCGAGGCGAAGGGCCTCTCGCGCACCCTCCGCGCCCTCGACCTCGAGCGGACGCTGAGCGCGGCCGGGGCCCGGGCGCCCGAGTCGCTCGTCGACGGCACTGGCACGACGGCGTCCGGGCCCGAGACGGTCGCCTTCTTCCTCGGAGCGGTCGCCGGCGAGGACGCCGCGGCCGCGGCCGCAGCGACCGGATCGAGCGGCTCGCACGAGCCGTCGGCGGGCGACGATGACGCGGCGACCGGATCGGAGTCCGATCTCCTGCACGTCGACGGAACCGGTCGTTCCCGTCGCGGCCGGAGCCGTTTCGGGATCGTCCAGGGCGCGATCCTCGCCCTCGTCGCCCTCGGCCTCGCCTTCCTCTGGCGAAAGCTCCGCGGCGGGACGCGCCGCCGCGCCGCGGCGGCGGCTCGCGCCGCGGCCTCCGCCGGCCCGGCCGACGACCCCGGCCCGCTCGGCGCCGCCGACCGGCGCCCGAGCGTTCCGCCGGAGTACGCCGGGCTCCTCGCCGCCCTGGCCGGCGGCGGCCTCCTCGTCGCGGCGCTCGCCGCGCCCAGCCCCCTCGCGCACGCCGGGGCCGGAGCGGCCGGCGGCTCCGCGGACGGTGACGAGCCCGTCTTCTTCCGGGTGCCGCGCGGCGCGGGGGAGGTGCGCCTCGACGGGTCCGTCGTGGCCGTCGCCGACCTCGACGCCCCGCCGGCGCCGCTCGGCCCCGCGCGCCTCCTCGTCCCGGCGGGTCGGCACGTCCTGCGCGCCGGCGCGGCGGCGCCGGTGCTCGTGGACGGACGCCCTTTCGGGCCCGTCTACGCGATCGCGCGCGAGGCCGAGACCGACCCCGACGCCCTCGCCCGGTTCATCCGGGAGCGCGGCGAGCTCCCGGACGATCCGCTGCCCGCCCACCTCCTCGGCAACCACCTCGCCCGGAACGGGCACGAGGCGGACGCGGTCCGCTGCTGGCGTCGAGCGCTCCAGGTGAACTCGGCGTTCGTCCCGGCCGTCGCCAACCTCGCCGTCTCGTGGGCGCGCGGTGGCCAGAAGCCGCGGGCCGCGGTGGCGGGGCGCCTCGCCATCGCGCTCGACCCGTCGGACGCCTACGGCCTCGCCCGCCCGATGCACGACGCGCTGATCGACGCCGGCGTCCCTTCCGAGCGCCTCGCCGGCGAGGGGGAGGAGGCGGCGAGCTTCGAGGCGCTCGCGGGCGAGGAGACCGCCGCGCTCGACCGCGAGGCGCGGAACGTCGTCCGCACCTATCGGACGTTGCAGAAGTACATCGCCGGCGCCGAGGGCCGCGCGAAGGCGGAGAGCAACGCCGGCGTCTACCTCCAGAGCCGCGAACGGCACGAGGCGGCCGCCGTCCACTTCCGCGCGGCGATCGGCGCGATCGCGGCGGCCCGACGCGCGAAGGCGATCGCCGAGACCGGGTTCCCCGACCGGGTCCGCCCCTCGAACGAGGTCGCGGCGCAGATCTACCGCAATCTCATCCGGAGCCTCGAGAAGACGAGCCCGGCCGAGGCCGAGATCTACCGGCTCGTCCTCGCCCTCGAGGAGGACCGATGAGCCGGTCGACCTCGATCGCCGCCGCGACGGTCGCCGCGACGCTCGGGTTGCTGCTCGCCGGGACGAGCCTGCTCGTGGCCGACGACGGCGCCGGGCCGCGTCCGTGGAAGCCGCCGCCGCCCGATCAGCCGCCCCACGACGAGGTCGAGCTCGTCACCGGACCGGTACTCCGCGGGACCATCACCGCCATCAAGAAGGACTCCGTCACGATCCGTCCGCTCCTGCCGGGTCGGAAGCCGGACCCCAAGGCGAAGGCGGGACGCGTGATCCCGATGGACGACGTCCACGCGATCCGCTGGCGCGAGGAGGTCGGGATCGCCCAGGCGAACCCCGCGGTCGATGCGCACGACTGGGCCACCGCGCGCGCGATCGTGCGCCGCGGCCTCGGGAAGGGCCCGCGCGGCGTGGCGGCGCAGGCGCGCGCCGCGGCGCTCCGTCGGCTCCAGGAGATCGAGCTCGGCGAGGCGTCCGAGGCGCTCGACCGCGGTGAGCTCGAGGATCTCGAGCGCGCCTACGAGCTGTTCGCGCGCGCGATCGACCTCAGCCCGGCGCGGAAGCTGACGGCCGAGCGCGGGCTCGGCGAGACCTCCGACGCGCTGACGGCCGCCCGGGAGAAGCTGACGACCGAGGCGCGCGCCGCCCTCTCCCGGGGCCAGGCGGCCTTCGAGGCGCGCGAGTACGACCGCGCCCACGACGCGTTCGTCTCCGCCGTCGACACGGCCCGACGCCTGATCGGCGCCCGCCCCGACGCGGGCGACGGCTCCGAGCCCGCCGAGGGAAGCATGGAGGCGCTCCACGCCGACGCGACCTACTGGCTCGACCGATGCCGGGCCGAGAAGCGCGAGATGGTCTACGGCGACTTCGCCCGTCCCGAGACGCTCGAGCCCGTCACCGCCCGCAAGGCGAGCGAGCGACGCATCGGGCAGTTCCTGTTCGAGAGCCTCGTCGAGCGGACCGAGGACGAGCGCTTCCGCCCCGCCCTGGCCGAGCGCTGGGAGGGGAGCGCCGACGGCCTCGTCTGGTCGTTCGTCCTGCGACGCGGCGCGGTCTGGAGCGACGGGACGTCGGTGACCGCGCAGGACGTCCTCGCGACGATCGAGGCGATGACCGACGAGGGAACCGAGAACCGCGACCCGGTCTTCGCCGGCGCCGTGAAGGACGTGCTCGTCGAGGGGACGCGCCGGATCTCGGTCAAGCTCGCCCGCCCCTACTACCTCCCGCTCTCCCTCTTCACGTTCAAGGTGCTGCCGCGGAGCAAGCTCGAGGACCGCGCGCTCACGCGGGGGCATCCGTTCGCAAGCGCGCCGCTCGGCTCGGGTCCGTTCGTCTACGCCGAGGGGTTCGGCTCGCGCAAGCTCCGGCTCGGTCGGAACGACCGGTTCGTGAAGGCGGCCCCCAAGGCGCGGGCCGGAGGCGGCCGCCCGGCGCCGGTCGCGGGCGGGAAGCGCCCGCTCCTCAACGGCGTGATCCTGCGGACCTACGCCGACCGCAACGCCGCCCGCAACGACCTCGAGAAGGGGGCGCTCAACCTGCTCGCGGAGCTCCGTCCGCTCGACGTCGAGTTCTTCTCGCGGCAGCGCGGCTTCCGCGTCGTCCGCTACCGGAGCCGGACGATCTCGTTCCTCGCGTTCAACCACCGCAACCCGATCCTGGCGAGCCGCGGCGTCCGTCAGGCGATCTCGCACGCGGTCGACCGCGAGACGATCCTCGAGCAGTACTTCAGCGCGGCGAACCTCGCCAAGGGTCGCGAGGGCCTCGCCCACGCGCTCGTGACCGGGCCGTTCCCGCGCGGCTCGTGGGCGTACGACGAGACCGTCGAGGGCTACGCGTTCGACATCGACCGCGCCGAGGAGGTGCTCAAGCGGACGCTCCTGCCGCTCGGCTGGCGGCGCGAGGGGTCCTACTGGGAGAAGGAGGGCAGGCCGCTCGAGCTGACGATCAAGTTCGGCAACACCGATCGGTCCGTCGAGCAAGCAGTGAACTACATCCGGAAGAACCTCCGGCAGATCGGGATCCGGGCGCGGCTGGCGAAGAAGGGCGAGCTCGACCTGCGCGACGAGGTCCTCGTGAAGCAGGACTTCGAGATCGTCTACTGGCAGCACGCCTTCCACGGCTCGCCCGACCCGCTCCCCCTCTTCGACACGCGGCGGACGGGGTCGGGCGGAACCAACTTCTCGGGCTACGTGAACCCGGCGATCATGGAGCGGTTCGCGGGGATCCAGCGGTCGGCCGACGCGCGCGAGATCCTCCGCCTCACCCACGACGTGCACCGCCTCGCGAGCGAGGACTGTAGCCACGCCTTCCTCTGGCAGCTCGATCGGTACGCGGCGCACACCGCGAGCCTCAAGGGCGTCCGGGTGCATCCCTACTTCCTCTTCGACCAGCCCGAGGAGTGGAAGCTCGTCCGGGACCGGCGCTGAGGCCACCCGCGGCCCGGGTGCCGTTTGATCTCCCCGCCCGGGCCGACGCATACTGTCGGCTTCACCGACCGAAGGGAGACCCCCGATGAGAACTCAGACGATCGCCGCGACCCTGCTCCTGGGGATCGCGGGCGCCCTCCTCTCCCCCGCCGATGCCGCCCACGCCCAGGCCGCGGCGAAGTACACCGTCGCGGTCGAGCCCGACTACATCGAGGTCGAACCGGGCGCCGAGATCCCCTTCAAGGCGATCCTCCTCCGCAAGGGCGAGCGGAAGTACAGCAGCAGCGACTGGGAGTGGTACGCCAAGGACGGCGGCCGCTTCAAGCGCGGCCAGAAGACCAAGATCGCCCAGAACGTGTTCATCGCGCCGAACAAGCCCGGCACCTACCACATCGAGGTGACGACCGACCGGGCGGCGCGGCTCGGGCAGAAGGCGACCGTGGAGATCGTCGTCAAGGCGAAGGAGCCCGAGCTCCACTGCGCCCGGGTGGCGATCGAGCCGAGCGCGCACTCCGTCTACGCCGGCGAGTCGGTCACGTTCGTGGCGAAGGCGTGGGACCAGAAGGGCGACGACTACCGCGGCGCGAGCTGGGAGTGGGGCGGCGACGGCGGCTCGTGGAGCGCCAACGTCTATACGGCCGGCGACGCGCCCGGGAAGTACCAGATCTGGGTGAAGGACACCGTCTCGGGTCAGTCGGCGAAGGCCTGGGTGACCGTCCAGGCGCGGGCGAGCCTCCACGCGATCGCCCTCGCGCCGCAGAACCCCGAGGTCAAGTGCGGCCAGAGCATCCAGTTCCAGGCCGCCGGGTTCGACCAGTGGAAGAAGCCCTACGCCAACGTGAAGTGGGAGTGGGGCTCGGATGCGGGCGGCACCATCACCGCGGGCGGGCTCTACACCGCCGGCGACAAGCCGGGCCGCTACAAGGTGACGCTGTTCGACACGAGCTCGAACAAGGCGACCTTCACCTGGGTGACGGTGAAGCCCGCGGGGGCCGCCTACGTGAAGATCGGGCCGCGGGTCGCTCGCTGCCCGACCAACGGCCGAGTGCAGCTCTCGATCGAGTTCTTCGACGAGCAGTGCGAGCCTCTGGCCTCGAGCGAGGTCACCTGGAGCATCGAGGGCGGCGCGATCGACGCGAACGGCTGGTGGACGCCGAAGGGCTGCTACGCCGGGAAGACCTACAAGGTCTGGGTCGTCGACGACCACACCGGCGCGCGGGACGAGATGTTCATCTACGTCTACAAGAGGTAGCGCGCCGCGCCCAGGCGGGCGAGAGCATCGAGAACACCGACCTAACGCGACGAGGCGGGCCCCCGGGTCCGCCTCGCGCCATTTCGGGCGGAGGCCTCGGGCGCGAGGGAACTTGCGCGAGACTCGAATCGTCGAGGCGCGGGCGCGTCTCACCGCCGGTTCGCCGGAGGCGCCGCGCGCCCGCGTTGACGCGTCCCGGAGGAGACTCATACTGAGCGCGAGCCCGAAAACGGACGGGCTCGGACCTGGGGAGGAGCCACTCATGAGAATGCGATCGATCCTGACCGCGATGCTGGGCGCCGCGGCGCTCCTGGCGCTCGCGCCGGCCACCGAGGCGCACGCGCAGGCGGCCCGCTACACCGTCCACGTCGAGCCCGACTACATCGAGGTCGAGCCCGGAGCGCAGATCCCGTTCAAGGCGGTGCTCCTCCGGAAGGGCGAGCGCACCTACAGCAAGCACGACTGGCAGTGGTTTGCGATGAACGGCGGCCGCTTCCAGCAGGGCCAGAAGACGAAGCTCGCCCAGAACATCTTTCTCGCGCCGAGCAAGCCGGGCACCTACGACATCGAGGTGACGACCGATCGAGCGGCGCGGCTCGGGCAGAAGGGCAAGGCGCAGATCGTCGTGAAGGCGAAGGCCGCCGCGCCCGCGCACGAGCACTACCTCCGGATCGTGCCCGACGCGGTCCAGATCGCGCCGGGGCAGCGGGCGATCTTCCAGGCCGAGTTCTGCGGCTGCATCAGGCGGGGCGGCGTCCGCTGGGGCGGCCAGGGAGGCTCCTTCCGCGGGGCGGCCTACTACGCCGGGAACACGCCCGGACGCTACGAGATCTGGGCGCAGGCGAAGCAGTGGCGGGCGAAGGCCTGGGTCGAGATCGCGGCGCCGCTCCACTGCGCGCGGATCGCGATCTCGCCGGAGAGCCACACCCTCTACCCCGGCGAGAGCGTCCGGTTCGGCGCGCAGGCCTGGGACCAGTACGGCAACGAGTTCGCCGGAGCGACCTGGGCCTGGGGCGCGGGCGGCGGGACGTTGCGCGGCAACCTCTACACGGCCGGCGACACGCCCGGTCGCTACAAGGTCGCCGTGCGGGAGCTCTCGTCGAACGCGGTGAAGGTCGCGTGGGTGACGATCAAGAGCAACGCCCAGCTCGCGACCATCGGGATGGATCCGCTCAACGCCGAGCTCAAGTGCGGCGAGAGCCTCCAGTTCCGGGCGGCCGGGTTCGACCAGTGGAAGAACCCCTACGACAACGTGAAGTGGGAGTGGGGCGCCAGCGGCGGCACGATCACCGCCGGCGGCGTCTACACCGCCGGCAACACGCCCGGGCGGTATCGGGTGACCGTGTTCGACCACGTCTCGAACAAGGCCGTCTTCACCTGGGTCACGATCAAGCCGAGCGGCGCGGCCCACATCGTCCTCGGACCGCGCATCTCGCGGATCGGGCGCCACGAGAAGGTGCAGCTGACGCTCGAGTTCTTCGACGAGCGGCTCAACGCCGCCGCGGCGAGCTCGGTCAGCTTCGGCATGGACGGCGGCTGGATCGACGCGAACGGCTGGTGGCACCCGCGCGACTGCCAGCCCGGCCGGATCTACAAGATCTGGGCGGTCGACGACACGACCGGAGCCCGCGACGAGGTCCTGATCTACGTTCGGAGAGGGAAGCGCCCCTACGGCGGTCGCTAGTCGCCGCGCCGACCCCCTCGAGCGAAGCACGGGCGTCCTCACGAGGTGAGGACGCCCGTCGTCGTTCTCCGTGCCCGTGCCCGGCGGCGCGATCGGTCGCTATGCGACGCCAGCCGCCTTGTCGTGCATCCACCGGCGGATCCCCGGAACGTCCTCCCCCTCCCAGGGCGGGCCGAGGCGGCGTCCGAGGAAGCCCGCGTAGAGCCCCTCGATGATCTCGCGGGCCTCGGCGAAGCCCGAGAGGCGCTCCATGAGGACGTCCTCGGGCTCAGTCGCGTCGGCGCCGGGCGGCGGCACCTTCACGCTGGCGAGGTCGAGCGTCTCCGCGTTCAGCGAGAGCGACCACTGCCGCTCGCCGCGGGCGAGGAGCAGGCGCATCCGCTTCGGCAGCTTCCCGGTGAGGAGCGCGGCCGCCGCCTCGGCGCTCGCCGCGGGCGCGCCGATCCGGAGCGACGCCACGCCGCACCCGCCCGCGCCCTCGGCGGGCGGCTCGCCCGCGAGGGTGAGCCCCTCCTCGAGCATGAGGGCGACCGGCTCGGACGGCTCGCCGCTCGCGCGGTCGGGCAGGTCGAAGGTGCCGTCGGTCGTCTCGGCCTGCCACCAGAGCCAGAGGAGGAACTCGCCGCCGAGCCACGGGGCGATCCCGCCGATCGGCGTCTCGGGCTCGGCGCCCTCGCCGAGCGCCTCCTTGATCCGGTTCTTGCGGTCGTCGAGCGGGCTGCCCGAGGATTCGTCACGCGGCATGATCATGATGGTCTCCGGTCGCTCCCTTCCTTCGGGACTCGCTAATCTCCGAACTGCACGGTCGCGGGCTGCCTCGCCGCGGCGACCTCCTCGGGAATGAGGCTGATCAGGCTCGCCCGGTCCGCGGCGCTCTCGTCGCCCGTCAGCACCGTCGAGAGCGGCCCCGGCAGGAGCGGGGTGACCTCGCGGTCGAAGGTCTGGCCGAAGAGGGCGACGAAGTCGTCGCACGACTTCTCCGAGGTCGAGCCGACGAGCACCCGGCCGCCGCGCGGGTCCCAGATGATCGGGAAGGAGCGGGTCGTGGGCTGCACCTGCCCCTCGAGCTCCTCCTTGATCTGGGCCTTGAGCTCGCGCTTCTTCTTGTAGGGGAGGCGGTCGAGGCCGAGCGCCTCGCGCTGCGCCCGCTCCTCGAGATCGAAGCGCGCGTCGAGGAGCGACTTCGGGATCCGGAGCTGATCGCGGCGCAGGCTGAAGATGTAGTAGCGGCCCGCCTGGACCTTCTCGATCGAGAGGTCGGTGTCGAGCCAGTTGCGGGCGGTCACCCAGCCGATCGCGGCCGGCGAGCCGCTCTCGTCGAACGAGCTCGGACCGCCCTGCCCCAGCCCGCGGAAGCGGTGCTGCTGGAAGGCGTCCGCGACCGTCTCGGCATCGCGGTCGTCCGCGCGGTGCTCGCAGAGAAACGTCCGGAACGTGAGTGAGCCTTTGAAGAGCCCCACGGGCGCCTCCTCGGTCGTCTGGGGTCATGCGCGACGGAACCCGTCGCGGCGAGCGCGGATCATAGAGACCGCGACGAGGACGAGGCAACGATGTGGAGAACTCGGCCTGCCGGCATCACGCAACCCGAGTGCTCACCCCGAGAACCGACCAGGTCGTTGGGGGACAGGGAGTAAGTCCCAACTCACGCGGTCGCGTAGACTTCGCCGACGGCCGCCTGCCCGTCCCGATGACCACTCGTTCATCGAACGGCCCCCCTCTACTGTGATCGAAGGGGTCAGGTCCAGGAATCACACCAGCGAACCCGTCGCAGCGGCTCGTTGCCCCTGGCCCCTCTGGTGTGACCTGACCCCTTCGGTGTGAATCCTGGACCTGACCCCCGAAAGCTCACTAGCGGGTGGGGCAGCAGATCGTGCTCAGGTTGTGATTTTCGCCGGATCGCGGGATCCTTCGGGTCCGACCACCGACCCTCGCCGTCCGCAGGAGAGCTTGCCCGTGAGTCCGCGCCCCGGCCCGTTCGGCGACCTCGGCCGCCTGTTCCCCCTCGCCGCGCTCATCGCGCTCTCCCTGGCCGGCGCGGCCGAGGAGGCCCGCGCGCAGGGCGGTGAGCCCCCGCGCCGCGATCAGGAGGTGCTCGACGACGAGATCGTCGATCACGGGTGGCTCTTCACCCTGAAGAGGCCGGCGCGGAGCTGGCAGCTCATCGCGGAGGCCGAGGCGCGGCGCATCAGCCCCGGCGCCCTCGCGGCCGCGACCAGCGATCACGGCATCTGGATGGTCGTGATCGTCGACCAGATCACCGCGACGGAGCCCGAGGCGTTCGCCAGGACGCTCCTCGAGCAGATGACGGTCGAGGACAAGAGCGTCGAGCAGTTCGAGCCGGCGACGATCGGCGGGCTTCCCGGCGTCCGTTTCGCCCTCTCGGGGAAGGCCGGCGGCGTGCCGGTCACGTTCGCCTGCTCGCTGGTCCTCCGCGAGGGGCACGCCTACCGGCTCCTTCGCTGGACGGCGGATCCCCGCCTCGTGGACGAGCTCGGCGACCTCGAGGGTCAGCTCGTCGTGAACTCGCCCGACGCGCCCGTTCCGGGACGCGACCCGGTCCTGGAGGATCACGATCGACTCGGGGTCGGGTGGCGCGTCGAGGGGAGCGTCTTCGAGAGCGCCGCGTTCGGGATCCGGATCGAGCAGAGCGGCTGGCGTCTCATCGCCGGCCCCGAGCTCGCGCAGATGCTCCCCGACGCGGAGGTCGGCCTCGCGTTCGAGACCCCGGAGGCCTACATCACCGTCATGGCGGAGCGGGCCTCCGGCGTCGAGAGGGCCGGCTACGAGGAGGGCCTGCGCGCCGGGCGCGCCGAAGGGCTCGGCGGGGCCCCGATCGAGGAGATCGAGGCCGACGTGGCCGGGCGCAAGACGATGCTCGCCCTCTTCCAGGCCGACGTCGGGCTCGGGGAGCCCTACGACTACGTCCACGCCGTCGTGTGGCACGGCGACGTCGTCGTCCAGGTGCTCGGCTGGTGGCGGTCGGCCGTCCGGAAGGAGGCGATGCCGAGCGCGCTCGAGCAGCTCGGGCGGATCGAGCTCCTCGAGGAGGCGAAGCGGGCGGAGATCGAGGCGGCCCTCCTCGCCGCCGACGACCCGCAGGACGCCGTCGGGGCCGAGCACGCCATCCGCGGTGGGTCCTACCGCGACTACGTCCACGACCTGACCTGGAACGCGCCCGCGACCGGATTCTGGCGCCTGAGCGGCGGACAGCAGGCCCGCGCGCGCAACCCGGCGGCGTCGCTCTTCATCCAGGAGCCGCGCCGCGGTCTCCTCGGGATGGTGATCGCCGAGCGAGTCCCCGGCCTCTCGCCGGAGCAGCTCCACGCCCACGCGCTCCAGGGGATGCTGCCGCCCGAGCACCCGGCGCACGAGGCCGAGCCGCGCCTCGTCGTCGACGGGGAGACCGAGCGCCGGTCGAGCTGGGTCGACGTCGACGTCGAGGGCCTCGCCCTGCGCTACCTCGTGGCGACGTTCGCGCGCGGAGACCGCCGGGTCCAGTTCCTCATCTGGGGGATGCCCGGCAACGTCGCCGCCTCCCGGAAGGTCGCCGAGGAGATGGCCGCCGGCCTCGAGCTCTCCGGCGAGGATCTCCTCCCGACCGAGGCCGAGCCCCGCCGGGTCCGCGACGACCGCCTCGGGTTCGAGCTGTCGATCCCCGACGAGGCGCCGGGCTGGACCATGCGCGTCTCCACCCCAGCCCCGATCCAGGCGACGGGATCGGTGATCGAGGGGCGCCTCGACCCCACCCGCGGCTTCGTCCTCCTCGTCGTGTGCACCGAGGCGCCCAACCAGCAGGCGTTCGACGCGATCATCAACAAGATGCTCATCGGGAACTTCCGGAGACGCCTCGGCGTCGTCCCGGCCGGCGACCCGAAGCCGGCCGAGGTCGGCGGGCTCGCCGGGACCCACCAGAGGCTCGTCACGCCCGACGCCCCCGGAGGCGCGGTCGACGTCTTCGTCACCCGGCGGGACAACACCCTCTTCGGCCTCCTCGTCTTCGACGAGAAGGGGACCGGCCCCGACGCGAAGGCGGTCGCCTCTTGGCTGAAGATCCTGGACTGGAAGCGCGATGGGAGCGAGAAGCGCTTCTACTAGGCTCTATCGTGCTTGGTGCTTCGCCTTCGGCGAAGAGAGAAGAGCTCACCACGGAGAATGGGATGGGAAGGCCAACCTCCGTTCGCGGGATGCCGATAAGGCTCCCAGGAACAGCCGGGCTCGAGGCCCAGAACGGAGGTTGGCGTGACTCAGTCTATGGTGTCGTCGACGCGGATGACAGTCGGA
>JAJDCQ010000154.1 GCA_029260755.1 Planctomycetota bacterium | reverse complement strand
GCGGGTCATCGCCTCGTCGACGCGCTCCTCGGTCGCTCCGCCCGCGTACGGCAGCAGCGGAAGCAACCCGTCGGCGTCGTCGCGCAGGAGCGCGGCCGCGCTGAGGTCCTCCCAGGCCCGGATCACCGCGAACTCGAACCGGAGCGTCGTGCCGAGGCTCGACCGCTGCTCGAACCTGCCCACCGGGTCGGGGCGCTGCCGCGCGTCGCGCTTGAGCACGATCAGGAACGAGCTCACCTCCTCGCCGTGGGCATCGCTGACCCGGCTCCAGTATCGGTAGACACGTCGGGGCACGGTCGAGCGCCAGACGGCCTCGACCTCAATGTGGAGCCAGGCCGCCTCGCGGGTGCCGTCGCGCTCGAGCTCGACGCGAAGGACCTTGTCGAGTCGCCGCTCGGTCGCCGTGTAGACCGTCTCGTCCGGGCGGACCTCGACGATCGACCCGGCGAAGCCGCCCACCTTCGCGAGGAGCAGCCGGGCGAACGCCTCGGGATCCTCCCGGAGCAACACCTTCGTCGTGACATCGAGATCACCCACCGCACGTCTCCGAGACCTCCCTCGGGAGCGTGAAGTCTACATCGCCGCGGGGCCGGCTCGATGCACGAGCCGCCTCGACGCGGCGTGGGTGGCGCGAGGCCTACCGCCAGGACGCCGTCAACCGCATCAGCGTCGAGCCGAACCGGGCGATCGCCTCGTCGAGGGTGAACGCGGTCAGGTCGACGTAGTGGGGGAAGGCGATCTGGTCGATCGGGGCGACGGCGACCTGCGCGCAGGCGATGCCGTGGTCCCGACCGAGACGCTCGACCAGGTTCTTGAGCGACTCGAACGTGCACTCGGTCGGCGCGCCGTCGCTGATCATGAGGATGAGCTTGTTCTTCTTGCGACTGGCGAGGGCGAGCTGGGCCGCCTTCTCGAGCCCGCCGGCGTCGTTGTTGCCGTTGTGGGCGTAGAGGCTCGCCACGGCGTTTCGCTGCAGGTCGCCCAGGTGGTAGAAGACGTAGCCGTCGAACGAGGTGACGTGGCCCTCGAGCCCGCGGATACCTCGGGCGCTCTCCGCGACGAGCGCGCCGAAGCTCTTCGCCCGCTCCATCCGCTCCCGCCCCATCGAACCCGACCGGTCGATCAGGATCCCGATGTAGGCATCGGCGGCGAGCTCCTCGGTCTCGAAGACGAGCAGGTTCGGCGACCGGGAGAACGCGGTGCGCTTCGCCTGAGCGAGGTCGAGGCGCCGCCCGCGGCGTGATGCGAACTCCTCGACGCGGCGCTTGCCGAGCCGCTCGAGGTAGGCGCGCAGCCGCCGGACGTGCTTGCGGATCGTCGCGACGAGCGCCGCGTAGGCGGCCGGATCGAAGGGGATCGTCTCCTCCTTCTCGAGGCTCTTGAAGTCCTTCTCCGGCCCGAGATTCAGCTCGCGCCGCCCCGACGGCGGCCCGAACGACGGCACCGGCGGCGGCCGCTGCTGCTGCGGCTGGCGACGCACCGGCGACGCGTGCGGATCGGGCGGCGGCCCGTCCTCGGGCCGGAGCGCCGCGGGGAGCTGGCCGCGCCGGCGGATCCGGTCGAGCCACTTCCGCATGCCGCGGGTCACGTCGCCGAAGCGCCGCATCGTCCGGCGCATCCGCTGCATCCCGCGCTGGTGATCGTCGCTCCGGCCGATCAGGTCCGCGACCTTCCGGGCGACCGCGACGACCTCGGCGTGGGTGAGGTCCTTCAGGTTCGGCGGGACGACGTCGATCGCCGCCTTCACGACCGGGTTCGGGTGCTCGCGCGGATCGAACCCGCACCGCAGGCACGCCAGCCACGCCGGCAGCGGCGGCACCATCCCCGGGATCGCGAGCATGTCGCGCTCGCGCAGCGACACCTTCGGCCCGCGCAGGCTCTCCGTGATGAGCTTGCCCGGCAGCTCGCGCGCCTCGAGCGCCTCGGCGACCTCGTCGACCGGCCGCTCGAGCAGCTCCGCGTACCGCTCGAGCGGGACGCTCCAGCTCTCCTGGGCGAACGCGTACGACGCGAGCCGGTCGAAGAGCTTGCCCCACTGCGGCCGCCGGCTCCGGAGGACCCGCTCGAGGCGCTCGTCGCGCAGGATGTCGTAGATCTCGGAGAGTCCCTCGCTCCGGGCGATCCCGCGCATCGTCCGGTGCCCGCGGACGCCGATGTCGCAGAGATGGTGCCCGATCTCGTGGAGGGCGAGGCCGCGCATGATCTCCTCGCCGTGCGGGTGCCCCGAGGTGATCGGCGTGTCGCTGATCTCGAGCTCGGCCGTCTTGCTCCGCGGCACCTCGCGGGTGCAGCCGAGTCCCTGCCGGTACTGGACGACCGTCACCGACTTGCCGAGGAGCTCCTGGCCGACCTTCACCGCCCAGCGGTGGATCGCGTCGATCCGTGCGCGCATCACGTCCCAGGGCTTGCGCTCGGCGCCCGGGATCACCGCATCGCCGAGGACCGTGTCGGGCTCGTCGGGCTCGATCAGGCTCGCGTCGTCGGCGAGGACCCGCTGCAACGACGGCACCGCTCCGCGCTCGCCCTCGAGCACCGCCTTCGCCTCGGTCTGGACCGCCTGATCGACGTCGTCGAGGCTGCTCACGATCTCGGAGACGACGCGCCGGTCGTCGAACTTCGCGAGGACGCCGATCGCCGTCCGCCGCACGGTCGCGTCCTGGTCGCGGGCGAGCGGGAGCAGCTCGTCGACGAGGAGCGGGTCCGGATCCTCGCGCAGGCGCTCGAGGGCGCCGACCCGGATCTGCCAGCTCGCATCGTGAATCGCCTGGACCGCCAGCATCCGTCCCGTCTCGGGCGGCTCGAGATCGTAGAGGGCCGAGATCGCCCCGACGCGAACGGCCTGGCCGGTGTCGCCGAGGAGCAACCGGACCCGTCCGAGCATCGCCTCGGCCGCCTCGGTCGTCTCGGGGGACGCCCCGTCCTCGGCCGCGGCTGCGTGGAGGCGCTGCGCCTCCTCGATCAGCATGGTCGCCGCCGCCGTCCGGGTCTGCTCGCCGGTGCTGTGCAGCGCCACGTCGCGCGCCTCTTCGAGCCGTTCGGGCGCGTGCTCGCGGACGAGATCGAGGATCCGTCGCCCCGAGGTTCCCTGAGCTTCGGCGAGCTTGCCGATCGCCGCCTCGATGACGTCGGCGTCGATCGTCGCCTCGGCGAGGAGCTCCACCGCCTTCTGGCAGACGTCGTCGTCCCAGTCGCCAAGGAGCCGTAGCGCCAGCTCGGCGCGCCGCGCAGGCGCGCGCTCGGCCGCGGCGGTGAGCGCCGTCCGCCGGACGTCCTCGTCCTCGTCCTCGAACTTGCCGAGGATCAGGTCGAGGGCATCGTCGGCCTCGCTCCGCCCCATCAGCTTCACGGCGACCTCGCGGATCTCCCACGCGTCGTCGTCGAGGCGCCGTCGCGCCTGGTCCTCCCAGAACCGCCAGCCCGCGTCGGCGAGCCCGTCGAGGGCGGCCGCCCGCACCTCGTCGTCGTCGTCGCCGAGCGACTCCTCGATGACCGCCTGGCAGCGGGCGCGTCGCTTCTCGGCCTCGTCCTCGCCCTCCCCTTCGGGCGCCGCGACCGCGAGCCGCCGCGCGAGCTCGATGCCGAACATCTCGCCCTTGTGGCGCCGCGCCCGGTCGAGCACGTCGGACTCGCGCGCGGCCGCGAGCGCGACGAAGGCGCCGGGCACCCAGGGCTGGGGGAGCTGCCCGCCCTGGAGGGCGTCGAGGAGGGTCGCGAGCGACGCCTCGTCTCCCCATCGGGCGATGCCTCTCGCCCCGGCGCCCTTGGGGCCTTCGCGCTCGTCGAGGAAGGCCTCCTTCGCCTCGTCGGAGATCTCGCCCGGGAGATGCCGCGCGACCGCCTCGAGCGTCGCCTCGACGACACCTCCGTCCTCGTCGTGGAGGAGGGCGCGCCGGCGCGCCTCGTACTCGGCCGGGTAGTGCTCGACGAGGAGAGCGACCGACGTTGCCCGCACGAGCGGCTCGTGGGACGCGATCCCGGCGAGGATCGGATCGAGGCTGGGCGTTCCGCTCGGCACGCTCTACAGGGCGAGGGTGCGGACGATCACCTGCCAGACGAGGCCGGCGTCGGTCGACGCGTCGTCCCAGCGTCCGGGGAAGCGAGCGCAGAAGCTCGTCTGGAGGAGCTCGGGCACCGCGACCGCCGCGTCGAGCTCCGAGAAGTTCGGATGCCCGAGGAGGATGCAGACCTCCTCGGTCGCGCGCATCGAGAGGTCGACGCCGAGCCCCTCGTCCTTCCGGACGCCGTTCGCCGCGTCGACGATTCGCTCGATCGAGCTCCGCGCGACGCTGGGGTTGCGCTCGGCGAGGATCCGGATCTCCTCGTCGCGCGGCGGGTAGTCCATCTTGATCGGCGCGAAGCGGTCGAGCTGCGCCGGGTCGACGCTCGTCGTCCCGGTGAACTGGGCGCCGTTGTTGATCGCCGCGATCCAGAGGACGTTGTCGGGGATGTCGACCGTCGATCCGGTGAGCGGGTTGTAGAGCTTCCGGGTCGAGTCGAGCGCCGGCATGATCCCGTTCCGCGCCATCTCGCGGCAGCGGTTGAACTCGTCGAGGAAGATCAGGACGCGTCGCTCGGGGTCGCGGAGCGCGCCCTCGAGCGCGCGGAGGATGTCGGTCGGGATCCAGACCGTCTCGGCCTGCCCGGAGTCGGTCGCGCGGATCTGGAGGGTCGCGAGGAAGTCGGTCGCCTCGAAGATCGAGCTGCAGTTGAAGAAGACGTACTCGAAGCCGAGCGCCTCGGCGATCTTGCGGCTCAGGACCGTCTTGCCCGAGCCCTGAGGGCCGTCGAGGAGGATGTTCATCCCGCTCTCGAGGAGCGCGTGCAGCTTCTTGCCGAGGGTCGGCTCGACCCAGATGCTGTCGTCGAGGCGGAAGGTCACCCGCGAGAGGAACTCCACCTCGATGTGGCCCCGGTCGCGGCTCGCCGGCTTCTTGATCGAGGAGACCCGGACCTTGCAGCGCTGGCCGATCCCGACGCGCGAGTCGGCGCAGAGGATCACCTTCGGCGCGCGCCGCTCGTCGGCGTGGGTCGCGCGGAAGGGCAGCGGGCTGTCGACCTTCGGGTTGGCGAAGAAGACGGTCTCGAACTCGGAGCCGACCTTGAGCTTGGCGTCGCCCGACTTGCCGTTCTTGTCTCCGCCCTTCGCCGCCTTCTTCTTCCGCTTCTTCTTGCCCGCGGTGCCGTCCTTGGTCTTCGCCATGTCGATCCGTTCGTCGTTCCGTTCGTCGCTCGTGTCGGGCCGGTCAGGCCGCGGCCTTGCGGGCCCGCTTCGGCCCGAGGATCAGCGCGGCCACGTCGTCGGCCCACTTCCGCTCGAAGTCGCGCCGACCGAGGGTGCGGAACGCCCGCAGCGCGCCCGGCGCGTCGCCCATCCGGTAGAGGACGACGCCGAGGTGGAAGAGGGCGTCGATCTCCTCGCGGTCGGGGTCGATGCTCGCATCGGTCGCCGCGCGGAACCGCTCGCGGGCGACGTTCCAGTCGCCCGAGACATAGTGGAAGAGGCCTTCCCGGAGGAGGTCGCGTCGGCGCCGTCGGGCGGCGACCCGGTCGATCGCGAGGCCGACCGCGTAGGCGTGGACGACGGCCACGACCCAGACGAGCAGCGCGATCGGCGTGCCGTAGACGAAGAGGTCGGTCGGGACGACCTCGTCGGTGCGGAGGACGCGGCCGAGGAGCGCCGCGTTCGCGGCGACCGAGAACGCGGCGAAGAGGGCCAGGCCGACGAAGGGCCGCCCGAGGATGAGCTGGCCGAGGCCCGGAACGACCGCGCTCGCGATGAGCGCGCTCGCCTCGCGGCGCCGCGACGCGGACGGCGGGTCGGGGTCGACCAGGTCGGGGAGGAGCCGCGGCGGCGGGCCCGGGCGACTCGCATCTCGAGGGGGCGTCTGAGCCAAGGCCGGTTCGTCCGCGGCGAGGACCCAAGCCGGAGCCTCGCAATGGCGATCATTGGATGATGGAGGGGGTCTCACCCCCGCCGAGCAGCCTCCAGTGTCGCGTCCCCGGCCGCCCCGTCAAGGGGCGCCCGGACGCCGCCGGAGACGCGGCGACGCCCCCGAGGAGTCCCGAGGAGCCGCTTCGATGGCCGACGCCCCGACGCCCGCCCACGCCCGGTGGCTCGCCGAGCCCGAGCACGCCGTCCTGGTCCTCCTCGACGGCACCGGCGAAGCGGCCCTGCGTCGACTCGACGAGCTGATCGCCGGCGGGTGCCGATTCGTCCAGTACCGGGAGAAGAGCGCGCCGCGGCGCGAGGTGCTCGTGACGGCCCAGGTGCTCGTCACCCGGGCTCACCAGGCAGGGGCGCGCCTGGTCGTGAACGATCACATCGGGATCGCTCATCTCTGCGGCGCCGACGGGGTGCATCTCGGCCAGGACGACATCCCGCCGACCGAGGCGCGGCGCATCCTCGACCCGACCCGGGTGATCGGCGCGAGCACCCACGACCGCGACGAGCTCGCCGACGCGCTCGAGGCGGGCGTCGACTACGTCGGGATCGGAACGATCTTCGCCAGCCCGAGCAAGCCCGAGCTCGGCGCGCGCGGAGTCGAGCTGCTGGCCGACCTGACCGCCCGATGCCCGGTGCCGAGCTTCGCCATCGGCGGGATCGACGCCGCCCGCGCGGCGGCCTGCATCGCGGCGGGCGCGACCGGGGTCGCGGTCGCGAGCGCGGTCACCGGCGCCGACGACGTTCGGGCGGCGACGCGGAGGATCGTCGACGCGGTCGGTGAGGCGCGCGCGGCGCGCGGGTCGTAGGATGCCGACCATGAGCCCCGAGGCGCCGTCGTCGAGCCATCACGCGCCCGCGGTCATCCCCGATGACGACGGCGGCTCCGCGATGGCCGGCGCCCGGACGAACTTCATCTGGACGCTCGCCTCGCGGATCCTCGGCTTCGTCCGCGACCTCCTCATGGCCGAGGCGTTCGGCCTGAGCCGCGTCGCCGACGCGTTCTACATCGCGTGGACGATCCCGAACCTGTTCCGGCGCCTCTTCGGCGAGGGCGCGCTGTCGGCCGTGTTCGTGCCGACCTACGTCCAGACGCGCGAGGAGCACGACGACGATCGCGCGGGACGGCTGTTCGCCGGCGTCCTCGGCGAGCTCCTGGTCGTCCTGGTGGTGATCCTGCTCCTCATCGAGGCGGGCGTCGTCATCGCCGGTCGGGTCGCCGACCTGGCGCCGGTGCTCCTCTCGCTCACCGCCGTGCTCGCCCCCTACGTGATCGTCGCGTGCAGCTCCGCGCTCCTGGGCGGGCTGCTCCACGCCCACCGAAGCTTCGCGCCGTCGGCCGCCGCGCCGGTCGTCCTGAACGCCGTCTGGATCGCCGCCCTCGCGATCGTCTCGCGCACGGCGGGGGCGACCGCCGAGACGACGATCCACGTGGTCGCCGCGGCGATCCTCGGCGGCGGCGTCCTCGGGTTCGTCCTCCACCTGGTGCCGCTCGCGCGGCGCGGGCTGATGCGCCGCCCCCGGCTCACGCCGAGGAACCCCGACGTCGGCCGGGTCCGCTCGCTCCTCGTGCCGACGTTGTTCGGGCTCGCCGTGACGCAGGTGAACCTGGTCGCCGACCGCGGGATCGCGTGGGCGTTCGTCCCCGACGGAGGGGCCGTCGCCGCGCTCTACTACGCGTTCCGCCTGACGCACCTCCCGGTCGCCCTGTCCGGCCTCGCGATCGCGGTCGCGGCCCTTCCCGAGCTCGCCACCCGAGCCGCCCGGGGCGAGGACGAACGACTCGGAGCGAGCCTGGGCGGCGCCATCCGGGCGACGGTGTTCGTCTCGGCGCCGGCGGCCGCCGGGCTCACGGCCATCGCCGGGCCGCTCGTCCTTCTCCTCTTCGCGCGCGGAGCGTTCGACGCGGACGCGGCCGGGCGAACCGCGGGGGCGCTCGCCGCCTACGCCCCGAGCGTCGTCTTCCTCTCGCTCACCGCCCTCCTGTCGCGCGCGCTCTACGCCCTCGGCGACGTCCGCACCGTCGCCCGGGCCGCCGCGATCGCCGTCGTCTTCAACGTGATCTTCGACCTGCTCCTGGTCTTCCCGCTCCGCGAGACCGGCCTCGCCCTCGCGACGACCCTCGCCCAGGTCGTCAACGTCGCCCTCCTCGCCTGGGCCCTCCAGGGCAAGCTCCGACCGGCGGCACGCGAAGCCGCCCGCTCGCCGGTCACCGCCTACCTCTTCCCGTTGCTGCTGTCCGCGGCAATGGGAGCCGGCTGCTGGGCGCTCGGCCTGCTCCTTCCCGACCCGCTCGGCGCCGGCCTCGGCGGACGCGCCATCGCCGTCATCGTGCCGATCGCGGCCGGCGTCGCCTTCTACGCGGCCGCCGGAGCGCTCCTCTGCCCCGAGCCATGGCAAGCCGTCATCGGAGCCGCCCGCAGAAGAGCAAAGAAGAGAAGGCGCGAGAGCGTCTGAACAACCCGCCCCCACAAACCAAGCCACACCAACGACTCCCACCCCCAGGGGTCAGGTCCAGTATTTTTACCTTTTCCCCTCCGTCGGCCGACGGGGGCTGCACTGAGAAATGGTAAAAATACTGGACCTGACCCCT
>JAJDCQ010000153.1 GCA_029260755.1 Planctomycetota bacterium | reverse complement strand
AGACCGAGAGGGAGCCATCCCTGGAGCCGGTCGGCTCGCGCGAGCCGGGATACGGCGCCCTCAGTCGCTTCTCCGTGTCTCCGTGCCTCCGTGGTGACATCTGCTCGCCGAAGGCGAGCCCATCGGACCTGAGCGAAGTTGGTAGCCCCTATGCGGGCTCGTAGGAACGACGACGGCGGCCGCCCGCCTCGGCTGTCATCCGACTCGACCCGAGGTCGCCGGAGCGGCCCGGCCCGCGACGAGGGTCGTCTCGATCGCCGCGGTCGTCGGCTCGCGCGGGGGCCCGCCGGGGCTCCCGGCGCCGCAAGCCGCGCGCAACCAGACCAGGATGATGACCGCGCCGCCCGCGATGGCCAGCGCGATCGCGGGGTCGGCGACGAGGACGGCCGCGGCCGACGCGCCCCCGACGACGCGGGCGACCTCGAGCGGGACGGCCCAGGCGCGCGCCTCGAGGAGCCCGCCGACCGACCCGAGGCTCAGCAGGACGAAGCCGGCGCCGGCGGCGCTCGCCAGGAACGGCCAGCCCTTGAACGCCACGAGCAGGACGAGGGTCGCGGCCAGGGTCGCGACGAACTGGACGCCGGCGTAGGCGAGCCGCCCCGCCGGCGGGCCGGCGTCGTACTTGCGGTAGCTCTCGGGCGTCACGTCCGGCGGCGGCGGCAGCGCGGGCAGCCCGGCCGGGCGCCAGTCGGGCCGGGCGAGCCACACCCACGCCTTGTCGCGCCACCGCGGCGCGGTCGCGGCGAGGCGCACGAGGTCGACCCAGTAGTGGACGTTCGCCCAGATCGGGTTCCGGCTGCGCAGCGGCTTCACGATCCCGTAGACGGGCGCCTCGACCTCGGCGGCGTACGAGCCGAAGAGGCGGTCCCACACGATCAGGGTCGCCCCGTAGTTGCGGTCGAGGTAGCGCGGGTTGATCGCGTGGTGGACGCGGTGCGCGCTCGGCGTGTTCAGGAGCCACTCGAGCGGACCGAGGCGCGGGACGAGGTCGGTGTGGATCCAGAACTGATACAGGGTCGTGAACGAGTTCACCGCGGCGAAGACGAGCGGCGGCACGCCGAGGACGGCGAGCGGCATGTAGAACGGGATGATCGTGATGCTCGTGAAGAGCGCCTGCCGCAGCGCGACCGCGAGGTTCATGTCCTCGCTCTGGTGGTGGACGATATGCGCCGCCCAGAGGAAGTTCACCTCGTGGCTCAGGCGATGCCACCAGTAGTAGAGGATCTCGACGCCGAGGAAGGCGATCAGCCAGGTCCAGGGCGAGTCGGCGTCGAGCTCCAGGGCGCGCCAGCCCTCGTAGAGCAGGACGTAGAGGGCGAGGCGGAGCCCCTTGGTGAAGACGACGGTCGCCTGCTGGCCGACGCCGCAGCCGAGGTCGGAGACGGTCGTGTCGGCGTGGTAGACGCCGCGCCGCCCGAGCAGCCGCGCGATGAGCAGCTCGAGCCCGATGAGCAGGAAGAAGAACGGGATCGCGAGGGCGATGTAGTTACGCAAGGCCGGCTCCGCGCTCGGTCCGGAGAGGTCGATCCGGGCCCGAGCATACCACGGGCGCCGGCCTCCCCCGAGCCCGTTGTGCGCCCGTCCCCGGGCGTTTCCGCGAGACCTCGATCCGGTCCTCAACTTCTCGCCGCGGCCGACCGATAGAACAGCAGGAGCCTCGTTTGCGACCCGGCCAGCTCGACGGAGAGAGCCGACTGCCCATGACCCATCCGACCCCGCCGCCCACCCATTGCACCCGATGCGGTCACCCGGTCGTGCCCGGCCAGGGCCCGGTCTGCGCCGCGTGCGCGACGGCCCTCGCCGGGGCGACCGCGCCGGTGAGGCCGAGCGGGATCTCCGTGGCGCCGATCCGGGTCGGCCGCTACGTCGTCGAGGGGGAGCTCGGCCGCGGCGGGATGGGCGTCGTCTACCGGGCGATCGATCCCGCGCTCCAGCGGCGGGTGGCGATCAAGATGGTGAAGGCCGACGGGACGGCCGAGCGCGGCGACGTCGAGCGGTTCGTCCGGGAGGCTCGCCTGGCGGCCAAGCTGCGCCACCCCGGGATCGTGACGGTCCACGAGGCCGGCACCCACGAGGGTCAGCTCTACATCGCGATGGACTACGTCGAGGGGCGTAACCTCGAGGCGGTCCTGTCGGACCGCCAGTCGCCGGCCGGGGCGAAGGCCGGGACGCGCTTCACCGCGCGGGTCGTCCGCGAGATGGCGCAGGCGCTCGAGCACGCGCACCGCGAGGGCGTCGTGCACCGCGACGTCAAGCCCCAGAACGTGATCATCGACACCGAGGACCGGGCCCGCCTGACCGACTTCGGCCTCGCCCGGAGCAGCGGCTCGGGCGCCTTCGGGCAGGTCACCCTCACCGGCGAGGTCGTCGGGACGCCGTCCTACATGGCGCCCGAGCAGGCGACCGGCGGTCAGGCGAACCCGACGCCGGCGACCGACGTCTGGGCGCTCGGCGCGGTGCTCTATCGCGGCCTCGTCGGCCGGCCGCCGTTCATCGGGCCGACGCCGGTGACGATCCTCCAGAAGGTGCTCGACGAGGAGCCCGAGTCGCCGCGGTCGGTCGACCCCGGGATCGACGTCGACCTCGAGACGATCTGCCTCCGCTGCCTCGAGAAGGACGGGACGCGACGCTACGCGAGCGCGGGCGAGGTCGCGGCGGAGCTCGGACGGTTCCTCGCCCACGAGCCGATCGCGGCGCGTCCGGTCGGGCGCGCCGATCGGGCGGCCCGATGGGTGCGTCGGAATCGAACGCTGGCGACGGTCTTCGGCGTCGCCACGCTCGTCGTCCTCGGGCTCTCCGCGACGGTCGTGACCCTGGCGTGGAGGCTCGGCTCGGCGGGCGGGGGGGGCGGAGCGCCCGGCGGGCTCGCGGCGGCGATCCACGACGGACCCGAGAAGGCGGACCGCGCCTCGCCCGCGCCCCCTCCCGAGGTCGCCGACAGCCCGGCCGTCGACGACCCCGCCGCGGCCGCCGCGGGGAGCGGAGGCGAGGTCGATCGGCTTCGCGCGGCCGTTCTCTCCGAACGAGGACGGCGCATCGAGACGACGGGGCGGGTGGCGGAGGCGTGGGCGTGTTACGCCGGCGCGCTCGAGCGGCGCGACGAACCCGGGACCCGGATTCGCCTGGCCGCGGTGAGGCGGGCCTCGCCGACGCGCGAGCTCAGCGAGTCGATCGAGGGGGCGAATCACGTCGCGGTGTCCGACGACATCGTCGCCGTCGCGAACGACGGCGAGCTGGTCGTCCTCGAGCGAAGCGGTCGCCCGGCCGCGCCCGCGGAGCCGCTCCCCGCCGGCGGGACCCTGGCGCTCCGCTTCGTGACGGACGGCGCCCTCTGCTGGGTCGGCGCCGACCAGACGATCCGGCGGATCGGAAGGACCGGCCGGATCGCCGGAGCTCCGACCGGCGATGGGGATCGGTGGACCTCGGCCGCCTTCGACGCGGACGGAAGCGTCCTCGCCGCGACCGACGGGCAACGGCTCTGGCTGATCCGGGTCGCCGACGGCTTCGAGCGGCTCTGGAGCCACAAGCTGAAGGCGCCTCCCACCGACGTGCACGTGCTGGGCACCGGAGCCGGGGCGCGGGTGGTCGCGGTCGACGCGACCGGCGGCGTCACGGTCCACGGGGGAGCTCCGGTGGCCCACGAGCCGAGGCGTCTCGGCGGCATCCCGATCGAGCGGGTCGTCGGGGGGACCTCGGCCGTGTTCCTCGCGTCCGCCGATGGGCGCGTCTACGTGCAGTACTTCAACACGACGCGCATCGACATGCTCCGGCCACACGGCGTTCGCCGCACCGCCCTCGCCCAGCGCGGCGACCAGGAGCTCTTCGCCGCGGGTCGGGCCGACGGTCGCATCGTCATCCGCCAGAAAGGGCGGAGCCGGGAGGTCCCCGTCGACGTGCTCGCCGCGCGCGACGTCGCGATCGTCGATCTCGCGATCGCCCCGAGCGCCGACCGCGTCGCCGCTCTCGATGGGTCGGGCCGGGTGACGGCCTGGACGCTCCCGCCGCCAGCGACCGAGCCGGGGATCGTCGCGTCGGCCGAGCCGTTCCGGGTCGGCGTCGCCGGGATCGCCCTCGATGACGAGGGGCGGATGGCCGCCACGACCGCCGAGGGGCCCGCCCGCGTCTGGGACCTCGCGCGGGGCGGCGCGGACGTGACCCAGGACGGCGGCCCGCTCGCCGCGATCCTCCGCGACGAGGTCGCGGCGGATGAGGCCGACCCGGGCGACGGAGTCCTCTACGTGAGCACGCCCCGAGGGGCGGTCATCGTCAATCGGGTCGACGGGACCTCGTCGAGGCCGGTCGAGCTCGGCGAGCTCGGGGCGCGCCGACGCTTCGACGTGAGCTCGGCGGCTGGTATCGTCGTGGCCGCCGGCGAGGACGCCGACGGTGCTCCGGTCGTCGCCGCCGCCGACGTCGACTCGGGACGGCTGCGGTGGCGCGTGAAGACGACGCCCGACATCCCCACGAGGGTCGCGATCCAGCCCGCGGATGGATGCGGCATCGTCGCGGTCGCGACCGACGAGGGCGTCATACACCTCCTCGATGCCCGGACCGGCGAGACGATCTGGCGCGAGACGCTCCATCAGGGAGCCGTCTCCGCGCTTCGGTGGGACCCGACCGGGCGCTGGCTCGCGAGCGGCTCGAGTCGCGGCGATGTCCTCTACCGCGATCTGGGCGTGCTCACCGAGGACCTCGACGGGATCCTCCTCGAGGCCCGTCGCGCGACCGGCCTCGTCGTCGACGACCGGGACGAGCTCTCCTCCGCCGACTGACGGGCGAGGACGAGAAAGACGAAGAGCTCAACGCACCGTCCACCCCGCGGAAGACACCGATCATGGGACCCGACCTCGCTCCGAGCACGATGACCCTCCGCGAGGAGGCCGAGCGGCTGGTCGCGCTCTTCGATGGGCATCCGCCGCAGCTCGTCGCGTTCCTCTCGGGTCAGCTCTCGGTCCTGAAGCAGCAGGGGCAGACGCTGCTCGGGCTGTGCGGGTTGACGATCACCGTCACCGGGTTCAGCGGCCACAACATGGTGCGCGGCGGGGTCGTCTCGGTGACGGCGATGGGCGTCGGGATCGCGCTCATCCTCGTGGCGGCCGTGATCGCCCTCCGCGTCCTCACGCGGCTGCGCTGGGTCAGTCAGGACCTCGCCGACTCGCTCGTCGACACCGCCGAGGCGGTGATCGTCCGCCGCAACGCCCAGCAGCGCGCCCTCGCGATCGCGGGCGGCCTCGTCGCGGCGGGCCTCGCCGCCTACCTCGTGGCGGTGCTCCTCGCCGCGATCACCGCGGGGCTGGTCCCGCCCGGGACCGGCTGAGCGGCGCCCGGCGACCGCTCGACCCCGCCGTTCCGAGGAACCATCGACGGCGGCCCGGCGTCTCATCGGAGGCGGCCCGGGCCTCCGCGGCCCGGATCCATCCATTGCATCTCATTGGGGCTCGACACCCGGCGTCGGTCGGCGTCTAATACCCGTCGCGCTCGGCGCCCCGGCGCCGGCCCCGTCGAACGCGACCCGTTCGAAGTCGTAACTCGCCAGCAAGCAGTCCCTTCCGGAGCGCGCTGCCTTGGCCGACGCGAACAAGCTCACCCTCACCGACGAGGTGCGCGACCGCCTCGCCGGCCTCGACCTGACGGCGCGAAGCCTCGTCGAGGGCCTCCCGGGCGGCCTCCACCGGAGCCCGTTCCACGGCTTCAGCGTCGAGTTCGCCCAGCACCGCGAGTACACCTGGGGCGACGAGCTCCGCCACCTCGACTGGAAGGTCTGGGCGAAGACCGACCGCTACTACATCAAGCAGTACGAGGAGGAGACGAACCTCGCCGGGCACTTCCTCCTCGACGCGAGCGAGTCGATGCTCTACGCGGGCGACAAGGCGGCCGGCGGGCGGAGCAAGTACGAGTACGCCTCGCTCGTCGCCCTCGCGATGGCGCACCTGCTGTTCCGGCAGCGCGACCAGGCCGGGCTCGTCCTCTTCGACACCGATGTCCGGAGCCGGGTCCGGCCCTCGAGCAACCCGGGCACGATGCGGCTCTTCGCCGAGGAGATCAGCCGGGTCGAGCCGAAGGCGAAGACCGACGTCGAGGGGCTCTTCCACCGCCTCGCCGAGGAGGTGCCGCGGCGCGGCCTCGTCGTGATCCTCTCGGACCTCTTCGTCCCCAAGGACGTCCTCCTCGACGGGCTGAGCCGGCTGCGGCATCGGCGGCACGAGGTGATCTGCGTCCACATCCTCGACGGCGACGAGCTCGACTTCCCGTTCGAGGAGAACACGATGTTCCAGGGCCTCGAGGAGACGGGCGAGCTGCTCACCGAGCCCAGGAGCCTGCGCGACTCCTACCGCGACACCGTGCGGGAGTTCATCGACGCGGTCCACCAGGGATGCACCGAGCGGCGGGTCGACTACGCTCTGCTGCGGACCGACGAGCCGCCCGAGGTGGGGCTGAGCCGGTTCCTCGTGCGGCGGGCGAGCGGGGCGCGTGGGACGGTCGAGGGGATCGTGCGATGAGCTTCCTCCCGACCCTGTTGAACCCGCTCTACGCCGGCCTGGCCGGCCTCGTCTCCGTCCCGATCATCATCCACCTGCTCAACAAGCGGAAGTACAAGGTCGTCCGATGGGCGGCGATGGACTTCCTCCTCGACGCCAATCGGAAGAACCGGCGCCGCGTCCGGATCGAGCACCTGATCGTGCTCATCCTCCGGTGCCTCGCCGTCGCGTTCATCGCGCTGGCGATCGCCCGGCCGGTCGTGACCGAGGGCGGCGGGCTGCTCTCGTTCGCCGGCGCGGCGAACCCGGTCGAGCGGGTCATCATCGTCGACGACAGCGCGTCGATGCGCCTTCGGGTCGGGCAGGACATCGTCTTCGACGCCGCCCGCGACGACGTCCGCAAGCTCATCGAGGAGGTCTCGCGCGACCGGCCGTCGGATCGACTGACGATCGCGCTCGCCTCGCGGGCCCGGACGCCCGAGCTGCTGGCCGCCCACGCGGCGAGCCCGCGCGCCCTCGAGCTGACGAAGACGATGGACGGCTGGGAGCCGGTCGACCTTCCGCTGCGCCTCGCGGCGGCCCTCGAGGGCGTCCGGGCGGCCCTGCTCGACGCCGAGAGCGGCGCGGGCGAGGCGCCGGCCGACGGCGAGGCGGGCGACGGTGCGGCCGACGACGCGGACGAGATGCCGTCGGTCCAGCGGATCATCTACGTCGCGACCGACCTCCGCCACGTCGACTGGATCGGCGAGGACGGGGACGAGGGGCGCGCGATCAAGGCGGCCCTCGAGGCGCTCGGGGCGAAGGCGCTCGTCGTCCTCGACGCGGCCACCGACCCCGCCGCGGCGAAGGCGCCCAACGTCGGGATCATCGATCTGAGCAGCCGCGACACGCACGTCACGGTCGGCGTGCCCGCGCAGCTCGACGCCCGGATCCACAACTTCGGCACGAGCACCGCGCGCGGCCTTCGCCTCGAGGTCCGGGCGGGCGAGCGCCGGCTCCCCGCGCGGCCGATCGAGGCGATCCCGGCCGGCGAGACCAAGGTCATCACCGTGACGGCGGAGTTCACGACGGCGGCGCCCGTGGCGATCGAGGCGCGCGTCGTGGAAGGCGACCGGCTGAGCGCCGACGACCGGCGCGCGATCGCGCTGGATGTGCGCGACGCGGTGCGCGTGCTCGTCGTCGACGGGACGCCGGATGGCGACCCGGCCGCCGGCGAGGCGTTGATCTACCTCTTCACCGCGCTCGATCCGCCGGGCGAGGCGCGCAGCGGCATCGCGCCGGTCTTCTGCCGGCCGGAGATGCTGCGGGACCTCGACCTGTCCGAGTTCGACGTCGTCCTGACGAGCGACCTGCCGGCGTGGCCGGCCGGTCAGGTGCCGGCGATCGAGGCGTTCGTCCGCCGCGGCGGCGGCCTGCTCATGCTCGGCGGACCGAACGTCGACGCGAAGTCGTGGCGGCGCGACCTCTGGAAGGAGGGCGCCGGCCTGCTCCCGCGGCCGGTGACCGGGATCCACGACGTCGCCGCGGCGCTCGCCGGCGGCGGCGGCGCGAGCGATCAGCGCTTCATCCGGCTCCGCCCGCCCTCGTCGACCGATCACCCGGCCCTGCGCGTCTTCGGCGGGAGCGAGAACCCGTTCCTCGACCGGGTGCGCGCCTACCGGTTCCTGACCGTCGGTCCGGACGCCGAGGGCGCGGCCGTGCCCGACGGCGGCGACGGCGCGACCGGGGACGGCGGCCGCGACGACCCGGGCCCGTTGCCCGCCAGCGTCATCCTCGTCCTCGAGGACGCCGACTCCTCGCCGATCCTTCTCGAGCGGCCGTTCGGCGCGGGCCGCGTCGCGCTCCTCACCCTGTCGGCGACGCGTCGGTTCACGAACTGGCCGCGCGAGCCGAGCTTCCCCGTGTTCCTGTGGGAGCTCGTGAAGCACGTCGCGCCGAGCGCGACCTCGCGGCGAAACCTGGCCGTCGGGGAGCGCCTCTCGTGGCCGATCGACGCGGCCCGGTTCGAGCCGCGCGCGCTCGTCCGTGGTCCGGACCCCGAGGCCCCGCCGCGCGATGTCGGCGCGGGGCCGCGCAAGGATGATCCCGACGACTCGCTCTGGATCGAGACCCCACCGATCACCGCGGCGGGCGTCACCACGATCGAGCTCAGCCCGCGACGGAGCGAGGCGGCGACGGTCCTGCCGTTCGCGTTCGTCCTCGACCCGCGCGAGGGCGACCTCCGGAGGGCGGAGGGAGAGCGCCTCGAGAGCGCGCTCGAGGAGGTCGAGCTGCGCCTCGCCGGCAGCGGCGAGGGCGTGAAGCTCCTCGAGGTGACCGAGGGCGGCCGGACCGAGCTCTGGCGGACGCTGGTGATCCTGGTCGGCGGCTTCATGCTCGCCGAGAGCCTGCTGGCCCGTCGCGCGGCGCACCACGCCACGGAGAAGGCCGCGTGACCGACCTGCTCACGTTCTTCCTCGGCGTCGACACCGACGGCGTCCCCGACGGCGCGAAGACCCGCCTCGAGTGGGCGCAGGGGCCCGCGAGCGGCGAAGGGATGCTGCTGCTGATCCTGCTGTTCGCCGGCGTCATCGGGCTGATCGTCTGGAACTACCGGCGCGAGGGCTCCGCCTCGCCGGCGCGGAAGGCGTTCCTCGCCGGGCTGCGCCTGACCGCGTTGCTCCTGATCGTCGCCATGGCGCTCGAGCCGCGCCTCGCCGTCGACCTCGAGCGGACGACGCCCGCGCGGACCGTCGTGGTCATCGACGAGTCACTCTCGATGTCGATCAAGGACCGCTACGAGGGCTCCGACATCCGGGGGGCGCTCATCGCGGCCGCCGGCCTCGCCGACGGGACCGCCCTCGCCGGGGCGACCCGGGCCGACCTCGTCGAGCGGGTGCTCGCGCGGACCGAGCTGCTCCCCACCCTCGACGCCACGAACCCGGTGCGCCTCTACGCGTTCGCCGAGGGCGTACGGAGAATCGATGGGAGCGGCGATGGCGGCGAGGGGACGGACGAGGGAGCGGACGGGGGCGAAGGCGAGGGCGAGTCGAAGCTGATCGCGGTGCCCGACATCGTCCCGCGCGGCCAGGCGACCGATCTCGCCCGCGCCCTCCGGGCGAGCCTCGAGGAGGCCGGGTCCGATGTCCTCGCGGCCGTCGTGGTGATCACCGACGGGCGGCGAAACCGGGGCGAGGATCCGATCGCGGCGGCCGACGCCCTCCGCAAGCGGGGCGTCCCGGTCTACGCGATCGGCGTCGGCGACCCGGCCGAGCCGCGCAACCTCGCGGTCCTCGAGCTCGGCGCGCCGCCGCGCGTCTACAAGGGCGACCCGATGCTCGTCGAGGCGCGGGTCCGGGTGCGTGGATTCGAGGGGCTGAGCCTGCCGGGCGGCCCGCTCGAGGTCGAGCTCCTGCGCAACGACCAGGTGCTCGAGACGCGGCCGGTCGACGCCGAGAGCGAGACGGTGCGGTTCCGGGTGACGAACGACGATCCCGGCGAATACGTCTTCACCGCGCGGATCGCCGTCCGTCCGGGCGAGCTCTCCGAGGACGACAACCAGCGAAGCACGCGGGTCGAGGTGGTCGACGAGAAGGCGCGGGTGCTCGTGATCGCCGGCTCCCCGAGCCTCGAGTACCGCACCCTGCGGACGCTGCTGCGTCGCGACCGGACGATCGAGACCTCGATCTGGCTCCAGAGCGCCGACGACGACCTGGCGACGTTCGGCTCGGACAAGCCGATCGACCACATCCCGAGCGAGCGCGAAGAGCTCTTCGAGTACGACGCGGTCCTCCTGTTCGACCCCGACCCCGAGGGGCTCCCGATCTCGTTCCCCGAGGAGCTCCGCAAGCTCGTCCTCGAGCGCGGCAGCGGCGTCATGCTCGTGGCGGGGAACAAGTTCACGGTGAAGCTCTTCGAGAGCCCCGACATGGGGCCGCTCCGCACCGTCCTGCCGGTCGAGCCCGACATCGAGCGGGCCTCGACCATGGTCGGCGGCGGGCAGACCTTCGTCGAGACGTGGCCGCTCAACCTGACCGACGACGGCGCCGAGCATCCGATCACGCGGCTCGGCACCAACACCGGGATCGTCCTCCAGGCGTGGAAGCGACTGCCGGGCGTGCGCTGGCACTTCCCGGTGCTGCGCGAGAAGCCGGGCGCGAGCGTGCTCCTGCGCCACTCGGACCCGACCCTCGCCGCCGGGGCCGACGGTGAAGGCGCGCCGCTGCTCTCGGCGACTCACTACGGCCCGGGCCGGACCCTCTTCGCCGCGATCGACGAGACCTGGCGCTGGCGCAGCGTCGCCCGCGCCCTCTACGAGCGCTTCTGGGTCCAGGCGGTGCGCTTCATCGTCGAGGGGCGGCTCCTCGGCGGGCGCGGGCGGGTGACCGTCGCGCTCGACCGCGAGGTCTGTAACCTCGGCGAGGCGGTCGCCGTCCGCGCGACCGTCCTCGACGAGAGCTACCAGCCGCACGTCGCCGCGACCGTCGAGGCCGAGGTCGTCCGGGCGGGCGCCGCCGATCCGGCCGAGCCGCTCACCCTGCGCGCGGTCGCGGGCGTGCCGGGTCGCTACGAGGCGACGTTCGTGCCGCCGCGGGCGGGCCTCTACGACGTCGTCGTCACCCCGCCGGGGACCGGCGGGGTCTCGAGCGGCGACGAGACGTGGAAGCCCGGCCGGGCGAGCGTGCGCGTCGAGCCGCCCGACTTCGAGTTCGCCGATCCGCGCCTCGACCGGGCGACGCTCGAGGGGGTCGCCGCCCACACCGGCGGTTCCTACATCCCGCTCGAGCGAGCCGGCGAGCTCCCGGCGCTCATCCCGGCGCTGCGCGAGACGATCGTCGTCTCCGGCAACCCGGTGCCGCTGTGGGACTCGCCCATCGTGGTGATCCTGCTCGTGATCGTCCTCGGGATCGAGTGGTGGGTGCGCAAGCGCTCCAAGATGGTGTGAGGTCCGAGTCGATGACCACGACGAGCACGAGCTCTCCGCACACCGCGCGCGACCTCGCCCTGAAGATCGAGGCGCGGCTGGCCGCCGTCCGGAGTCGGCTGCGGCTGCTGCTGATGGCCGAGGGCGTGGCGGTGATCGTCCTCGCGGCCGTCGCGGCGGCGTTCGGCTCGTACGTCCTCGACCGGGGGCTCACCCTCGCGTGGAGCTCGCGGGCCGCGGGGCTCGCGATCGCGGCGGCGGGCGTCGGGGTCCTCATCTGGCGGATGCTGCTCACCCGGTCGTGGATCGAGCTGCCGGACGAGGAGCTGGCCCTGCTCGTCGAGCGACGCCACCCGGGGCTGGCTGCCCGGCTCGTGAGCGCGCTCCAGCTCGGACGGAGCGCTCCGACCGGGGCGAGCGCCGAGCTGGTCGACGCGTTCAGCGCCGAGGAGGGGCCGACGCTCCTCGCCCTGAACCCCGTCGACGACGTCGCCCCCGGCCGGGCGCTCGGCTGGGGCGGCGGCGGGGCGGCGGCGCTCCTCCTCGCGATCGGGCTGGCGTCGGGCTACCCCGACGAGGCGACGATCTGGGCCCAGCGGAACCTGATGCTCCGGTCGGATGTCCTCTGGCCGCGCGCGACCCGGTTCATCGTCGAGGGCTTCACCTACGCGTGCGCCGGGTGCGAGTACGTCCACGCGGCGTTCGACGCGGGCGAGCGCTTTCCGTGTCACGGCTGCGATGCGATCGTCGAGGTCGACCCGGAGAGGACGGCGACGACCCGGCGCATCCCCAAGGGCGACGACGCCACCCTCGTCATCGACGCGATCGGCCGCTTCCCGCCGCACGCCCGCGTCCTCTACGAGTTCGAGGAGAGCGGCGCGTCGGGTCACGCCGAGGTCGGCGCGATCGTCCCGGGGCGCTACTCGCACAAGCTGACCGGTCTGACCGAGCCGGTCACCGTCTGGATCGACGGCGGCGATGCGGATCGGATCGGGCCCTACCGGATCGAGGTCGAGGCGCGGCCGTGGATCGAGGAGCTCGGCGTGACGATCACGCCGCCCGCCTACACCGGCCTCGGCGAGGACGTCCGCGAGGATCCGCCGGGCGAGCTCGCCGTGCCGGCGGGCAGCCGGATCGCGCTGACCGGCCGGGCGAGCAAGCGTCTCCGGAAGGCCTGGGTCGACATCACCACGACCGAGGCGCCGAAGCGCCTCGAGGCGACCCTCGGCGGCGAGGACGGCCGATCGTTCTCCGCGAGCTTCGGGGTGGGCGAGGGCGTCGAGGTCGCGATCGGCGCGAAGGACGGCTGGCACCTCGAGCCCGAGCGCGTGCCGCGCCTGCGATTCGACGCCCTCCCCGACACCGCGCCCGAGGTCGAGCTCGCCGTGCAGAACGTGAGCGACATCGTGACGGCGGTGGCCGAGTTCCCCCTCGAGGTGAGCGGCAAGGACGACTACGGCCTGGCCGGCGGCGTCCTCGCGTTCACCCTGGCGCCGCCCGACGAGGAGGTCGAGCCGACCACCGAGCGGGTCGCGTTCGAGGAGGTGGTCGCCGGGGAGAAGAAGTTCGCCGCTACCCGCACCTGGAGCCTCGCCGCGCTCGCGCCCGAGCCGGGCACGTTCCTGAGCTTCCAGGCCGAGGCGACCGACCAGCGCGACATCGAGGGCGGCCCGAACACCGGTCGGAGCCAGGTGTTCTCGGTGCGCGTCGTCACCCGCGAGGAGTTCCTCGCCGCGATGCTCCAGCGCCAGCAGGCCGAGGCGCGCGAGTTCGAGAAGATCGTCGCCGGCGAGGAGCGGCTGGAGGCGCTCCTCGCGGTGATCGACCCCGAGGGCGACGACGCGGCCGCCGCCGACCAGCCCGATCCCGGAGCGCTGGCCCGCAGCCAGATGGGCCTCGCCCGCCGGACGGGCGGCGTCGCCGACCGCCTCGAGCGCCTCGTCGCCGAGATGCACGCGAACGGCGTCGCCGACGACTTCGGCGGAGGAGAGGAGGAGGGCGAGGAGAACCGCCTCGACCTGCTCGAGAAGGAGGTCATCGCCCCGCTGCGCGCGCTCGAGCGCCGGCAGCTCCCCGGCGTGAGCGCATCCCTCGACCGCCTCGCCGCCGGCACGGGCGAGCACGCCGAGTCGACCCGCCTCCTCGCCGAAGCCCTCGGCCAGATGCGCAAGATCCTCACGCGGATGGCGCGGCACGAGACCCTCGCCGAGGTGATCACCAAGCTCGAGGCGCTCCTGCGGACCGAGCGCGAGGTGATCCGTGAGACCGAGAAGGTGCGGAAGGGGACGGGCCTCGAGCCGGGGGGCGACGGGCGCTGAGGAGGAACGACGAACCTCACGCAAAGGCGCGAAGGCGCAAAGGAGCTCTACCCGATCGAGATCTCCGATCGAGTCAGCGATCCTTGGCGCCTTTGCGCCTTTGCGTGAGATTTCGTTCGAGCGTACGACAGTCCCATGAGTGAACATAGAGCCCTCGACCGCGTCGCCTCTCTCATCCGAGAGGTCGGCCCCACCGGCAAGGTCGGCGTCCTCACGGGAGCCGGGATCTCGGTGCCGAGCGGCATCCCCGACTTCCGGAGCCCGGGTGGCATCTGGGAGGAGTATCCTCCTCACGAGTACGCGACCATCGACGCGTTCGAGGCGAACCCGATCCGGGTGTGGGGTCTCCTCGAGAAGCTCGACGCGATCTGCGCGGGCGCGGAGCCGAACGCGGCCCACGTCGCGCTCGCGCGCCTCGAGGCTTCCGGGCATCTGGGAGGGATCGTCACCCAGAACGTCGACGGTCTCCATCAGCGCGCGGGAAGCGAGCGGGTGATCGAGTTCCATGGCTCGGGCGAGCGCCTGGTGTGCCTCCGGTGCAAGACGCGCCGTCCGACCGCGAAGGCGCGCGCGACCGAGGAGATGCCGCCGCGGTGTCCGTCGTGCGACGCGATCGAGAAGCCCGACGTCGTCCTCTTCGGGGAGATGATTCCGCCCGAGGCGCTCGCCGCGTCGGAGGCTCTTCTCGAGCGGTGCGAGCTCTGGCTCGTCGTCGGCACATCGGCGCAGGTGCATCCGGCCGCCTCGATTCCCATGACCGCCCGCTCGCGCGGGATCTACGTCTGCGAGCTCAACCTCGAGACGTCGCTCCACGCCGCGGAGGTGCGCCTGCTCGGCGATGTGGTCGAGACCCTTCCGGCCCTCGCCGACGCGGTGACCTAGCCAGTTCGAGGGGGCTTTTCGGCGTAGCCCTTTGTGCGGGCGCGGCTTCGGGCTGCATCGCATCGGGGGCGTTGCGACCCACGGTGGGACGGAACGGGGCACGACGTTCCTCCGAGGATGGGCCGAACATCGGGGCCAGATCGACGTAAGTCCTTTCGCCGTCGTCCGGAATCGGCCCATGGCACGGCCCGTGCGAGAGTCGTCCGGCGGAGACGACCATGGACCAGCCGACCTCGAGACTGACCTGGAAGCCCGCCCGCTCGGCCGCCGAGCTTCGCCGCGAGTGCGATGAGTGCGGGATCACCGTGCCGGCCCGCCGGAGCCGCTGCGGCGAGTGTGGCCGCCCCATCCGCGGCCTGTCGTGCATGCGCGGCGTGAGCTGCCGGACGCTCTACGAACGGACGGGCGAGAAGGAGTCGCTCATCCGCGGCGCGAGCGTCCTCGGCATCTCCATCGCGCTCCTCCTCATCTGGGTGAGCAGCGGCACCGTCACCGGGCTCGCCACCAACGTCGCCGCCGCCTGCGGCTTCGCGATGGTCGGCTACGGCGCCTGGCTCGCCTCGCGCTGGCAGCGATACCAGTCGACCGCCTCGTCGACCGCCTCGCGCGCGCCCCGGTAGGTCCAGCCGAGCTCCCGCTCCGCCTTCGCCGAGCTGTAGAAGAGCTCCGCGCTCGCGGCGCGCGCCAGCCCGTGGAAGCTCGCCCGCAGCGGCACGTCCGCCAGGCGGCCGGCCGCCCGGGCGAGCCATCCGGGGAGCACCCGCCCGGGCGCCGGGACGCCGAGCGCGTCGGCGATCCACGCGAAGAGCTCGAGGTAGGTGACCGGCTCCCCCGCGATCACGTAGCGCTGCCCCGGTCGGCCTCGCTCCAGGGCGAGGAGATGCGCCGCGGCCGCGTCCTCGACGTGGAGGAAGCAGGTCCCGCCGGCCGGCACAGCCAGGGCGTGCCCGCGGGCGACGGTGTCGACGTAGACGATCGCGTTGCCGTTGATGTCGCCGGCGCCGAGCATCGTGCCCGGCAGGACGCTCACCGCTCCGAGCTCGCGCGCCGCCGCGGTGACGAGCTGCTGCGCGGCGTGCTTGGTCTCCATGTAGCCGACCCGATACCCGTCCCAGTCGTACGCGGTGTCCTCGTCGCCGATCGTCCCCGCCGGCGGCACGCCGAGGGTGCTGATCGTGCTCGTGTAGACGAGGCGCCGGACGCCGGCGGCGCGGGCGGCCGACAGCAGCTTCCGGGTGCCATCGACGTTGACCCGCCACTGGAGCGCCCGGCGACGCGGGTCGAACGCGACGAGGGCGGCGACGTGGAAGAGCGTCTCCGCTCCCTCGAGGAGCCGGCGCATCGACGCCTCGTCGCCGGCGAGGTCGAGCGGGACGCGCTCGGCGTCGATGTCGTCAATGTTGACGGTCGGGTCGCGAGGAGCGTGGCTCAGGAGCACGTCCGCGCCGGCGGCGAGGAGCTGCCGGGCGACGCGGCAGCCGAGGAAGCCGGTGGCGCCGGTGACGACGGTTCGCATGGTCGAACGCGTCCGTCCGTCGTGCCGTCAGCTCTCAGATGGCTTCGTCGATCTCGTCGGTCAGCGGCTCCACACGCGTGATGTGGAGGAGACTCACGCGATCGACCCGATGGGCGATCCGTCGCGTGGGATCCGGGAAGTAGGCGATGTCGACGGCGCGGCGTTCGATGAGCAACCCTTCGGGATGATGGATGTCGTAGGCGTGACCGTCGGTCGTGTGAAGTCGAACGGGCCGGAAACGTCCGGTCGGACGAACCTTCTCGAGCAGGTCTTCGGCGCGCATGGCGATCTCCGTCTCTCCCTGGCCCGTCCGAACTCTAACGCCAACCTAACACCCTGTCAAGCTACTCGCCCCGGATCGTTCGCCGATGGTCCTCGCCGACGATCGCCTCGACCGCCTTCCGCGACAGGGGAGCGGGGTGGAGCTCCCCCTTCGCCCAGAGCGGCAGCGTCGCCGTGCGGAACGGGCTGCCGGGCCGCTCGCTCGCCCCGATTGGCAGGATGCTGCGCGCCTCGTCGACGGCGTGGAGCGGCACCCACTGGGTGTAGCTCTGGGCGAGCTGGCTCGCGATCGTCCCGCCGTCGGTGACCGAGAGGGCCGGGACGGCCACGTCGAGGTCGCGGTCGAGCGAGGCGAAGCCGGTCAGGTTCTGGAACGCGCCGAGGCGCTGCCGGGCGCGATCGCGGCGCGCCTTGGCCGCCCACGTCTCCGCCTCGGCGCCCCATCGCTGCTCCGCCTTCTCCCACGCCGAGGCGAGCTGGTCATCGATGAAGTCGAGCTCGTCGTCCTCGAGGCGCGCGTCGGGGTCCTTCGCGATCCGCTCCGTCACCGTGCGGAGGAACCGGACGAGCCCGCTCTGGCCGCCGCCGTGCTTGCCGGCGAGCGGCGTCGCGACGATCCGAAAGAAGGTCGAGAGGAGGTGGGCGAGCTCGGTGCCGTCGACGGCGTCGTCCATCCGCGAACCGTTCGCGACCCAGCCCTCGAGATGGGCGAGGGCGAAGTGCGTCTCGAGCGAGAGCTCCTCGGGCGCGTGCATCCGGACGTGGTTGCCGATCCCGACGATGTCGCGTCGCGCGGGGTTGACCCGATCGTGGTGCATCGCGAGGACGTCGGCCGGGGTGAGCTTCGCGTCGTCGCCCGCGCACGCCCCCTCGAGGAGCTCCTCGAGGCGCCAGCTCCGGATGGTGTGGCCGCCGGACCCGGTCTGGATGCCGATGTCGATCGGGTACGCCGCGCCGATCGGTCGGTTGTTACCGCTCGCGAGCCAGCCGCGCCTCGGGTCGCGACAGGCCGGGACCACGTCGGGGGGCAGAAACCCGAGCCAGCCGGCATCGCTTCGACTGCCGTCGTGGCTCGCCCGCCCGCGATCGAGCGAGCGCGGGCTCCGGATCGGGAACGCGCCCACGGTCCGGTAGCCGATCGAGCCTCCCGCGTCGCCGAAGACGACGTTCGCGCTCGGGAAGCGCCAGCCGGCGAGCGCCGCATCGAAGGCGTCGGCATCGCCGGCCCGCATCATCGCGATGGCGCCCTGCACCGTCTCGCGGTCGGTCTCGCAGAGCGGCACCCGCCGAAGCGCCACCTCGTCGACGCCGCGCCGGACGCCGTGGGCGATCGCGCTGACGACCGGGCCCCAGCGCGTCGAGCGGACGGTGATCGTGCGCGCCTCGGCGCCGCGCACCGCGATCGTCTCGCGCCGCGTCTCGATCGGGAGCCACTCGTCGTCGAGGCGGTAGGCGCCCGGATGCTCCCCGTCGGTCACGAGGCGGAACTGATCGGCCTGATCGGCGCCGAGCGCCGTCATCCCCCAGGCGACCCGCGCGTTCCAGCCGATGAGGATGATCGGGCTGCCGGCCACGCCGACGCCGCGGGCGTTCAGGGTCGGGCCGGCGAGGTGGAACTCGTAGAGGAGCGATGGGTTTCGAACGGGCGTCTGCGGGTCGCTCACGAGCACCGACGATCCGGTCGATGTTCGCGACCCACCGATCACCCACGCGTGGCTGAAGCGGCGGCGCGGCTCGGGATCCTTCGCCTTCGGCTTCCGACGGGTCGAGACCGACGGGTGGCGCGCGACGAACGCGGCGACCCGCGCGCGGAAGGCATCGTCCACGTCGCCCGCCCGGATCACGACGCCATCCTCGGGCGGCGGCGGAGGCGGCATCGTCATGCCGCGCCGCGGATCGTCGTCGGGGTTCATGAGCCGCCGGTAGACGAGGCTGTCGTGCAGCCCCTCGGTCGCGAAGTACTGGCCGAGGTGCCAGAAGCTGAGGAGGCACGCCGCCGCCGTCCACGGCTCGGGCTCGAGGCCGAGCTCCTCGAAGAGCGGGTGGAGCTCGTCGCGGTGATCGTGGACGTAATCGTTCACGCCGCGGGCGTAGGCGGCGAGGAGGGCGGCGGTCTCCGCATCGAGGTTCGCGGCGACGACCTCCGCGGCGCGGGCGAAGCCGAAGGTGCGCATCTTGATGTCGTTCGCGACGGCGCCGCGCTTCCCGTCACGCCAGCGCTGATCGCCGATGAGCTCGGCGAGGCGGCCGGACATGATGCGGCGGGCGAGGTACATCTGGAACGCGCGGTCCTCCGCGCTCGCCCAGCCGAGACCGTAGAACGCGCCGGCATCGGTCGTCGCGAAGACGTGCGGGACGCCCCAGCGGTCGCGGAGGAGCTCGACGCGGCCGAGGTCCGCGTCGGAGGGAGACGAAGACTCGGCGTGATCGTCCGGCGCGCTGAGCGCGACGGCGCCGAGGAGGAGCGTTCCGACGAGGAGGAGACCGAGGAGGCGGATCGGCGGGCGCAGCATGGGTTCCTCGCGATCGGGGGCGGTCAGGACGTGGCGGGCGAGCCCGGCGGCTCCACCCAGTAGGTCTGCTTGTGTCCCTTCGCGGCGAGCTCGTCGCGCTGGCGCCAGGCAGCCTCGCGCGTGAAGTGCTCGGCGACGAGGAAGGTGTGGCCGTGGTCATCCATGCGCCAGAGGCGCCAGGGCCGGGCGCCGGTGGCGTCGGGCTGGATCTCGTCGCTCCGTCGAGGTGGGGTCGGCATCACCAGGTTCCCTCGGCGCCCGATCGTCCCCGGTGGTCGCGTCGCCGCGACCCGCCCCCCGTGGTTCCGGGGGGCCCCCCCCATTGTCCATCATCGCACAGGCGGGGGCGGTCCGGAAGTCGGGGACGCCGCGACCCGATGGGCAGGGCCGCCCCGGGGCCCGATGGTGGTCCGATGGTGGGTGGGCCGGGGAGGCGTCGGCATATCCGAGAAACTCCCGGAGCGCGTAACCTCGCTTGCCGAAGGCCGCGATCCCTGTTCACATTGGCGGGGTGTCCGAGCTGCCGACCTGGGACCGACCGCATCACGAGCCCGGCAACGAAGAGGCCTGGCTGCTCTACGTCGTCTTCGGCGACTTCCCGAGCCCGCTCCCTCCCTTCGACCGGGAGCGCTACCTGAGCGCCGGACCGGGCGAGGGGTTCGACGTCCGCTCGTTCGCGCGCGAGCGTCACGGCGACTGGATGGACATCTGGACCGAGGGGCCGATCGGCGAGCGGCTCGCCCAGAAGGACCCCGCGCTCCTCGCCCGCGCCCGCGCGGCCCCCGCCTGCATCGCGCTCGAGGTGGGGCGCGAGGATCCGAGCGACCTCGACTACCTCCGCGACGCGGTCGGCATCGTCACCTGGCTGCTCGACGAGGGCGGCACCGTCGCCCTCGACCCCCAGACCCTCGGGTGGTATCTCTCCGATCGCTGGAAGCGCGAGATCTTCGAGCCCGAGGGGCCCGCCCCCCACGGCCACGTCACGATCGTCGTCTCCGCGGAGTCCGGCTCGACCGCCCGACACTGGGTCCACACCCGCGGGCTCCGGAAGTTCGCCCGGCCCGACGTCGGCGTCCGCGGTGTGCCCCTCTACTCCGTCCCGTCGGTCATCGCCGTCTGCAACGACCTGATCGCGCGCCTCGCCCTCGGGGGACGGATCGCGGAGGGCGAGGAGATCCCGATCGACCCGCTCGAGCGCCCGCTGATCTGCTGCCACGGCGGGTCGCTCGACGATCCCGACTACAACAACGTCCACGTCGAGATGGCCTGGCCGGCCGACCCCGAGGACGGGTGACGCCGATCCCCGATGAGCACGGCGCCGAGGCGCGTCGCTCGGTCGCGCGCACCGCCGGCGCCTGGGGCTTGTCGTTCCTCGTCGCCGCGGCGGTCGTCTTCCCGGCCGGAATCGTCCTCGCCCCGCCGATCGTGACCTCGGGCTGGTTCCCCGGCGTGGCGCCGGTCCTCGCCGACGCGCCCCCGCACGTCGCGCAGCTCGTCGTCGGCGCCTCGATCACGACGCTCCTCGCCCTCTGGATCGTCGTCGGGCTGCGCCTGCTCGGCGTGACGATGAAGCTGCCTCGGCGCTACTTCACCGGTCAGCGCGTCGTGCTGCTCGTGCTGATCGCGCTCGGCGCCCTGCCGGTCGGGTGGGCGATCGTCGCCGCGGCCGCGGGACTGCTCGCCTGGCTGGTCGGGTGATGCGCTCTACCCGCGGCTGATCGGCGCGAGCGGCTCCTGGGCGAGCACCTCGGTCGCGAGACGCTCGACGTCGAACTGCCCGAGCACCTCCACGTCGACGCCCTCGCGGGCGTCGATCGCCGCCCGGAGGCGCGGCAGGATCTGGTGCCGCCAGACCATGCGGAGCCGCGGCTCGTCGAGGTCGGGGATCATCAGGTCGCCGTGACCGAAGACGAGGTCGCCGCCGAGCGTCTTCGCGACGTGCGCGTTCAGGACGCGGAGCAGCTTCGCCATCCAGACCATCTCGGGCGAGTGCTCCTTGAGGTAGCGCTCGAGGACGAGCGCGTCCGGCTCGAGGTCGACCACGGCGAAGCGACGGCGGAGGAACGCCTCGACCGGCGCCTTCCCCATCGCGCGCTCGCTCATCGTCGCGAGGATCGTCACGTTCGGCGGGATCAGGAACCGCTCCCGGCTGATCGGAAGGACGACGTCGCGGTCCCGGTGCTCGAGGAGATAGCGCAGCTCGCCCCAGACGGCGTCGGGGTCGACCCGGTCGAGCTCGTCGACGACGAGCACGTAGGTCCGCCCCTCGTCGCCCCGCGCCCGCTCGCAGAGCTCCTTGAAGACGCCGGGCACCGGCGCCGCGTCGCGCCCCTTCGCGCCTCCCCCGCCGGCCGGCTCGTCCCGGCGACGCTCGACGAAGTCCTCGTAGGTGAACGAGGGGTGGAGCTGGATGAAGCGGACCCGCGATGCGTCGCGGGCGAAGTACTCCGCGAGCTGCCGGGCCAGGAACGTCTTCCCGCTCCCGCTCGGACCGGCGAAGACGACCTGCTTGCGCCAGCGCAGCAGCCGGTCGAGGTCGACGAGGAAGGCGCGGTCGAGGTAGGTCGCTCCCGCGAGGGAGTCGATCGGGTCGACGAGCTCGGCGTCGCCGGCGAGCTTCTTTCGATACCACGAGACGAACCGGGCCATCTCGAGGGGCGAGCCGAGCCAGGGGCGGAGCCGCTCCACGATCTGGTCGTTGCTCGCGATCGCCCGCGCCGCCGCGCCGGTGAGCCCGTCGTCGAGCCGGAGGCCGAGCTTCGCGAGCGCCTGTCGCTTCCCGTTCCGCCCCTTGAACGTGAAGATCGGGACGAAGCGGTCGGGGTGGCAAACGGCGAGCACCTTGGTGCAGACGGCCTCGGCGAGCCCGGGGATCCGCATCTCGCCGTCGCCCTCGATGAGCGCCTGGAGCCGGTCCTCGAGCATCCCGTCGCCGTAGATGAGGTGACGCAGCGCCTGCCGGAGCCGCTCCTCGTCCTCCTCCTCCGCCTCGTCGAGGAAGCGGTTGAGCGGGCTGATCAGGCCGGTGTAGCCGAACTCGCGGCTCGAGATGAACTCGCGGAACGTCGCCGCGTCGAGGTCGATCAGGCCGTCCTGCGAGAAGTGCTTCCGGTAGGTCTCGGCGAACGCGAGGCTGCGGCGATCGCCCTCGTCGGGGAACCCGCGGACCCGCTGGAACTCGGCGCAGAGGTCGGCGAAGCGCCCCTCGACGTCCTCGTCCGAATCGGGGACCGGCGGCTCGTCGTCGCTCGTCGGCTCGACGAGCGGCGCCGGCCCGACCGCCGGCGCGTCGCCCGGCTCGCTCGGCGTCTCCTCCTCGACCGGCTCGGTCGGCTCGCTCGACTCGGTCGACCCGGAGGACTCCTCGAAGCCCTCCGTCGAAGGCGGACCGCTCTTCGTCGCCTCGAACGGCTCGTCAGTCGAGATGGGCTCGAACGGGCCGGCATCGACCGTCTCGTCGAGCCTCCCTCCGGCGGTCGCCTGCGCCGCCCGCGCGGCGACGGCGGCCGCCGTGAGCTCGAGCTCGGTCTCCTGCTGGCTCGGCGGGCTCGCGACCGACGCCTCGGACTCCGCCGGCGGCGCGCCGGCGTCGGTCTCCGAGGTGGGGGTCGACTCCGGCGGGGCGTCGGGCTCGGGCGCCGTCGCCGCCTCGGGCTCGGCGACGGCTTCGGGCTCGGCCACCGGGGCGGGGGCGGGCTCGGGCTCGGGCTCGACCGCGGTCGCGGGCGCCGCCGCCTCGGGCGTCGCAGCCGTCGCGGTCGCCGACGCGGCGGTGGCGGTCGCCGTTCCCGTCGCGGATGCCGCGACCGGAGCCGACGGAGCCGACGCGGCGGGCGACGTCGTCGACGTGCCCGAGGCGCTCGGGACGCTCGCGGCGCCCGAGGCGCTCGGCGTCCTCGCCGGGTGCGACGCGCTCGGCGTCGACGCGCTCGAGCCGCGCCGCGCGACCCGCGCGAGCGACCAGTCGAGGAACCCCTCGACCGTCCAGAACGTCGCGCTCCCCTCGACCCGTTCGAGCGTCGACTTGAGCCAGCGCGCCACGTGGAGGAAGACGCGGATGCGGTCGACGAGCGTCGTCGCGGAGAACCGAGGATCCTCGATCAGCTTCGCCCGGGCGAGCGCCTGGATCGACATGTTGCTCGTGTAGTGAAAGACCGGATACGCGCCGCCGTAGACGATGTGCCAGAAGAACGTGATGAAGTTCGCCGCCGGCCCCCGCCCGAGCGGGGCGAGGGCGGCCTGGTCGAGGGCGGCGACGGCGGGATCGGTCGCCGCGGTCGCGCGGATGTCCATCACCGCCTTCGAGAACGCGACCACCCGCTCGGCGACGTCCACCTTCTCGCGCAGCACCCCGTACTCGATCAGGAGCTGCCGCGCTCTCGCCTCATCGACGACCTCGGCGAGCGCCTCGAGGAACCGCGGCTCCTCCGCCCGAGCGAATCCCCACAGGAAGCGGCTCTTGCCGCCGAGCTTGACGCGCGCGCCGAGCGGCGTCGCCAGGGCGGTGCGGGTCGCGGCGAAGCTCGTCCCGCCGCGAACGAACCCGACGAGCGGGTCGCGAACGCGGGGCAGAGCCTCGTTGCGGGCGGCGTCGATCCGTCGGTAGACGTCCCGCTCGGGGCTGGTCGCGAACTCTCTCGCGAGGGCGAGTAGGCGGTCTTCCATCGGGTTCGCGCCGCTACGTGCCGCCGACGTTGACCCAGAAGGTCTCGACGGCCTTCCCGATCACCCGGCTGCAGCCGACCGTCGCCACCACTTCGAGGAGCACGTCGAGGAGCTTGCCCGCCGCCTCGCGATCGTCGTCGTGGAAGACGACGTCCTCGAGCAGGACGCGGAGCCCCTCGCGCGGCGGCAGCGGGTCGAACGTGTCGGGCCCGAACGTGTCGATCCGGTGCAGGCCGACGCAGCGGTTGCCGACCGGCTGCACCGCCTGGACGCCCTGGTCGTCACCGGCGCCGCTCCCCTGCTCCTCGGGCGGCAACCCGCCGGCGCTCTCCCCGGTGAACGGGCTCGGGTCGGCGAGGATGTCCCCGTTCCCGCTGACCCGCACCACCACGACGTGGCGCGCCCGGACGCGACTCCCCTGAGGACGGCGGTCGACGGCCCGGTCGGCGCCAGTGCCGAAGAGGACGTGCCCGCGATCGTTCTTGTCGACGAGGTAGCCGCGGACGAGGACCGCGTCGCCCTCGATGAACAGATGGCTGTAGAGGGCCTCGATCGCGACGGGCAAGTCCTTCAGGTCGCGAATCTTGAAGCGCCCGGACTTCCCGTCGCGGGCGATCTTCCCGTCGACGGTGCCGGTCTTGACGCTGACTCCGTCCTTCTTGACGACGACCTGCGTCTCGTCGATCGGCTTGATGGCCGCGCGGTCCACATCGACCACGAGGGCCCCCTTCTCCGGCTCCGAGCGATACGCCAGGAACCGGGGACCCACGAGCTTCTCGAAATCGAGATTTCCCCGCAGCCCGACGCGCACACCGGCCACGTCGAGCCAGAGCTCCGAAGGGGGCATCGAGGCTCGGCCTCCCGAAAACGACGGGTAGAACGACAGGAGACCGGAGTATACAAGCGGTTGCGGTCGGGGATCAACCGGGCGGACGCCCCGACCGGGAAGCCCCGGACCGCCGGTGAATACCCGGCGAGCAGGGCGCGTCCTAGACCCCCGACACGACGCTGCCGGCCCGTGGCGCCCCCCGGGGGGGCGGGCGCCTCCCCGCAGGGCCGGCCCTCCGGGGGACTCCGATGCTCGACACCACCGTCATCCGCCGCGCGGCCGTCCGCGCGGTCGCCGCGCTCCTCCTCGTCCTGGCCGGTCCGGCCGTCGCGGCCCGGGCCGACCGCGTGCTCCTGCACGACGGCCGCATCCTCGAGGGCAAGGTGACCGAGACGGCCACCGAGGTCGAGGTCCGGCTTCGCCACGGCGTCGTCCGGGTGCCGCGAAGCGACGTCGCCCGGATCGAGCGGATGGCGACCCGCGAGGAGGAGCTCGCGACGCGCCTCGACGCCCTCGACCGGGCCGACGAGGCCGCCCTCGTCGACCTCGCCGGCTGGTGTCAGAGCCACGGCTTCACCGACGAGGGCCGCGAGCTCGCCGCCCTCGCCCGGAAGCTCGAACGAGCCCGCCTCGACGCGGAGCTCGCGGCGCGGCGGAAGGCCGCGGCGCCCGACGACGCCGACGCCCTCCGCGATGTCGCCCGCTGGTGTCGCGACCACGGCTTCACCGGAGACGCGGTCGACCTCGAGACGCGGGCGGCCGCGGCCGCCCTCGACCGACGGGTCGCCGACGCCGAGCGGCGCGGCGGCGCCGACGGGCTGGTCGCCCGCGCCGGGACGCTCGAGACCGAGGAGCGCGACCGGGAGGAGCGACGGCGCGCGGTGCGCCGGGTGCTCGAGCGGGCCGTCCACCTCGAGGTCGACCACGCCGAGGCGCGGCGCCGGCTCGGGCAGGTCCACTTCCGCGGGAAGTGGGTGACCAGGACCGAACGCGGCCGCGTCCTCGAGGCCGAGCACGCCCGGACCCAGCGGAGCAAGGGGCTCGTCCCCTGGAAGCGCTCGTGGGTGACGCCGAGCGAGCAGCTCCGGCTCGAGGAGGAGGAGCGCAAGGCCGAGCACCGCGAGTCGGTCCGCGAGCAGGAGCGGCGCGCCGCCGACGCCGCCGCGCGTCGCGCCGAGGCCGACGCCACGGCCGCCCGCCGCGTCGCCGAGCGCGAGACGGCCGAGCGCGATCGGGTCTGCGCCGAGCGGGACCGGGCCCGGGCGGAGGCCGAGCGCCTGGAGCAGGAGCGACGGCTCCTCGAGGCCGAGCGGGTCCGCGCCGAGGCCGACGCGCGCCGGATCGAGGAGGACCGGCAGCGCGCCGCCGAGCGCGAGGCGCTCGAGCGGGTCGCGCTCCTCGCGAGGCTGCGAGGAGACCTCGCCGCGGTGAAGGCCGCGAGAGAGGGCTACGAGGGCGAGAAGCGCGCGATCGAGTGCGCGCCAGCCCCCAGCGACGCGACCGAGCGGGCGCTGCGCGAGGCGCGGATCAAGAGCCTGAAGCGGCAGATCGACGCGGCCCAGCGGACGGAGCGGGAGCTGGCCGACGCGGTTCGGCGGGCGGAGGCGCTCTGCCGCTAGCCCAGCGCGCGAGCGCGGCGTCGTTCGGCTTCGCCTGCGGCGAAGAGGATGTCACCACGGAGACACGGAGGACACGGAGGATTCACGGAGAGAGACGCGAGGGGCTCGTCCTGGGTTGGTTTCGCCTCCGATGGGGGTGATGAAAACCACGGAGACACGGAGGCACGGAGGATTCACGGAGAAGATGCGAGGGGCTCCTTCCGGACTGGAGCGCCCGCCCGTCCGCCCTCCCGCCCGTTTCTCTTCGACGGAGATCAGGCGCACCCGAAGCTCCTCCGTGCCTCCGTGTCTTCGTGGTTCCATCCTCGTCGCGAAGCGACGACATCAACCCAGGAGGCGCTGCGCGCCCTTCTCTCCGTGCATCCTCGGTGTCCTCCGTGTCTCCGTGGTGACATCCCGTTCAGGTGACGACCTGCTCCGGCGTCACGCCCGGTGGCGCCAGAACTGCCCGATCCAGAACGGCACCCACTTGGCGCGGCGCTGGATCAGCGCGCCGGCGTGGACGCCGACCTCGTAGACGGCCCCCTTGTGGAACGAGTAGACGGTCGCGTCGTCGACCGCGTCCGACTCGAGGAGCGCGTTCACGAACTCGATCAGCAGGATCTCGACCCCGTTCGGGTCCGACTCGTTGCTCGTCCCCTCGATGTAGCGGATGCCGTGGCCCTGGCCCTCGCTCACGTGGACCGCGAACGCGCGCCCGCCGCTCCGCACCTCGAGGTCGAGGTCGCCGCCGCCCCACGACTCCGGCGGCGGGCCGAGGAGATGGGCGAGGCGGCCGACGAAGAACGGCGTCTCGTGCATCCCGTCGAACCCGGCGATCTCGCCGTCGCTCGAGCCGCCCTCGTCGCTCGCCGCGGAGACCTCGTCGATGAGGCCCAGCAGGCTGCGGATCGAGACGTCGCCCCCGAGCCGTTCGCGGAGCCCGGCCGTCGGGAGGCCGGCCTCGATCAGAGCCTTCTGCTGCTCCCACAGCCGCGACCACTCGGGGCGGCGGAGCGCCTCGATGTAGTGCTCGGCGAAGCGGATCGACGCCCAGGCGAGCTCGGCGCGGGTCGCCTCGCTCGCGCCCAGCCCGCCGGCGTCGCTGCTCGCCTGATCCTCGGGAAAGAAGGGTTGGTCCCAGAACGAGGGGTAGGAGACCTCGAGGCTGCCCATCTTCCCAGGTCGAGGCCGCGGCTCGAAGAACGCCAGCACCCGCATCGCGTCGCCGACGCGGACCGGCCGCTTCGGCAGGTCGCCGACGTAGGGCTGCAACGCCTTGGCGAGGCGCTGGCGCTCCTCGGCGACGCCCTTGTCGCCGGGCATCCGAGCGTGGCGGCGCTTCCATCGGGCGTGGCGGCGCGGGAGGTCGAGCAGCGCGAGGAGGGCCGGACGCGGCTCGAGCTGCATGAGATCGTGGCCGAGCTCGAGCTTCAGGAGCGCCGCGATCTGGGCCACGTGGTCCGGGTCGTGGCCGAGCTCGGCCCCGTGCTCCTCGAGCCACGCGAGGGTCTCCCGGGCCTTGCGGCGGATCGTGATGGAGGCGTCGTCGGGGTGCATCGATCGCCCTCGCGTCCGAGGGCGCATCGTAGCCCTGCCGGAGACGTCGGGCAACCGCTGTCCGGCTCCCGGGGCCGGTCGGGTCGCCCGCGCCGGGGCCCTACGCTGGAGGATGATCGGCTTGGCCGATCGGTCCTCTCATATCGAGACGCTGAGGTTCGATCGCCTGCTCCAGGCCGCGGTCAGGGCCGAGAGAGACCGGCCGGAACCGCGGATTACGCGGATGACGCGGATTGGCGCTCCAGGCGTCGCGAAGCCGTTGCCGAGCCTCCTGTCCCTGGGGAAACGGGAACGGAGAACGGAGGACGGAGAACGGAGAACGGAGAACGGAGAACCGGCGGGGTTCGATGGCACCCGCGTCGGCAATGGGCTCGGAAGGTGGCAGCTCGCAATCCGCGGTTCCCACCCACCGTCTCGTCACCAGGGACCGACGATCCCCGCCCCCGCCTCGACGGCCCGGAAGCTCCCGACCGCGGCGAGGACGACGAGGCCGGTCGCCGCGATCCGGAGCTCGACCCGCACCGGGACGGGCGAGGAGCCGGGCGCGGGCTCCTCGCGGGCCCCGCCGGTGACCGCGGCGGCGATCGCGCCCGCCGCCAGCGGCAGCCCGGCGGCGACGAGCCCCACCTCGAGCCGGGTCGCCGATGCGCCGTCCGCGGCGACCGCGCCGAGGGCGGCGCGGCCGACGGCGCTCGTGAGCGCGCCGGCGACGCCGGTCAGCCCCGCGACGCCGAGCGCCACGAGGGCCGACGACCCGCCGCCGGACGCTCGCGCGGCCGCGAGGACGAGGCGAACCCCGGCGAGGCCCGCGACGAGCCCCGAGGCCGCCCCGCCGAGCCGGAGCGGCCAGGAGCTCGCCGCGTCGGGGTAGCTCGCGCAGAGCACCGCGACCTGCACGCCGCCCGCGGCGAAGGCGACCGTCGCGGCGGTGAGCGCCGCGCGCGGACCGAGGTACCACGCCCCGGCCGAGACGGCGACGCTGCCGAAGAAGGCGACGGCGAGGGTCGCCCGCGCCCACGAGGCCGCCGCCTCGAACGGGCCGGCGAGGCGGTCGACGACCAGGAACGCCGGCGGGAACGCGAGCAGACCGCCGATCACAAGGAGCAGGACGAGGCAGCCCTCGAGCGCGACGCGCGCCTGCTCGGCGTCGTCGACGGCGGGGTCGGCGCCCGGGCCGGCGGGGGTGGGCGCGGAGTCGGGCTGGGGCCCGGGCTCGGGGGCGGGCGGATCCGTCTCGCTCACGGGCGGCGCGTGATCAGTCGATCGACTCGAGGAGGGCGCGCGCCTCGGGCAGCGCCTCCTCGTGCTCGGCCGCCCACCTCGGCGACGGCGTCATCCCGATGAGCTTCCGGAGGAGGCGGCGCGCCTCGTCCTCCTCGTCCTCGTCGATGAGCACCTCGGCGAGGTAGGTGTAGTTGAGCGGCATCGTCGGGTCGTGCTCGAGCGCCTGGCGCAGGTGCTCGACCGCCTTGTCGTTGTCGCCGCCGGCGATCCACGGCAGCTTGAAGTAGAGCCGCCCGTAGATCCGCTCGGGCCCGCCGCCATCGAACTTCGGGTCGATCTTGATCGCGCGCTCGAGCGCCTCCTCCATGTCGTCGACGAGGAAGAGCGAGCTGGTGATCCCCTTGGTCTGGCCGTACACGCCGTAGAGGACGGCCAGCCAGAAGTGGCCCTCGACGCGCCGCGCGTTCGCGGCGATCGCGCGCTTCGCCCACTCGACGCCCTTGTCGTAGGTCTCGAGCCGGTCGCCCTCGGCGCCGTAGTGACCGAGGAAGAAGTGGACCTTGGCGAGGCGCCAGAGCGCCTCGAAGTTGTTCCGCTCGCGCATGACGATCGCGGAGAGCGCCTCGCGTCCCTTGCGCAGCTCGGCCATGTCCGGCCGCGCCTCGAACGACGCGTCCGCGGTCTCGAGCTGGAGCTCGGTCGGCGATTTCTTCGGCCCGCGCGCCTTGCGGAGCTCGGTGAGCGCACCCTCGACCTTCGCGAGGAGGTCGGCCTCGAACGCGCCGGCGCCGATCAGCTTCTTGGCGATGCCAGCGGTCGCCTTCTTCATGGCCGCGCGGTCGGCCGAGCCGAGGCTGCGGACGGTGATCCCGCGCTTGCGGAACATCGCCATGAGATCGGCATCGAGCCCGCGGACGTCCGCCCGCGCCTTGGCCTGGAGCTTCGGAGCGAGCTTGGTGAGGTGGGCTCGAACCTCGTCCGGGAGCGCCTTCCACCACTCGAGGTCGAAGGCGACGACGGCCGGCTGGTAGACGTGGTTGCTGTCGGTCCAGTGCTTCGTCGTCGACCACCACTGGCTCGCCGCGGCGAAGAGCGGCGTCGTCATGTAGGCGTCGATCTCGCCGTCCTTGAGCTTCCCGGCGACGGCGGGCACCGCGACATCGGCCGGGGTCACCCCGCACGCCTCCCAGAAGCCCCGCCGCGCCACGCTCGGTCGGGCGTAGGGCTTGCTCGCGCGGATGTCGTCGAGCGAGCGGATCGGGCCGGTGCTGCTGCCGAAGTCGACCCAGCCGTTGACGGCCCAGATGTAGAGGTGGAGCCCCTTGGCCTCGAGCTTCCTGGCGAGCGCCTCGTGGATCACCTCGTCCATGACGTGATCGGCCTCGGCGTCGTTCTCGAACAGGAACGGCAGCTCGAGGATCGACAGCTCGGGGACGAGGTCGGCCAGCCCGCTCGTCGTGAAGCCGCCGCCGTGGAGCTTGTCGGCGGCGATCTTCTCGAGCATGGCGGACTCATCGCCCTGCCGGCCGTTCAGGTAGATCTTCACCCGGATGGAGCCACCGCTCGCCTTCTGGATCTCCGTCTTGAGCGTCTGGAGCGACTCCGCCCACGGCGTCCCCTCGGGCGCGAGCGAGCCGATCTTCACGACCTGCCGCTTCTCCTCCTGGGCGTGGACGACGCCGGGAGCGGCGATCACCGCGAGGGCGCCGAGCACGGCGAGGCGGGGGGCGAGACGGGCGGAAAGAATCATGGCGGCAGCTCCTTGGGAAGGCTTCCAGCCGATGACGTTGCCCCAAGGGTCGTGGCGTGGCAAGGGCTAGCCAGGCGGTGGTATGACCGAGACCGTGGACAACGCCGAGCAATCCGACGTAGCAACGAGCGAGCGTTCCAACGCACCGCCGTCGCGACCCCGCCGAACGAGCATGTCCGACGACTTGAGATCGGCGGCGATTCACGCCGTCAGCGCCGCCTTGTTCGCCGGAGTCCCGATTGCGGTGTTGGCGTTCTTCGTTGACTTTCGGGAGCGGGGTGGGCCGCCCATCGAGGATGTCCTCCGGCGCGCCGTCGGAGCAGGACTCGCCGTCACCTTGTCGATGGCGACCGCGCGCCTGCTCGTGCTTCGGGTCGTTGGACGGACGGTCGTCGTCGCCGCGACGGCCGGAGTGATCGCGACCGTGACCGTGTTCGCGACCACCGGCTGGGTCATCTACGTAGACATCCTTCGCGCGGCGAACCCCGCTGGGCCGGCCCTCGTCGAGGCGACCGAGATGACCTTCTCGGGCCGCACGACGTCGATGGCGTTGATCACCGGCCTCGCGATCGGCGCCCTCACCTGGGCGCGAGCGGGCCGCCCCGACGACCAGACCCTCGATGACCTCTTCTCGGAGGCCACCCGCGGCGCCCTCATGGGCGGAGTTGCCCTTCTCGCGCTCACTCTCGCAACGGCCCTGATACACGGTGCCCTCGCCGAACCGTTCGACGGTCCGCGATGGAGCGCGCGGCTCGCCAGCGCCGGAGGCTCCACGTTCAGGCTCACCGTGTTGGCGATTCTGTTCCTCGTTCCTCTCGTCCTATCGGTTGGACCAGCTCGGGCGTTCGATCGCGTGAAGTGATCGGGGTCGACGTCGCACGCACCGCCACGAACCGGGCCGCCGCGCCCGACCCAGGCCGGCTGGAGTGAGGATCGCGGCGGACTCGGCCACCTGACGGGGGCTCCTCGCAAGCTCGGCAATCGCGACCTGCAAATCGAGATTCGCTCGTTGCCACGGGAGGCGACCGACGGGCTCGCGGTCGAAGGAGTTCGACGGTCGGAGCGGGGTGGCATTCGGATTGCTCCGGTGACGGGCGGTTCGAGCGGTTCGGACCGGCCCGAGACCCGAGCGGGTCGTTCACGGAGCCGATGGAAGGAGGGCCGCCACGTCCGATCGAGCGCCGCGACTCGCCCGGGTCGTCCGGCTCGCCGCGCTGCGGGGGGCCGGGGTCGGGGTGGTCGTGTCGCCGTTCGCCGTGGCGCTCGCGGTGATCGTCGCGCTCGTCGGCTCGGGCGAGTCGGAGACCACGCGGGCCGAGCTCGTCATCCGGGCGGGCCTGGCCGGCGCGATCCCCGTGATCCTCGCCGCCGCCGTGACTGGAGCGGCCGCCTTCGCCGAGACGATCGTCCGCGGTCGCCGCGCGGGCGCGTTCGGAGCGGCCGTGGCGGCGAGCCTCGTCGGGGTCGCCTCGGTCGCGTGGCTCGGCTACGCCCTCGACCTCCTCGAGAGCGTCGATCCGCGGCGCAGCGCGATGGCCGTCCTCGACGCGCTCTCGGCGCCGCGGTCGGCGGCGTCGATCGGGCGCTGGGTCGGGCTCGCCGTCGGCTTCGGCATCCCGTTCGGGGCGCACGCGCGGGCGAGAGGCTCGGTGGCCGGCCGGACGACCGACCAGGGGCCGGCATCGGCGACGACCCACCGGCTGCTCGAGGCCGTCGCCGGTCTCCTCTTCGCCACGATCGTCACCTCGTGCGCGATCGTCCTCGTCGTTCCCGCCGACAGCGACCGGCTCCTCCTCCCCCTCGGCAACGCGGCCCTCGTCGCGACCGGGTCGAGCTTCGCCGCCGGCCTCGCCGTCGTGCCCGCGCTGATCGGCGGCGAAGCGATCGCCGGCGGGCTGGCTCGACGCCTCGGGTCCGCCCGGAGCCGCGAAACGGTCGCCGCGGCGGGAGACCGCCCGGCCCGCGGGGGATCGGTCCGACTACGCTCTTTCCGGGCCGCCTGCTAGAATCCTCCGCTCGGAGGTCGTCATGACGCGTCTCGCTTCGGTTCCGGTGCTCCTGGTCGGCTGCCTCGCCCTCCTCCAGCCCGGGTGCCCCGCGCCCGAAGGATCGTCGGGCACGGCGTCGCCGCCCGATCAGCCAGGTCCAACGGCCAGCGGCGATTCTTCGAGCGACGCCTCGGGGACCACCGATCCGACGTCCGGGGATGCGGCCGATCCCGACGGCGAAACGCCTCCCGGCAGCGACGACGACGACGACGACGCGCCGGTCGATCCGCCGCCGCCCGCCGCCGACCCCTTCGTGATGACCTTCTACGGCATGCCCGGCTGCCCCTTCTGCAGCAAGGTCGAGCGTTCGTTGCAGCGACTCGGCGAGAAGTATGCCGAGCGGGTCGTCTTCGAGGTCGAGGACGCGATGACCGACACCGGCAAGGAGGCGGTCGCCGCCCACGGCCTCGGCGTGAAGGGACTGACCGGGCAGCGGCATCGCGAGGGCCCGGTGCTCATCACGATCAAGGGACACGAGATCGAGCGCGTCGCGATCGAGGAGAAGATCCGCGAGCTCGAGAAGCTGGAAGACTAGACGCGACCCAGGAGAGACAGCGGTGCCCAAGAGCTACTGGCTGCTGAAGACCGACGCCGACACCTACGCCTGGGACGCCATGCTGGCCGACGGCCGGACCTACTGGGACGGCGTCCGGAACTACCAGGCCCGGAACAACATGCGGGCGATGAAGAAGGGCGACCGGGCGCTCTTCTACCACAGCGTCGGCGACAAGACGGTCGTCGGCGTCGTCGAGATCGTCGGCGAGCACTACCAGGACCCGACGACCGACGACGACCGCTGGAGCGTCGTCGACGTCGCCCCGATCCAGGAGCTGAAGCGCCCGGTCAGCCTGGCCGAGATCAAGTCCAACCCCGACCTCGCCGAGATCGCGCTGGTCCGCCAGAGCCGGCTCTCGGTCATGCCGCTCGAGAAGGACCACTACGACACGGTCCTGAAGATGGGCGGCGGCACGAAGCGGGTCGCTGCGGCGAAGGCCAAGGGCAAGAGGACCTGACCTGGCCCGGTGATTGATGTGTCGGTGGAGCGGCCCGTCACCACGGAGACACGGAGGGACCCGCCCGTCGGCAACGTCTCTGCTGGTGCGAGCGCCTCTTCTGCGAGGCGACCGCCGAACCGTGTGCGAGGTCATTGCCGACGGGCGGGCGGTCCGGGTGTGCGGCCTGCTTCGGAAGATGCGGGCAGGCCGAGCCGCTGTTTCCCGATCGGAGCGTTGCGGGGTAGCCAGCGCGGGGGTCAGAGCGCCGGTTGTCGCTTGGTCGGAACGGGGTTGCCGGAGCGGGCGCCGCTCCCAAGCGATAACCGGACGACACTGACCCCCAATGCCGGCCCGGGCGCCTCTCGCGAGCCGCGTCCTGGTTGACGCGCCTCCGCGAACCAGGGCCTCGGATCGCGCAGCTCCGCAATCGGAAGACACGGATCGCGCAGTTCTCCGTGAATCCTCCGTGTCCTCCGTGTCTCCGTGGTGACATCCCACTCGCCGAAGGCGAGCCGCGGCGACCTCAGCTCTCGTCCGACTCCGACTCCGGCCGGGCGATCCGCGGTAGCTCCTCGGTCTTGGTCAGCTCGGTCTTCGCCGCGGCGATGATCTTCTGCCACGGCGCCGCCTCGGTCTTGTCGCGCCCGGGCTCGGGCGAGCGGGCGAGGGCCAGGATCGCGTCGAGGTCGACGCGCGGGTCGTCCCCCCTGGCGAGCGCGTGGCGCGACCGCTCGAGGTGCGCGCTCGCGGTCAGCATGTCGACCCGGTTCTGGCAGCCGTCGAGCGAGCGCGCCTTCTCGAGCAGCTCGAACGCCCGGTCGAGCCACTCGCCGCGCTCCAGCGAGCGCCCCCGCTCGATGCACAGCTCGGCGTAGGCGATCGTCACCTCGTAGCTGCTCGGATCGATCTTGAGCGCCTCGACGAGGTGCTTCATCGCGAGGGCCATCGCCTCGTCATCGGCCGCCTCGCCGTCCGCCTGCGCCTCGACCACGTAGCTCCGCGCGATCAGCGCGCGCGCCTCGACGAAGTCGGGGAAGATCTTGAGCGCCTGATCGAGGGCGGCGCGGGCGTCCTTGGCGCGACCGCGCTCGAGGAGCGCCTCGGCCTTCGCGTAGAGCGCCTCGTAGGCGCTCTTGCGCACGCCGACCGCCTGATCGTAGCTCGGGCATGGATCCTCGCCGGCGAGGCGCTGGGCATCGCCGCGCAGCTTCCAGACCTCGTCGAGGTCCGCGTCGCCCTCGAGGATGCGGTCGCATACGGCCACGCAGCCGGTCGAGTCGCCGTCGGCGAGCTTGCCGACCGCGTCGACGTAGTCGAGCTGCCACCCGGGCATCTCGTCGCCGCCGAGCCGCTGCGCCTCGCGGAAGGCGACCATCGCCTGGTCGAGGCGCCCGCGGACGCGGCCGAGATGGCTCCTTGTTCCGCTCGGGGCGATGTGCTTCTGCGCCTTCTCGGCCTCGCGAAGAAACAGCGTCAGGTAGAGCCGGCCGATCTCGAAGTGCGCGCTCGCGAGGTCGCTCATGCGATCGATCGCGCGCTCCATGTCCTCGAGGGCGTCGGCGAGACGACCGCGGCGGAAGCGCGCCTCGCCCCGGTAGAAGCGGGCCCAGGCGAGGTCGGGGTGCTCGCCGAGGATCAAGTCGAGGCGCTCGATGATCGCGTCGAGCTTCGGGTGGGCCTTCGTCAGGTTGCTGCTGATCCGGTAGAGGTCCGCGTCCCACGCGGCGATCTCGCGGGCGATGTCCATCGCGACGCCGGTCGCCGGGTCCTCGCGGCCGCGCGCGGGCTCGGCCGGCGCGCCGACGAGCCGCCGGAACCACGGCGCGTGCTCGCACCGGACCGGCCGCCCCTCGAGCCAGCGCTCGAGGTCGGTCGCGAGCTCGTCCATCCCCTGGTAGCGGTTCTCGCGGTCCTTCCGGAGGCACTTCAACACGATCGCCTCGAGCGCCCGCGGGATCTCCGCGTCGATCGACCTGGGGAACGCGGGCTCGTCGTTGCAGACCTTCCGGAGCAGCGCGAGGATGTTCGGCGCGTCGAAGGGGTGACGCCCGGTCAGCATCCGGTAGAGGCACGCGCCGAGGCTGTAGACGTCGGTCCGGGCGTCGATCGACCGCAGATCGCCGCGCGCCTGCTCGGGCGGCATGAGCGCCGGCGTCCCGACGATGAGCCCCTCCTCGACGTGCGGTCCGAGCGGGTCGTCGTGGACGTCGCGCGCGACGCCGAAGTCGGTCAGGTAGGCGCGCCGCTCGGCGTCGAGGAGGATGTTCTCGGGCTTGATGTCGCGGTGGACGATCCCGTGGCGATGCGCCCGGTGGAGCGCCTGCGCGACCTGGCGGGCGACGTCGACGAGCGCCTCGTGCTCGAGGTCGGCGTCGGCGAGGTTTCCCCCGTCGACGTACTGCATCGCTATGTAGGGCTGGCCGTCGCTAGCCTCGCCGAGCTCGTAGATGTCGATGATCGCCGGATCGTTCAGGCGGGCCGTGAAGCGCGCCTCGCGCCGGAGGCGCTCGCGATCGATCGGGCGGGCGTCGAGGAGGAACTTGAGGGCGCACAGCCGGCGGAGGTCTCGGTCGCGACACAGGTAGACGATGCCGAACCCGCCGCGACCGATCGAGCCGAGGAGCTCGTACTTGTCGGGGATCTCGACCTCGGCCGCCTCGGCGAGCGCCGCCTCGCCGAAGAGGCCGTTCGTGATCGCGCGCGTGATGAGCTCTCGGTCGGCGGTCATGGCACCGCCAACTATAGCAAAGCCGCGACCGCCGGCCCCGCCGCGGAGCCACCGGAGCGGCCCGATTCCCGCGACGCGCCCGGTTGCCATAGAATGGGCCCGTGTTCCCGACGACGATCTGGACGATGGTCGGTCACGCCGGCGAGGGCGAGCGCGACGCGCTCGAGCGGCTCTGCGCGGCGTATCGGCCCGCGATCCTGCGCTTCATCCGCGGCCGCGGCCTCTCCGCAGCCGACGCGGACGACGTCTGTCAGGAGGTCTTCGTCAAGCTGCTCGGAGGCGAGACCCTCGCCCGGGCCGACCGGCGCCGCGGCCGGTTCCGGAGCCTCGTCCTGACGGTCACCCGCCGCACGATCGTCGACCGCTACCGCGCCCGGAAGCCCGAGGCGCCGCTGCCCGACGCGGAGCCGCCGGGCGCCGACGAGGCCAGAGAGCGCGACGAGGCGTTCGACCGCGAGTGGGTGCTGCTCCTCGCCGAGCGCGCGATGGCGGCCCTCCGCGAGGAGGGCTCGCCTTACTGGGCGGTGCTGCGCGACCACCTCGACGGCGAGAAGCAGGACCGGCAGAAGCTCTGGATCGCGCGACGCAAGCTCATAGCACGCATCCGGGCCGAGGTCATGAAGACCTGCCGCGACCACGCCGAGTTCGAGGACGAGGTCGCCTACCTCTCGCGCTTCCTCGCCCGCTGAGCGCGAGGCTCGTCACCGCTCGTCGATCACCCGCAAGGGAACCACCTCGAGCCGCTCGTCGAGACGGAAGCCGGTGTCCGCCTCGGTCATCTCCAGGAGCTGGCGTGGCGTCGCTGCGATGACGTCATCGATCGTGGCGGCCTCCCAGACGCGGACGGTCCGATCCCTCGCCGTGGCGACGAGGAGGTTGCCGCTCCCGCTCCACGCGACGCGCTGGAGCTCATCGTCGGGCCCGCTCACCTCGGCGAGGAGCTCGCCCGTGCCCACGTCGTGGAGGGCGATGACGCGGTCGAGCGCGGCAGCGAAGCGGCCGCCGCGCGGGTCGAACGCCAGGTCGAGGAGCCGACGCGGGCCGAGGGGGATCTCGGCGACGAGCTCGCCGGTCGACGCATCGAGGACGCGGACGAGCGCCTCGCGCTCGACCGCCGAGCGCGACACCATCCTTCCGAGCGCCAGGAGGCGCCCATCGCCGGAGAAGCTGCCGACGAGGCCGGGCTCGGGGTGGCGCGCGAGCTCGACGAGCTCGTCGCCGACCTCGAAGACGATCGTCTCCTCGCCGCCGATGACCGCGAGCGCGAGCCCGTCGGGGCTCCACGCGGGCGCGCCGCCGCGCAGGTCGATCCGATGCGTCGCCGTCTTCGTCGCGAGCGACCAGAGAGTGACGCCCCCTCCATCGACGGCCGCGAGCCATCGATCGTCGGGCGAGAACACGAGGTCCCGCAGCGGCCGCGGGCCGTCGAGCGTCTCGAGTCGGTTTCCGCTCCTCGCGTCCACCAGCTCGATTCGCCCGCGCGGCTTCGACGTGTTGATCGTCGCGGCCAGGATCGCTCCGTCGCTCGTGAGGGCGACGCGCACGTTCTCCTTCTCGCCGAGCGTCACCGTGTGGGTCAGCTCGCCGGAGCGGGCGTCCCAGACCCGAGCGGCCGCGTCCCGACCGCCGCTCGCGACGACGGCGCCGTCCGCCGACACGGCCAGCCCGGGCATGTCCCACGCCCAGTCGGAGTGACCGAGCAGCACCCGCGCCCCACCGTCGCGTCGGCGCCAGAGGGCGAGCCGGCCGTCGTCGTCGTGGATCGCGAGCCACCTGCCGCCGAGGGCCAGACCGCGCGCGCGGCCGCCGAGCTGGACTCGCGCGAGCACCTGCGGTCCCCCCGCCACGACCGAGCGCAGCTCCAGCCCGCCCTCGTGATCGGCGGTCGCGAGGATGCGATCGGCGAGCCAGCCGACGCCGCCGATGCCTCTTCCGTTCTTGATGGAAGCGCCGAGGTGACGCGACCTCCGGCCGGGCGAGACGATCGCGAGGTGATGATCGGGCCCGCCGCTGGCGAGCACCGCTCCGTCGGGCGCGACCGCGATGTCGCCGAAGGAGGCGAGGTGGAGCGAGTCGACGAGCCGAAACGGCGCCTCCCCAGGGCGACGCTCGAGGAGATGGCCGTTCACGTCCCCCCACGTGAGGACGCCGTCGGGCGACCAGTCGACCGCGCTCACCCCCTTCCGTTCCTTCCCGAGCCGAGACCGCTTGACGGGCGACTCGATCACCTCCGCCTCGCCCGATGCGAGGTCCCAGATCCGCACCGTCCCGTCGCGACCGGCGCTCGCGAGGCTCGGGCCGCCGTCCCAGGCGAGGTCGGCGATCCCACCGGTGTGCCCCGTGAGCACGGCGGTGACGCGGCCCGAGGCGACGTCGACGACGCGGATCGCCCGATCCTTCCCGGCCACGGCGAGCCGCTCCCCCGTCTCGTCGAAGGCCAGCGCGCCGAGGGCTCCCGCGTCGGGGAGCTCGACGGGCGACGGGTCGGCCTCGAACGGGCTCGGCCGGTCGAGGTCCCAGAGCAGCAGCGCCTCACCCCGGGTGGCCGCGAGGCGACGCCCTCCCCGGTCGATCGCGACGCCCGCGAAGGGCGCCGAGCCGCGGCGGACGGCGACCAGGGCCAGCCGGCCGGCCCGGGCGCCGAGGATGCGTCCGCGCACCCGGGGGTCGTCGTCGTCGATGAGCGAGCGCGCCCACCGCAGCTCGGCCGCGATCCGTTCGTGGTTCTCCCACTCTCGCCCGCCGATCGCCACGAGGGAGCGGGCGACCAGCCCCTCGAGCGCGGCCTTCGTCCGGCGGGCGTCGTCGCGGGTCGCCTCCGCCTCGAGCTGCGCCGCGGCCGCCGCCTCTCTCGCCGCGCTCGCGCGGCGCTCCTGGTCCTGGATCCGTCCGAGCGCGTAGACGGCGCCGCCGACCACCGTCGCGACGAGGGCGACCACCAGGACGACGCACGTGGCGAGGGCGAGAGCGAGGGCGCGGTTACGCCGCGCCCACCGGCGCCACCGCTCCGCCCGGCCCGGCGGTCGCGCGGCGATCGGCTCGCCGTTCTCGAAGCGGCCGAGGTCGTCGGCGAGCGCCGCGGCGGTGAGGTAGCGGCGCGCCGGGTCCTTCTCGAGGCACTGGAGCGCGATCGTCTCGAGGTCGGGATGAACGGCCGCGTTCCGCTGCCGCGGCGCGACCGGCTCCTCGACCAGGATCCGTCGCACGAGCCCGAGGAGCTCGGTGTCCTGAAACGGCGGCTCCCCGACGAGCGCCCGGTAGAGGATCCCGCCGAGGGCGTAGACGTCGCTCCGCGGCCCGATCTCCCCGAACCCGCCTTGCGCCTGCTCCGGCGCCATGTAGGCGGGCGTCCCGACCATCTGCCCGGTCATGGTGATGCGAGCGTCGTCGGCCGAGATGAGGCACGCGACGCCGAAGTCGGCCAGGTGCGGCTCACCCTGGCGGTCGACGATCACGTTCGCCGGCTTCACATCTCGATGCACGACGCCGTGACCGTGCGCATGATCGAGGGCGAGGGCGACCTTCCGGACGAGCGCGGCGATCGCGCGCGGCGACGGGGCGCCGACGCTGAGGTTCTTCTCGAGGCTCTCGCCGTCGACGAGCTCCATCACGAGGAACGGCCGACCGCGGTCGTGGCCGACCTCGTGGACGGCCACGATCCCGGGGTGCCGCAGCCGGGCTGCCGCGACGGCCTCCCGCTCGAAGCGTCGGAGCTGCGTCGCGGTCGCCTCGCTGTCTCCTCCGATGAGCTTGATCGCGACGGGCCGCCGGAGAGCCGTGTCGTAGGCGCGGACGACGGTGCCCATGCCGCCCGCGCCGAGGCTTCCGAGCACCACGTAGCGACCGATCCGGTTCTCGGCGTTCGCCGCGGCCCGCGCGACCTCGGGCGGGAGGCCGGCCTGGGGAGGCGCGCCGGCCTCCCCCGGCGCCGAGGCCGGGCGGGGCGAGGCCGGCAGGGCGGTCGGGCCGCGCGAAGGCGCGTCCGGCGCGCCCGGCGATGGCGGTCCGGCGCCCGCAGGCTCGGTCACGGATCGGGCCCCCTCCCCGAGGCGGTGGACTTGCGACGATCGTGCTCGTCCCTAGGATACACGCCTGACGCGATGCGACCGACCGACCGCCCCATCATCGTTCTCTCGCTGGCTATCATCGCCGCGCTCGCCGCCGGCGCGGTCGTGCCTCGCTCGGCGCCCGCCGCGCCCGAGGACGCCGTTCCCGACGCGGCCCGCGAGCACCTCGCCGCCGGTCGTGAGCACTTCGAGCGAGGCCGGCTCGTCGCGGCGAAGACCGAGCTCGAGGCGGCGACCGGGCTCGCGCCCGGCCTCGTCGACGGCTGGTACCTCCTCGGCCTCGTCTTCACCCGCGGCGAGCGTTACGGACGCGCCGTCGAGGCGTTCGAGCGCGGCCTCGCCGAGGCGCCGGCCGCGCCGACGACCGGCCCCGACCGCACCCGGGGCAAGCTCCGCTACTCGCTCGGGATCGCGCAGCTCCGACGGGGCGACGACGCCGCGGCCGAGAAGGCGCTCCGCGGCGCCCTCGCCGCCGACGACGGCCTCGCGCCCGCGCGCGTGGAGCTCGGCGTCCTCCTCGGGCGCCGCGCCGCGGCGCCCGCCCTCGAGGAGGCGGAGCGACTGCTCACCGCCGCGTCCGACGCCGACGAGGACGACGCCCGCGCCGCCTACGAGCTCGGCGTCGTCGCCGCCCGGCGAGGCGACGACGCCGGCTCGGTCGCCGCCTGGCGCCGGTGCCTGGCCGCGAACGAGGGTCACCTCGAAGCGCGCTATGCCCTCGGGCGAGCGCTCCTCCGCACCGGCGAGACGCGCGAAGGTCGCGCGACTCTCGCCGAGTGGACCCGTCGCGAGAAGAAGGACCGCGCCGGCCGGCGGGCCGCGCGGGCGCGCCGCAAGGCATCCGAGATGCTCGAGCGCGCCTCCCTCGCGATCGCCGACGGCGAGCCGGCCGCCGCCATCCCCTACGTGGAGCGAGCGCTGCAGCTCGCGCCGGACGACGCGCGCGTGCAGCGCGGCGCCGCGGAGCTCTGGACCCGCCTCGGGAGGGACGACCGCGCGGCCGCGGCCGCCGCCGAGGCGGCCCGGCTCGAGAACCACCGCTAGGAGGCTGTTGCAGAATGACGCGAGCGGCTCGTCGAGACAGCGTCGTGCAGGCCGAGGCGCGCGGCCGAGGGAACCCGTTTGGCGTTCGCGAGGCCGCGGAACGAAGGCCTGCGCG
>JAJDCQ010000152.1 GCA_029260755.1 Planctomycetota bacterium | reverse complement strand
GGGCAGAGCACCGCGTCGCGTCGGCAATGGCCCGGCGACGCCCGAATCAATCCGTGTAATCCGCGAAATCCGCGGTTCGGTCTCTCTCGGCGTTGAACCCAGTGGGAACCGCGGATTACGCGGACTACGCGGATTGCGAGTTGCCTGGTACGGGTTCATTGCCGTTGCGCGGGCTGTTCCAGGAACGGAGAGTCCCCGCTTTGACGGGTGACGATCCACAGATTCCACAGATTACACAGATGGCGAGCTGCCGAAGGCGGTCATCGCTCGCCAAAGGGCAGCGGCCCGTTTTCTTCTTTTCGGCATTGGCAGTGACTCGGACCCGCCCGCGGCAATCTGTGTAATCTGTGAAATCTGTGGATCGTTTCCCGCGACGGCAATCACGCGCGCCTGTTCCGAGAACATCACCCACCGCCGAGCCTTTGCGCCACCGCGGGATCCTGGACGATTCGTTGACGCAGACCCCCAGGATCTCGTATCCTCTCGAATCCAACCCACACCACCCGGGGGGAGTCGAGACGGATGAGCGATCTCAAGAGCGGCAAGAGCGATCTCAAGAACGAGCTGTCGTGGTCGGCGTCGCGGGATCGCGCGCTGAAGGAGTGCGCCCGGGCCTACTACTGGTCCTACTACGGCTCCTGGGGCGGCTGGGACGGCGAGGCGCCCGAAGATGCGCGGCTGGCCTACCGTCTCAAGCGGATCGCGAACATGGACATGTGGGCCGGCGACGTCGCCCATCGGGTGATCGCCGAGACGCTCGACACCGTCCGCCGCGGTGGCCAGCTCGCCGAGCTCGAGGAGATGCGGGAGCGGGCGCGCTTCTTCCTGAACCGGGAGTGGTTCCAGAGCAAGGACCGGGCGTGGGAGGAGAACGCCAAGCGCTTCCGCAACCTCTACGAGCACTACTACGACAAGCCGATCACCCGCGACCGACGCCACCAGATCCGCGAGAAGATCTTCGTCTGCCTCAAGAACTTCCACCGCTCGCCGGTCCTCCAGGAGATCCTGAAGGTGCCCCACGATGGATGGCTCGTGGAGGACCTCGAGAGCTTCGAGGTCGGCGGCGTGCCGGTGTTCGCGAAGCCCGATCTCGCCCTGAAGCACGACGACGAGGTCGTGATCTACGACTGGAAGACGGGGCGGGAGAGCGACCGCGACCGGATCCAGATGAGCGCCTACGCGCTCCTCGCCATCGAGCGTTACGGCGCCCGTCCCGACGGGCTCCGCGTCGTCCTCTTCTACCTCAAGAGCGGCATCGTGCGCTCCGGCACGCCCTCCGCGGCGGACCTCGACGAGATCCGTGGGAAGATCGCCGAGAGCGTCGAGGGCATGCGCGGCCTCGTCACCGCGGACAACGAGGCGAAGCGGGAAGACTTCGCCCTGACGCGCTCGCGCCGGGCCTGCGAGCGCTGCCACTTCCTCGAGCTCTGCCAGGAGGAGCTGGCCTCCCTCGGACGCCCGGTCGGTCGGCCGCGGGCGCCGGCGACCGCGGCCCCCTGATTCTTCTGAATTCTTCAGATCCGGGGCCCGTCTCCCGCGTCGAATCTGCCCGAAGCTCGAATTTTGCCTGCACTTAGCCCGCATCGGGAGATCCCCGATAGCGCGGACGACGTGATCCGGGCAAACTGATGACGTCGAAACACCGTATCTCTCATGGGGGCGGCAAGTCCCGTCCCGCCGGGGAAAAGAAGGGAGCGCACCATGCGCAAGCTCGCGATCCGCGCCAGCGCGGTCATCGGCGCGGCCGCCATCATGGCGACCGGAGCCGCCATCGCGAACGCCGCCAACAGCTTCAAGGGGGAGGTCCCCCCGACGCTCGGCGTTCGTGACTGGATGAACAGCAGCCCGAAGACGCTCGCAGAGCTCAAGGGAGAAGTCGTTCTCCTCGAGTTCTGGTCCACCACCTGAGGCCCCTGCGTGCGGCTGGTGCCGCACCTCGTGCAGTTGCACGAGGAGAAGAAGGACAAGGGACTCAACATCATCGCGCTCACGAACAATGATCGCGGCACGCTCGAGAAGTTCGTCGCCGAGAAGGGCATCACCTATCCGATCGCGATCGGCGGCGGCGGCGCCTACGGCGTCAGCGGCATTCCGCACGCGTATCTGATCGGCGCCGACGGCAAGGTCGTCTGGGAGGGGAACCCCAGCGGGGCGAACCTCGACGCGATGATCGACGCCGAGCTCGAGAAGGTTCGCTTCTTCCCGGAGGCCGACTACAGCAAGCGCTTCAACGGCGCGCTGTCGGCCTGCCAGAAGAAGGACTGGACCAAGGCGCTCAAGGAAGCCGACAAGATCGCGGCTGACGAGAAGCGCTCGACCGAAGAGGACATCGCCAACGCGACCGCTCTCCGGGCCTACATCGAAGGCCTCGCCGCCGACCTCCTCGAGGAGGCGAAGGGCGCTGCCGAGACCAACGACTACTTCGCGGCGGCCCGTGCGTTCGGAGCCCTCGAGAAGCAGTTCGAAGGCCTCGAGGCGTCCGAGGAAGCCGAGAAGACGCTCAAGGCCTGGAAGAAGGACAAGGCCATCAAGAAGGCGCTCAAGGCCGGTCAGCTCCTCGAGCAGGGCCGCGCGCTGGAGAAGGCCAAGAACTTCAAGGGCGCCATGGGCGCGTACATGAAGGCGGTCAAGGAAGGCAAGGACACGATCTACGAGCAGCCCGCGAAGGACGCCGCCCAGGCGCTCTCCGCGAAGGGCGTTCGCTAGAGACGCGTCCGAAGTAGAGTCTCACCGCGCGAGGCGGAGTCGGGTTGCCGACTCCGCCTCGTTGCTTGTACGCGCTCCTGGGATAGATCGGCCCGGCGGTGAGTGGGACTTCGGACCAGGGCAACTCGCAATCCGCGTAATCCGCGCAATCCGCGGTTCCCACTGGGTTCAACGCCGAGAGAGACCGAACCGCGGATTTCGCGGATTACTCGGATTGGTCCGGGCGTCGCCGAGTCCTTGCCGACGCGTCGCTGCGTTGAGAGCGCCCTCCTGCCTCAGACCCGCACCGCCTCCAGCTCCACCCCCAGATACGCCAGCGCCTCCACCGACTCCGGCCGCCCCGCCTCGGCGCCCGGCAGCCGTCCGAAGACGGCTCGGCCCTCCCCCCGGCGTCGCTCGACGTGGGCGATGAACGCGGGCGACCGCTCCGCCGGCCACGTGCACGGCCACCACGCTCGCAGCGCGAGGCGGAAGCCGTCGTCGAGCTTCGCGAACACCTCGGGGTCGGTGAGCGAGTGGAGGAAGAGGTAGAGCCTTCCGCCCGGCTCGAGGCGCTCGCGAGCGTCGTCGATGAGCCTGCCGAGGTGGCGCATGCCGTCCTCGCCGCCGTCCATGGCGACGGGGAGGTCGCCGCGCTCCTCGGTCGGCAGCGGCTTCTGCGGGATGTTGGCGACGATCACCTCGAGGCGCTCGCTCGCGGGCACCGGGGCGAGGAGGTCGCCCTCGTGGAGCTCGATCGCGACCCCGTTCCGCTCGGCGTTCGCGCGGGCGAGCGGGAAGATCCGGGGATCGATGTCGGTTCCGATCACGCGGCTCGCGCCGGCCTTCGCGGCGAGCACGGCGAGGAGCGCGGTGCCGCAGCCGGGCTCGGCCACGACGCGTCCGCGCAGCTCCGCGGCGTCGGCCGCCAGGACGACGGCCGTGAGGTGCGTCGCCTGGTCGGCGCGGAGGCCCCTGGCGCGGTCGGTCGCCTCGACGATCGCGATCGTCTCGCCGCTCGCGAGGCGGTAGCGATGCTCGGTCGGATCCGCCTCGGGGCTCGGATCGGGCCACGGGCCGGGGCGCCGGACGGAGACGGGCACCTCGCGCTCGAACGCGACGGGCGCGCCGCTCGGCCGCGCCGCCATCCACCGGGCGAGGACCCGGTCGCGGAGGTCCGCCCAGAAGGGCGCGTCTTCGAACTCGAGGGGGGAGGGCAGGGCAGGGGAAGGGGACCGGCTAGAGGGCATATCAACTTCGCTCAGGTCGATGAAGAGATGGAACCACGGAGGCAGGGAGGCACGGAGCAGCTTCGGATGATGCCCCGTCGCGGACCGATCCCGGCGCTCCTTCTCTTGGCTCCCATCGCCTCGCGTGACCGAGACCGAGAGGGAGCCGTCCCTGGAGCCGGTCGGCTCGTGCGAGCCGGGATACGGCGCCCTCAGTCGCTCCTCCGTGTCTCCGTGCCTCCGTGGTGACATCTGCTCGCCGAAGGCGAGCCCATCGGACCTGAGCGAACTGATAGCCCATATCCGGGCTAGTCGGTGATCCCGAGGTTCTTCTTGATCTCTTCCTCGAGCTTGATCGCGTTCCGGAGGCGGACCTGCGTGCGCGCGGTGAACCCGAAGCAGCACGCCGCCCAGAAGAACATGAAGATCCCGGCATAGAAGTAGTTGCCGAAGGCGAGGCGGTCCACCCCGAAGAAGACGAGCGTCGCGATCGTCATGACGCCGGTGAAGATCCAGCTCAGCTTCAGCCAGGTCTGCTCGGTCGAGATCGTCTTCTGGAGCGTCTTCAGGGCGCAGCGCTTCTTGAAGCCGAGGTGCTGGGCCGTGGTCCGCATGCTGTCGGAGAGCGATTTGAGCGCGACCGTCGCCTCGTCGCCGCCGGCCGACGCCTTCTTCTTCGCCATCGTGGTACCTCCCGTGGAACGACAGGGTAACGGTTTACGATCTGAGAGGCGCCCCGTCAACGGCGCGTCGTGGACGCGACGCGCGCGGCGAGCTCCCGGGACCGGCCGATCCGGTCCCGGACGCCGACGCCATCGCGCCACGCCCCGGTCAGGAACAGGCCGGGGCGCGCCCTCTCGAGGGCGGCGGCGCTCGCGATCCGGGCGGCGTGCTCGGGCTCGTACTGGGCGATCGCGAGCCGGATCCGCCGGACGTGCGCCCGGACTGGCTCCCCGGCGACCCCGAGGGTGGCCGCGAGGTCCTCGCGCACCCAGGCGATCAGGTCGGCCTCGTCCGCGGTCGCCCGCTGCGGCGCCCGCACGCCGCCGACGTAGCAGGTGAGGATGACGTGGCCCGCGGGAGCCCGGTCCGCCCAGAGGGTCGTGGAGAAGAGGCAGCCGAGCACCGCCAGGCCGGCGTCGGCCCGGGCGAGGAAGCCGAATCCGTCGAGGGCGTGGGCGACGTCCTGCCGCCGGTACGCGAGCGCGACGACGGCGACGGGGGCGTAGGGGATCGTCGCGAGCGGGGCGACGGCGTCGCCGAGGAGCTCGACCGACTCGTCGGCGCGGCCGGCCAGGACGACGTTCCTCGCCGCGAGCTCCGCCCCGCCGGCGAGCTCGAGGCCGAAGGGACCCTCGGGCGTGCTCGGCTCCCGGAGCGCCGCCACCCGCACGCCGGTCCGGAGCGCAGCGCCCGCGTCGGCGGCGAGGGCGCGGGGCAACGCCGCCATCCCGCCGCGGAACGAGAACAGGCCGCGCCGGGCCGGCTGTCCGTTCGCCGGGAGCCTCGCGGGCGGCCCGTCCCAGCCGAGGAGCTTGCGGACCGCGCCGACGGTGAGCGACCCGCCGCGTGCCTCGAGCGCCGCGAGTCTCGGGAACGCGCTGGCGACGCCGAGCCGATCGGGGTCGCCCGCGTAGATCCCGCTCACGAAAGGCCCGACGAACGAGTCGAGGAACTCGGGCCCGAGCCGACGCCTCACGAACGATCCGACGCTCTCCCCGGGGCGCGCCGTCCGGGGGCCGCGCGGAACGAACGGCTCGCCGAAGAAGCGCGCCTTCGCTCCGGCGGTGAGGAGCGGCGTGCGAAGAAACTGCACCGGCCCGAGCGGCAGCGGGACGAGCTTGCCGTCTCGCACGATGAAGCGGTTGCGGGTCGCCGGCGGCGCATAGATCCGCGTCGCCTCGAGGCCGAGCCCCCGGACGAGGTCCTCGACGTCGGGGTCGCCGGCGAGGATCGACTGCGGCCCGCGGTCGAAGATGAAGTCGGACTCGGTCGCCGTCTCGATCAGGCCGCCGGCGCTCGGCGCGCCCTCGAGGACGATCGGGCTGATGCCGTGGTCGCGTCGGAGCCAGAAGGCGGTCGCGAGGCCCGAGATCCCGGCGCCGACGATCGCGACGTCGACGGGGGCGGCGGAGTCGGACGCGGACGGGGACGGCGGCGCGCTCGCCACGGACTAGACGGTCCGCGAGAAGCGCGCCGGCCCCTTCTTCAGGTAGGCGTCGAACGGCATGCAGATGTTACGGATGAAGAGCCGTCCGACCTCGCTCACCGTGATTCGCTTCCCGGGCTCGACCGAGACGAGGCCGTCGTCGGCGAGCGGCGCGAGGGCCGTGAGGGCGTCGCCGAAGCGCTCGTCGAAGCTCATCGACCAGCTCGCCTCGAACGCCGGGATGTCGAGCTCGAGGTTGCAGATGAGCTGCATGATCGCGGCGCGCCGGATCTCGTCGTCGCGGGTCAGGCGGACCCCGCGCATCGTCGCGAGCCGATCGCCCGGCTCGACGGTCGCCTGATAGTCGTTCAGCACCTTCACGTTCTGGCTGTAGGTCGGGCCGACCTGGCTGATCGCGCTCACCCCGAGCCCGGCGAGGTCGCAATGGCCGCGGGTCGTGTAGCCCTGGAAGTTGCGGTGCAGGACGCCTTCGCGCTGCGCCACGGCGAGCTCGTCGTCGGGCTTCGCGAAGTGGTCCATGCCGATGAAGACGTAGCCCGCCTCGCCGAGCCGACCGATCGTGTCGCGGAGGATCGCGATCTTGTCGTCGGGGCTCGGCAGCGCGTCGGCGGGAATGACCTTCTGGTGCTTGATCATGTCCGGCAGGTAGGCGAAGTTGAAGATCGCGAGGCGGTCGGGCGCCATCGTCAACGTCTTCTCGAGCGTCTCGGCGAACCGCTCCGGCGTCTGGAACGGGAGGCCGTAGATGAGGTCGAGGTTGACGCTCGTCATCCCGGCGGCCCGCGCCCCGTCGACGACCCGGCGGGTGTCCTCCTCGCTCTGGATCCGGTTGATCGCCTTCTGCACCTCGGGCTCGAAGTCCTGCACGCCCATCGAGATCCGGTTGAACCCGAGGCGGCCGAGGAGCGCGACCTGCTCGTCGCTGCAGTCGCGCGGGTCGACCTCGAGGCTCACCTCGGCGTCGTCGGCGAAGTCGAAGCGCTCCTTGAGCGCGACGGTGAGGCGCTCGATCTGCCGCGGCAGGAGGAACGTCGGCGTCCCCCCGCCCCAGTGGAGCTGCTCGACGCGACGAGGCGCGTCCGCGCCGCCGCGCGCGCGCGTCGCCACGGCGTCCATCTCCGCGAGGACGTGGTCGAGGTAACGATCGGTCCCGCCCTCGCGGTCGTGACTGACGCGCATGTTGCAGCCGCAGAACCAGCAGAGCTCCTGACAGAATGGGAGGTGGACGTAGACCGACAGCGGGCTCGGTGCGCCGTCGATCGCGGTCGCCGACGCGGTGAGAGCCTCGGCGTGGTCGTCGGGGCCGAACGTGTCGGCGAACTGCGGCGCCGTCGGGTAGGAGGTGTAGCGCGGGCCGGAGACGTCGTGCTTGCGCAGGAGCGCGACGTCGACGTCGGGGACGTTCGCGCGCTCCGCTCTCGGATGCTCGGTCAAGGCGGTCGTGCTCGCTGCTGCTCGTTGCTGGGACGGAAGGGGCCGGCGGCGGCGCGACCCTCTAGCCGCGGTCGGCGGTGCGCTTGTCCTCGTCGCGGACCGCGGCGATCGCCGCCTGAAGCGACTCGACCGGCGTCTCGGGGAGGACGCCGTGGCCGAGGTTGAAGACGTGCCCCGTCGGGTCGCCGTCGTCGAGGTCGCGCAGGACGGCCCGGGCCATCCGGTCGACGTCGCCGACCGGCCCGTAGAGGGCCGCCGGGTCGAGGTTGCCCTGGAGGGTGAGGTGGCTGCCGACCGCCTTGCGGACATCGCCGAGCGGCGTGCGCCAGTCGACCGACAGGGCGTCGGCGCCGCTCTCGGCCATGCTCCGGAGGTGCGGACCGCAGCCGTTGAGGTAGAGCACGACCGGGACGCTCCGGGCGGTGCCGAGCAGGTCGCGCAGCTTCGAGATCGTCATCGCCGTCGCCGGCTCGACGATCCGTCGATAGGCCCGCGGGGCGAGGTGACCGGCCTGCGTGTCGAAGATCTGGACGGCGTGGCAGCCCGCGTGGACCTGCGCCGCGAGCGAGCGCGCCGCCGTCTCGGCGAGGAGGTCGAGGAGAGCCGTGAAGCTCCCCTGGTCCTCGTACATCCACTTCTTCGTGAGGCGAAGGTCGCGGCTGCCGCCGCCCTCGATCAGGTACGAGGCGAGGGTGAACGGAGCGCCGGAGAAGCCGAGGAGCGGCCGGCTGCCGGCGAGGTGGTGCTTCACGATCGAGATCGCCTCGCCGACGAACGCGAGCGAGCTGTCGGGCTCGGGCGGCTCCAGCGCCGCCGCGCGCTTGACGTCGAACCCCGACTCGAGCTGCGGGCCCTTGCCGCCGCCGTACTCGACCTTGACGCCCATCGCCTGGAGCGGCGTCAGGATGTCGCTGAAGATGATCGCCGCGTCGACGTCGAGCACCTCGAGCGGGAGGAGGGTGACCTTCGCGGCGAGCTCGGGCGTCCGCGTGAGCTTGTCGAACCCGTGCTCCTTGGCGAGCTCACGGTAGGCGGGGAGGCAGCGGCCGGCCTGGCGCATGAACCAGATCGGGCGACCGCTCACCTTCTCGCGTCGCAGCGCGCGCAGGAGGAGGTCGTTCTCGAGGCCGAGCCCGTGCACCGGAGTGATGCCGGAAGAGGAAGGCGACCCCAGGGGGGGCGGGAGGTTAGGCTTGCTCTCGCTCATGTCGGGAGAATAGCACGGGTTACCTCGGACGGTCAAGGTGACCAGCCCGTCTCGGGACACACCCTGGACGAGCGAAACCGCTTCCCCGCGAGTCGGTTAAGATGAGCGGCCATGGAACGTGAGCGCACCGTCCTCGCCATCGACCACGGCACCCGCCGGATCGGCCTCGCGATCGCCGGGCCGATGGGCGTCATCCTGCCGCTGCCGATCCTCGAGGTCGCCGAGGGCGAGGACTCGACCGGTCCCGACGTCGTCGCGAGCGTCGTCGCCCTCGTCGAGGGACGCGAGGTGACCGACGTGATCGTCGGGATCCCGAAGCACCACGACCCCAAGAGCGAGGACCGGTGCGAGGCGTTCGCCCGACGCCTCGAGGAGGCGCTCGGCGAGGAGACGCCGGTGCACCGCCAGGACGAGGCGCTCTCCTCCTGGGAGGCGGAGAAGGGGATCCGCGCCCGCGGCGCGAGGCGCTACGACAAGGGCCGGATCGACCAGGCGGCCGCCGCGATCATCCTCCGCGACTGGATCGCGAAGCGAGAGGGGCGCGACCCGGCGGCCGAGGCCGCGGCGGCGCTGCCCGAGACCGGTCCGGAGGCGCGAGAGAAGGTGCGGCGTCGGGCGCGGCGGGATGCGAGCGGGGAGCGGCGGCGGAAGGGTGGGGGCGGGAGCGGGGGCGGGGGACGGCGACGGCGGGGGTTCGATGATGATGACTCGGGCGAGTAGCCCGGGACTGTCGCGGAACACGCGCGTGGGCGGATGGGCTCGGGAGCCCGCAGTTCGCAATCCGCGCAATCCGCGGTTTCACTCGATTCGCGCCGAAGAACGAAACCGCGGATTGCGCGGATTGCGCGGACCGTTCCGGTCGGCGCCGAGTCGATGAGACCTCGGCGTTCCTGGAACAGCTCCCGGACGCCGGCAACTCGCAATCCGCGGAATCCGCGAAATCCGCGGTTCCACTCGATTCGCTCCGAAGAACGAAACCGCGGATTGTTGGATTGGCTGGATTCGTTCCGGTCGGTGCGACGTCACTGCCGGGTCGGCGCTGTTCCTAGAAGGCCAGCTCGAACTCCGTCGCCCCCCAGTAGACCGGCTCCGCCTGCCCGATCAACGTGATCCGCGCCGTCTTCGCATCACACGAGTAGGTTCGCCCCGCCGCCGTCAGCGCGAAGAGCTTCCCCCGGATGTCGACGAGGCCGTAGACGTTCGCGACCGGGATGTTCCCGGGCTCGCGGAACTCGGCCACCTTGGTCGCGACGCCCGTCTTCGGGTCGACCGCGACGAGGAGGTCGCCGACGGCGTCGCCGGCCACCGATGCGTAGAGCTTGCCCCCGTGGTGGACGATGTCGCCGCTGCACGTGAAGCCCGATCCGAAGTTGCCGATCCGGGTCGAGCTCGGTCCCTCCGGATCGACGACCCAGAGGTCGCCGGTGCCGCTCCCTCCGTAGAGGGTGCCGTCGGGCGCGGCGACGAGGGCGTTCAGGCTGTCCGCGCCGTGCTTTCCCAGGCACTGAGTCTTGCCCGGGTCGGCGAGGTCGAGAGCGTAGAGATGGTCGAAGCTGATCCCGTAGACGGTGCCCGACGGCGCGTGGAACGCAATGTCGCTCAGGAGTGGCTTGGTGTCGCCGGGGCCATCGGGCACGCCGACCCGGCCGATCTCGGTCGCCTTCCCGGTCCGCGAGTCGACGAAGTGGAGGACGCCCTGGTCATCCGCGGTGACCATGTTGCCGCCGCTTCCACCCGCTCCCGGACGCGGCGCGGCGGCGACTTCGGGCGCCGCGGCGGCGGCGAGGATCCCGACCGCCGATGCGGCGGCCATCGCGGCGGTGAGGCGGACACGCATCGTCTTCGGTCTCCAGGGACGAGCGGGGGGGCACGAGCGCGACCCCATCATACCGCGTCGCTCGCTCGGTCGTGAGGCGCCGCCGCCCGGGATCGCCGGCGCCTTGACGCGCCCATCGGGGCAGGGGAGAATCCCGCCCCGTGACCGAGACGACCGACCCGACGCCAGAGCGCGAGGAGCCTTACGTCACGCGCGCCGGCGTGAAGCTCGCGCACGCGCTCCGTGAGTTCGGGATCGACCCCGCCGGCCTCGTCGTCGCCGACCTCGGCAGCCATCAGGGCGGCTTCGTCGACTGCCTCCTCCGGCACGGCGCCCGCCGGGTCTACTCGGTCGACACCTGCTACGGGACGCTCGCCTGGAAGCTCCGTCACGACGAGCGCGTCGTCGTCCTCGAACGCCACAACGCGCTCCACCTCGAGCTCGACGGGCGGATCGACGGGGTCACGATCGACGTCGGCTGGACGAAGCAGGAGAAGATCCTCCCGGTCGCGCACCGGCTCGTCGGCGACGGGTTCGTCGTGTCGCTCCTCAAGCCGCAGTACGAGGCGCTCCCCGGCGAGGTCCGCAAGGGGGTCGTCCGCGACGGCGCCGAGGAGGCGATCCTCGGTCGCGTCCTCGACTGGATCCGCGGCGCCGGGCTGCCGCTCCGCGGATGGGTCCGCTCGCCGATCCGCGGCGGCAAGGGCAACCCCGAGTTCCTGATCCACCTCGACGGCCGCACGCCCGACGACGACGTCGCCGCGCCGCCGCCGAAGGTCGCAGACGACACAGACGACGGAGGCCGCGCCGCGCCATGAGACCCGCCCACGTCCAGTCCTCTTCCCGCCTCGTCGTCTCGGCGGCGAGCGCGCTCCTCGTCGCGGCGCTCGCCTCCGGATGCTCGAGCACGCCCACCCGGACCGACGACGGCGCGGTCGAGGTGCCCGACCCCGAGTCGTCCGCGCTCCCGGCGATCGCGACGAAGGTCGCCGGCGCCGAGGAGCGCCGCGGCTTCGTCGTCCTCCACGTCGACGCGGACGAGGGGCTCGTCTGGCTCGAGGTGCCGCCGCCGGAGGCGGACGGCCGCTGCCTCCAGGTGATCTGGGTCGAGGGCCTCCGGACCGGCCTCGGCAGCAACCCGATCGGGCTCGATCGCGGGCAGATCGGCGCCACCCGGCTCATCGAGCTTCGCCGGGTCGGGCGGCGCGTCCTCTTCGTCGAGCCGAACCTCGAGTACCGGGCGCGGAGCGAGGACGCGGCCGAGCGGGCGGCGGTCGCCCAGTCGTTCGCCGAGAGCGTCCACTTCGCCGCGCCGATCGTCGCGGAAGACGGGGACGGCTCAAGCCTGATCGATCTGACCCCGTTCATCGTTCGCGACGCGCACGGCGTCGCCCGGACCCTCGAGGCGGCAGGGCAGGGGAGCTTTCAGCTCGACGCGGACCGGAGCCTCCTCGACCCCGCGGCCGTCCTCGCCTTCCCCGACAACGTCGAGCTCGAGGCGATCCTCACCTTCTCGGGGAGCAAGCCCGGCGCGCACGTCCGGTCGACCGCGCCGACCGCCGAGGCGGTCACCCTCGTGCAGCATCACAGCTTCGTCCGGCCGCCCGACGCCGAGTATCGCCCGCGCACCGCCGACCCCCGGGCCGGCTCGTTCGCCGTCACCTTCTCCGACTACGCGGCGCCGCTCCCCGCCCCGCTCCGGACCGCCTGGATCGTCCGCCACCGGGTCCGGAAGCTCGACCCGACCGCGGGGCGGTCGCCGGTTCGCGAGCCGATCGTCTACCACGTCGATCCGGGGACGCCGGAGCCGGTCCGCAGCGCGCTCGTCGAGGGCGCGTCGTGGTGGGCGGAGGCGTTCGACGCCGCCGGCCTCATCGACGCCTTCCAGGTGAAGATCCTCCCCGAGGACGCGCACCCCCTCGATGTCCGCTACAACGTGATCCAGTGGGTCCACCGGAGCACGCGGGGCTGGTCCTACGGCGGCGGCGTCGTCGACCCGCGCACCGGCGAGCGGATCAAGGGGCACGTCAGCCTCGGCAGCCTCCGCGTCCGGCAGGACCGCCTCATCTTCGAGGCGCTCCTCGGCGTCGCCGCGACCGGCACGGGCGCGGCGGACGATCCGGTGCAGCTCGCTCTCGCGCGCCTCCGTCAGCTCGCGGCCCACGAGGTCGGCCACACGATCGGCCTCGCCCACAACTTCGCGGCCAGCACCTACGGCGACCGGGCGTCGGTCATGGACTACCCGCCGCCGCGGATCCTCATCGACGCCGAGGGCGACCTCGACGTCTCGCAGGCCTACGGCGTCGGCGTCGGCGCGTGGGACCGACACGCGATCCGATACGCCTACGCCGAGCCGCGCCCCGGCCAGGCCGAGGACGAGCTCCTCGCGTCGATCGTCGAGGAGGGGCTCGCCCGCGGCCTGCGCTTCATCTCGGATGCCGACGCCCGGCCCGCCGGCGGCGCCCACCCGAAGGCCCATCTCTGGGACGACGGGCCGGACGCGGCGGCCGCGCTCGCCCACGCCCTTCGCGTGCGCGCGATCGGGCTCTCGCGGTTCGGCGAGGACCGGATCCAGCCCGGCGCGCCCCTCGCCTCGCTCCAGGAGGCCTTCGCGACCGTCTACCTCCACCACCGATTCGCGATCGATGCCGCGAGCAAGCTCGTCGGCGGCCTCGACTATGCCTACGCCCTCCGCGGCGACGGGCAGGAGAGCGTCCGGCCGGTGTCGGCGGAAGCCCAGCGCGCCGCGCTCGGGGCGCTCATCGCGAGCATCGAGCCGTCGGCCCTGGACATCCGCGACGAGACGCTCGCCCTCCTCCCGCCGCGGCCGTTCGGCCACGGCGGCAACCGCGAGCTCTTCGGGACGGCGACCGCGCCGGGCTTCGACGCCCTCGGCGCCGCCGCGACGGCCGCCGACCTGGCGGTCGCGGCGCTTCTCCAGCGCGAGCGGGCGGCCCGCCTCGTCGACCAGCACCGACGCGATCCGAAGCTCCCCGCGCTCGAGGAGGTCCTCGGCGCCCTCCGCGATGCCGTCGGCAGCCCCGGCGACGGCGAGCCCGAACGCCTCCGCGAGGTCCGCCGGGTGGTGAGCGGCGTCGTCTTCGATCGGATGATCGACCTCGCCCTCGACGACGCCGCGCCGAAGACGGTCCGGGTGCGCGTCGACGGCTTCCTCGCCCGGCTGCTCGAGCGGCTCCGGACCGACGGCGCGATCGACGACTTCGATCGGGCGCTCCGGGCCGACCTCGAGGCCCACCTCGAGCGGCGGGCCGCCCCCCGCTCCCGCGGCTGGCGCCCGCTCCCGCCGCCGCCGGGCAGCCCGATCGGCTGCGGAGGCGGACGATGAAAGCGTCGCCTCGGACCACGTGGGCTCGCCGGCTCGCGGTCGGCGCATCGGTCGCCCTCGTCGCCGCCGTGGTTCTCGCGCATCGACTCCCGCTGGCCGCGTGGAACCGCACCCGTTGCCGCTCGGCGATCGCCGAAGGCGATCCGGTCCGCGCTCGCGCCGCCTACGGCCGGATGGTCGCGTGGCGCGGTGAGGATGACCCGGCGCTCCTCGAGGAGCTCGCGACCGCGGAGCTGGTCGGCGCGATGGCGACGCCCGGGTGGCCGCGAAACTTCGCCGTCCTTGCCGTCGAGCCGGCGCGCGTCGCGCTCCTCGACGCGCTTCGTCGCGCGAGCGACGAGGAGCCCGACAACCTGGACCTCCTGAAGGCGCGAGCCCGGGCCGGGGACGCGGTCGGCCACGACCTGCTCCGCTCGCTCCACGACGCGGAAGTAGCCGAGCCGCGGCCCCGCGAGGTGATCGACCGATTCGCCGCCGCGATGGCGCTCGCCGAGGTCGGGGACGACTACGGGATGGCCGCGATCCGGGCCGTTCCGGAGATGGACACCTCGATCTACGCTCACTTCGGCTTTCCCGAGGACATCGAGCTCCTCGCCGATCGGCTACGCACCGAGGAGCGTCCCATGGGGCGCTATGTGGCCGTCCATGCGATCCGGTCGATCGTCCGCCGCCATCCGGAAGCGCGCGACGACGCCATCGCCCGTCTCCGCGAAGCTTTCGACCGGGAGTCTCACGAGAGCGTCCGCTTTCAGTCTCTCCTCGTCCGCACCGCCCTCGACGACCCGGCGGCGGTGACCCTCCTGGAGGCGACGCTCGCGGAGCCGCCGATCGAGGACGAGCTCGAGCTGTCGATCGATCCCCGCCGGGCGTCCGTGGTGGCCCTGACCCAGGCCGGGAGCGCTCTCGGCACGCGCCTCCTTCTCGGGGAGGCCTCGGAGGCAAACTGGGTCGACGCAGCCACCCTCGCCATCGCCATCGCCATCGAGGCCGGCGGGCGAGGCCAACCCGGGTGGCGGATGCGATCGCCCGAGGTCGACCGCTGGGCCCGGGCCGTCCTCCGGGAAGTCCTCGCCGACCCCGCGGTCGCCGAGGGGATCGGGTGGCAGGCCCTTCAGGCGCTCGCGGGCCTCGTCACCTCCGAAGAGCAGGCGACGCTCCGGGTGGTGCTCGTCGAGAGCGAGAGCGAACCGAGCCGCGCGGTCGCCGCGTGGGCGCTGCTGGCCGTCGCCGACGCGAGACGCGAGACGCGAGGGCTAGGGTTGGGGCTGGGGCGCTAGCCCGGACAGGGGCGATCAACCTGATTCGGTGACCGCGGACCCACCGGCTTCGCCTTCGGCGAAGAGGATGAAACCACCGAGACACGGAGGGCACGGAGGACTCACGGAGAAAGACGCGACCAGCTCAGCCCGGGTTGGTCGGCTTCGCCTCCGCCGAGGGGATGAAACCACGGAGGCACCGAGGCACGGAGGAGCCTCGGAGGGGATCCGGGTCTTCGACCGCTCG
>JAJDCQ010000151.1 GCA_029260755.1 Planctomycetota bacterium | reverse complement strand
GTTCCTGGAACAGACGGACGAGAGCTCACGCAAAGGCGCAAAGACGCAAAGGGTCGTTGCTCCGAGCCGAGATCTGGATCCGGCGGAGCTCCTTTGCGCCTTTGCGCCTTTGCGTGAGATTCCGTCGTTCCTGGAACAGCGGCTGGGAATCTCACGCAGAGCCGCAGAGGATCTCGTTCTCGAGCCTCGTCAGCCTGAGAGTCCGCGACACCGGTCAGGCCTTTACGATCCGGTCGCGCCCCTCGGTCACCCCGGCCGTCGCGTTGCGGGTGTCGACGATGAGCTTCGCGCCGGTCACCACCTTCGCCCAGTCGATCGCGTCGTGGTGGGTCACGATCAGCGCCGCGTCCTGGGCGCCGAGCACCTCGTCGGTGAGCTCGACGCTCTCGAGGTCGACGGCGTAATGGCGGCCGCGGCCGACGCGGGGAACGTGGGGGTCGTGGTAGCAGACCTCGACGCCTCGCTCGCGGAGGAGCTCGATCAGGGTCAGGGCGGGCGACTCGCGGATGTCGTCGACGTTGGGCTTGTAGGCCACCCCGACGATCAGCACCTTCGCGCCGGGCAACACCCGGCCCCGGTCGTTGAGGGCGTCCTGGAGGCGCGTCACCACGTGGGCGGGCATCGCGGCGTTCACCTCGCCGGCGAGCTCGATGAAGCGGGTCGGCACGTCGAAGGCGCGCGCCTTCCACGAGAGGTAGAAGGGGTCGACCGGGATGCAGTGCCCGCCGAGGCCCGGCCCGGGGTAGAACGGCTGGAAGCCGAAGGGCTTGGTGGCGGCGGCTCCGATGACCTCCCAGATGTCGATGCCCATCTTGTCGAAGAGGAGCTTCATCTCGTTCACGAGCGCTATGTTCACGCAGCGGTAGATGTTCTCGAGGATCTTCGTCGCCTCGGCCGCGCGGGTGCTGCTGACCGGGATCACCTCGACGACGGCGCGCTCGTAGAGGGCGACCGCCGCCCGCCGGCTGCCGGGGTCGTCGGCGCCGACCACCTTGGGGATGTTTCGGGTCGTCCACTGCGTGTTTCCCGGGTCCTCGCGCTCGGGCGAGTAGGCGAGGAAGAAGTCCTCGCCGCACCGCAGCCCGCCCGCCTCGAGGATCGGGCGGAGGAGCTCGTCGGTCGTCCCGGGGTAGGTCGTGCTCTCGAGGACGACGAGCTGCCCCGGCCGGAGCGAGGCGGCGACCTCGCGCGCCGTCGTCTCGACGTAGGTCATGTCCGGGTCGCGGTGCCGGTCGAGCGGGGTCGGGACGCAGATCACGATCGCGTCGACTTCGCGGAGGGTCGCGTGGTCGGCGCTCGCGGTGAAGCGACCATCTCCGACGAGCTCGGCGATCGCCGCGGACGGGACGCTCGCGATGTAGCTCTCACCGGCGACGAGGGAGGCGACCTTGGCAGGATCGGTGTCCACGCCGTGAACGCGGAACCCCTTCGCGCAGAACTCGCGGGCGAGAGGGAGGCCGACGTAGCCGAGCCCGATCACGCCGATCCGGGCGTCGTCGGACCCGATCCGGGCGATCAGCTCTTCGGCGGGGGAGGAAGACATGGCAGGGGAACCTCGCGTCCGGAGCCGATACGGCCGGCGCCGGCGTGGGGTTCAGGTTAGTGCCTTCGGGGGAGATTCGCGACCGCAGGCTAGGGCGCGGAGATCGTGAGCGCGACGAAGAGACCGCCGCCGGCGCCGCCGCCGAGATCCGATCCGATCACGGATGGCTTCCCGGAGCGGACCTTGAGGCCGGTCCTCGCCTTGAGCTTGAGGTTGCTGTGGACCTCGACCCGGACGTCGAGCTGCTGGCCCGACTTGGCGAGGACCGTCACCGACATCACATCGCCGCTCACCAGCTCGAACTGGAGCTTCGACCCGACCCGACCGCGGCTGGCGGTCTCGGCGGCCACCGAGAAGCTCTTGTAGTTGAAGCGGCCGAGGGCCGAGCGGAGCTCCTTGGGAACGCCGCTGAACGTCTTCGGGTCGCCGCGGCCCGAGGCGCGGATCTCCATCACGCGGACGTGGACGTTCGACTGCGGCTCGCCGGCTGGCCCGCGAGACGCCCCGCCCGATGCGGCGCCCGAGGCGCCGCCGGATGCGCCGGCTCCCCACGCCGTGGGCGCGGTGAAGCTCGCCCCCGCCATCAGGACGGTGATCAGGACGGCGGCGGCGCGCAGCGTTCTCGAACCAGACACGTCCGATCCTTTGCGGGGCTTGCCCGCCACCGGCGAACCTAACGAGGCTCGCCGCCCTCGTCCTCGATGAAGATCACGAGGACCTCGTCCTCTTCGGTCGGCAGCATCGTCACGGCGACGACGTCGTCGGCCGTCTCGAGGAAGTCGACCCGAGCGTTCTCACCCTGGGCGAGCGGGGCCGCCCTGATTCCGCTGTGGTTTCTCGGCCCCGAGAGGGCGACGGCGAGGAGGAGCCCGGCGGCGACGGCGATCGACGCGGCCGCGGCGATCCACCCCGACGTCCGCGAGGGCGGCTTCGCGGCGATCAGCGGCCGCGTCCGGCCGGGCGCGACGGTCGGCCCGAAGGACCCGGGCACGATGCCGATCACCGGTTGCGTGAGGGCGACGCCGACCATCACGCGGCCGAAGACCTTCCGCCACTCCTCGTCGGTCGGCTCTTCGACCTCGGGCGCGGGCTCCCACCCGATCACCGCGGCGCGGAGGTCGGCGGAGAGCGTGTCGGCGAAGAGGCGGCAGGCCGGCGACTGCTCGAGGAGCGCCTCGAGGCGCGCCTCGTCCTTGGGGTAGAGGTCGTGTCCGTCCGCTGCATCGAGGAGGCCGACCAGCTCGCCGACGCGGTCGGGCGCGGCCGGCGCGTCCGCGGCGTCGCCGGGCGACGGCTCGCCGGCCATGGCGGCGTCGAGGTCGACCGCGATGCGGATCCGACCGAGCATCCCGTCCCACTCGTCCGCGTTCGGATCGGCGGCGGGACCGGCGAGATCGCGGAGCTCGAGCGCCGCCGCGTCGGCCTCCTCGCGGCACGCGGCGTCGCTGTCGAGGAGGGCCTCGAGGCGCGCGGCGTCGGCGTCCGAGAGGTCTTCCCCTTCGGCGCGCTCGATCAGCTCCAGGAACTCGTTTCGCTCGGGCATCATCGGTCTTCGCTTGCTCGCGGCCTCCCTAGGCCGGCTTGAACGCTCCCAGGATGGACTGGAGCTTCTTTCGCGCGTAGAAGAGGCGCGACATCACCGTTCCGATCGAGATGCCGAGCGTCTCGGCCATCTCCTTGTAGGACAAGCCCTGAAATGCGTTCAGGATGAAGATCTCGCGGTGCTTCTCGGAGAGCTGCTCGAGCGCCTCCTCGAGGCGTTCCCGGAGCTCGCGACCGCTCGCCTCGCCGACCGGGTCGGGGCTGGTCGAGGGGCCCGGGCCGCGCTCGTCCATCGGGACGGCGCCGGTCGACCGCTCCTGATTGCCGGGGCGGAGGAACTCGTCCAGCCGGACGGGCCGACGCTTGCCGCGGCGGTGGTGATCGATGGTGAGGTTGATCGCGATCTGGCAGAGCCAGGTCAGGAGCGAGGCCCGGCCGGAGAACTTCCCGATCGCCCGAAAGCCTTTGATGAACGTCTCTTGAGTGATATCGAGGGCGATGTCGCGATCGCGAACCCGCGAGACCGCCATCCGGAAGACCGGCGTCCGGTAGAGCTCGAAGATCTCGCCCATCGCCTCTCGATCGCCCTCGCGGGCCCGATCGATCAGGACGGCTTCTTGATCCTTGCTCGGCGGATCTCGACGCACTGCGTAATCCACACCACCAAAGCACGAGCTCTCCCTCCGCATGTCGTTGCGGCGGGTAGGACTCGGCGATTCCCCATTGTATTCATCCGGGTTGCTCGGAAGCAACGGAGGGGACGGCGAGTCTCGGGACGGCTCACTCGGGGCGGGCCGGCTCGAGGTCTTGCAGGAGCCGTTCGGCGAAGGCGAACGTCTCCTCCTGGTGCTGCGGCGGGGTATCGACGAACGTGGCCCGCTGCAATGCCAGGCGTAGCAAGGCGACCTGACGCGGGGTCAGGTTGATCTGCGCCCCTCCTCCGGACTGAAGCTCGACGGTCATCAGGACTCCTCCTGCCTCGAACCTAATGGCGGAGGCGCCCTTCCACCATATAGAATCGCGGGACGCGACCGAAACCGATGCAGAAATCCTGCACCAGGAAGGTCCCGTTAGGTTCGAGGAGAGCATCGATGCGGTTCATCTTCGTGGCGACGGCGCTGCTGTCGTTCGTGATCATCGCGGGTCCCGGCTGCGCGAGCACGCGCACCGAGGACGTCAAGCACGAGGACCACGGGACGCAGCCGGGATACGGCGCGACCGATGGGAACGGTGGGTCACACACCGCCTATCCGAAGCGTTGCCCGTCCTGCGCGAAGGGCTACGAGTCGCACGAGGAGAGCTGCCCGAGCTGCTCGGTCCCGCTCGAGCCGTGGGAGAGCGCGGGCGGCGACGGCGACGACGGCGACGGCTACTAGCCTCGAGATTCACGAGTCGCCGGCGGGGTCGGCCTTCGCCTTCGGCGAAGAGGATGTCACCACGGAGACACGGAGGACACGGAGGATGCACGGAGAAAGGCGCGAGGAGCTCGTCCAGGGTTGGCGCGCTCTTCGGTCCGTCCGTCCTCTTCGACGGAGATCAGGCGCCCCCAGCCCCTCCGTGGTTTCGTGGTCTCGTGGCTCCACCCTCGTCGCGAAGCGACACAACCCGCGAGGCGCTGCCCGCGCCTCTCAGTGAATCCTCCGTGTCCTCCGTGTCTCCGTGGTGACATCCTGCTCGCCGAAGGCGAGCCAGGCCAGCTCAGGCCTCGCCGGGACCGGTCGTCTCGGGCGCCGCTTCATCCTCCGCGCCCGGAGGCGGAGCCTGGACCGCCCGGAGCGCCGGCTCGGTGTCCGAGCTCGGGCTGATCATGTTGGCGGCCGCCGCCCGAAGCCGCGCCGACGCCGCCGGCGACGCGAGGAAGACGCGCGCACAGACGACGGTGACGTTGTCGTTGCCGCCGGCGTCGAGCGCCGCGTCGACGAGCAGTCGGCACGCGTCGGTCGGCGTGCCCGTCGCGCCGAGCTCGGCGATCCGCTCGTCCGGGACGAGGCCGTGGCACCCGTCGCTCATGAGCAGGATCCGGTCGCCATCCTCGAGGTCGGTCACCGACGTCTCGACGTCGATCTCCTCGCTCGTCCCGAGCGCGTTCGTCAGGATGTGACGCCCGTGGTGGCGGATCGCCTGCGTGTCGGTGATCGCCCCCGCGCTCCGGAGCGCCTCGGCGAGGGTGTGGTCGCTCGTGAGCTGATGGCAGCCGCCATCGCGGAGCAGATAGAGCCGGCTGTCTCCCGCGTGCGCGACGACCAGCTTGCCCGCCTCGACGTAGGCGGCGGTGAGGGTGGCGCCCATGTGCTCGCGGATCCGCTCACGCCTGGCGCGCGCCTTCACGGCCGCCTGCGCCTTGCGGAACGCGGTCTGGAAGCCCTCCACCAGGCTCGGCGCGTTCTTCCGGATCTCGACCCGGTAACGCAGCACGCGCGCGACCGCGTCGCGGACCGTCTCGACGGCGAGGGCGCTCGCGACCTCGCCGCCCTCGTGCCCGCCCATCCCATCGCTCACGATCAGCAGCGCCGCGGATGGCGGAGCGTAGGGCGCGATCAGGTTCTCGGGGAGGCTCGTCGCCTGGACGCGGAGGCTCGTCTCGAGGCGCGCGATCAGGAACTGGTCCTCGTTGTTGCTCCGGACCTTCCCGGGGTCGGTCAGCCCGTCGGCCTCGACCTCGAGGGTGCAGACCCCGGTCGGCCCCGACGCGTCGCCCGCCCCCGAGTCGGCAGCCTCGGCCGCGGGCGCGTCGGGCTCACGCGCGTCGGGCTCTCGGTCGGGGCTCGCTCCGTCTGGGCTGGCCATCGAAGGGGCTCAGGTCACGTCCCCGAACGGGGGCGGCGGCGCCGGCTCGGGCGGCGGCGGCCGACCCGGCCGGCGGTCGTCGGGGATCGCCGCCTCCAGGTCGATCGCGAGACCCTCGACCGCGTCGCGCGCCATCTGCCGCACGAGCGGCGAGGGATCGGACACGCCCATCTGCAGGAGCTCGGCCGCCTGCGCCATGTTCGGGAAGGAGCCGAAGTGCTCCCACACCTGCCAGATCACGCGCCGGCGGACGTGGGCGTCCTCGTCGCGGAGGAGGTTCCGGAACATCGGCAGCGTCTTGTCGGCGCGGACGAAGCGCATCGAGTGGGCGAGCGTCCAGCGGAGGTTCGCGTCGTCGTGCTTCGACCACTGCCGCATGAGCGACATGACGTGCTCGCCGCCGTCGGCGAAGACGTGCTCGAAGAAGCTCATCGCGGCCGCCCACCGGACGTCCTGGTCCTCGCTCGCCGCCATCAGCTTCGCGACCTCGAGCACCTCCTTGGTGCTGCGCTCGTAGACGTCGTAGAGGACGCTCGCCGCCGCCCAGTGAACCTCGGAGTCGCGGTCGACGACGAGGTGCTTCAGGAGCGGCAGGATGCTCTCGAGCCGCTCGGCGAGATGCAGGCTCCGCGTCGCGATCTCCCGGGTCCTCGCATCCGGGTCCTTGACCCACTTGCGGACGAGGTCGAGGTTGCGGTCGGGGTCCTCGGCCAGGACGCTGATCGCGGTCAGGCGCACCTCGCGGGCCGGGTCCTTGAGCATGCCCCGGAGGAGCCGCCGACACTTCTCGTAGGCGGCGGGCTCGTCGCATCCGAGCGGGATGCTCGCGACGGCGAGGCGGCGGATCTTCGGGCTGCGATCCTTCAGCCACCCGTTCAAGAGCCGCGTCATCTCCTTGGTCCGCTCCGCCCACGCCGTCGAGATCGCGATCTCGATCAGGTTGCTCACTCTCTCGAGACGCTCGGCGTCGGCCCGAAGCACGTGGCTTCGGATCTCCTCGAGGCGCTCTTTCGGGCTCTCGAGGATCCAGAGGGAGAACTCATCCGCCTCGGCGCTCACCTCGAGGTTGCGGTTGATCGGCACCGCCACCGGCTTCCTCTTGCGGGAGGCGGGGTCGATCGCGCCGCGAGGCCGAGGCGGTCGCGCGGACCCCTCCGCCGCGGCCGCCTTCGTCGCGACGGCGGACTTCTTCGCCGCGCGCGGCTTCCCCTTCGCCGGCGCGGAGGCGCGCTTCGCCGACGTCTTCTTGGCGGAGACGGGCTTCCGGGTCGCCTTGACCTTCGCCTTCGCCTTGGCCTTCGTCTTGGACTTGGCCTTGGCCTTGGCCTTCGTCTTCGACTTCGCCTTGGCTTTCGTCTTCGCCTTCGCCTTGGCCTTCGTCTTGGGCTTGGCCTTGGCCTTGGCCTTGGCTTTGGACTTCGCCTTGGCCTTGGTCTTCGCCTTCCCGGAGGCCTTCTTCTTGGCCTTCGGCCGAGCCTTCGCGACCGCCCGGGTCTTGCCCTTGGCGGTCCCGGACCGGCCGGTCTTCTTCTTCGTCTTGCTGGAGCGCTTCTTTGCCACGCGAGCGCCCTCCCGTCTAATCCGCGGTGTGCAAGGCGACCCCGGCTTCCTCACCATCGGCCGCGCCAGGTGCGGCAGCGACGGCTCGTCGGAAGAGCTCGAGGCCAGGTCCCGGTCGGTGCAACGCGTCGTCGGACCGACGCCGGGTCCAGAGCGGGTCGTGGAACGGCTCCACGTTCCGCTCGGGGTGCGGCATGAGGCCGAGGACGCGCCCGGTGGGATCGCAGATCCCCGCAACGTCGCCCGCCGACCCGTTCGGGTTGAATGGATGAGGGACCGGCTGCGCGTCGCAGCCGGGCCGAACGTAGCGAAACGCGATCTGACCGCCCCGCTCGAGCTCGTCGAGGACGCCCGGATCGCGCACCGCGAGGCGCCCCTCGGCGTGCGCGACGGGGCACGGCAAGATCGCGCCGCGCTCGAGGAGCGGGCTCCGGTCGGTCGCCCCCTCGAGATGGACCCAGCGGCACTCGAAACGGCCGGACCGGTTGGGCGCGAGGGTGACCGCGCCGCGGAGATCCGGACCGGGCAGCAGCCCGGCCTGGACGAGCACCTGGAACCCGTTGCAGATTCCGAGGACGATCCCGCCGCCGTCGACGAACGCCGCGAGACGCTCCCCGAGCGCGCGGGCGATCCGGTTGCCGAGGATCACGCCGGCGCCGAGGTCGTCGCCGTAGGTGAAGCCGCCCGGCACCGCGACGATCCCGTACGGATCGAGCGAGAACGCCGGGTCGGTCCGACCAGGCGCCGTGCAGATCCGGTCGACGTGGACCGAATCGCAGCGCGCGCCGGCCAGCTCGAGGGCCCGGACCGTCTCGCGATCGCAGTTGGTGCCTGGAGCGCGGAGGATGAGGGCGGCGACGTTCTCGGTCACGGGAGCGCCCCGTCCGGCGCGGTGGGCACCGCGACCGCCGTCGCCGTCTCGCCGGTCAGGTCGGCGAGGCAGACCCGGCTGTGGCCGAGGTCGTCGCGCGTCCCCGGATGGTCGAGGCGGTGGTGGACCCCGCGGCTCTCCTCGCGCCAGAGGGCCTGACGCACGATCAGGGTGCCGAGCAGGATCATGTTCTGCAGCTCCCAGGCGCGGGGGCTGTCGGCCTCGATCCCGAGGATGTAGCGGCTCCAGAAGTCGATCTGCTTCAGCGCGAAGCCGAGCCCGTCGCCCGAGCGCTCGACGCCCGCTCGCTGCCACAGCAGGCTCCGGAGCGACGCGGTCGCGTCCTCGATGTCGATCGGCGGGTAGCTGAGCTCGCGCTCCTCGCTCCTGCCGGCGACGACGTCCTCGCCGCCGAGCCGGTTGCCGGCGTCGCCGGCCGCGAGGCGACCCGCCTCCTCGCCCGCGCGCTGGCCGAAGACGAGCCCTTCGAGGAGCGAGTTGCTCCCGAGCCGGTTCGCTCCGTGGAGCGTCGTGCAGGACACCTCACCCGCCGCGTAGAGGCGCGGGATCGTCGTCATGCCGCGGTCGTCGGTCTCGACGCCGCCGATCATGTAGTGCGCCGCCGGCCGCACCGGGATCCGGTCGGTCGCGAGGTCGAGGCCGAAGCCCTGGCAGAGGCGGTCGATCCCCGGGAAGCGCGCCTTGATCCGATCGGCCTCGAGATGCCCGAGGTCGAGGTAGCAGCAGGGATGGCCCGTCTCGCGGATCCGGTCGACGATGGCGCGGCTGACGACGTCGCGCGGGGCGAGCTCGGCCATCTCGTGGCGGTCGACCATGAACCGCACGCCGTCGCCATCGACGAGGTAGGCGCCCTCGCCCCGGACCGCCTCGGAGACGAGCGCACGGCTCGCGCCCGCGACGTAGAGGACGGTCGGGTGGAACTGGACGAGCTCCGCGTCGACGATCGTCGCGCCCGCCCGGCAGGCCATCGCCATCCCGTCGCCGGTCGCCACCTGCGGGTTCGTCGTCTCCCGAAAGACGCGCCCACACCCGCCGGTCGCCAGCACCGTCGCGCGAGCGAGGAGGGCGTGGGGCGCGGCGGCGGCCCGCCCCTTCGCGCCCGGCGGCTGGCAGCTCGCGAGGACGCCGACGCACTCGCCCCCGGCGGTGATGAGGTCGATGGCGAAGACGTTCTCCATCAACAGGATGTTGGGATGCGCCCGGACCCGCTCGAGGAGCGTCCGGGCGACCTCGCGCCCGGTCGCGTCGCCCTCGGCGTGAAGGATCCGCGGGTGGGTGTGACCGCCCTCGCGCGTCCAGGCGAGCTGCCCGCCGGGCGTCCGGTCGAACCTCGCGCCCCAGTCGATCAGCTCGCGGACCCGATCGATCCCCTCGTGGACGACGAGCTCGACGATCGCCTGCCCGCACAGCCCGGCGCCGCCCTTGATCGTGTCATCGATGTGGCCCTCGGGCGTGTCCTCGGGCGCGAACGCCGCGGCGACGCCGCCCTGGGCGTAGGCGGTGTTCGACTCGATCGCCGCCGCCTTGGTCGCGACCAGGACACGACCGTGCTCGGCCGCAGCGATGGCGGCGCGCAGCCCGGCGATTCCGCTTCCGAGGACGAGGACGTCCGCGCGAAGCTGGGGGAGCCGGGCGGTCTCGAAGGAGGAGAGGTAGCGGCGCAGGAACACGGCTGTCCCGGAAAGAGGTCCGCTGAGCGGAAACTCTTCGGCCAGGGGAGGATACGACTCCATCGCCGCGACCTTCTTCGGTCGCGGACGGTGAGCACGCGGGGATTCTAACGAAGCCCTACCGTCCCCGCAACTCCTGATGGGGAGAGCTACTTGGAGCCGAAATCGACGATCTCGAGGTTGACCGAGTCGTCCTTGATCGACTTCACGACGCCGTTGTTGATCGCGACGTCCATGAGGTACCAGGTCTCGGTCTTGCCGAGGCTCGTTTCGCGGATCACGATCAGCACCTTCACCTCGCGGTCGCCGATCTTGTGCGCGACGTCCTCCTTCACCTCGGTCACGGCGTCGCGGGTCCTCGGGTCCTGCCAGTCCCTCTCCGGCTTGGCGAGCTCGACGCGACTGTCCTCGATGAGCTCCTTCGCCCCGTCGTCGCCGAGGCGGAACCGCTTCATGATGAAGAAGTCGTCGCCGACCTCGGAGACCTCCCAGTGCTGCATGATCCCGAAGCTCGGGATCGAGACCTTCGCCCAGTCGCCGACCTTCGCCTTCGAGTAGGGCGACTCGGCCGTCGCCCTGTCGAAGGGCGGCTCCTCGGGCGCGGGGGGCGGCGGCGGAGGGCCGTCCGAGCCGCCCGAGTCGCCGCCGCCCTCGCCTCCGCCGCCGGTGTCGCCGCCCTCGGCCGTGCCTGCGGTGTCGGGCGTCGGGTTCGGCGTCTCCGACGGGCAGCCGGTGACGAGCGTGGCGATGGCGAGGACGAGCGCGAGCGCGCCGATGCGGCCGGTCCAGGTGATCATATCGGTCTCCCCCTGTGCGTGCGTTCTTCGATGCGATGGGCCCCGGTCCGGGCCTCCACTATGAGAAGAGAAGCGCGCCGGGCGCCCCACGGGGGTCGGGGCCGGCGCGGCGGCGCTCGTAGGACGAGCGTCTCTCCACCGAGACGGGGAAGGGGGCTTCATCATAAACATC
>JAJDCQ010000016.1 GCA_029260755.1 Planctomycetota bacterium | reverse complement strand
CCCCTTCGACCCTCGCGCGTGCTCGTCGGTGGCTCCTCATGCTCGATGCGGCGACCGATCTGACCCTTCGCCGTCCAGGCCTCGCCCTCGCCGGCGCGGTCGTCGCGCTCGCCCTCGCCGGCCTCGCCCTCGCGCGGATGCGGCCGGAGACCGACGTCGCCGCGATCGTCCGGACGCCCGCCGGGGCGACCCTCGCCCGGGCGAGCGAGACGTTCGGGCTCGAGGAGGAGGCGTTCATCCTCGTCGAGCTCCCCGACGAGGAGACGCCGGAGGATCCCGCGCGCCTCGCGGCCTTCGCCGACGCGCTCGTCGCCGAGCTCGAGGACAGCGGTCGGTTCGCCGATGTGCGCTCGGGGATGCCGCTCTCGGTCGATGAGCTCTTCGATCGGCTCGTCCTTCCGCACGGGCCGCTCTGGTTCGGGGACACGGGCGGCGCCGACGGCGCGACGCCCGAGCGGCTCGCCCGGCTCCTCTCGCGCGAGGGGCTGCGCGACCAGCTCGAGAAGGCGGTCGCGACGCTCTCTCTTCCGGGGCTCGGCGAGCTCGATGCCTTCGTCGAGCGCGACCCGCTCGAGCTCCATCGACCGCTCCTCGCGCGCCTGCAGGCGACCCGCGGCGGCTTCGATGCCCGCGATGGCGGCCGACATCTCGTCTCGCGCGATGGCCGGGCCATCCTGGTGACCGCGAGCGCCCGGGCGCCGGCGAGCCGCGCCTCGGAGGCGTCCGCCGTCGTCGCGGCCGTCTCGGCCGCCGCGGACGCCGCGCGCGCGAGGACGGGCGAGCACGGCATCCGCGTCGGCGGCACCGGCGCCCACTTCCTCGCCGAGGAGAGCGAGCGGATCATCCGGACCGACCTGATCGTGAGCATGACGAGCGCGTTCGTCGTCGCGGTCGTCCTCCTCGCCTTCGGTCTCCGCCTCCGGCCGACCACCGTCCTCCTCATCTGTCTGCCGACGCTCTGGGGGAGCGTCGTCGGCGTCGGCGCCTTCGTCGCCCTGCGCCCGGAGCTCGCGATCCTGTCGCTCGGCTGCTCGGCCGTGCTGATCGGGCTCGGCATCGACTTCACGATCCATCTCTCCGCCGCCGCCCTCGCCGAGCCCGACGCCGGCGACCCGACCGCGCGGGTGCGCGCCGCCGTCCGGAGCACGCGCGGCGCGCTGATCCTGGCGACGCTGACCTCGATGGCGGCGTTCGGCGCGTTCACGACGTCGCGTCAGGCGTTCCTCCGCGACATGGGTGTCCTGACGGGGCTCGGCCTGCTCGCGTGCCTCCTCGGCGCGCTCCTGCTCCTGCCGCCGATCCTCGCCGCGCGTCTCGGCGGCGGGCCCGACGCGCGCGCGCCGCGCGGCCTCGGCGCGGGCGCCTTCGCGCGGCTCGCGAGCGGGCGGCCCGGCGCCGTCCTCGGGGTCACCGTCCTTCTGTCGGTCGCCGCGGCCCTCATCCTCGTGCTCGCCCCGATCCGGCTCGAGGACGACCTCCGCGACATCCACGCGGCCGACTCGGCGCCGCTCGCGGTGCAGGCGCGGATCGCGGCGCGCTTCGGCGGCTCGCGCGAGCCGCTCCAGATCGTGGTCGAGGCGCCCGACGAGGCGGCCGCGGTGGCCGCGTGCCACGCCCTCGAGCCCGAGCTGCAGCGCCTGACCGGAGGTGCCTCGAGCCCGCTCCGCGCGCGGAGCTCGGTCGCCTCCGTCCTGCCGCCGATCGACGCGCAGCGGCGGGCGATCGCCGCCCTCGCACCGCTCGACCCGGCCCGCTTCGCGGCGGACCTCCGCGCCGCCCTCGAGGAGGTCGGCTTCGACGCCGAGGCGCTCGCGCCCTACGTCGACGCCGTCGCCGGCGCCGTCGGCCCGCGCGAGCCGCTCGACGTGGCCCGCCTGCGCGCCGACGGCCTCGGCTCGATCGTCGACCGCCTCGTCCGGACCGGAGCCGACGGACGGGCGCGCGCCCTCGTCCTCGTCTACCCGACCGATCCGCTGTGGGCCGCCGACCGGCGCGCCGCGGTGCTCGACGCGCTCGACGGGGCGCTCCGCGCCGCCGGTCTCCCGCCCCCGGCGCCGCCGTCCGAGGCCGACGCCGACGCCGGCGTCACGACGGCGTCGGTGACCGGCCTCCACGTCGTGAGCGCAGAGAGCGCCGCGCAGGTCGCCCTCGACTTCCGCCGCGTCTCGCTCATCACCGCGATCGCCGTCCTCGTCGTGATGGTGCTCCGCTTCCGGCGCCCGACGCTGGTCCTCCTCGTCCTCGCGCCGGCCGCCCTCGGCTCGCTCTTCACCGCCGCGACCCTGTCGATCGCGGGCTACGAGCTGAACATGATGAACCTCGGCGTCATCCCGATGGTGCTCGCGATCGGCATCGACGACGGGATCCACATCGTCCACCGACACCTCCACCATCTCGGCGCGCCCGGCGGCATCTCCGAGGCGGCCCGGCGGGCGACGACGACGGGCGTCGTCCTGACCTCGCTCACGACGATGGTGACGTTCGGCAGCCTCGGCCTCTCGCGGAACCAGGGGATCGCGAGCGTCGGCGTGCTCACGCTGGTCGGCGTCGGGGCCTGCCTCCTCCTCTCGGTCCTCGCCCTGCCGGCCGCCCTCGAGCTGCTCGTCCGCCGCCGCGACGATGACGACGACGACGTCGTCACCGCTTCGTCCGGGTGAGCTCCTCGTAGAGGGTGAGCCGGACGACGGAGCTCGGATCGCGCCGCGCCTCGTCGATGATGGCCCAGGCGGCCTTCCGGTCCTTCGCGACGTCGAGGAGGATGAGCGCCGCGCTCGCCCGGGTGAGCGCCCGCTCGTGCTCGCGGACGAGCGGCCCGAGGCGCTCCTCGGGGGCGAACCCGATCGCGCCCACGACGTCGCTGCACGCCTCGCCGAACCCCCACGGCGCCCGGACGAACCGGAAGCTCGGAACGACACGCCGGCGGCCGGACTTGGCGAGGCGGGAGACGATGTCGTGGACGATCGGCCCGACGACGTCGGGGTCCTGGGCGGCGAGCTCCGCACTGGCCGCCCCGCGGACCGGCTCGGCGCCGTGATGCGAGGCGACGAGGAGCTGCGCCACGAGGTCGCGGCGGACGGCGTCGCTCACGCCGGCGCGCAGGACGATGCCGGTCGCGGCGACCAGCCCGCGAAGGAGGTCGGCGTCGCGCTCACCGCGCCAGGCGAGGTGGAGCGCGGAGAGGAAGCGCTCGCGCTGGAGCTGCGCGGACAGGAGCCCGAGGATCACGTCGGCTCGCTCCCGCAGCCGGTCGTCCTCGGCGAGCGCGCCGGCGAAGCGCGCGACGAGCTCGGCGTCGCCGACCGGCGGGCGGCGCGTCTCGGGGGCGGGCGCGCCGATCAGCGGCGCGATCGCCTCGGGCCAGCCGCGGAGCGCGAAGAACGCGAGGGCGCGCGCGCGGACCTCCTCGGCGGCCTCGGAGGTCCGGGTCTCGATCTCGGCCCGGCGATCGACCGACGCCATCCGGGCGCTCCAGGGCGCCTTCGTCGGAGGGGGACGACGCGGGACCGAGACCGCGCCGGCCGGACGCTCGAGGCGGTGCTGCTCGGCGAGCGGCTCGACGAGCCAGCCCCAGCCCCAGCCGCGCTCGGTCAGGAGCGCCCGGGTCCGCCGCCGCGCCGGCTCGTGGCCGGCCAGGGCGAGGCCGAGGTCGAGTCGGATCACCGCCCCGGTGCCGGCGTCCGCGTCCGCCGCCCGCCAGACGGCCTCGCGCTCCACCTCGGCGAAGCGCGCGTCGGGGAGGGTGTCCAGCCGGCGGTAGGCGAACAGGGCGACGCCGAAGAACAGGAGCGCGATCCAGAGCTGCCCGAGGCTCGTCGCCCGCCTGCGGCCGACGATCACGAGGAGCCCGAGGATCGCCACCACGACCAGGTGCGCCCCGAGCGCGGCGACGTGCGGGTACCAGGCGACCAGACCGACGAGGACGGCGCCGCCGGCGACCGCCGGCGACCACCAGAGCGGCCCGGCCGGCCCCGACCGGTCGCCCCGCCCGGACCCACGCCGGCCCGCCCGGTCGCCGAGCGCGTCGCTCCCGCCGCGCACGCCGGGGAGCTCGATCCGGCCGGAACCGGCCGCCTCACCCCTGGGGCTCATCATCTCCCTCCGGCCCATCTTCACCGGTCGGCCCACCACGGGGCAAGTGGGCCGACGAAGGAGCCCGGGATATACTCGGACGTTCGCCCGATGCCCGCTCCGCCCCCACCTCCGCCCGACCCCGCGGCGCCCGGCGCCCCCGAGACCGTCGTCGGACCGACCGCCGACGTCACGCCCGGCGTCCTCGGCGAGCGCTACGAGGTCCGCCGCGAGCTCGGCCGCGGCGGCATGGGGATCGTCTACGAGGGATGGGACCCCTACCTCGCCCGGCGCGTCGCCCTCAAGGTCATCCGCGGCGACGCCTGCGCCAAGGTGCGGCTCGGCCGCTTCATCCGCGAGGCGCGGACGGCGGCCCGGCTGAGCCATCCCAACATCGTCTCGATCTTCGACGTCGGCCAGCATCAGGACGCGCCGTTCATCGTGATGGACTACGTCGAGGGGCGCGGCCTCGACGCCGCCCTCCGCGAGGGCTTCTCGCGCGCGAAGGGGCTCGCGGTCATCGCGGATGTCTGCGACGCGCTCGCCTACGCGCACGCCGACGGCGTGATCCACCGCGACGTCAAGCCGGACAACATCCTCATCGACGACCGGACCGGCCGCGGTCTCCTGATGGACTTCGGGCTGGTGAAGGACCTCGGACGGCCCGAGGGCGCCCCGGAGACGGTGCTGACCGAGGCCGGCATGGCCGTCGGCACGCCGCTCTACATGTCGCCCGAGCAGGCGCTCGCCGAGCCCGTCTCGACCGCCGCCGACGTCTGGGCGGTCGGCGCGGTCCTCTACCTGGTCGTCTGCGGGCGACCGGCGTTCCTCGGGTCGTCGAGCGTCGTGGTGCTGACGAACATCGCGACCAAGCAGCCGCTCCCGCCGAGCGCCCACGACCCCGACATCCCCGAGGCGCTCGAGCGGCTCATCCTCCACTGCCTCGAGAAGAAGCCGGATGACCGGCCGCCGGCCGACGAGGTGGGCGCGGTGCTGCGCGCGGTCACGGCGGAGGTCGCGGCCGCCCCCGGGGCCGATCGCGAGGCCGCGCGGGTCGCCGCGGCGATGGCGACGCCGGCTCCGACGGAGACCCGCCGGCGGGTCGGCGGACCGGCCCGGGCCGCGCCCGCGAGCGCGAACGCGACGCCACCCGCGGAGCCCGACGAGGTGCCCACGTCGGCGGGGGCATCGCCGCCGCCGGCGCCGGCCGTGACGTTGCCTCTCGGGATCGAGACCGCGGTCGCCGTCGGCGACGACGCGGCGACCGAGGTCGTCTCGGTTCCCGCGTCCATCCTCGGCGGCGCGGCGGCGCCGCCCGCCGACCCGCCCGCGCGCGACGAGGACGTCGGCGCCGTCCGCGGACGCCTCGCGCCGGAGCGCACCGCGCCGCGGCCCGGCCCGGAGCCGGGGTCGAGGTCAGCCCCGACGAAACGCCTCCCCGAGCTAGACGGCGCCCCGAAGCCCGAGCCCGCGCCCGCGCCCGAGCCCGCGCCCACGCCCACGCCAACGCCGGCCCCGACGCCGCGTCGGACGACCCCCGATCGCGGCGAGCCGACCGCGACGGTCTTCCCGTGGGTCATCATCGCGATCGCCCTCGCGGCGCTGATCCTGACCGGCGTGGTCCTCCTCCTGCGGAAGCCCACGCGCGCGCCGACCGAGCCGACGCGGACCCCGTCCGCGTCCCCCGAGCGTTCGCCGGGCGCGAGCGAGGCCCAAGACACCTCGACCGAAGACGGTGACGGTGACGACGACGAGGCCAGCGTCGACGAGCCGGAGCCGACCGACCCCGCTTCGTCCCCCGACGACCGCCAGCTCCCGCCGCCCCCGGGCCCCGGCCCCGGAAGAAGACCGCGACCCGGACCGCACGGCCGGCCGCCGCCACCACCGCCCGGACGCGGACCGCCGCCGCCGGGTCCGCACCACCCGAGACTCCGGCCCGAAGACCAGCCACGCTCACCCGAGAGAGGAGACGACGGACCATGACCGCGAACCCATCGCCCCTCGCCCCTCCGTCCGAAAGCGCCCTCGGGACCTCGTCCGAGGAGGTCCTCGACCGCGCCTTCCACGACGCGGTCGAGGCGCTCGACCTGCCCGCGACGACCGAGCGCTTCCGCGAGCAGAACCACTTCATCGCCCTCGACCGATTCGTCCCCGACGCCGTGGTCGAGGGGCTCCTCCGCGAGCTCGCCGCCGTTCGCGGGTCGGTCCATCGCAGCTACATCCCGCGGCACAAGAAGGGCGGCAGCGTCAGCCACTACACCCTCCGCGAGCGAGCCCCCGCGACGATGGCCCTCTACCACGGCGGCGCCCTGCGCGGACTGATCGAGGAGCTCGCCGGCGTCGAGCTCCAGCCGTGCCCGCCGGACGACCCGCACGCCGCCGCCCTCTACGTCTACACCGAGGCCGGCGACCACATCGGCTGGCACCGCGACACGTCGTACTACCGCGGCGCCCGCTACACGGTGCTCATCGGGCTGATCGAGCGAAGCACCAGCCGACTCGAGTGCCGCGTCCACGCCGACGACCCCGACCGACCGACCGAGGAGCTCGCCCTCGCGACCGAGCCCGGCACCCTCATCGCCTTCCACGGCGACCGGCTCCCCCACCGGGTGACGCCGCTCGGCGAAGGAGAGGAGCGAGCCGTCCTCACCCTCGAGTACGTCACCGACGCCCGCATGGGACGCTTCCGCCGGTTCATCTCGAACATGAAGGACGCGATCGCCTACTTCGGATTCGGCGCCGTCTGGTCGGGCCGGCTCCGCCGCGACGGCGGAAGCGCGAGCGGCTAGCCGCGTACCGGCTCACGACACGCGGCCTGACTTGCGGAGCTCATTTCCGCGCCCGCTATCTCGCCCTTGGTGAACGGCCCGAGATCAGCTCGGGAGCAAGTCGCCTCGTCTTCGACCCGTCGCCGCCCCCTGCCTCGCATGGAGCCGGTCAGGTTCGATCCGCGGTCGGAGCTCTCGACCGAACCTCGGATCGTCTCGCTGCGAGCCCGCCCGCGGAGGCAAGAGTACGAGTCTCACCCGCGGACGTGGCGTCCGGAATGCTATCCACTCGCGGTCGCCCGCGGCCCGCGCCGTCTCCGTTGCGCCGCGCAACGACCTTTCGCACCAAGCCTCTGGTGTGAATCGAGGGGTCAGGTCCAGGAATCACACGAGCGAATCTGTCGCAGCAGCTCTGACCCGGCTCCTCTGGTGTGAATCCTGGACCTGACCCCTGGAATCACGATAGGCGGGCCGGCCGGGAAGGTCCGATCGGCGGTCGGCCTCACGCCCGAACGTCGGACCGTCTCGCCGCGAGGCCAGCCCGCGGGATCAAGTCACCCCAGCTCTCACGGGTAGAGATCGGGCGCCCGCGGAGATGCTCCGTGCCTCGGTGTCTCCGTGGTTTCATCTCGCTCGCCGAAGGCGAGCCGCGGGCGCTAGCCGGGGGCGCTACTAGCCTGGGAGCGCCGCCGCCGGGTGGAAGTGGTCGAAGAAGAGCGTGAGCTCGTGGTTTCCGCAGCCGCACTTGAGCTCGAATCGCTCGACGGCGACGCCGCCTTCCTCGTCCGGCCGTTCGAGCGGGTTCACCGTGCGGTCGTGGCCGCGGGGGTCGGGGCACGTCCCTCGCTCGAAGCCTCGGGCCTCGACGTGCCACCTCCGGCCGTGGTCGCACCGGAGCTCCGCGATCATCCGCGGCGCGGCCGCCGGACCTCGGGCGGGCAGCGGTCGGTTCGCGGACCGCCCGTCGGGCGCCTCGGTCGTTTCCTCGACGTCGGACTCGGCCGCGTCGGATGCGTCGCTGCTGCCGCCGGGATCGCCGTCGGGCGGGCTCACCCCGGAGATGCTCCAGATCGTCCGCTCGCGCTCGAGCCGGCCGCGGATCCCGGCCATCGTCCGGACGAGCTGCGGACCCGTCCGCCGCGCGAACGCGTGGAGGTGCTCGAGCTCGCCCGCGTCGAGGACGACCGGCCCCGAGCTCCGACCCTCGACCTCGATCCCGAGGTCGTTGGTGAAGACGAGCTCGTTCGGCAGGAACGAGAGCTGCCCTCGGATGCGACCGTCGCGGATCAGGAACGAGGTCGGCGGCACGGGATCGCGGGGCGCCGGCGGCACGACGATCGCCGCCCGCACGTCGTCCCAGCTCGGACCGGGCCGGAGCGAGAGGACGAGGAACGGCCCCTCGATGGCCGGCCCGTGACGCCAGACGCCGACGCCGCGCCCGCAGGGGCAGCAGCTCAGCTCGACCTGGGCGTCGTCGCCGGTCGGGACGACGCCGATCCTGTCGGCGGACTCCTCGCAGCGGTCGCAGTCGTGGAGCGCGCGCTGGAGCATCGACTGATCGACCGGCACCGCGGCCGGGAAGCCCGTCGTGAGGACGCACCAGACGACCGACCCCGGTTCGCTCTCGGTCGGGTCGCCGCCCTCCTCCTCGTACTGGCTCGTGATGACGGCCCGGACGAGCGCGTGCGGGCTCTTGCCGAACGAGCGCCAGAAGCCGCGGAAGTCCAGGCCTCGCTCGAGCGGATCGGCGCGGCGGCGCAGCCGGGTCGGAAGCTTCACGCTGAAGGTGCGCGTGTCCGGGTGCCGGGTGCTCATCGTCATCTGAGGGAAGCCTCCTCGCCGCCTCGTCGACCGCCACGAGCGCACGGAACAATGGCACGCCGAGGCCCGAACCTGCAACCGCCCGTCGCCGCCAGCCCTGACGCCGCGCGGGCTCTGGCCCGAAGCGCCCGTCAGTGAGGCGGCGCCCCGGCCGGATCCCCACGCGCGGGCGGCTCGACGTCGGGAAAGAGCCGGCGTCCGATCAGCTCGGTGGCGACGAACGTGACGGCCACGACGACCGCGTTCGCCAGCCAGTAGATCGGGTAGGACGAGAACAGCCCCTCCCAGCCCTCGTAGACCTGGTGGACGAGGTTGACGTTCGAGACCGCCGGCGTGGTGAGCCGCGTGATCACCTGAAGTCCACACAGGACCAGGAACGCCCGCCACCACGTCCCCCGCGGCACCCCGACGCGCGAGGCGACGAAGATCGCCAGGCCGGTGCCGCCGACGTGCGTCAGGAACGAGGTCGGGATGAGCTCGCCTCCCATGGCCAGGTCGACGATCCAGAAGCCGAGCCCGAGGACGAGCCAGACGAGGGCCGTCGCGTTCACCCGCGGTCCGCGGACGAGGATCGCGAGCCCGACCAGGAGGGTCCCGATGTGGCAGGCCCAGAGGAGGTTCTCGGGCTTGCCGTCCGCGATGTGCCACGCGGCGTGGCCGGCGTAGAAGACGACGGCCAGGGCGGCGAGGGGACGCGGCGGGAAGGCCCGCCCCCGGGGCGTCGACGCCGCCGGGCGCGCGTCCGGCGCGGCGGGCTCGCTCACGAGAGCGCCCCGTCGAGGGTGACGACCTGACCGGTCGCGTAGGTGTTCCGGAGGGCGAACCACGCGACGACCGAGGCCACCTCGTCGAGACGTCCGAGCCGCCGCAGGCCGCAGTGACGGAGGTACTCCTCGCGGAGCTCATCGGGCAGGCCGCGGCTGATGCCATCCTCGAGGATGCCCGGCGCGACGAGGTTCACCCGGAAGCCGCGCGGGCCGAGCTCCTTCGCGAACGCGAACGTCATCCCGGCGAGGGCCGCCTTGCTCGCGGCGTAGTGGACCGGCGCGGGGAGCGGCTTCAGCCCGTCGATCGATCCGACGAGCACGACCTCGCCGCCACCCCCATCGCCGTCATCGCCGCGGTGCTCGCCATCGGCGCGCGCCGCGAACCGGCGCACCGCGAGGAATGCGCTCCGGGCGTTCACCGCGAGCGTCTCGTCCCAGGCGGTCGCGTCGATCGCCGAGAGCGGCTGGCCGAGGGCGTCGGCCTCCGCGATGCCGGCCGCGGTCCGCGACACGGCCGCCGCGTGCACGAGGACGTCGAGCCCGCCGAGCGCCTCGGCCGCCTCGTCGACCACCCGCTCGGCCGGGCCGGCCCGCCCGAGGTCCGCCTCGAGCACGGTCGCCTCGCCGACCTCGGACGCGAGCGCGCGCGCCTCCGCCTCGCGCGTGTGGTAGGTGAGCGCCACCGCCGCCCCTTCGCCGCGGAGCGCCCGGACGATCGCCGCGCCGAGCGCGCCGCTCCCGCCGAGGACGAGGCATCGTCGCGGTGCTGGGTCGGTCACGCCACCGGGCTCCGGCGGTGCTCGTCGAGCCAGCGGGCCGCCTCGAGGACGCCGTCGACGAAGCGCTCGCACGCGTCGGGCTCGACGACGAGCGGCGGCTCGATCCGGACGACCGCCCAGTCGTGGGCGCAGACGTGGGCGAGGATCCGGCGACGGGCGAGCCGCTCGACGAGGAGCGGTCCGCCGGTCGGATAGCCGGTCAGCTCGGGCAGGCCGAGCGCCTCCCACGACAGCGACGGGTGATCGGGATCGGCGACCGTGATGCCGCCGAGCAGCCCGCGCCCCTCGACCCGGGTGACGCTCGGGCAATCGGCGGTCGCGGCGCCGAGGGCGGCGAGGAGCGACCGGCCGCGCTCGCGGACGCCGGCGAGGAGCGCCGGCGCGCGGGTGAGCTCGAGGGCGCGCGCGCCGACCGCCGCCGCGAGGGCGTTGCCGCCCATGGTGATCGCGTGGATCTCGGCCCGGAGCGGGCTGCCGAACGCGCGCTCCCAGATCCCCGCCCGCATGATCGCCGCCCCGATCGGGACGACGCCGCCGCCGAGCGCCTTCGCCGCGCAGACGATGTCGGGGACCGAGCCCTCGCTCTCCTGCCACGCGAAGAGCCGTCCGGTGCGCCCCATCCCCGTCTGGACCTCATCGACGATCAGGAGCGCGCCGTGCGCGTGGCAGAGCTCGGCGGCGGCCGTGAGGTAGCCCGGCGGCGCGATCCGGACGCCGGCCTCGACCTGGATCGGCTCGACGAGGAACGCGGCGACGTCGCCGCGGGCGAGGGTGGCCTCGAGCGCTTCGAGGTCGGCCCACGGGACGCGCCGGAACGGCGCGAGGACGCCCGCCCGGTCGAAGTCGTCGCGGTAGAGCCCGGGCGCCATCGCCGAGAGGGCGCCGAGGCTCACCCCGTGGAAGCCGCCGTCGGCGAAGGCGATCGTCCGCGGACCGTCGCCCGCGCCCGGCAGCTCGGCGGCGAGCAGCGCCGTCTTGATCGCCGCCTCGACCGCGTCGGCGCCGCCGTGACCGAAGAAGACGGTGCCGTCGGCGAACCCCGGCCCCGACGCCTCGAGCAGCCGGGCGGCGAGCTCGCCGGCGAACGGGTTGAGCTGCTCGGGGTAGAGGGCGGGCGCGCCGCCGAGGAGATGGGCGCGGGCGGTCTCGACGAGCTCGGGCCGAGCGTGGCCGAGGTTGAGGGTGCCGAAGCCGGCGATCCAGTCGTCCCAGGTGCGGCCCTCATCATCAATGAGATGCGCGCCCGTCGCTCGAACGAGGCGGAGCGCCCGGCCCGAGAGCTCGAGGAAGCGCCCGAGGGCGGGGTTCACGTGCCGGGTGTAGGCGGCGAAGCGATCCACGAGGCCTCAGATGCCTCCGTCGATCACGACCGTCTCGCCGTTCATGTAGCCGTTGCGGTCCGAGACGAGGAACGCGGCGAGCTCGGCCGCCTCCTCGCACCGACCGAGGCGGCCGAGGGCGCAGTGATGCAGATACGCCTCGAGCCGCTTCTCGGGGACGTTGCGCCCGACGCCGTCGTCGAGCAGCCCCGGGGCGAGGCAGAGCACCCGGATCCCGTGGCGGGCGACCTCCTTCGCGAGCGACTGGGTCATCCCGCGAAGCGCCGCCTTGCTCGCGCCGTAGTGGACGGGCGCGTCGATCGCGCGCTCGCCGGCGAGGCTGCCGACGTTGAGGATCACCCCGGCCTTGCGCCGGATCATCCCGCGGAGCACCGCGCGGGTCGCGAGGAACGCGCCCTTCACGTTGACGTCGAGGACGGCGTCCCAGTCCTCCTCGTCCATGAGGGCGACGGGCAGGTTCTGGGTGATGCCCGCGTTGTTGACGAGGACGTCGACGCCGCCCCAGGCGTCGTCGAGCTCGGCGACGACCGAGGCCATCGCGGCCGCGTCGGTCACGTCGGCCCGGAACGCGCGCCCGCCCGAGGCGTCGGCGACCGCCGCGGCGCTCGCCTCGTCGCGCCGGAACGTGAACGCGACCCGCGCGCCGTGCGCGGCGAAGACGCGGCAGAGGGCGGCGCCGAGGCCGCGGCTGCCTCCGGTGATGAGGACGCGGCGAGCGTCGAGGAGGCGAGCGAGGGACGGGCCCATGGTCGTGTCCCGGGGGCGGGGTGATCACTTCGCGCGGACGGACGAGGTCACGAGCGACCTCTCGTCCGGGCGAGGATAGCCGCGCCCGCGGAGCGACGTCGAGGGTCGACCCCCCGGGGACTCCTCGGGGACTCCTCGGCGGACCCTGGCTAGGAGACTGTTGCAGAATGAGCGTGAAGCGACGACTCGTCGCAGGCTCCTCGCCGTCGCTTCACTCGCGGCGTCTCGCCGGACATCGCCGCGCAGGCCTTCGTTCCGCGGCCTCGCGAACGCCAGACGGGTTCCCT
>JAJDCQ010000150.1 GCA_029260755.1 Planctomycetota bacterium | reverse complement strand
GCGTGCCGTCGAGGGGGCTTGTACTCTTGCACTCCGGGAGGCCGGACCGGGCTGCGAGCGCCGCGCCTCGGAGGAGCCTCTCGCAGCCGAAGACCTCCCCGCCCTCCTTGACCTGCGATGTTCGCCTGCAGGGGAGCCTCGAACTGCAAGGACGATTGCAGGAGGGGAGGCGGGGGGAGTTCCGACGCGATCACGGCGGAGAGTGCGAGCGCGTCTCTCGTATGGCTGGTCCGTTCCCCGTTTCCGGACTGGAGCCCGCTGTTCTCGTCCGGAGATTCGGCCATTTTCGGATGGGAACTAGTCTAGCAACCCGCCCGTCCCGGCCCCCCGACGAGGTCCCTCGCGCCCGACGGACCGCCGCTCCGTCTCATCGAGCGCCGCGCGATCCGGCGAACCAGCGCGATCGCCGGGACGTGGGTGCTGATGGGAAGAGAGGGACCAACCATGACCGGACGGGTCGCGATCGGAGCGGCGCTCGCCGCGGGAATCCTCGGCGCCGCGACGACGGCCACGACGGGCCTGGCGCAGGGCGAGGAGGACCGCCCCGCGGACGCCCGCGTGTGGCCGGGGGCCGTCATCTTCTCCGCGGCGCCGCCGACGATCGACGGGGGCCCGGATGACCGAGCGCGGTCGGCCCCGGACCGGCGCCCCGGCGTCGCTCCGCAGATCGCCGGCGAGAGCCTCGTCCTCGTCGGCGATCGCGTCATCGAATTCCGGTCGCTGAGCGACGGGAGCCTCCGCGCGAGCGCGAGGCCGCGATCCCCGGCGCCGGTCGGGCGCATCATCCGGGCGACGCGTCCCGAGAGACTGCGCTTCGGAGCGACCGAGGCTGCCGGAGTCGTCGTCGCTTCGCTCGCGGGGAGCGGCGACGCGCAGGAGCATTGGCGCGGCATCCCGATCCGTCGAGGCACGAACGGACGACGGCTCGTCGGGATCGACGCCGACACATCCAAGGTTGTCTGGGACCACGCGAAGACGCTCGAGGGCGACCTCGCCGAGGTCGAGATCTGCGCCCCGCCGACGAGCCACGACGGCATCGTCTACGCCGCCGGTCTTCGCGGCTCGGCCGAGGCATGGCTCACCGCCGTCGACGCCCGGACCGGCTCGCCGAGCTGGTCGACGCGGCTCGGCGCCGGCGAGACGACGCTCACGATGTTCGGAGAGGCGGCCCACGAGCCGAGCAGCGGCGTGCCGCTCATCGCCGCCGGCGTCGCCTACCACGCGACCGGCGTCGGCTTCCTCGTCGCGGTCGACGCGGCGACGGGCCGCGTCCGCTGGAAGGCCCGCTACCCACGCCCGACCGACGAGCCCCAGAAGGGCTACTACCCCGACGTTCCCGAGCCGGGCTGGTCGTGCTCGGCGCCCGTCCTCGTCGCGGGAGCCGTGGTCGCGGCGCCGGTCGACGGGAGCGCCCTGGTGGCGTTCGAGGCCGCCTCGGGGAAGCTCCTCTGGACGCGCGAGCGCGAGGGCGCGCGCCATCTCCTCGGGGCCGGCGCCGGGCTGGTCGTGGTCGGCGGGCCGAGCCACGTCGATGCGATCGAGGTCGCCTCGGGCAAGCTCGCCTGGCGCGTCACCACCGAAGCCACCGGCCGGGGGCTCGTCGTCGGGCCGCACGTCGCGATTCCAGGCGCGCGCACGCTGACCCTGATCGACCTCCCGAGCGGGAAGCTCGCCGCGAGCGCCGCCTGGCCCGATGGCGTCGGCGACGGCGACCTGAGCGTCGCCGGACGCCACCTCATCGTCGCCTCGCCCCGGCGCGTGACCGTGCTCGAGAACGACGTCTACCACTGATCGGCGGCGGACCCCTCGCGATGCCCGCGGTCCGCCCTGGACGCCCGCCCCAGGCCTGCTAAGGTCTCGTCTCCGGTGGCGGCCCGTCCCCTTCGGGCTCCCCCGCGCTCGCAACCCCCGCAGCTTGGAGGTAGGTCGATGTCTGGACGAACGGCGCTTGTCGCCTCGCGCTTCTCCCTCGTCGTCATCCTCGTCGCGGCGATCGCCGCCCTGCCCGCCCTCGCGCCGACGCCCACCCGGGCCGCCCCGGCGCCGGGCGCGGAGGACGAGGTCGCCCCCCAGGACGAGACCCTCCTCCTCCAGAACCCGACCGTCAGCCTCGAGCACGTCGTGTTCGTCTACGCCCGCGACCTCTGGATCGCGCCGCGCGACGGCGGCGACGCCCGCCGGCTGACGAGCAACCCCGGCACCGAGACGAGCCCGCGCCTGTCGCCGGACGGACGCTGGGTCGCCTTCACCGGGCAGTACGAGGGCAACACCGACGTCTACGTCATCTCGGTCGACGGCGGCACGCCGCGCCGGCTGACCTGGCACCCGGGCACCGACCTCGTCGCCGACTGGCACCCCGACGGGCGACGCGTGATCTTCACGAGCGGCCGCGATGCGAGCACGTCGATCATGCGAGCGTTCGCCGTCTCGATCGACGGCGGAATGCCCGCCGGCCTCGACCTCCCGCGCGTCGCGCACTTCTCCTTCAACGCCGACGCCTCCCGGATCGCCTACACGCCGGTCCGGGACGCCTTCCGGAGCTGGAAGCGCTACCGCGGCGGCCGCGTCGCGCGCGTCTGGGTCTACGACCCGACGACCCACGACGTCGACGAGGTGCCGCACGTCGGCGCGAACGACACGTTCCCCGTCTGGCTCGACGGCGCCGTCTACTTCGCGTCGGACCGAGACGGGACGATGAACCTCTACAAGTGGACGCCCGGCGCCAAGGACGTCGTGAAGCTCACCTCGGACGCCGAGTTCGACATCCGCAACCTGGACGCCGGCGGCGGCCTGATCGTCTTCGAGCGCGGCGGCGCCCTCCACCTCTACGATCCGAAGCGCGACGCGACCAAGCGCCTCCGGATCCGGGTGCGCAACGACGGCCTCCACGCGCTCCCGCGCTGGCAGGCGGTGCGCGGCGCCGTCCGGAGCGCGTCGATCTCCCCGAACGGGAAGCGCGCCGTCTTCGAGGCGCGCGGCGAGATCGTGACCGTCCCGCGCGAGCACGGCGACGCCCGCAACCTGACCGAGTCGCCGGCGGCGCACGACCGGAGCCCCGTCTGGAGCCCCGACGGCAAGCAGATCGCGTGGCTCTCCGACGCGACAGGCGAGTACAAGCTCCACGTCGCCGATCGCCGCGCCCGCGAGGACGCGAAGGTCTACGACCTCGGCGAGGGCGGGTTCTTCCACGACCCCCACTGGAGCCCGGACGGCAAGCACATCCTCTTCAACGACAAGACGAACCGGCTCGCGTTCCTGACCCTCGAGACGGGCAAGGTGACCGACGTCGCCCGGATGAAGGGGAGCCTCGGCGTGATCCGGCCGGCGGCCGACTGGTCGCCCGACTCGGAGTGGATCGCGTTCGAGCACCGCAACCCGGCGACCCTCTACGACAGCATCGCCCTCTTCGAGCTGGCGACGGGCGAGGTCACCCAGGTGACCGATGCGTTCGGCTCGGCCGACGGTCCCGCGTTCTCCGGCGACGGCAAGCACCTCTTCTTCCAGGCGACGGTCGACAGCGGCCCGCGCCGCTTCGGCCTCGACATGAGCACGTCGGCCGCCCGACCCGGCGACGGCAACCTCTACGTGACCGTCCTGCGCAAGAAGCTGCCGAACCCGCTCGCGCCCAAGAGCGACGAGGCCTTCGACGAGGAGGCCGAGGCGAAGAAGGCGGCGGCGAAGAAGCGCGCCGAGGCGAAGAAGAAGGCCGAGGAGGAGGCGAAGAAGAAGGCCGAAGAGGAGGAGAAGAAGAAGGAGGAAGAGGAGGACGGCGACGACGACGACGGCGACGACGAAGACGACGACGAGAAGGAGCCGTCCGACGACCCCGACGAGGAGCCGACCGACGACGACGCCGATGAGGAGAAGCCGGCCGAGGAGAAGGCCGACGAGCCGGACGCGGCGAAGAAGCCGAAGGCGAAGTCGATCGACGTCGATGGGATCGACCAGCGGATCCTCGCGCTCCCGCTCGGCAGCAGCCGCTATCGCGGGCTCGAGACGGCCGGGACCAAGCTCCTCTTCGTCGACTCGCCCCAGGGCGGCGCGAGCGCGCTCAAGGCGTTCGACTTCGACAGCCGCAAGGCGAACGTGATCGCGCCGAACGTCAGCGGCTTCGAGGTGAGCGCCGACGGCAAGTGGATGCTCCTGCGCGAGCGAAACGGCTGGTTCACCGCGACCGTCACCGGAAAGAGCAAGAAGCCGCTCCGGATCGACAACGTCCGCGTCCGGGTCGACCCCGAGCAGGAGTGGCCGCAGATCCTCCGCGAGGTCTGGCGGATCGAGCGCGACTACTTCTACGACGAGAACATGCACCACGTCGACTGGGACGCGATGTGGGAGCGCTACCGGCCGTTCCTGCCCCACGTCCGCCACCGGAGCGACCTGAACGTGCTCATCGCCGAGATGATCGGCGAGCTCGCGTGCGGCCACGAGTACGTTCGCGGCGGCGAGACGCCGAGCGCCCCGTCCGGCGTGAGCGTCGGCCTCCTCGGCGCCGACTGGACGACCGTCGATGACCGCTTCCAGGTCGCGAAGATCTACCGCGGCCAGAACTGGAACCCCGGGATGCGGGCGCCGCTCACCGAGCCCGGCGTCGACGCGCGCGAGGGCGACTTCCTGATCGCCGTCGACGGGCGCCCGGTCACGACCGACGACAACCTGTTCGAGGCGTTCGAGGGCACCTCGGGCCGGCAGGTCGAGATCCTCCTCGCGGCGAAGGCCGACGGGAGCGAGGCACGGAAGATGACGGTCGTCCCGATCGGGAGCGAGGGCGGCCTCCGGCGGGCCTCGTGGGTCGAGGCGAACCGCAAGCGCGTCGACGAGCTCTCGGGCGGCCGCCTCGCCTACATCTACATGCCCAACACCGGCGGCGCCGGCCTGGCCGCGTTCGACCGCGACTTCTACAGCCAGCTCGACAAGGACGGCCTCATCCTCGACGAGCGGTTCAACGGCGGCGGCAAGGTGGCCGACTACGTGATCGACGTCCTCGGCAACGAGGTCATGTGCTACTGGATGAACCGGGAGCGCTGGGTCGGCAAGACGCCGTTCGCGACGATGGAGGGCCCGAAGGTGATGATCATCAACGAGCGGGCCGGCTCGGGCGGCGACGCGATGCCCTGGCTCTTCCGGAACATGGGGATCGGCAAGCTGGTCGGCACCCGGACCTGGGGCGGCCTGGTCGGGATCTCGGGCTACCCGCCGCTGATCGACGGCGGCAGCGTCACCGCGGCGAGCTTCGGCGTGATGGACACCGAGGGCAAGTGGGCCGTCGAGAACGTCGGCGTCGCACCCGACTACCCGGTGGTTCAGTGGCCGAAGGAGGTCATCGCCGGCCGCGACCCGCAGCTCGAGAAGGCCGTCGCCGTCGCGATGGAGCAGCTCGAGAAGCAGGAGAAGAAGGCGCTCCCGACCTACCACCCGCCCAGCAAGCGGTAGGTCGGCTGTTTCGAGCTCGCCTTCGGCGAGCAGGATGTCACCACGGAGACACGGAGAACACGGAGGATCCTCTGTCTGGCGCCATCCTCGACGGGCTCGAGGCGACCACGATCTGACGAGCGGAGCCGTGGTCGGACCGGAGCCTCTCCGTGCTCTCCGTGCCTCCGTGGTGACATCCTCTTCGCCGAAGGCGAAGCCGTGACCGACCGACTCCCCCTCAGGCGTATCGCTTCGCGAACGCCGCGATGACCCGCGCGCACTGCGCCGCGCAGTCCTCCTGGGGAAAGTGCCGCCCCGGGACGAGGTGCTCCTCCTCGATCGGGAAGGTGGCGCGGACGTAGTCGAGCTGCGCGACCGGGATCGCGATCTCGTGCGCCCCCCAGACGATCTGGGTGGGCGCGCCGAGGGCGGCGATCCCGGCGCGGAGCCGGTCGCCGAACGCGGCGGTCAGGTCGAATCCGGCCATCACATCGAGGAAGCTCCGCCGGCCGCCGTCGCGGACGAGCAGCTCGAAGTAGGCCTCACCGACCGCCGCCGAGATCGCCGCGCGGTCGTAGACGCCCTCGACCCGCATGAGCCGCGTGAACACGAACGGGGTGAGCGTCCCGATCGCCAGGTGGCGGAGCGCCGGCAGACGGAAGAGCCACATCGGGAACGGCGGCGAGAAGCGGCCCGGGTCGAGGATCGTGTTCATGATCGTGAGCGAGCGCACCCGCGCCGGATGCGTCATCGCCCACTCGGCGCCGATCGGCCCGCCGATGTCGTGAATCACCAGGTGCAAGTCGCGGAGCCCGAGCGCGTCGACGAGCGGCTCGATCGCCGCCGACAACGCGTGCCAGTCGTAGGCGCCGGCCGCCGTCCCCTTCTCCGAGAGCCCGAGCCCCGGCAGGTCGAACGCGACCGCGCGGAGCCCGGCCTTCGCGAGCGGCGCCATCATCCTCCGGTAGAGGAACGAGCTCGCCGGCACCCCGTGGACGAGGAGCACCGGCGGCCCCTCGCCCTCCTCGCGGACGAAGATCCGACGACCGCCGGCGACGACGTGGCGCCCCGCCCGCTCGTGATCGCGGACGAGGTCCGCTCCTCGGATCCCGAATCCGCTCACGGCCGCTCCCCGCGCCGGCTCCGCATCGCCGAGGTCGTCATCACCATCGGAACCTGCCCGCCTCGCGATCCCACGCCTCGTTGCGCGCGCCGTCGCGCCGGTCGAGCCACCACTCCCGCCACGCGGCGGGGTCCGCCGGAAGCTCATCCCCCACGAGGGCGACGAGACGAGCCCGACGCTCGGCGAGCGGCCCGGCCTCCGCGGGCAGGTCCCTGGTCAGGACGTCGATCGAGATCCGGAGCCAGTCGACGACGGTCGCGTCGAGCCCGACCGCGACCCACGGATCGACCCGTGCGGCGGCGCGGGCGTGGTCGAGCGCCTCGTCGGCGAGGCCCGCCCCGCCTCCCTCGAACAGGAGCGGGGCGAGGTCGACGCGCCAGCGCGGGTTCCGCGGCTCACGAGAGACGGCGATGCGGAGCCAACGGATGGCGGCGTCGCGCCGTCCGCGGCGCGCCTCGACCTTGCCGATCGCCCAGGCCGCGAGCGCCGCGTTGCGCCCTTCCCCCTCGGCCAGGCCGGCGAGCGCCTCGATCGCGGCCTCGGGCTTCCCGGCCGCCGCCGGCGCGAGCGCCCGCCATACCGGCAGGTCGGGGAACCAGGCGGCGCCCCGGTCCATGTCGGCCTCCACCTCGTCGAGGAGACGGAGGAGCGGACCGTAGCGGGCGTCGTCGCCGCGACGGAAGACGAGCTCGCACAGCCGAGGGACGATCCGGCGCCCGTGAATCGACTCGAACGACTCGTTGTAGGGCTTCTCGAGCCCACGCTCGACGCAGAGGAGGTACCGGAGGTGGGCCTCCCCCGCCGTCGAGGGCATCACCCCGGCGAACGGAGACGGGCGTTCGAAGTCGGGGAGGTCCATCCACGGGCCGACTGCGACATCGTCGGGGCCCGCTGGCGGAAGCTCGGGGACGCCGGGCACCGGCTCGGAGTAGTCGGTCGACGGCGGAGCCGGCGGCGCCTCGGCCGTCTCGCCGCTCTCGTCGAGGGTGCCGGTCCCGGGCGGCCGATAGACGAGCTCCCGGAAGCACGCCTCGGCCTCGAGCGGGTCGTGGCGGTAGAAGAGATCGCAGATCCCGAGCCAGTAGGTCGCCGTGTCCGCTCCGTGCTGCCCCCCGCCGAGCCGTCGGGCCTCGAGGAGATGCTCGCGGGCCCGCTCGGGATCGCCCTCGTGGAGCGCGATCCAGCCGAGCGCGATGCGCGCGCGGACGACGGCGTAGCCCTCCTCCACCGCGTTCGCGAGCTCCGGCGCCGCCGCCGCGCGGTCGCCCCGGACGACGAGCTCGTACCAGCCGCGGACGAACGCCGCCTTGCCGCGCGGGAGGCTCGGATCGTCGAGGACGCTCCTATCGGTCGCGCCGATCCGCTGGAGCGCGCTCCATGTCTTCCGCTCGAACCATCGCACGTCGAGCCACTCGAGCAGCTCGGCGACGGCCTCGACGGTCGCGTACTCGCCGAGCCGGTCGATGCACGGCCAGAGGACCTCCTGGTAGAGGCCCGCCGAGCCGATCTGAGCCGACGGGGTGTGGACTATGAACTGCGCCTCGAGCCCACGCCGGGTCGGTCGATGCGAGCGCCAGCGCTCCCGGAGCGTCGTGAGCGCCCGCGGCGCGCGGGGGTCGCGCACCTCGAGGAGTGTGCGGAGCGCCTCGACGGCGACGCAGTAGTCGGGGCTGTCGATCCACCGCCAGGCGTGCTCGGCCGCGCGCTCGTGCCGGTAGAGCCCCATCAGCCGAAGGACGTGCTGGACGCGGCCCGGGCTCGGGTCGAGGGCGAGCTCACGCTCGAGCTCGTCGTTCGCGACCTCGCTCCGGAGCGAGCTGGCCCGGAGGGTGAGCCCGATCCGCCCGAGCAAGCTCGCACCGTCGGGGAGGGGCGCCCGCCCCCCCGCGCGCGTCATTCCTCCGGCCGACCCCGTCTCGCCGAGCGTGCCGTAGACGGCGAACGCGTTCATGCGCGGACCCGGCGGGAGACGCTCGCGCAGGTCATCGAAGAGCTCGTCGAGCGTACCGCTCGTCTCGAAGCCGGCGTTGCCCTTGCGCAGCTCGGCGACGAAGAGGGTGGCGCCGCCGTCCTCGCTCTCGACGAGGCGCTCGAGCTCGGTCACGCCGTCGGCGACGCCCTGACGCGCCAGGGCGACCGCGGCGCACGTCCGGACCCACGGCGACGCGTCCTCGGTGAGCCGCTCCATCAGCGCCGCCCTCGCCTCGGGCCCGACGTCGACCTCGCCGAGGCCGAGGGCGGCCAGCCCCCGGCTCCAGGGGAGGGCGGCGTCGAGGGCGCGCCGGAGCGCCTCGCCGGCCCCGCTGAAGACGAGCAGCCGGAGCGCCTGCCACGTCGAGCTCGGCTGGCCCTGGGCGTACATGACGGCGCCGACGGCCGAGGCGAAGAGCGCGTCGAGGGTGAACGTCGACTCGAACCGGAAGCGCCAGCCGGCATCGGAGTCGACCTCGGGCGGCGCCATCAGCAGCTCGGTGAGGACGTCGCGGAGCGCCCCGCCCGCCGTCGATGGATCGAGGCTCGCGATGATCGCCCAGCGCCGGTCGGCGTTCGCCTCGCGGAGGATCCGCTCGTAGAAGCGCCGCGTCCGTGCGCTCGCCGTTCCGAGCCAGTCGGCATCGTCGCGACCGAGCTCGAACTCGGGGTCCGAACGCAGGCCCTCATCGATGATCGCGACGTTCTCCGGGTCGCCGTGCACGAGCATCGCGCGCGCGATCTCGGCGCGCAGCGTCCGGAGCTCGGGCGTCGCCCCGCCGACCGCGTCGTCCTCGGCGACGGCCATCCACGCCTCGCGCAGCGCCTCGGACCACTCGGGGTCCGCCCGCGCGGCCAGGACGTGCCCCGCGACGACGCTCGCGACCAGGTCGGCGCGAGGCTGCGCCAGGACGTCGGCGAGCGGCCGGAGCGCCTCGACGGTCGGCGGGTCGATCCCGCCGAGGACGACGCCCGCGACGACGCGCGAGCTCCCCGGCCGCTCGCGGTCGAGGACGATCTCGCGGAGCCCCTCGATGAGGATCCGGCTCCCCTCGCGCGTCCCGCCGGCGAGGGCCGCGACCATCACCGCCGTCTCGGTGGTGGCCGGCGCCCAGCTCTGCTCGGGGTCGTCGGAGCGCTCCTGCTCGAAGTCGCGGAAGAGGCGCTGGATCCCCTCGCGGATCCTCCGCTCCTCCTCGCCCCGGGCGTCCTCGACCTCGACGAGGCGGGCGCGGGCCCGGTCGTCCTCGATCGCGAGCCCGAGGGCGGCCGTGAACATCGTCGTCGCGAGGCCGTAGTCGCGCTCGCGCAGCGCGATCTCGCCGAAGCGCATCGCGACGTCGAACTTCGCCTGGCGCGCCTCGGCGTGCTCGCGGTCGAGGTTGAGGACGCGGTCGAGGCGGGCGAACGCGTCGAGGACCGCGCCGTGGACCTCCTGATACTCGCCGCCGCGGGCGAGCTCGCCGAAGCGCTCTCGGGCGGCCTGCCCATCGGCCCAGGCCTCGGCGACGGCGCGCCGCCGCTCGGCCGCCTGGAGGCCGATCGCCGCGCCGCCGGCCACGATCGCCGCGACCACGACGAGCGACCCGGCGATCACGGCCGCCCGGTTGCGGCGCAGACGCCGGCGGAACCGCTCGAGACCCGTCTGCGGGCGCGCCAGGATCGGCTCGCCCTCGATGAATCGGCGCAGATCCTCGGCGAGCGCCTCGGCCGTCTCGTAGCGACGCGCCGGCTCCTTCTCGAGGCAGCGAAGGGCGATCGTCTCCAGGTCGGGATGCACGCCCGGGTTGATCGTGCGCGGCGCCTCGGGCTCCTCGAAGAGGATCCGCGCGACCAGGTTGTAGACGGTCTCGGCCTCCTCGAACGGCGGCCGGCCGACGAGCATCCGATAGAGGACGGCGCCCAGGCTGTAGATGTCGGAGCAGGGCCCCTGGAGGGCGGTCCGGCCGCCGGCCTGCTCGGGCGACATGTAGACCGGCGTCCCGAGCATCTGCCCCGTCACGGTGAGCTGCTCGTCGGCCGCCGTGATGTCGCGCGCCAGGCCGAAGTCCATCAGCAGCGGGACGGCGTCGCCCTCCGAGGGAGCCATCATGACGTTGTGCGGCTTGACGTCGCGATGGACGACGCCGAGCGAGTGCGCGTGGTGGAGCGCCCGGGCGACGGCCATGACGATCTCGGCCGTCCGCTTGGGCGACGCCAGCTCACGCCGGAGCTGATCCTCGAGGCTCTCGCCCTCGACGAGGTCCATCACGATGAACGGACGTCCGCGGTGCTCGCCGACCTCGTGGACGGCCACGATCCCCGGGTGCCGGAGCTTGGCGGCGGCCGCCGCCTCGCGGGCGAACCGCGCGACCTGCTTCTCGCCGGCCCGCGCCGGGTCGAGGATCATCTTGATCGCGACCGCGCGACGCAGCCCGGTGTCGAACGCCCGGTAGACGACGCCCATCCCGCCCCGACCGAGCTCGCTCAGGAGGGCGTAGCGGCCGACGGTCCGCTCCGGATCGGCGAGGGCGGCGCTCACATCGGCCGGCAGCCTCCCCGAGGTCGAGCTCCTGGGAGAGATCCGCCCCGAGCCGCTCGGCGGTCCCGGCGTCCGACCCGGCGGCGGCCGAGGCGCCGGCGTGCGAGGCGGCGGTCGCGGCGGGGGAGGAGGAGGAGGAGGGGGAGCAGGAGGAAGGCGACCCGACCCGGGTCTCGGCGTCCCCCCGGGGAGGATGACCGGCGTGACGCCGCCCGGGCCCGGCGTCCCCGGTCGGGTCTCGACGAGGCCCGGCCGCGTCTCGGCCTGGTCCGGCCGCCCCTCGGCCACGCTCCCGCCGCGCGTCGGCAGCTCCACCGGCACCAGGACGCCGCAGCGGGGACAGGCGACGCCCGGTCGCGAGGCCGCGCCGCAGCGAGGGCAAGCCGCCATGCGCGTACTTTCTAGAAGCCGATGAGGTGGATCTTCGCGGTGTTCCCGGCGCTCAGGGTCACCTCACCGACCTCGAGGAAGTCCGACCCGGCGTCCTTCTGGTCGACGATGACCGTGTACCGGCCCGGCGGGATCGAGGCGGTGTCCGGCGGCGCGCCCGGCTGGAGCTCGAAGCCGACGCCGGAGCCGCTCCCGATCGGCCACAGCGCGATCCGGATCCGGCCGCCCTTGCCGTTCTTGACGTCGACCTTGACCTGGCCGCCGCCGCCGCCCTCCTCCACGTCGACGAAGTCGGGGGGGAGGTCGACCCACTTCTTCACGCCGTCGGGACCGGTCGCGTACTGCTTCAGCTCCTCGTACTCGACGTGAAGCGCCAGCCCGGCGAGCGCCTTCAGCTCCTCGGTGAAGCTGAAGTAGCGCGCCCCGGAGCTCAGGGCGTCGATCTGGCTGGTGGCGAGCGCCTCGTTTCCGCCGACCGCGATCCCGACCACCCGCCGGACCGAGTCGGCGAGGACGCTCATCTTCGGGAACTCGGCCCGGACGATCTGCGGGATGACGGCCGCGCGGAGGGCCCAGTCGCCGCCGGAGATCTGCCGGGCCATCGCCCCCGCGCTCGTCTCGGTCTCGATCTTCACGAGGATCGTCGCCCCGAGGGAGTCGCCCGCCTTGAGCAGCTCCTCCGCGATCGGAACGGCTTCGTCGCCGGCCGCGGCGAGCGCCTCGATCGCCGCGTCGACCGTCTCCGGACGCTCGTCGGCTTTGGTCGACATGGCCTTCGCGATCGCCGGCATCGCCTTGACCGCATCGATCTCACCGCCGGCGGTGACGCACGCGGCGCGGACCTTGTCGGGGATGTTCTTCTCCTCCTTGTCGCCGTGGCACTTCCACGTGTCGGCCTCGAGGATCTCGATGATGGCCGGGAGGGCCTCCTTCGCGCTCCGGTCGCCGAGCAGGGCGGCGGCGTCGGCGCGCATCTCCGGGTCCTGCTCGAGCTTCAGGACGTCGATCAGGGCGGTGATCGCGCCCGCGCTCTTGTTCGAGCGCAGCTTGCCGAAGTAGGTCTTCTTGTCGACGGTGCCGCGCGCGATCGCCAGGCCGTACTTCTCGACGGCCTCCTCGCCGCCGGCGACGACGATCGCGCGTTCGGCCGCCTCCTTCACGTCATCGCGCACCCCCTTCATCGCGATGATCTTCTTCAGGTCGGCGTTCACCGATGGCGCCCTCGCGTAGGCGACCGCCTTGAGCGCCTCGCGCTGGAGATCGGCGTCCTTCGACTTCAGCGCGAAGGCGACGAGCGCCGCCGCGGCGTCGGCGTTCTGATCGCGGGCGAGGTCTCCCTTGTTGAGGATGAGGTCGACGCCGGTGAACTCCTCGGTCGCCTGACCGTGCTCCTCGCTGCCCTTCGAGAGGTGCTCGAGCGACTTCACGTAGAGCTTCTTCGCCGCGTCGAGCTCGCCCTTCTCCTTGTGGACCCGCGCCTGGGCGAGCTCGAAGACGCCGGTCGGATGATCGTTCTGACGCAGGAGCGCGTAGAGCACGATCAGCGCCGCGACCGCGACCAGGCCCATCACGACGATCGGGATGTAGCCCTTGAGCCCGGCATCCTTGTCGACGAGCCCCTCGCCCTGGATCACGCTGCGCTTGCTGACGCGGCCCTTGGGCCCCTTGATCGAGCGACTGCTGACCCGGCCGGTCTTGCCGCTCGCCGACTTCGCGGCGGGCTCCGGTCCGCCGGCCATCGCCGCCTTGGCGGTGCGACCGCTGATCTTCTTCGTCCGGCCGGACACCTTCTTCCCCGCGACGCCCTTGGAGGCGATCACCTTCTTCGCGGCGACCTTCTTGACGAGGACCTTCCTCCCGAGGACCTTCTTCGCGGCGGCCTTCTTCGCCGGAGCCGGCGGGGCGCCGTCGTCCTCCATCATGAACTCGCCCGGGGCGAGGTTGACGGTGCCCTCGGGAGCGGCGTCGTCGTCGTCCATGACGAAGTCGCCGGGCGCCAGGTTGACGGTCCCCTCGGGCGCGTCGCCCGAGGGCTGCGGCGGCGGAAGCGGAGCGAGCTCCAGCCCCGGCACCTCCGCCGGCGGCGGCAGCGGCGCGAGCTCGAGAGCGGGCACCCCGCCGGGGTCGGTCCCCGGTCCGCCGGCCGGGATGTTCATCGTCGCCTGACCGCCGGGCTCGGTGCCCGGCGAGCCCGCCGGCAGATTGACGGTCGCCGCGCCCGGAAGCGGCTCGACGCCGGCGGCGGCGAGGAGGTTGCCGGTCGGCCGGGTCTGGTCGAGAAGGTTCGAGGGTGCCGCCTCCGGGGCACCCTCGGCCATCGTCTTCGCCCACGGGTCGGTCATCGGAGCGGCAGCGCCCGCGCGGGGCCCGTCCTGCTCGATCGTGACGGCGAGCGGATCGAAGCCGGCCGGCGCCGACGACGCCTGACCCGTCTGGGCGGCCTGGGCCGCCGCGGCCGCCGCCGCCTGATCCTGACCGTAGGCCGCCTTCGCGGCGGCCACGTCGTCCGCCGCGTCGGCGACGGTCAAGGCGAACGGATCGGGCTGCGCGGCCCCGGCGGAGACCGGGACGCCGGCGAGCTGGGCGTGGTCCTGAGCGACGGCCGGAGCCCCGCCGCTCGCCTCGGCGAGCTCCGAGCTCGTCGGCATGAGGTGGGCGACGCTGCCGACGATCGTCGGCGCCTCGTCGACCGGGTAGTTCGCGTTCGGATTCGCGGCGGGCTGCGATGGCTGGGCGTGCCCGTGACCCGGCGTCGGCGCTGGCGCCGCCTGGCTCCACGGCTCGGTGCACGAGGGGCACGCCTGCGCCCCGACGCTCTGAAGCCACGCCCGGTCGAAGGAGCTGAAGCACATCTGGCAGATGTGGTTGCGGGCGGCGACGGACTGGAGGCACGCGCCGAGCGCCTCGGGGTGGACGGTGTTCGTCTGCGCGAGGTTGTCGGCGAGGCGGACGCCCCGGTTGAACGCGTCCGCGCGATAGTGCTCGACGACGTGCTGCGCGGCGAGCCCGCCGTTGATGACCTCGCTGGCGAGGAGGGCGTCCTCGACGGCCGCGTAGCCGCGCTCGTCCTCGGCGCCGCCGTTGCACTGGCGCATGCAAGCGACCAGGGCGCCCCGGTCGATGTAACCGGTGTCGGCGATGTAGCGGCCGAGAGGGAGGCCGGCCTGGCGGGCCGCGTGCATCCAGGACTGGGCATGCTCGGCGGCCAGCGCCCCGCGCTGGAGCAGCAACTGGGCGAGCGGGCCGTCCTTGTCCATCGTCGTCATGGGCGGTCTTCGAGCGGTCGGTTCGGGTCCGAGTCGGTGTCCAGGCGGCTCTTCATTGACATCCGTAGTCAACCAGTGGCGACGCGACCGGGCAAGGGGCCGGCGGGCCGAGAAAGATGAGCGCCCACGCGCCGCGTCACGTCGCGTCGAGACCCGGTGGCGAGCCCGCTCGCCAGGGGCTATACCGGGCGAGTCGGCACTGCCCGCGAGAGTGTTCCGTGACCCCGTCGTCCGTCCCACCGCCGCCTCCGCCACCGCCGCCGCGACCGCCGCCGCGACCGCCGCCGCGACCGTCGAGGTCGTCCCCGTCCTCGGTCCCGCCGCCGCCGCCGCCGCCGCCGCCGCCGCCGTCGCGGCCCTCGTCCGCACCGCGCCGCCCGCGCTCGCGCTCATCGTCCTCGCACGAGATCCCGGCCGGGATGACGCTCGGCCACTACCGGATCGAGTCGCTCCTCGGAAAGGGCGGCATGGGCGCGGTCTACCGGGCCGTCGACTCGACCGTCGACCGACCGGTCGCCCTGAAGGTGATCCGGGCCGACCACTGCCGTGACGCCCGCTTCATGCAGCGGTTCCGACGAGAGGGAAACGCGGCCACCGAGATCGACCATCCCGGCGTGGCGCGGGTCTACGACGCCGGCGAGATCGACGGCACCGCCTACCTCGCCCTCGAGCTCGTCGAGGGCAGCAGCCTCGACGTCCACCTCCGCGGCAGCGGCCGCCTGCCGTGGCGCGACGCCGCCCGCTACGGCGCGCAGATGGCGGCCGCCCTCGCGGCCGTCCACGCCGCGGGCTTCATCCACCGCGACGTCAAGCCGGCGAACGTCCTCCTCGACCAGAACAACCGCGTGAAGCTGACCGACTTCGGGCTCGTCCGGCGCGTCTCGCAGGCCGAGGCGCTCGCGGCCGGCCTCAGCGTCGAGCTGACGAAGAGCGGCGACGTCGTCGGGACGCCGCAGTACATGAGCCCCGAGCAGATCGAGGGCAGCCGCGGCCGGGTCGCGCCCGCGACCGACCTGTATGCCCTCGGCGTCACCCTCTACGAGATGCTGACCGGCAACGTCCCGTTCACCGGCAGCGGCATCTCGATCATGAAGGCGCACCTCTTCGAGAAGCCGCCGTCGATCCGGTCGATCGTCCCGGAGGCTCCGAAGGACCTCGAGGCGATCATCGGACGGCTCCTCGAGAAGGAGCCGGCCGATCGGGGCGACGCGACCGGGGCGGCGCGCGAGCTCGGCCGGATCGCCAAGATCGGAGCGGCGGCGGCACGCGGCGGGCCGAGCCCGGCGCTCCTCGCGGCTGGCGCGGCGGTGCTCGTCGCCGCCGCGGTCGGAGCGTGGGTCTTCCTCGGCGGCGCGAGCGGAGTCGGCCCGCCCGAGACCGGCGGGACGAGCGAGGGAGGCGAAACGACGACGGCCGGAAGCGGGGAGACGCCGGCGGGGCCGACGGAGCCGGCGCCCGACGCCGCGATGGTCCTCGACGACCAGGGCCGCCCGGAGTGGTACAACGAGCTCGACAACCGCGCGCGCGTCCGCTTCCCTCTGCCGGACGGGCTCGCGTTCGGCGAGGCCCCGGGCGAATACGTCAACGTGAAGGATGGAAGCGTCCTCCTCTTCATCCCGCGGGTGAAGCGCGCCTGGGTCGGGGCGAAGCGGGAACCCCACGTGGCGCGGTGGGGGCCCGGCTCCTACGTCGGCCCGGACGAGAACCGCATGCACGCGGTCAACCTCTCGAAGTTCCTGATCGGGAAGCACGAGGTCACCGTCGAGCAGTTCCGGAGGTTCGTCGCTGCCGAGGGCCACGTCACCGCCGTCGAGCAGGACGCCGATCACGACCGCGGGGCGATCGGCACCGACCCCGGGTGGGGAAACGACGCGAAGGTCCGCACCGAGGCCGACCCGAAGGAGCACCGGATCGAGGGCGCGTCCTGGCGAAGCCCCGATGGGCCGGGCTCCGAGCCGCCGCCGTCCCACCCGGTCGTCCAGGTGACCTGGGACGACGCCAAGGCATACTGCGCCTGGGCCGGCCTCGAGCTTCCTACCGAGAGCCAGTGGGAGTGGGCGGCCTCGAGGGCGCGCGAGATCGACGGACCGACCCGGCAGCGCTGGCCGTGGGGCGACGACGATCCCTCGGCGCTGCCCGAGCCGGTCGGCAACCTCTACGACGAGGGGAGCGTCCCCGACGGCCCGCGGCACGGACGCTTCGCCGGCTACGACGACGACTTCCGCTCCCGCGCCCCGGTCGGGTCGTTCCCCGCGGGAGCGAGCCCGTTCGGCGTCCTCGACATGGCGGGCAACGTCTGGGAGCTCACTCGCGACGTCCACGCGGGAGTGGAGCAGTACTCCGGTCGCGACGGAGCGACCGACCCCGTCGGCGTGCTCGGCGCCGGCGCCCACGTCATCCGCGGCGGCAGCTACGCGTGGGACCGGGACCGGAGCCACATCACCTACCGGTCGACCGTGCTGCCGAAGGTCGCCCGCGCCGACATCGGCTTCCGCGTCATCCGGGAGCTCGACTGATCGTGGCGCGTTCGCGGTCGACCCGATGAGCCGATCCCGCCGACTCCGCCCGGGCCTGACCCTGACCGCCGCGTTCGCCGCCCTCGCCGCTGCCGGCGCGTGCGCGTCCGGCCCCGAGACGCCCGGCCGCGACGGCGCGCGGGCGCCCGCGGCGCCGTGGCGCTACGACGTCACCCTCGAGCCCGACGGACGACTCTCGGTCGTCGCGACCTTCCCCGCCGACAGCTCGACGGAGCTCGGCGTCGACCGCGCCGTCGAGCCGTTCGTCGACCGGGTCGCCCGCGCGGCCGGCCCCGAGGGCGATCCACGCTGGGAGCCGGTCCCGCGCCGAAACGGGCGCTGGATCCTCGCCGACGACGACCGGCCGCGACGCGTGCGCTTCACCGTCGACCTCGCCTCCCTCGCCGGCACGTCCGACCCGCGCGCGATCACCAGCGCCGCCGCGCGCGGCGACGACGAGGGATGGGCGTGGCTGGCGCCGCCCTCGACCTGGCTCCTTCGCCCGCTCGGCGGGCCGCCGGGCGCTCCGGTCACGCTCGCGGTGCGCACGCCGCCGGGGACCGCGTTCGTGAGCGGCGTCGCGCCGCACCCGGGCGACCCCGGCGCGCGCCGCTTCGACGCCGACGCGATCGGGCGCCTCTCGTTCACCGCTCTCGGCGCGATGACGGTCCGGCAGATCGAGCTCGGCGGCGGCGCCGTCACGATCGCGATCCTCCCGGGCGAGCGACGGATGACCGACGACGAGATCGTCGCGTGGGTGGAGGGCGGGCTCCGCGCCCTCGTCGCCTTCTACGGGCGCCTGCCCGTCGGGCACGCGGCGGTGATCGTCGACCCGGGCGCGCCCGACGGATTGATCGCGCGCGCCCGGGGCGGCGAGGGCGCGAGCGTCTACCTCCCGATCGGCTCGCGGAGCACCCTCGCATCGCTCGCCGACGACTGGACGCTCGTCCACGAGCTCGTCCACCTCGCGTGCCCCGAGGTCGACCGCCGCCATCACTGGCTCGAGGAGGGGCTCGCGACCTACGTCGAGCCGATCGCGCGCGTCCTGGCGGGAGACCTCGAGGTCGAGGATCACTGGCGCGACCTCATCGAAGGTCTCCCCCAGGGCCTGCCCGAGGCGGGCGACCGCGGCCTCGACCGGACGGCCACCTGGGGCCGGACCTACTGGGGCGGCGCCCTCTTCTGCCTCCTCGCCGACGTCGAGATCCGCGAGCGGACGGGCAACGCGAAGGGCCTCCGCGACGCGCTCCGCGCCGTCATCGACGAGGGCGGCTCGATCGCGTCGTTCTGGCGGATGGAGCAACTGCTCCGGGTCGCCGACGACGGCGCCGGCACCGACGTCCTCCGCGGGCTGTGGGAGCGAACGCGCCACGATCCGCATCCGGTCGACCTCGACGAGCTGTTCGCGCGGCTCGGCGTGCGCCTCGATCGCGGGCGGGTCGTCTTCGATGACGACGCGCCGCTCGCCGCGATCCGACGCGCGATGACGGCGACCGAGTAGGCCGGGACGGAGCGTGAACGAAGCGGCTGAGACCGAAACCGGTCCGGCCCGGCGGCGGTATCCAGGCTGGGGGAATCGCTCAGCTTCGCTCGGGGTCGCCCGAGCCCTTCGGGGGAGCCGACCGTCATGACCGCCATCGCCTCGCCCCGCGCGTCCCGCGCGGCGCTCGTCACCGCGTTCATCGTCACCCTCATCGCCGGCGTCAGGGTCGCCGCGTCCGCTCACCCGGACGACGACGCGGCGGTCGACCTCTCCCCATCGCGCTGGGACGCGGGCGAACGCGCCCGCCTCGAGCGCCTCCGCCTCGACTGGGGCGGCGCCCGCCCCCTCGCCGAGGGCGGCGGCGGGATGGTCGTCGGGACCTCGGGTCCGCTCGCGGTCCGGGCCGGCATCGACGCGCTCGAGCAGGGCGGGACGGCGGCCGACGCCGCGATCGCCACCGCCCTCGCCCAGATCGCGCTGACCGGCGGCTCGTGGAACAGCTACGCCGGGATCTTCGGGCTCGTCTACTACGACGCGAAGACGGGCGAGGTGCACACCGTCAACGCCGGCTACCGGGTGCCGCGCGCCGAGAAGGAGCCGCTCACGATCCCGAAGCGGGACACGCCGAGCGGGCGCACCGCGATGGTCGGCGGCTTCATGGCCGGCGCCGAGGTCGCCCACGAGCGCTTCGGCGAGCTCCCCTGGGCCAGCCTCTTCGATCCCGCGATCCACGTCGCCACCGAGGGGATCATCGTCGATCCGGTCTTCGCTCAGTTCATTCGACACCGCGAAGCCGTCCTGAGCCGCCGTCCGGAGACGCGCGCGGTCTTCGCTCGCGCCGACGGCGAGCTGCTGACCGAGGGCGATCTCTTCCGTCAGCCGGCCCTCGCCGAGACGCTCCGAGCGGTCGCCCGCGACGGCGCGCACCACATGGCCACCGGACCGTGGGCGAAGGCGTTCGTCGAGGCGGTCCGCGCCGAGGGCGGCCACGTCACCCTCGAGGATCTCTCGGGCTACGAGGTGCTCACGCCGGAGCCGCTCCAGGCCGACTACCGCGGCCGGACGGTGTTCGCGCCCGGGCCGCCGACCCTCGGCGGCGTGACGACCCTCGAGGCGTTGAACCTCGTCGAGCTCGCCCGCCCCGAGCAGCACGGCCACTACGCCGAGGATCCCGACGCCCTCTACCAGCTCATCCAGGCGACCCGGATGAGCTGGCTGCTGACGATCTCGCCGCCGGCCTACGTCCGCCTCCACTTCCCCGCGGTCGACCTCGACCCGCGCGCCCGCGTGACCGAGGAGCACGCCGAGCGCATCTGGGCGAAGCTTCGACAGCCCGGATGGATCCAGCGGTTCCAGGGTCTCCCCGAGCCGGAGGCGCCGGGTGGCCACTCCGACGGCGTCGTCGTCGTCGACGCGGCCGGCAACGTCGCCGCGCTCACCCACTCGATCAACACCACCCTCTGGGGAACGACCGGGATCTTCGTCGGCGGCGTCTCGATCCCCGACTCGGCCAGCTTCCAGCAGGACCGCGTCGCCAAGGCCGGCCCCGGCGGAATGGTGCCGAACGCGATGAACCCGATGATCGTCCTCCGCGACGGCGAGCCGGTCGTCGCGAGCAGCTGCATCGGCGGAGGGCTCCACGAGGCGAGCGTGCAACGCCTCCACAGCGTCCTCGACCACGGCTGGGATCCGAAGCGCGCCGTCGACGCGCCGATCTTCCTGAGCCCCCGATGGACGGCGGACGCCGACGGCGAGTCGCGCTACCACCAGCAGGTCATCCAGCAGGGGACGTTCGCGCCCGAGCTCCTCGACGCCGTCCGCGAGCGCGGTCAGCCGCTGGCCGTCCTCCCGGGGCTCCAGGCCGAGCACCGCGGCTTCTGGATCGGGATCGAGATCGACCCCGAGACCGGCCGCCGCCGCGGCGCGGTCGATCGGAACTTCAACGGGATCGCCCTGGCCGAGCCGGAGGCGCGTCGGGGCGACTGAGCGCGCGCTCAGTCGCCCCGCTTGAAGACGCGCCCCTCGCGCATCACGAAGCGGACCGACTCGAGCGCGGTCACGTCGGCGAGCGGATCTCCGTCGACCGCGATCAGGTCGGCCGCCTTGCCGGGAACGATCGAGCCGACCTCGCTCGAGAGGCCGATCAGCTCGGCCGCGTCGGTCGTCGCCGCCGCGATGGCCGCCGCCGGCGTCATCCCGCCCTCGACCATGAGGGCGAACTCGCGCGCGTTGATGCCGTGCGGGCTGACGCCGCAGTCCGTCCCGAAGGCGATCCGCACGCCGCCGCGGACGGCGCGGGCGAAGGCGCTCTGGAGCTGCGGGCCGACCCGGCGCGCCTTGTCGGCGACCGGCGGCGGGAGGAAGCCCTCGATCTCGGCCCAGTCGGTCACCTCCTTGCCCGCGAGGAGGGTCGGGACGAGGAACGCGCCGCGCTCCCGGAAGAGCGCGACCGCCTCGTCGTCGAGGAAGGTGCCGTGCTCGATCGAGTCGACGCCCGCCCGGAGCGCCGCCTTGATCCCGACGGTGCCGTGGGCGTGGGCGGCCACCTTCCGGCCGAGGAGGCGGGATGTCTGCACGATCGCCTCGAGCTCGTCCTCGAAGAACTGCTGGTCGGTGCCGGCGGCGGTCGTCGAGAGGACGCCGCCGGTGGCCGTCAGCTTGATCACGTCGGCGCCGCGCTTCACCTGGGCGCGGACCGCCTGACGGCAGCCCGCGACGCCGTCGCCGATGCCCTGCATCGCGCCGGGGATGTCGAACAGGTCTTCCCGGTAGCCGAGGGTCGAGTCGCTGTGACCGCCGGTCGGCGAGATCGACTCGCCGGCGACGAGCATCCGGGGGCCCGGGACGAGCCCCTTCTTGATCGCGTCCCGAACGGCGAACGCGGCGTCGCCGCCGCTGCCGACGTTGCGGACGGTCGTGAAGCCGGCCAGCAGGGTGCGCCTGGCGTAGACGGTCGCCTTCACCGCCGCGTCGGCGTCGGTCTCCTCGACGCGCCGGAGGCGGACGTGACGGTCGTACTCGCCCGTGAGGTGGGTGTGGCAGTCGATCAGGCCGGGGAGGACGAACCGCTCCTTCTGGTCGATGATCTCGACCCGCGCGCCGTCGGCCTCGGGGACGTCGCCGGCGGCGGCGAACCCGACGACGATCTTCACGATCCGGCCGTCGGCCACGACGACCGTCCGCCCGTCGAGCGGCGCCTGCCCCGGGAGGGCGAGGAGCTTCCCGCAGTGGATCAGGGTGACGGTCCGCTTCTCGTCGTCGCCGTCGTCGGCGCGGGCGGCGAGGAGCGTCCCGACGAGAACGGCGAGGGTCGTGGCGGCGAGAGCGACGGCGGCGCGGAGCTTCATCGAGACCTCCCGGAAGAGTGGCGGTGACCGGCGATGACGGCCCGAGCCTAGCCGGGCCCGACGCTGGTGACGAGCGCCGCCGAGGCGGCTAGCATCCGCGGTCGACCCGAGGCGGAATGACGGGAGGACCGTGATGCGGCGCTTCGAGCTCGTGGACGGGAAGTCCTCGAAGTTCTGGGAGGTCGACGTCGACGACGAGACGCTCGTCGTCCGCTACGGCCGGATCGGAACGAACGGCCAGAGCAAGGAGAAGGACCTCGGCTCGCCCGAGAAGGCGGATGCCGAGCGCGAGAAGCTGATCCGGCAGAAGCTCGGCAAGGGCTACTCCGAGGTCGGCGCTGACACCGCGACGAGCGCGTCGGCGAGCGCTCCGGCGCCGGCGCCGGCGCCGGCTCCGGCAGAGGTCACGGCGAAGAAGAAGAGCGCGAGGAAGAAGGCCGCCGCGAAGCCGAAGACAACGCCGATCGCCGACGCCGGCCTCCCCCGGGTCCACCTCTCGGACGCGGCGCGCGAGCGCATCGCGCCGCGCACCGCCGACGAGGTTCCGGCGCCCGGCAAGGCGCCGACCTGGAAGGCGCTCCGCAAGCTCCTCCTCGCGGAGATCGGCGACCTCTCGGAGTGGCGCCAGGGCCTCGGCGCGACCGTGCCGACCCTGAAGGCGGGCGTCCGCGCGGCGATCGCGTGGATCGACGCCGACGCCCCCGCGCCGCTCGAGCCCGAGGTCGCCGCCCTCGTCCTCGCGATGTGCTTTCCGTTCGATCCGAGCTCGACCGGCGCCCCCCGGACGACCGAGCGCCTCGTCGAGCTCTGGTGCGACGAGCACGGTGAGGCGTTCGCGACGGAATCCGTGATCCGCACGCTCGCCTTCCAGACCGCGCAGGACCACTCCGACTCGGCCTGGATCGTCCGAACGGAGCCCGTGCACCTCCCGGTCATGACCGGCGGCGGAAAGGCGAGCGAGTGGGGCGAGCCGTGCGGCGTCGGCGCCTTCCGCGCCCTCCGCCGCCGCCTGCTGACGGCCGCGCCCGACGTTCGCGCGACCGCGCGCGTCCTCGCCGCCGCGGCCCGCGAGGGCGCCTCGCTCCCGGTCCGCTGCGCGACATCGTTTCTGTTCCCCGCGGAAGGGTGGGCCGATGACGACCTCGAAGCCTGCGCGGCGGCGCTCGAACCCGACCCGCTCTTCTGGGGGCCGAACCCGACCGACATCCTGCCGCGCTGCACCCTCTCGCTCCTGCCCTCCCTCGAGCCGACCGACCGCCTCGTGCAGCTTCTCGAGGAGCGAACGAGCGACCATCAGCTCTGCTCCTCGCCGTGGGAGCTGCTCGGCTGCCTCGGCCCGCGCGCGGCGCCGTTCCTGCTGAAGATCGCGACGAGCGAGCACCTCGCCATCGGCGGGAGACGACCGGCCGCCGAGGCGCTCGAGCAGATCGAGAGCGAGGAGGCCGCCCGCATGTTCGCCGGTCTCCTCGGCGACCGGTCGTTGAAGAAGAACGCGGCCGCCTACTTCCAGCGCTCGCCGGCCCTCGCCTTCGTCGCCCTCCCGGGCGTGAAGGGCAAGGCGGCGCGCGAGGCGAAGACGCTCCTCGAGGGGCTCGCGCGCGCCCATCCGGAGCTCGCCGCCGAGAGCCCCGCGGTCGCCGCGGCCGCGCCCGCCGCGCCCGCGCCCGCCGCGCCCGAGGCGCCGGCCGACGCGCTCCCGCCGGTGCTCGCCTCGCCGCCCTGGACGCGAGCGAAGCGGGCGAAGCCGACGGTGGTGCGCGGCATCGAGCCGCTCCCGCTCGCGGCGGATCGCGAGCGCGTCGTCTGGTGGGACCGCGAGCCGCCGCGCCCGTACTACCACGACCGCCCGCCGAAGGCCGCGAACACCAAGCGCGATGCCGAGTGGCTCCGGGATCTCGAGAAGGAGCGCGCCAAGAACGGCGGCGAGTGGATCTGGTGGCTCGACCGTCTGAGCGACGCGGCCGCGACGAAGGCCTGGAACGAGACCCCGCCGACGTTCTGGTTCGTCGACTTCGACAGCTCCCCGCTCAACTTCTTCGCGCGCGTCGGCATCGCCGGGCTGCCGGGACTCCTCGCCCTGGCCGAGCGCAAGCCCGCCATCTCCGCCGAGACGCTCGCCCACGTCGACTCGCCACGGGTCGCCCCGCTCCTCGCGAAGGTGCTCGCGACGAGCAAGACGGCCAGGCCGGTCGCCCGGAGCTGGCTGAAGCAGTTTCCGGAGACGGCCGCCGAAGGGCTGATCCCCGACGCGGTCGGCAAGGCCGGCAAGGCGCGCGCAGCGGCCGAGGCGGCGCTCCGGTTCCTCGACCGCGCGGGGCACGGCGACGCCGTCCGCGCGGCGGCGTGGCGGTTCGCCGACGCGAAGGTCGGCGCGGTCGTCGACGAGATCCTCTCGGTCGACCCGCTCGAGGCGGCCGTCCCGAAGAAGATTCCGAAGCTGCCGAGCTTCGTCGACCTCGACCGCCTCCCGCGGCCGCTCCTCCGGGAGAGCGGCGCCGCCCTCCCGGCGTCGGCGCTCGAGGCGCTCGTGACGATGCTCGCGATCTCGACCCTGGAGGAGCCCTACGCGGGGCTCGATGAGGTCCGCGCGGCGGTGACGCCCGCGTCGCTCGAGGAGCTCGCCTGGGTCCTCTTCCAGGAGTGGCAGCTCGCGGGCGCGCCGAGCAAGCAGGCCTGGGCGTTCGAGGCGCTCGGGATCCTCGGCGGCGACGAGGCGGCCCGACGCCTGACGCCGCTGATCCGCGCCTGGCCCGGCGAGGGCGGAAGCGCGCGGGCCGCGAGCGGGCTCTCGGTCCTCGCGGCGATCGGGACTGACGTCGCCCTCATGCATCTGCACGGCATCGGCCTCAAGATCAAGTACGCGGCGCTCCAGCGGAAGGCGCGCGAGAAGATCGACGAGATCGCCGAGGCGCGCGGCCTCTCTTCGGCCGAGCTCGCCGACCGCCTCGTCCCCGACCTCGACCTCGACGAGCGCGGGACGCGCATCCTCGACCTCGGGCCGCGCGCGTTCACCGTCGGCTTCGACGAGCAGCTCAAACCGTTCGTGATCGACGGCGACGGCGCGCGCAAGAAGGACCTTCCGAAGCCGGCCAAGTCCGACGACGCGGCGAAGGCCGAGACGGCGACGAAGGCCTGGAAGGCGCTCAAGAAGGACGCGAAGAAGGTCGCCCAGGGCCAGATCCTGCGCCTCGAGCTCGCGATGGTCGACCGGCGGCGGTGGGACATGCCGACCTTCCGACGCTTCCTCGTCGAGCACCCGCTGATGATCCACCTCGTCCGGCTGATCGTCTGGGGTCGCTTCGGCGACGGAGGCGAGCTCGCGAGCACCTTCCGCGTCGCCGAGGACCGGACGTTCGCCGACGTCGGCGACGAGGTGCTCTCCCTCGGCGACGACGCCATCATCGGCATCCCCCATCGGCTCGACCTCGACGACGCCCTCGCCGCGCGCTGGCAGGAGCTGCTCGCGGACTACGAGATCGTGCCACCCTTCCCGCAGCTCGGCCGCGAGACTCACCGCCCGAGCAAGAAGGAGCTCGGCGCGAACACGATCGATCGGCTGGCCGGGATCACCGTCGGCCCCGGCAGGTTGCTCCGGCTCCAGGACCGCGGCTGGAAGCGGGTCGATCAAGACGTCGAGAGTGGCGTCGCGACACGCTTCGCCCGACCACTCCCACGCGGCGCCGGCGGCGAGGAGCAGTGGGCGCTGCTCGAGATCGAGCCCGGGATCTACCTCGCCGACCCGTCCCTGAACGAGGAGCAAACGATCGCGCGGGTCCAGCTCCGACGCGGCGACGTCCTCCGGAGCTGGGACACCGAGCCGGTGAAGAGCAAGGACGCCGACCCGATCGGCTGGAGCGAGGCGATGAGCGACATCGAGGGGATGAGTCGATGAGCGACGCGCGCGCGATCATCGCGGCCGTGAGCGCGGCCGTCGGCGAGGAGGGGCCGACCCTCCTCGAGGGCGAGCTCGCCGTCGAGCTCGGCCACCTCCATCGCCTCTACCGGATCGTCTGGTTCATCGACGACGGCGCCGAACCGGTCCTCCGCCTCGTGGCCCCGAAGGGCGGAGCGCTCCCGGAGCTCGACTGGGCGTCGATCGACGCCGAGACGATGGACGACGAGGGCGGCCTCCTCGTCGCGTGGGACGAGACGGGCGGCCAGTGGGAGACGCTTCGGCGGCTCGAGGACGCTGGCACGCTCCTCGCGCGAGGCGGCCTCGAGAACGAAACGGCCATCGCCCTCATGACCGCGTCGATCGGGGACGACGATGAGCCCGACGATCCGGCCCGTCAGCTCTACGGCGGCACCGTCCGCGATGGCCGCTGGCACATCGGCCACGTCTTTCCGAAGATCGGCCGACCCGACCTCGAGCGAGCGCTCGCCCTCTCGGCCGCCGTCGACGAGGCGGACGAGCTCGAGCTCGCATCCGTCGAGGAGGCCGAGCGGGTGGTGGCCCGCGCCGAGTCGGAGCTCGCCTTCGGCGGCGACCAGCTCACCTTCGAGCGCGAGGGCTCGGTCGTCCGCCCGCGCTGGGACGGCGAGCCGACGCGGATGGCGATGGGCCTGGTCGCGACCTCGGCGTTCCGCGCCGTCTTCGAAGACGGACCCTGGGACCTCTCCGGCCTCGAGGAGGAGGACGAGGCGATGGACGCGGCGATGCAACAGCTCCAGCAGGGGATCCAGACGCTCGCGACCGCGTTCCAGCAGAAGGCGCCCGGCGCCGGGAGAGAGGTCCACCGGGGCGAGAGGGGCCGATACCTCGCCGGGTCGCTCGTCGCGCTGCCGCACGTGACCGCCGACGACGTCGTCGCGAGCGACGCGGAGATGGCCGCGCAAGGGTTGGCGCCGATCGGCGACCTGATCTGCGAGGCCGCGGGCAACGCGGTCGTGCGCGGCTACGTCGGCGATGCGGTCGCCGGCTACGGCGTGATCATGGCGACGACCGAGGGCCTCTACGCGACCGAGCTCTACACCGCCCTCGACGACCGCACGAGCGTCACCACCTCGACGAACCCCGGCGCCGCCGACATCGATCCATCAGCCGGAAAGCGCGGCTGCTTCCTGGTGGCCCGCCCCGAGCTCGAGCTCGAAGAGCTCCTCGAAGCCCATCGCAAGGCGGTCAAAGGAAAGACGGGCAAGCCAGCCGCCGCTCCGCCGACCCTCGAAGGCCTCGCCACCGCGATCGACGAGTTCCTCACCCGCTTCACGAGCGGAGGCGTCGTCTAGCCGCGCGACCCCCCAACGTAACCAAAAGCACCAGAGACACTTCCCCCCCAAGGGGTCAGGTCCAGTATTTTTATCATTTCGCGGGTGAAATGGTAAAAAATACTGGACCTGACCCCTATGGGGGGAAGCGGCTTGCGGGGCAGGGGTTGCGGCGGGGGGTCGCGCACGCTCTCGGGCTCTTCCGTCGCGTCTCGCGTTCGGTATACTGCGCACCGCGTCATATGCCAACCCGAGGACCCGATCCATGGCGAAGTCGAAGTCTCAGAAGAACGGTCACGGCCGCGCCGTGGCGATCGTCGCCGGTCTCCGGACGCCGTTCGTGAAGAGCCAGACCGCTTACCGCGACCTGACCGCGCTCGACCTCGGCCGGATCGTCGTGAGCGAGCTCGTCGAGCGGGCCGAGGTCGATCCGAAGGACGTCGAGCAGCTGGTCTACGGCCAGGTGGTTCCGAGCGTCACCGCGCCGAACATCGCGCGCGAGATCGTCCTCGGCACCGGCCTGCCGATGGAGACCGAGGCCTACTCGGTCAGCCGCGCCTGCGCGACGAGCTATCAGTCGACGGTCAACGTCGCCCAGGCGATCGCGACCGGCCAGATCGACGGCGGCGTCGCGGGCGGCGCCGACAGCGCGAGCGACGTCCCGATCAGCGTGAGCGCCAAGCTCCAGAAGGCGCTCCTCGCGGCGAACGCCGCCCGCTCGCTGCCCGAGCGGGTGATGGCGTTCAAGAGCCTCCGGCCGATGGACCTGCTCCCCGTCCCGCCCGCCCTCGAGGAGCCCTCGACCGGCGAGAGCATGGGCCAGGCGGCCGAGCGGATGGCGAAGGAGAACGGGATCGGGCGCGAGGCCCAGGACGAGCTCGCGCACCGGAGCCACACCCGCGCCGCCGCCGCCTGGGCCGACGGCAAGTTCGCCGACGAGGTGATGTCGGTCCACGTGCCGCCTCGGTACAGCGAGAGCGTCACCATCGATGGGATCGTCCGGAAGGACGGCGATCTCGCCGGCTACGCCAAGCTCAAGCCGGTCTTCGATCGCAAGCACGGGTCGGTGACGGCCGCCAACAGCAGCCCGCTCACCGACGGCGCGAGCGCAGTCCTCTTGATGGCCGAGGACAAGGCGAAGGCGCTCGGCCTCCCGATCCTCGGACGGATCGTGAGCTACGCGTTCGCCGCCCTCGACCCGGGCGACCAGCTCCTCCTCGGCCCCGCCTTCGCGACGCCGAAGGCGCTCGACCGGGCCGGCATGACCCTGCGGGACATGGACCTCGTCGACATGCACGAGGCGTTCGCGGCCCAGGTGCTCAGCGTCGTCAAGACGTTCGAGAGCGACGCGTTCGCGCGCGACCGGCTCGGGCGCTCCGAGAAGATCGGCGACATCGACTGGGACGCCTTCAACGTCAACGGCGGCTCGATCGCCATCGGTCACCCGTTCGCCGCCACCGGCGCGCGGCAGATCACGCAGACCCTGAACGAGCTCGCCCGCCGCGGCGGCGGCCTCGGGCTCTGCACGGCGTGCGCCGCCGGCGGGCTGGGCGCCGCGATGATCCTCGAGGTGGATGGGTAGCGAGCTCGCGCCCCCGCGCGAGCCGACTGGAAACGACGGAGCTAGCGAGAAGCCATGGCCGACGACAACGACACCGCCACCGTCCCCGAGGAGACGCAGGTCGACGACGCGCCGACCCCGGACGGCGCCGACCCGAGCCCGCTCCGCATCGAGCGACGTGACGACGTCGCGATCATCTGGTTCGACGTCCCCGGCGAGGCGGTCAACACCCTCAAGGAGGGCTTCGACCGCCACTTCGAGGCGGTCTTCGCCGAGCTCGAGGCCGCGACCGACGTCTCCGCCGTCGTCCTCGCGTCCGGCAAGCCGAACGACTTCATCGCCGGCGCCGACGTGAGCATGCTCCGCGGCGTCCGGACGGCCGCCGACGCGACGCGCCTCTCCAGGCGCGGCCACGAGGCGCTCGAGAAGATCGAGAGCTTCCGCGTCCCCGTCGTCGCGGCGATCCACGGGAGCTGCCTCGGCGGCGGGCTCGAGGTCGCCCTCGCCTGCCGGGCGCGGGTGGCGAGCTCGGATCCCAAGACGAAGCTCGGCCTGCCCGAGGTGATGCTCGGCGTGATCCCGGGCGCGGCCGGCACCCAGCGGCTGCCCCGGCTGATCGGGATCGAGGCGGCCCTCGACCTCATCCTCACCGGCAAGAAGGTGCCGGGGAAGAAGGCGAAGGCGCTCGGCCTCGTCGACGACGTCGTCCCCGCGTCGATCCTGGTCGACGTCGCGATCGCGCGGGCGAAGCGCCTCGCCGAGGGCGGCGGTGAGCGCCGCAGCCTCATCCCGGAGATGCCCAGCCTCAAGTCGCTCCTCCTCGAGGACAACCCGATCGGGCGGAAGCTCCTCTTCTCGCAGGCGAAGAAGCAGGCACTCGCGAAGACGCACGGCAACTACCCGGCGCCGCTCGCCGCCCTCGAGGTGATCCGGATCGGCGCCGAGCGCGGCCTCGAGGCCGGCCTCGACGCCGAGGCCGAGGCGTTCGGCGACCTGGTCGTCAGCTCCGAGGCGCGCCGGCTGATGGGGCTCTTCTTCGCCCAGAACGAGCTCAAGAAGGACACCGGCGTCGACGACGAGAGCGTGGAGGCGCGCCCCGTCCACAAGATCGGCGTCCTCGGCGCCGGCCTCATGGGCGCCGGCATCGCCTACGTCACCGCCGACCTCGCCGGGATCCCGGTGCGGCTCCGCGACATGAACGACGAGGCGGTTTGCCGCGGCCTCAAGTCGATCCGCGGCCTCCTCCAGACCCGGGTCGACCGCCGGCGACTCACCCCGCGCGATCGCGACCGGACGATGGCGCGCGTCCGCGCGACGACCAGCTACACCGGCTTCAAGCGGGCCGAGGTCGTGATCGAGGCGGTCTTCGAGGACATCTCGGTCAAGCGCTCGGTCCTCGCGCAGGTCGAGGAGGCCGGCGGGCCCGAGGTCATCTTCGCGAGCAACACCTCGTCGCTGCCGATCCACGAGATCGCCGCCGAGAGCGATCACAAGGATCGCGTCATCGGCATGCACTACTTCTCGCCGGTCGACAAGATGCCGCTCCTCGAGATCATCGTCACGCCGGAGACGGCCGACTGGGTGACGGCCACCTGCGTCGCCCTCGGCAAGAGGCAGGGCAAGACGGTGATCGTCGTCAACGACGGCGCCGGCTTCTACACCTCCCGGATCGTCGGCCCCTACGGCAACGAGGCGGCCTACATCCTCGCCGAGGGCGTCCCCGTCGAGGTCGTCGATCGGGCGCTCGTCGACGCGGGCTACCCGGTCGGCCCGGTGAAGCTGCTCGACGAGGTCGGCATCGACGTCGCCCACAAGGTCGGCAAGATCCTCGTCGACGCGTTCGGCGCGCGGATGGCGCCGCCCCCGGGGATGGAGAAGCTCATCGCCGACGAGCGCTTCGGCCGCAAGAACGGCCGCGGCTTCTACCAGTACGGCGAGTCGGGCAAGGGCGACAGCAAGAAGGTGGACGAGAGCGTCTATGCGGTCCTCGGCGTCGAGCCGCGCAACGAGCTCGACCCCGAGGAGATCGCGCTCCGCTGCACCCTCCAGATGGTCAACGAGGCCGCCCACTGCTACGGCGAGGGGATCCTCCGGAGCGCGCGCGACGGCGACATCGGCGCCGTCTTCGGCCTCGGCTTCCCGCCGTTCACTGGCGGCCCGTTCCGGTGGGTCGACGGCAAGGGGGCCGGCTGGGTCGTCGAGCAGATGGAGCGGCTCCGCGGCGTCCACGGCGATCGCTTCGCCCCGGCGCCGGTGCTCGTGACCCTCGCCGAGAACGGCGTCGGGTTCCACGACGAGGGCGCCCCGGCCCCCGGCGAGCATCGCCCCGAGGCGTGAGCGGAAAGCCGCCCGAGCTCGCGGCGCTCCAGCGGTCGCTCGCCGAGGCGCGCGAGCTCCACGCCGCCGGCCAGACCCGCGACGCGATCGCGTCCGCCGAGGAGGCGCTCCGGCTCAGCCGGGAGCCGTGGAAGGGCGAGAACGCGGCCGACCAGATCGTCCGCCGCCACTGGCAGGACCAGTGCACGGCGCTGCTCACCCCGCTCTACCTGAAGGTCGGCTCGAACCGGAAGGCCGAGAAGCTCTGCCGCGACGACGTCGCCCGGGCGGAGGCGAGCGACGAGGCGGTCGACCAGCTCGCGCCGCTCGTCTCGCTCGCGTGGCTCCTCGCCGAGACCCACCGCCCGGTCGAGGCGCGAGGCCTGGCCGACAAGATCGAGGGCGTCGCCCGGACGCATCTCGCGAACGCGCCGGTCGACCGCGCCAACGCCCTCGCCGAGGTCGGCCGCCTCCGGGCGGCCCTCGGGCTGGTCGAGCTGGCGGAGGAGATCTTCCGCGAGGCGATCGACGAGGCGATCCGCGTCTGCGGCGACGGCTTCCGGATGTTCCACCTCCTCGCCCCGCACCGGAAGCTGAGCGAGCTCGCCGCGATCCTGCACAAGGCGGGGCGCGAGCCCGAGGTCGTCCGGGAGCTCTACGAGCGGGCGCTCGCGTTCCTCGGCGAGCGCTTCCCCGACGGCGAGACCCTCCACCACGCCGACGCCCACCGCGGCCTGGCCTCGCTCGCCGCCGACGGCGACGACCGCGAGGCGGCGCTCCGCCACGCCGGGCGCGTCCTCGCCCTCATCGACGGCGACGAGGAGACCGGTCGCCCCGGGCTCGACCGGGGCGACTCGGCCTACGGCGCGGTGATTCTCGAGATCGCGGCGGTCCACGAGCGGGTCGGCGACATCGCTGGCGCCGACGGCCTGTTCCGCGACGCGCTCGCGATCCACGCCAACGCGCCCGACACCGCCACGAGCCCGCGCAACGAGGCGCTCGACGGGCTCCGCCGCTGTCGCGGCGCGCTCCAGCGCCCGGTCGAACGCGAGGAGGCGCTCGACCTCGCCCGCCGGGCGCTCGCCGGCGCCGACGATGCGGCGACCATGCTCGTCGAGCTCGAGCGCTCGTTCTGGGGCCACGGCGGCGGCGGCCCGGCCCAGCCGCTCGCCCCGACGTGCTCGTTCTGCGCCCGCTCGATCCGCCTCGTCCGACACCTCGCCGTGACGACGAGCGGCGCGGCCTGCGGCCGCTGCGCCCGGATCCTCGTCGCGGACGCGACGGGGCGCGAGGCGCCGAGCGCGACGGCCGTCCTCGCGCGCGTCGGATCCGCCCTCGACGCGTCGGACCTCATCGACGCGACCGCGGCCGCCGCGCTTCTGCGCGAGCGGATCGCCGGCGGCCCGACGGGACTGACCGAGCGCGGCGACTGCAGCTTCTGCGGCGCCGCGAACGACCCGATCCTGTCGGGGCCCGGTCTCCGGATCTGCGGCTCGTGCGTGATCCAGATCGGCACGGCCCTCGGCGTCGACGAGCCGGCCCGGTGACCGAGTCGCGCGAGGCCCGCCCGATGCCACGCCGGCGTGTGGAGCACGCGGGGCGTCCATTCGGCGATGAAGGCGTCGCGAGCCTCGTCGCCTCGGGTGCGCTCGCCGGAGTCACCGAGCTCCGCCTCTGGGACGGAGGGATCGGTGACGCGGGAGCGGAGACCCTCGCCGGCTGCTCGGCCCTCGCCGGGCTACGGACCCTCGACCTCGGCTGGAACCGGATCGGGCCGCGCGGCGCCGAGGCTCTCGCCGCCTCGCCGCACCCGGTCGACTCGAAGCGTTGATCCTCTACGTGAACCAGATCGGCCCCGACGGCGTCCTGGCGGTGGCCGAGTCCGGAACGCTCGGTCCGCTCGCCCACCTCAACGTCTGAGGCAACGGGATCGGCCTCCGCGGCGCGGAGGCCATCGGCGTGGGCGAGGCGCTCCGCGGCCTTCGGAAGCTGCATCTGGGCTTCAACGAGATCGGCGATGCCGGCCTGGCCGCGCTCGCAAGCCTGCCAGGACTGCGCGAGCTGAACGTCCGCACCAACGGGATCACGGCCGGCGGCCTCGCCGCCATGAAACTCCCGGCGAGCCTCACACGTCTCTTCCTCGAGGAGAACCCGATCGGCGACGCCGGCGCGGCAGTCATCGCCGAGCAGGCCGCCGGGCTCGCCCTCGAGGTGCTCCACCTCGGCGAGACCGGCCTCGGCGACGAGGGCGCGGAGCGCCTCTCGGAAGCCTCGGCGCTCGCGGGCTTGCAGAGGCTCGAGCTGATGGACAATGACGGGATCGGCGAGCGGGGCCGCATCGCCCTCGCCGCCTCGCCGCACGTCGCCGCCGCGATCATGGGTCACGACCCGGGAGACGTCCGATGAACCGACGGATCATCCTAGACGCCGCGCCGCGGAACCAGAGCCCCCAGCGCTTCGAGTTCCCGGGCCCGGAGGTGAAGGTCGGCCGCTCGCCCGAGCGCGCGGACCTCACGTTTCCGGGCGTGGCCGGTCCGAGTCGCGTCCACGGCGCGATCGTCATCGACGAGGACGGGCAGCCCTGGGTCGAGGACCGGCGCTCGTCGAACGGGACGCGGCTCAACGGGCGGAACGTGCAGCGCGCTCCCCTCGTCCCCGGTGATGAGATCCACTTCAGCACGATCCTGGTCACCTTCGTCGGCCTCGCGCCGGAGCTCGAGGAGGATCCGCGCGTCACCTCCCTCCGCAACGACTTGATCCGCGCGCGCCGCGCCCCGCTCGACGAAGGCTCGGTCGAGGTGTGGCGACTCTCCCCGGACGAGCAGCACGCGTGGCGGGTGACGGCCGAGTCCGAACGCGACGCCCGGATCCGCGAGCTCGAGGATCGACTGGCCGCCCTTCGCGCCGAGCTCGGCGACGCCGCGGACCGGGGATGACGCCCGGCCCGGCTCCTCTCTCTCGGATTTCGAGGGGGATCCCGCCCCCCGGTGGACAGAGCCGGGGGAAGGGAGACTCGCATGAGTGAAGACCAGATCCGGATCGCCTGCCCGTCGTGCGGCAAGAAGATGAAGGTGGGCGCCGACCGCGCCGGCCGGAAGGTCCGATGCCGGGGCTGCCAGGAGAAGGTGGCGGTTCCCGAGGTCGAGGACGCCGCGACCGACGCCCCCGCCTCGAAGCCCGCGAGGTCCTCGAAGCCCGCGAAGCCCGCCACCCCCGGCAGCCGCCCGGCGTGGATCCTCCCCGCGGCGGCCGCCGCGCTCGTCCTGCTCGTCGGCGGCGGGCTCGCGGCCTTCGTCCTCGGCGGCGACGGAGGCGCCAGGGAAGGCGGCCCGGCGATCTCGTCCGTCTCGGGCCCGCGGCCGTCCCCGACGGGAACCGCTCCGATCGCGGCGGGCGCGCCGGTCGGAGCGGGGACGGGAAGCGCGGCCGACGCGCCCGTCGATCGCCCCGAGCCCACTGCGTCCCCCGACGACGCGGCGCTCTTCGCGCTGCTTCGCGATCTCTCTGTCGGCGATGCCGCCACCGCGCGCGCGGCCCTCGAGCGAGCCGCCGAGCTGCGGCCGAACGACGCGCTCGTCTCCGCGGTCGCCCGCCGCCGCGAGGCCGAGCTCGCGCCGCGCGTGTTGACCATCCTCGGGACCTGGGCCGACGACGGCGAGGATGCCCCTCCACCCGCGGCCGCCGCCGCGGCCGCGTTGGCCGATCGCTTCTTCGATACCCACGGGGAGCAGTGGGCGCTCGTCGAGGAGCAGCTCGCGGCGCGGCCGATCCCGCGGGCGGTCCTCGCGCGGCTCGCGATGGCCCCCGATCTCGCCGAGGCGCCCGACGAGCGCGAGCTCGTCGCGATCGCCTCCATCCGGAGTCACCGCCCGGACGCGCTCGCCGAGGTCCTCGTCGGCTGGGCCTTCGACGAGGAGTGGGCCCGCCTTCCGCGCCGGCGCGGGGCGCTCGCCCTTCTCGGGTCGCCCGCGTTCGGCGAGGAGGCCCGAACGGCCCTCGTCCGCGGCCTCGACGACCGGCATCTCCTCGACGTCGCCGCCGCCGGCCTCGTCGAGCGCGGCGACGGCGAAGCGCTCGTCGGCGCCCTCGGGCACGCCGATGCGGTCGTGCGCGGGGTCGCCGCCGGCGCGTGTGCCCGGCTTCGCGCGAGCGACCCCACGGTCGCCGAGCGCCTCGCCGCCCTGGCCGCGAACGACCCCGAGGCCTGGGTCCGCGTCCAGGCGTTCGCCGGTCTCGGCAAGGCCCTGGCCCTCGCCCCCGACAATGCGACCCTCGCGCGCTCGCTCGCGACGCCGTTCCTCGACGCGGTCGCCGCCCACGTCGAGAGCAAGGAGCCGCCGGCGCCGCTCGACGCGGCCCTCGCCGTCGCCGCCCTCGACGCTCTCGGCGTGGCCCCCAGCGTTCCGACGGACACTCTCGACGAGCTCGAGGCCGGCCTCGAGCGCCTCATCGCATTCGCCCTCGCGGGAGAGGGGAGCTTCGGACCGCGGTCGGCGCTCCTGGGGCGCGCGGTCGGCCGCGTCCTCGGACACCACCAGCGCGGCGAGGCGATCGCCCGCGCCGCGGCGACCCGCTACCGGGCGATCGATGCGCCCGACGACCGCTACGACTCGAACCGCTGGCTCCTCATCCAGGTCCTCGCCTGGGTCGAGGACGGCGACGCCGCGACGACCGAGCTGCTGACGGCGGCGTCCGCGAGCCCGCCGCAAGGCTGCGCGAAGCTCCCCGAGGCGGCCCTCTTCATCCGGGCCGACGCGCCGGTCCGCGCGCTCGTCGAGGGCGCCGACCGCGACGCCTGGATGAAGCTCCGCGACCGCCCCGAGCTCTGGCGCGAGCGCTACGCCCGGCACGCCGAGCTCGCGGACGCCGAGGCGAAGGGCTGGGCGGCGGTGCTGACCGCCCCGGGCCGCGGCGGCTCGATCGCCTCGCGCGACCTCGCCGCGACCGCGCTCCTCGCCCTCGGCTCCCGCGCGAGTCACCTCGCCGCGCCGATCGAGGACGTGCTGGCGCAGCTGCGCGACGCCGAACGACGCCTCGGACCCCGCATGAGCGGCGACGCGGCCGATCTCCTTCGGCGCCTCCCGCCAATCCTCTCCGCCATTCGGCCTCGCCCCGAACGCCTCGCCGGCCTCGTCGACCGCCTCGGGTCGTCGGAGGCGGACGCGTCCGCGGCGCCGCCCGACGGCCTCCCTGACGAGCTCCCCGCGCTCCTCGGTGAGCTCGAGCGCCCGTTCCACGCCGCCTTCTGGGAGCGAGTGGCCGCCGGTCTCATCGCGGGCCCGGACGACCGCCGCGTCCGACTCGCCGCGCTCCTCGCCGTCGCGGACGGCCGCGCCCGCCGCGCCGTCCTCGCGGCCGTCGAGGCGCGCCCGACGCCGGAGCTGCTGCCGTTCGCAGAGGCGCTCGTCGGGCCGTGACGGTCGCCGACGAGCCTCCCGCCCCGATGCCGCGACCGCGCCGGCGGGCCGGCGTTCTCGCGGCCGCGGGGCTGCTCGCCGTCATCGTCGCCGTCGTGCTCGGCGTCGCGACGCGCTGGACCGAGCTGAAGGTCCGCTGGCACGTCCGAGCGCTCGCGAGCAGCGACCCCGACGACCGGCGGGCCGCGTTCGACGCCCTGGACGCGCTCGGCGATCCCGGCCGCCGCGCGATCGCCGAGCTCGTCTTCCAGGAGGCGATCGCCCGACCCGGCGACCCGTTCTTCGAGGCTCGTCAGGAGGGGTTCGACATGGCCTGGGCCGGCGAGTCGCAGCTCGAGCCGAGCCGCGAGCGACTCGTCCGCTACCTCCGCCTCGCCCGAGGCCTCGAGCGCACGGACGCCCTCTGGACCCTGAAGAACGGCGTCCTCTTTCCCGATGAGGAGATCCGGGCGGCGCTCCACGAGATCGCCGTCTCGGAGCCGAACGAGGGCGCGGCGAAGTTCTGCTGCCGCGTGCTGGTGGTCGACCACCGCTCGCGCGACATCATCCGGCGCCTCGCCTCCCAGAGCCTCCACCGCGCGACGCGCGTCGAGGCGATCTCGCTCGGCCTGTCGGTCCGACCCGAGCCGGCGGACGTGCCGGCGCTCGAGGCGCTCGTCGCGGACGCGAGCGAGGACGTCCGGGTCGCCGCCGCCGCCGTCCTCGCCGAGCACCACGGCGACGCCGAGGCGGTCACGGTGCTCGTCGACGCCCTCCGATCGAGCCAGCCGCCGGAGGACGCCGTCGTCTTCGCGGCGGCGGCCTCGCTCGGACGCCTCGGCGAGCGGCGCGCGGTCCGCGCGCTCGCGCGCGCTCACGACCGGCTCCGCGCGCGGACCGGGCAGTCGCTGATCCCGGAGCTCGACGAGCCGTTGCGGGTCCTGACCGGGACTGCCGCGCCCGCGCCCGACGGGCTGCCCGAGACCTGGGGCCGGTGGTGCGATGATCGCGGATCGGAGCTCGGCCCGCAGCTCGACCCGGACGCGCCGCCCCCCTAGCCCGCATATGGGCTATCAACTTCGCTCAGGCCCGAGGGGCTCGCCTTCGGCGAGCAGATGTCACCACGGAGGCACGGAGACACGGAGAAGCGACTGAGGGCGCCGTATCCCGGCTCGCACGAGCCGACCGGCTCCAGGGATGGCTCCCTCTCGGTCTCGGTCACGCGAGGCGACGGG
>JAJDCQ010000149.1 GCA_029260755.1 Planctomycetota bacterium | reverse complement strand
CGAGCGGTGCGACGCGACGACCGCCTTCTACCTGCTCGACGTCGAACAGCGGAAGCTCCACGACGGCTTCGGCTACCCGAGCACGGTCGCGTTCGCCGATGCGAAGCTGAACTGCGGCAAGGACAAGACCTACCGACTCATTCGGGCGGCCCGGGCCTGCGCGCGCCACGAGGCGCTCCGCCTCGCGTACGAGCGCGGGGAGATCGCCTACAGCAAGATCGACGTGATCGCTCCGTTCCTGGGCAGGCCCGACGCGGCGCTCTGGCTGGAGAGAGCGAAGACGATGAGTGGGCCAGTCCTACGGCAGCTCGCCGAGCAGGAGAGGCGGTTCGGGCGACCGACGGGACCGAACCAACGGCTGAAGGTGGAGCTCGACGCCGATCAGTGGGAGCTCTACCAGCTCGCCGCCGAGAAGGCCCGCAAGATCGGGGGCGCCGAGCTTCCGGTCGCCGAGATCATCGAGGTGCTGGCCGTGAACTTCCTCCAGACGCCCTTCGACGAGTCCGAGCTCCCGCCCGACGAGGAGGAATCCGCGAGCGAGTTGCACAACGCAATTGACGCAGGTGAGCCGGAAGCGGAGACGGAGACGGGAACCTCGGCCGAGGAGGCGGACGAGATCGAGCGCGGCCGAAGCCTCCGTCGGCTGAAGCTCGAGGAGGCCGACTACCAGTGTGAGATGGAATGCGACCGCCGGACCGATCTGCAGGTCGACCACATCGAGCCCCGAAGCCGCAATCCGGCGCGCAAGTGGGATCCCGACAACTGCTGCGTGGCATGCGTCGCGTGCCACAGACTCAAGACCGCCGGCTTCATTCGCGTCCACGGCCGGAGCGAGGACGGCACCCTCGAGATCGAGCGCCCCATTCGCTGGCGCGTCTTCGCGGGACCGGACTGGCCCACCGAGCCCGGGCGCCGCCCAGCGGGAGGCTGAGCCGGATCGGACGCTGGGTCCTCGACCGCCCCGCCCCCGGAGACTCGGCCGCCCTCGCCGCGCCTCGGACGGCGCTCGGCGCGCGAGGCGAGCGAACGAACCGAACGAACCGGGCGACCAGACGGCCTGCCGCCGAGGCGGGGGGTCTTGTCCTGTTGCAATCCCGGAGGCCGGACCGGGCTGCGGGCGCCGAGTCTCGGAGAAGCCTCGGCAGTCGAGGGCCCTCCCCGCCCTCCTTGACGTGCGACGTCCGCCCGGTGGGGAGCGGCGAACGTCGGTGGCGTTCGCATGGGACATTCGCATGGGACGGCGCTCCAACCTCTCCTCGCTCTGCGTACAAGAGAAAGGAGGCGAGCATGACCGGCGGAACCGATGAGCGTTGATGTTTCGCATTTCCGGACGGGGCCTGGCCTAGCCGTGCGGCCCTGTCTCCGCCGGGCCTCCGGGGCCCGGACGAGGGTGGCGGCGGACCTCGCCGGTCCCTTAAACTCCTCGCCATGCGCCGCCTCGCGATCCGCGACCTGCATCCCGGGATGGTCCTCGCCACCGAGGTGGTGGACGTCCTCGGTCGTCTTCTCCTCAAGCCGGGGGAGACCCTCACCGCCGAGATCATCGAGCGGCTTCCGCGCTGGAACGTCCCGTTCGCGGACGTCGTCGGGATCGGCGACGCCTCCGACGCCGACGAGGCGGCCCACGCGACGGGGCTCCGCTGGGGCGCCGCCCTTCGCCGGGCGCAGGCGCCGGTCGACTGGCCGACCCTGGCCGAGACGCCGGCGGGCAGCCCCGGCGGCCGCCGCGGCGCCGGCGGCAGCCTCGATCCCGCGCTCCGGGCGGCCGCCGAGATCGACGACGCCCTCGAGCGGCGGTTCCGCCTGGTCGGCGGCGACCTCGCCATGGACCTGATCCGGGCGGCGACCCGGGCGGTGCTGATCGCGCGCGGGCGCGGCGGGATGCGCAAGTCGTCGGGGCAGATCCCGGCCGTGAAGCGCCGGCGCGATCGGCCCGCCGAGGAGGGGAGCCGGACGTGAGCAAGCCTCCCTTCCCCGACCTCATCGACGAGGAGGCGGCGCCGCTCGTCGAGCGCCTCACCGAGTTCAACGTCAAGATGGCCGAGCTCCTCGCCTACGCCGACGAGGAGACCCTCCTCATCGCGGCCGTCGAGGCGTCGGCGGCCCTGGTGCCGCTGCGGGCCGCCTGGTTCGTGCACGTCGACGACGAGGATCACCGGCCCCGCGCCCACGCCCTGCCGGCCGGTCCGCAGAGCTTCCGCGGAGGGCGGCGTGAGCGACCGCCCGACGAGGTGCTCGAGCGGGCGCTCGAGCGGCGCGCCGTCGGACCGGTCGACGTCCTCGCCGCCGCTCCGCCCGGATCGGGGCGCGGCATCCTGGGCGAGCCGTCGGTCGCGCCGCGGGTGGGCGGCGCGGGCGCGACGGCGTGGCATGCGGTCCCGCTCCACGACGAGCTCAACCCGCAGCCGGCGACCCTCCTCCTCGAGCTGACGGCCGAGGGCGCCGCCGAGCTCCGCCGCGAGGCGGCCCTGATCACCTGCCTCGAGTCCTTCGGCGGGACGCTCCTGCGGCTGCTCGCCGATCTCTCGGTCCAGCGCGACGTCCGCGCGACGGCGCAGGTGCTCGACCGCGTCGTCGAGAGCCTCCCGCACGCGACCGTGGTCGTCGATGGCGAGGAGGAGCGGATGCTCGCGTGGAACGCGAACGCCGAGTTCCTCTTCGGCTTCCGCCGCGTCCTGGCGCTGGGCGAGAGCTACGCGAGCATCCTCCCGGCGGACCTCGTCGAGACGGTCGCTGACCTCCTCGCCGCGACCCGGGTCGGCTCCGACGTCGTCGAGCGCGACGTCGAGCACCGCCTCGACGACGCGACCGTGATCCGGGTCGGCGTGAGCTGCGCGCCCCTGACCGACCGCGACGGGACCCGGCGCGGCTTCGTCCTGATCTTCCGCGACCGGTCGCTCGCGATGGAGATGGAGCGGCTCGAGGAGGCGAACCGGCTGAAGACCGACTTCGTCGAGGCGGTCAGCCACGAGTTCAAGACGCCGCTGACCTCGATCCTCGGGACGTGCGAGATCCTCGGCTTCGAGAAGGAGACCCTCTCCGCCGACGTCGTCGACAGCATCGACACGATCGAGCGCGGCGCGCGGCGTCTCCGCGAGCTCGTCGCCGACCTCCTCGACGTGGCGCGGCTCGAGGGAGGCCGCGTCGTCCTCGAGCGGAACCGGTGCGATCCGACCGCGCTCGTCGCCGACGCCGTCGAGGCGGGCGAGGTCTACGCCAAGGGCGGCTCGCACACCTTCGACCTGCGCATCGACGACGACCTCGGGCGACCGCTATGGGACTCGGCGAAGGTGCGTCAGGTGCTCGTCAACCTCATGACGAACGCGGTGAAGTACTCCCCCGAGGGCGGATCGGTGCGCGTCACCGTGGAGCGGCGCGACGACGAGTCGGGCCTCGACAGCATCCGGTTCCGGGTGAAGGACGAGGGGCTCGGCATCCCGGCCGCGAAGCTCCGCCGCATCTGGGAGAAGTTCGTCCGGATCCACCCGCGCGGCACCGCCCCGGGCACCGGCCTCGGCCTGGCGATCACGAAGCTGATCGTCGAGCTCCACGGCGGCCGGATCGACGTCGCGAGCGAGGGCGAGGGGAAGGGATCGACCTTCACCGTCTGGCTGCCCGCCTAGGAGACTGTTGCAGAATGAGCGTGAAGCGACGACTCGTCGCAGGCTCCTCGCCGTCGCTTCACTCGCGGCGTCTCGCCGGACATCGCCGCGCAGGCCTTCGTTCCGCGGCCTCGCGAACGCCAGACGGGTTCCCTCG
>JAJDCQ010000148.1 GCA_029260755.1 Planctomycetota bacterium | reverse complement strand
GGGCGGGCTCCCCCCCGACCCGCCCCATCTCCCGGCGCCGGTTCACCTTCACCTGCCCGGGGCGCGCCCCCGGGGCCCGCCCCGCTTCTTTTTTCGGTGGTCTCTCGTCGATCGACGCTCGACCGGGGGTCCTTGGACGGGCGAGGCATGCCCGAGCAATAATGCCCGTTCGCTCTCGGCGGGGCCGCCCCAATCATGACCCTCTTCGACAATCGGTACGAGCTCGTCGGCAAGCTCGGCGAGGGCGGAATGGCCGAGGTCTACCAGGTCCTCGACACCACCCGCGGAAACCGGACCCTCGCCTACAAGCTCCTCAAGGGCCGGCGCGAGCACCTCGAGCATTTCCGGCACGAGTTCCGCGTCCTCAGCCGACTGCGGCATCCGAACCTCATCCGGGTCCACGACTTCGGCCTGACCGACGATGGCCGGGCGGTCTACTACACCGCCGAGTACGTCGACGGCGACGACCTCTTCACCGCGACGGTCGGGCTCGACTACGACCGCCTGTTCGACGTGGTCGTCCAGATCGCGCGCGGGCTCTCCTACATCCATGCGCGCGGCCTGATCCACTACGACATCAAGCCCGAGAACATCCTCGTCCGCCGCCTCGCCCCGAACGCGGACGGGTCCCCGGTCTGGCCGGCCGACGGGGCGGGTGAGCCGCCGTCGGATCTCGTCAAGATCATGGACTTCGGGCTGACCGGCGAGGAGGACACCCGCAACGAGAACCGGATCAAGGGGACCGTCCACTACCTCGCGCCGGAGATCGCGCGCGGCGCGCCGCACGACCGGCGCGTCGACCTCTACTCGCTCGGCATCACGCTGTATCACTGCCTCGCCCGCCGCCTCCCCTACGACGGCGGGTCGACGTTCTCCGTGATCCGGAAGCATCTCGAGAAGATCCCGGAGCCGCCCCGGACGTTCAACGTCGAGGTGCCGGCCGCCTGGGAGGAGTTCGTCCTGCGGCTGCTCTCGAAGGAGCCGTCCGACCGGCCGCCGAGCGCGGCCGACGCCCTCGCCGACCTCGGCGATCGGCTGGGACGAAGCCCGGTCCTCGACACGAAGGAGGCGCTCGAGGGCTACCTCCTCTCGGCCCGATTCGTCGGCCGCGATCGCGAGATCGCCCGGCTCACCTCGGTGATCTCGGGGCTCGCGCCGCCCGCCCCCGTCGAGCCGGGGTCCGACGCGGGCGGCCCGGCGTTCGTCCGCCCCTCGACGGCGACCGGCGCCCGCTCCGCCGCGGCCCCCGAGCAGGCGACCGTCTTCGTCGTTCGCGGCGAGGGAGGCGCGGGCAAGACGCGGCTCGTCCAGGAGGTGCGCGTCGCCGCGCAGCTCCGCGGCGTGCCCTTCGTCCTGGCCGAGTGTCTCGAGGGCGGTCCGCCGCTTGCCCCGTTCGCCCGGATCGTCCACTCGGTCGCCGCTCTGGCCGCTCGACCCACGCCGCGCGCCGCCGGCGGGGGCGACGAGGCGCGTCGGGGCCCGGGCGCGCCCGACCTCGACCGGCTCCTCGTCGACGAGCCAGCCCTCGCCACCCTCCTCGGCGTCGACGTCGGCGCGGGCGGTCCCGGAGCGGCCCCGCCGGATGTCGCCTCGACCGGCTCGCCGGCGGGAGAGGACCTCGCCGCGTGGTCGGTGGTCGACCGCGACCGCGCCCTCGACCGGCTGGCCGAGGCGCTCGTCCGGACGGCGGCCCGGACCCCCTACGTCCTGACGGTCGAGGACATCCATCACGCCGACATCACGACCGCGCGCATGCTCGAGGCGCTCGCCCGCAACCTCGACTACGTCCGGGCGGAGGCGACGACGGAGCCTCCGCGGCTCGTCCTCCTCCTGACGGTCCGCCACGAGCTCGTCGACGCGGGCAACCCGGCCGCCGCCCTCCTCCACCTCGCCGCGGAGCTCCCGTTCGTCGCCGAGGTCCCGCTCGGCGGGCTCGACGCGACCGCGCAGCGCGACCTCGTCGCCTCGATGCTCGCGCTCCGCGACGTGCCGACGCGCCTGGCCGACGAGATCCGCGACCGCGCCGGCGGCAACCCCCGCTTCGTCACCGAGATCCTCCGCGCGCTCATCGAGGAGAACGCCGTGGCGCTCCGCCACGGGCCGACCGAGCGCCTCCCGGCCGTCCTCGCCGACCTCGGCGCGCCGCAGTCGCTCGCCGCCGTCGTGAGTCACCGCCTCGAGCGGCTCGGAAGCCGCGAGGAGCGGCTCGTCCTCGAGACGCTCGCGATCGCCTTCTCCCCCGTTCCGCTCGACGCGCTCGGCGAGGCGACCGCGCTCTCCGCCGAGGCCCTCCTCGACATCCTCGAACGTCACGAGCGGGCGGGCCTCGTCGTGCAGGGCCGATCGACGACGCGCGAGCGGAACCCGCCGATTCACTACACCCTCGCCCACCGCACCCTCCGGGATGGGGTCCTTGCCGGGCTCGGCGCGGCGCGCCGCGCCGAGCTCCACGGGCGCGTCGGCATCGCCGTCGAGGCGCTTGCGCGGCGCCGCGCCCGTCCGGGGTCACGCTACCCCGTCGACGCGGCGCTCCTCGCCGACCTCGCCCGCCACTTCGAGGCGGCCGGGGACGATGCCCGCACGTTCGTCTACGCGGTCGCCTCGAGCGATCACGCCGCCCGCATCTACGCGAGCGACGAGGCGATCGGTGGTCTCCATCGCGCCCTCCGCGCGGCCGCCCGCGACCCCGACGCGCCCGCGGAGATCGTCTGGGATGGCGAACGGGCGACGACGTTCTCGCGCGGGCCGCTCGACAGCAGCTCCGACGAGCGGCCGAGTCTGCTCGGCGAGCGGAGCGCGGGCGACTCGGACACCTGGCTCCAGGCCGAGTGGACGCGCGATCCCGACGCGCCCGGCGGCGGGTCGCCCGCGAGGGTCGTCCCGTGCCTCCGCGATCGGGAGCCGGCCTGCCGCCTCCGGCTCGGCGAGCTGCTCGGCAAGGTCGGACGCGCGGCGGAGGCGGAGCAGATCCTCGGACCGCTCGCCGTCGCGCCCGACCGCCGCCTGCCCCGGTTCTCGGAGCCGGATCGGCCGATCCCGACCGGGTTCGAGCTCCACGACGGCCCGATCTCCGACCATGACGACGGCGAGGGGAGCGACGACGGGGACCGGCCGGGCTCCGACGAGACATCGGCGCGGTCCGAGAGCGCGACCCACCTCGCGCCGAGGGCGCTCCGCGCGCTCGGCGACGTCCGGCAACGCCTCGGCCGGCTCGCCGCCGCCCTCGAGGCCTACGAGGCGAGCCTCGACGCGTGCGACCGAACCGCCGGCGGCTCGCGGAAGCGCGCCCCGTCGGGCAAGTCGCCGATGGTGCGCGAGCGGATCCGTAGCCTCGTCGCGATCGCGCGGGTCCATCTCTGGCGGGGAGACTACGCCCGGGCGGTCACCCTCGCCGAGGAGGCGCGCGCGCTGGTCGGGCCACAGTTCAAGACCCGCGAGACGGTGCGCGTCCTCGGCGTCCTCGCCCTCGCCGAGTACCACCGCGGGCGCCACGGCCGCGCCCAGAAGCTGCTCCGTCAATGCATCCGGGCGCTCCGCAACGACGAGCGCGAGGCGCGGCGCTTCCTCCGTCGCCTCGCCCTCCCGAGCGTCTCCGAGGAGAGCTTCACCAAGTCGCTCCGCTACCTCGAAGGGCGGCCGCAGCTCCTCCGCGCGGTCGGCGACTCCTACGGGATCACGATCGCGTTCACCGAGCTCGGCTTCCTCTTCGATCTGCGCGGGACGCTCGACGACGTTCAGGAGCACTACGAGCGGTCCCTCGGGATCTACGAGCGGCTCGACGACACCGAGGGCATCGCGCTGTCGCTCAACAACCTCGGCGTGGCGGCGCGGATTCGCGGCGACTACGGCGCGGCGCTCGCGCAGCTCCAGCGGGCGCTCGCGATCGAGCGCGAGGCGGGCGACCGTCACGGCGAGGCGGCGACCCTCCACAACCTCGGCGCCGTCCGGCTCGCGGCGCAGGACGCGCGGCCCGCCCGCGAGCTGCTGTCGGAGTGCCTCGAGAGCTGCCGCGCGCTCGGCATCCGCTGGATGGCCGGCTACGCCCAGAAGGCGCTCGCCGCAGCCGAGCACGCCCTCGGCCGGGGGCGGCGCGCGCGCGAGCTCCTCCGCCGGGCCGAGGGGCTGTTCCGTCAGATCGGCAACCGCCGCGCCCTCGCCGACGTGATCCTCGACCGGGCGCTCCTCGCGATCGACGGGGAGCGGGTGTCCGAGGCGAAGCGGGCGCTCGCGTCGGCGAGGAGCAGCGGCGGGGAGGAGACGGCGCCGGACTTCCTCGCCGTCGCCGAGCTCGTCGAGGGCCGGATCGCCCTCGCCGAAGGAGAGATCCCGCGCGCGGTCGGGCACCTCGACGGCGCCCTGTCCTACGCGGTCTCGACCGGCCTGCGGGAGCTCGAGGCGCGGGTCGAGGCGCAGCTCGGCCTCGCCCACGAGACCGCCTCGCGCCTCCGCATGGCGACGACCCACTACGATCGGGCGACCGAGATCGAGCGAACGACCTGGGAGACCCTCTCGCCCGAGCTCCGCGAGACCTACTTCCGGTCGCCGGAGCGCGAGCGGCTCCGGATCGCCCGCAAGCGGGTCGAGGAGCGGCTGCTCGAGGACGATTTCTAGCCCGGAGCTCGACTCTTCCCCGAACGGCCCCGTCGGATAGAATCTCCCCTCGCCCGCGAGGTGGGCGAAGAGAGAGATCGGGTTTCATCGCCACGTTCGGGGGAATCTCCGTGACTGCCAACGTCCGTCTTCTCGTCCTTGCTTCGACCCTCCTGGCCTCCGTCGCGCTCGGCGGCCCGGCCCTCGCCGGCGACGCTCCGTTCACCGAGGAGCACGTCCTCGGGTCCGACGTCAGCGGTCCATCGCGCGTGATCGCCGTCGACTTCGACGGCGACGGCGACCAGGACGTCTTCGTCGCGAACCGCGATCGGCTCCGCTGGTACGACAACAAGAAGAACTCGAAGGAGTTCAAGGAGCGGATCATCGAGGAGGGCACCTACCGCGAGTACGAGGATGCCGATGGGGTCGACGTCGATGGCGACGGCGTCCTCGACGTGGTCGCCGTCGGTCACCAGCAGCAGGCCTTCGACAAGACCGGCGGCGTCGTCTGGCTCGAGAACGTGAGCAAGGGCCGGGCCTGGAAGCGGCACGAGATCGACGCCGAGGCCGTCTCGATCCGCGGGATGACCGTCGGCGACCTCGACGGCGACGGCGACATCGTCGTGGCAGTCACCGGCTACGTCGGCCTCCACTGGTACGCGAACGAGGGCAAGGGCGCCTCCTGGGGCAAGGCCGTGCTCATCGCGGAGAAGGGCACCGGCTGGGACGTGGCCGCCGGCGACCTCGACGGGGACGGCGACGTCGACCTCGCCCTCGCGGGCATGGAGCACGAGTTCGCCTGGTATCCGAGCGAGCCGAAGACGCCCGAGAAGTGGGGCGCCCCGAAGGTGCTCAAGAACGAGTGCAAGTTCGCGCGCGAGGTGATCGCCGTCGATGCGGATGGCGACGGCGACCTCGACCTGGTCGGCGTCGCCCGGACCGCCGGTCTGGTCCTCTACTTCGACAACGCCGACGGCAAGGGCACCTTCGGCCCCGACGTCATCTGCGATGACGTCAAGGAGCCGGGCTCGATCGCGGTCGCGGACATGGACGGGGACGGCGATCTCGACGTCGTCGTCGCGCCGGGCGACTATCCGAGCGAGCTCGCCTGGCTCGAGAACGACGACCTCGACTTCGAGAAGCGAGTCGTCGCCTCCACGGCGAAGTCGCGCGACGCTTACATCGGCGTCGCGGCGGCCGACCTCGACGGCGATGGCGACACCGACGTCGTCGTGGGGAGCTACGCGACCGGCTCGGTCCGCTGGCTCGAGAACTCCGGGAAGAAGTAGACGACGGCCGGAGCGGGATGACCGGGGCCACCGACCATGCTCCGAAGGCCGGGCCTGTCGTTGCTTCCGGTGCTCTCCACGTCAGTCGCGTGCCTGCCAGCAGATGCCGGGTTGATCGGAGAGGTCCAGGTCGTTCCAACCTTCCGAGAGGGGGAGGGCCCAGTCGTGCCACCGCAGGGTGCAGTCGATGGGGTCGTCGGTCGGGCGCGCCTCGAGAGCGCGGCGTGGCGGGGCGCCGCCGACCGCGTCCGGCGATGAGATCAACGGACGACCGTGCTCGAGGCAGGCGTTCGCGTCGGCGAGGGCCTCGACGCGTAGGCCGTCGGCGTCGATGCCGATCACGGACCAGCCTTCGAACTCCACCCGCTCGCCGCATTGCTCGCCGAGATAGCGGAGCGCGGCGACGACGACGGGCTGCCCGTCCTGGGCCCTGCCGGCGATGAGCTCGAGCGGCGCGCCGTTACGGACGGCGACGTCGAGCTCCCGGCCGCGCGCGTCGAGGAGCAGAATCGAGGTTCCCGAGCTCGAGCGCGAGACGACGACCCAGCGGGCGCCGCCGGGAGCGTCAGGGAACGCGGCGACGACTCCGGGAGCCTGAGGGTAGCCCCGAAGGGCCGCGTGCCGCGGGACGATTCCGCGCTCGGCGAAGAGCTGACCGAGCAACGTCTCGACCTCGCCGAAGCGCTCGGCGTCCATGTGGTCGAACGGGACGTCCGCGTGGCCGGTGAGCCGCTCGAAGCGTCGAACCCGCAGGATCTCCGGCACTCCCGTCGCGCCGAGGCCGATGGAGGAGACCACGCCCAACCCGAGGAGGAGGGCGGCGACACGGACGGGGCGGCGGCGGGGCATCACGACTCCTGGCGGGGGCCATCATCTCCACCGGCGAGCCGGTGGTTGCATTCCCGCGAAGCTCTCGCGAGCGTACGGTTCATCGCCCCCGGCCTCGATCCTCCCCGAGCGGATAATCCCAGACGTCCGGGAAGAACTCGTTGTTCCAGCGAGGGAGAGTTGAACCTCGCCGCCGGCAGCGCCACCATCCATGCGTGTCCCTCGCCCTCCGACCCGGCATGCGCTTCGGCCCCTACGTGGTCGAGGCGTCCATCGGGCAGGGCGGGATGGGCGCCGTCGCGCGGGTCCGTCACGTCGAGACCGACGTCCGGTACGCCCTGAAGGTGATCCTGACCTCGGTCGCCTCGCGCGACCTCGAGCGCGCGCTCGGCCGGTTCCGGCGCGAGGTCGAGGTGGTCGCCCGGGTCGGCGGCCACCCCGGAATCGCGCGGGTCCACACCTGCGGCACCGAGCAGGGCATGCCGTGGTACGTGATGGACTTCGTCGAGGGGACCTCCCTCGGCGAGCGGTGGCGCCTCGGCATCCCGCCGCCCGAGGAGGGCGTTCAGCTCGTCGTGGCCGTCGCCGACGCGCTGAGTCACGTCCACGAGCACGGCGTCTTTCACCGCGACCTCAAGCCGGAGAACGTCCTCATCGAGTCGGAGACGGGGCGCCCGAAGCTCGTCGACTTCGGCCTCGCCTACGACCTCGCCGCCGACCGCCTCACCCGGACCGGAGACGTCGTCGGGACGCCCGCCTTCATGGCGCCCGAGCAGGTCCAGAGCACGACCTCGGGCGAGGGAGCGAGCGCGCCGGGGCCGGAGACCGACGTCTACGGGCTCGGCGCCGTCCTCTACTTCACCCTCACCGGCGAGCCGCCGTTCCACGGCAAGGCGCCGATGAGCCTGCTCGTCGACGTCATCAAGACGCCGCCGAAGCCTCCCTCGCGCCTGAACGCCGCCGTCCCGGCCGCCCTCGACGCGATCTGCCTGCGCGCCCTCGCGAAGAAGCCGGGCGATCGCTACCCGAGCATCGCCGAGCTCGGCGCCGACCTCGAGCGCTGGCTCCGGGGAGAGTCGACCGACGCCGGCGCCGCGAGGTCGGCCGGGGGCGGACGGCGCGGCGCGGTCGCGGCCGTCGTCGTCGTCCTCGCCATCGTCACGGCCGTCGGCCTCGTCGCCGGACGGGGACGTGACGCGCCCGGGCGCGCGGCGGTCCTCGAGCTCGAGGCGGCGCTGCAGCGAGGCGAGCCCCTCTCGCCCGATGAGGACGCCCTCGCCCGCGCCCTCCCGGAGAGCCCGCGGCTCGCCGGAGACGCCGAGCTCGCGGCCCGGGCGGAGCTCGTCGCGCTCCTCGCCGCGGCGACCGCGCGCGGCGAGGTCGTGCGCGCGGAGGCCGCGGGCGTCGGGCTCGAGATCGCCCGGCTCGTCCGGACCGACGGCGCCATCGATCAGTCACTCCTTCGGCGCGCCCGACGCGTTCTCGACGAGGCCGACCGGCCCGACCTGCTCGCCGTGGTCCTCCACGGGGCGGAGCCGGTCGCGATCGCGACGCCGCTCGAGGCGACCGGGGTCGCGCGTGCGCTCGTCGAGGACGAAGGGCTCGCGAAGGTCGGCCTCCCCGACGACCGCGCCGCGTTCGGGGCGCTCTATCGCGCTCCCGGCCTCGCCGACGCCGCCCGCGGCCGCCTCCTCATCCTCCGCGCCGATCGTCGCCGTGCCGCCCTCGACGACGCGCCCGACGACGCGCCCGAGCGGGCCGCCGTTCACGCCGCCGCCCTCGCCGACTACGTCGCCGCCCACACCGAGCACGGGGTCGCGCCCGACGCGACCGGCTGGTCGCCGAGCTTCCACCACGCGATCCACCGCGGCTTCGAGGACGCGCTCGCGGAGCGACTCGACGAGGCGCGGGCGATCCTGCGGCTCCTCGGTCGGGTGACGGACGGCGGCGTCGTTCCGCCGGCGCCGTTGATCGGACGCCTCCACCAGCGGATGGTCCTCTACATGGACGTGAGCGCGACCGACGAGGCCTCGGTCATCCGCTCGGTCGCGATCGCCGCGTTCCTCGAGCGGTACGGGGCGTGGGTCTCGACGCCGAGCGATCTCAAGGACAAGCGGCCGCCATCGTGGGCCGCGGTGCTCCGACGCCTCGGCGACGAGGAGGCGCGTCGCCCGGCGGACCGACGGGACCCGTCGTGGCTCCTCTTCCTGGTGCTCGTGCTCTGTCGAGACGAGGCCGAGATGGATCGGCTCGAGCGCTGGGTCGAGGCGGCCCTCGAGACGGGCACCGACGCCGCGTGGCTCCACGGCGAGCTCGGCTCGTTCCACGGAATCCGGGGCGCCGTCGACGCGTCGGTCGCCGCCTTCCATCGGGCGTGGGAGCTCGACCGGGCCCGGCCGGCCGAGGTCCGCTGGCCCGACACGCCGTTCCGGATCGCCCACCGGATGTTCGAGGCCGCCGAGGACGGCGTCGACCTCGAGCCGATCATCGACCTGGCCGTCGAGGCCGCGCAGGTCCAGCTCGCCGTCGTCGTCTGGCTCGAGTCGATCGGTCAGGCGGGCGGCGTGCCGCCGTGGAGGCTCTCGAACCCGCGCGGGATCGCGGCGCTCCTCAACCGGATCGGCGCGCGACTGATCGCGCACGGGCCGCCCGACTGCTGCGACGGCGAGATCTCCCGCGCCGACCAGGTGATCGACGCGGCCCTGGCCCTCCTGACCGACGAGTACCTCGGATTCCGCAACACGGTCAGCGACTACGTCCTCACGCCGGGCGTCGTCCGCGGCCTCCGAGGGCTCCACCACGAGGAGCACGGCCGGCTCGACGCGGCGCTCGTCGAGATCGGAGAGGCCATCACGGCGGAACGGAGCCGCACCTCGATGTCCGTGGACGGCGACCGCAACCGCGCCGCCGGGATGGCGACCTGGCTCGAGCATCGAGCCAGGGTGCTGCGCGAGCTCGGTCGAGACGACGAGGCGAGCGCCGACGAGGCCGAGGCGAAGACGCTCCGCGACGGAGCGAGGTGATGATCGATCCGACCGACCCTCCGCGGCTCCTCGCCCGGCTCTCGGCTCCGCAAGTCCCGAGGTCACCAGAGGAGTCTCCCAGGTGGGCACCGGCTCGGTGGATCTACTACCGCGCCCGCTACCTCGACCCGCAGCTGGCCCCAGCGTCTAGTGTGAATCGAAGGGGTCAGGTCCAGGAATCACACTAGCGATCCGTCGAAGCCGCTCCGGCGACCTGTCCCTCTGAAGTGACCTGGCCCCACTGGTGTGAATCCTGGACCTGACCCCAGGAATCCCTACTGCCGCGCCCGCTACCTCGACCCGCAGCTGGGCCGAGCTCCTAGTGTGAATCGAAGGGGTCAGGTCCAGGAATCACACTAGCGATCCGTCGAAGCCGCTCCGATGACCTGTTCCTCTGAAGTGACCTGGCCCCACTGGTGTGAATCCTGGACCTGAGCCCAGGAATCACACCAGCGACCGCCGCGTCGCTCGAAGAGTTCGACGGCCTGCCTTTCCATCGAGCCGGGCAGTCTCGATGCGCGGTCGGCGCCCGCTGCCGAACCTCGGATCCCATCGCTACGAGCCAGCCCGCGGGGGCAAGAGTACGAGTCTCACCCGCGGGCGTGGCGTCCGGAATGCTATCCACTCGCGGCCGCCCGAGGCCCGCGTCGTCTCCGTTGCGCGCGCAACGGCGCTTGCCGAGCGTCGGTTGCGCTCGCGCATCTCGTCCGGGCGGCGGGTCGATCAGACGAGAGCACGATCCCGGGACTCCCGCGGTCGTTCGACGATGAGGGTTCCGTCGGGCGCCTTCCCCGAGATCTCGATGATGCCGTCGGTCTTGAGCCGGTGATGGCCTCGACAGAGGGGAGCGACGT
>JAJDCQ010000147.1 GCA_029260755.1 Planctomycetota bacterium | reverse complement strand
AGGGGAGCGGCGAACGTCGGTGGCGTTCGCATGGGACGGCGCTCCAACGTCTCGTCGCCCTGCGTTCAAGAAGAAGGCGAGCATCACCGGCGGAACCGATGACGCCCGTTGGTGTTTCGCATTTCCGGACGGGAACTAGCTAGTAGTAGCAGTAGGAGGAGTCGTGGAATGGGCTCGCCTGCGGCGAGCAGATGTAACCACGGAGACACGGAGGCACGGAGAGGCTCCTGAGGACGCCTCATCTTCACGAGGCGGCCGGCCCGATGACACATGGGGGAGCGCTCGTCTCTTCCCGCCTCCAGGGCATCGAGAGCCCTGAATCACGAGACGCCACACCGGATCAGCGACTTCGCGTCACCCGGAGCTCCTCCGTGTCTCCGTGCCTCCGTGGTTTCCCCCTCTTTCTCAGCAGCCCGCTAGGTCTCGAGCGCGGCGGCGAACGCGTCGTGGTCCGCGACCGCCGCCGCCGTGCGGCGGACGAGCTCGAGGCAGATCGGGTCGTCGATGAGGCCCCCGACCGCGAGCGTCACGACCATCGCCTCGAACGCGTAGGTGAGGTGCGCCCGGAATCGATCGCGGAGCGCCGAGGCATCGAGGCGCGGGGCGCCGTGCTCGACGAGCGCGTCGGCGTAGCGGGCGAGCAGCGCGTCCTCGGCCTCGCGTCGCACGGCCGGCTCGAGCGCCGTCGCCAGGAGGTAGGCGAGGTCGCCCGCGCCCTCGCCGATCCGCACGAGCTGCCAGTCGAGCAGGCCGGGCTCGTCGCCGCGCCAGTAGAGGTTGCCCGGGTGGCAGTCGTGGTGGACGAGGGTGCGCGGCGCGGCTGCGAGATGGCGCTGAGCCCGGCGGCGCTGCGAGGCGTAGCGCATCGCCGGAGCGTGGAGCCCTCGCGGGACCGCGTCGCCGGCCCGCCCGAGCCCGCGGCGCATGAGCGGCACGGCGAGCGCCGTCCCGAGCCCGTCCTCGAGCCGCCTCACCGGGCCGGCGAGCCACGCGAGCTCCGCGTCGAGGCTGGCCGCCTCCCAGTGGCTCGCGTGGAGTCGACCGAGGAGCGAGACCATCCGCGCGGCCGACGCGGCGTCGAGCGCGTCGCCGGGCTTGCCGGGCACGGCGCCCGACTCGGTCACGTCCTCGAGGACGAGGGTGAAGCCACGCCCGAACCGCTTCGTCGCCGCGAGCGCCCGCGGCCGGGCGACCGGGACGCGACCGGCCAGCTCCCCGTAGAACCGCACCTCGGTCTGGGGCAGGCGCGGCAGCGCGGTGATGGCGACCGCCTTCCACGACCTCGACGGAATCTTCACGAACCAGCGCCGCGGCAGATCGTCCGGGCCGTCGTGATCGACGGTCAGCCTCACGCGGGTCGTCGTGCCGACGTCGACCGAGTCGACCGAGATCGAACGGACACCGCTCCCGGGCGCATGGCTCGACACGACGCGATGCGCCCAGGCGAGGTCGATGTCCTCGGGGCGACGAACGAGCGCGCCGGTCGTCCGGTCAGCTCCCATCGTGTCGAACGCCCCGGGTGGGCGCTGGACTGCCCGCCGCCGGTCGCGCCCCGATTGAAGCGGGCCGGCGAACCGGCATAGAATCGCCAACCGCGGAAGATTCCCCATCCCCCGGACCGGAGGTCGCGTTGGCCGAACTACTCACCGTCGAGAACCTCATCGCCTTGCTCACCCTGACGGCGCTCGAGATCGTCCTCGGCATCGACAACATCGTGTTCATCGCGATCCTCGTCGGGCGACTGCCCGAGGAGAAGCGTGCGCGCACCCGTCAGATCGGTCTGTGGATGGCCATGGGGATGCGCATCGCGCTGCTCCTCGCGATCGGCTGGGTGATGGGACTGACGAAGGACCTCTTCACCATCCCCGAGTTCTGGGTCGCCGACTACTGGTCGGCGGTCGGCGACGCGATCCCCCACCACGGCGTGACCGGCCGCGATCTGATCCTCATGATCGGCGGCCTGTTCCTCCTCGGCAAGGCGACCTGGGAGATCCACGAGAAGCTCGAGGGGGAGGAGCACACCGCGGGCGGAGGAAGCGCGGCGGCGAGCGTCGGGAAGATCCTCATCCAGATCGCCATCCTCGACATCGTCTTCTCGCTCGATTCGGTCATCACGGCCGTCGGAATGGCGAAGCGGGTCGAGATCATGATCGCGGCCGTCGTCATCGCCGTTCTCATCATGATGGTCTTCGCCGGGAAGGTGAGCGACTTCGTCGACCGGCATCCGACGGTCAAGATCCTCGCCCTCTCGTTCCTCATCCTGATCGGGTTCATGCTCGTCGTCGAAGGCGTCCACGTCGAGGGCGTCCACGTCCCCAAGGGCTACGTCTACTTCGCGATGGGCTTCTCGCTCTTCGTCGAGGTGCTCAACATCCGGATGCGCAAGAAGAAGAAGCCCCCCGTGAAGCTGCATCAGCGCTACCGCGACGACGAAGGCGAAGGCGAAGGCGCGGCGCCCGCGCCCGCGCCGGCGCCTGCCGCCTGACCCGCGGCCGGTCGGACCGCATCGCCGACGGCGGTTTTTGGGCTCGCCTCCGTCGGCGCCCGGCGCCATCGGTCGATCCCCCAGCCGCCCCATCCGACGCGGTGCGTTGAGCTAGCGTCGGAATCGACGTTTGCGCCAGTTGGACCAGGACTTGCGTCATTCGGCCCTCGATGGGATCCGACCGCTCCGACCTCGGTGATCGACTCGTCGCCGCGGGGCTGCTCGGCGCGTCGCAGCTCGACGCCTATCGCGAGCTCGAGGGCCGGCACGGAACGTCGCTCCGCGAGCTGCTCGTCCAGGCGGGCATCACCATTCCCGCCGACCTCGACGAGCCGACGATCCTCGACCCGACCGAGCTGAGCCCGCCGCCGCCCCATCTCGATCGCACCGAGGCGTACACCCTCGGCGCTCCGCCTCCCCCGACTCCGACTCCGACCCCGACGCCGCGCGCACCCAACCGCGGCGTGCAGGCGCTCCTTCGCGCCGAGTCCCCCGACGAGATCGGCCGCTACGCGATCGTGCGCGAGCTCGGCCGCGGCGGGATGGGTGTCGTCCTCGAGGCGCACGACCCGACGCTCGACCGGCGCGTCGCGATCAAGCTGCTCCACCCGAGCTTCGCCGAGGACGAGCGGGCGATCGCGCGCTTCCAGCGCGAGGCCCGCGCGGTGGCGAAGCTACGCCACCCGGGGATCGTCTCCGTCCACGAGGTCGGCACGATGCGCGACGGGACGCCGTTCCTCGTGATGGACTTCGTCGCGGGCACCACCCTCGAGGCGTGGCTCGACGACGAGCTCCGCGACCCGAAGGAGGTCGCCGTCGCGATCGCCGCCGTCGCGCGCGCCTGCCACGCGGCGCACGAGCGCGGGATCGTCCACCGCGACGTGAAGCCGCGCAACGTGATGGTCACCGACGACGACGCCGACGGGGCGCACCCGATCCTGATGGACTTCGGCCTCGCCCACGACGGCGGCGCGAGCGCGCTCACCGCGACCGGGCAGGTGCTCGGCACGCCCAACTACATGGCGCCCGAGCAGGTCCGGGGCAAGCGGGGGACGATCGGCCCCGCGGCGGATGTCTACGCCCTCGGCGCGACCCTCTACCGCGGCCTGTGCGGGCGACCGCCGTTCCTCGCCCGCTCCGCCGTCGCGATCCTCCGGATGGTCCTCGAGGACGAGCCGTCGCCGCCGCGAAAGGTCCTCGCGACGGTGCCCCGCGCGCTCGATGCGATCGTCCGCCGTTGCCTCGCGAAGGCCCCCGAGGACCGCTACCCGAGCGCCGCCGAGCTCGCCGACGAGCTCGATCGCTTCGTCGCGGGCGAGCGCCTCGAGTCGACGCCGTCCTCCGCGGCGTCGACGCCGCGGGCGGGTCGACGCCCCCCACGCGTCGCCGCCGTCGACGGGGCCGGCCGGCGCCCGCCGAGCCTGGCCGCGATCGGCGGCGTCCTCGCCGTGCTGTTCATCGCCACCGTCATCGCCGGGTTCGCGAGCCGCGGCTCGTCCCGCCCGCCGGCCCGTCCGCCGGTCGCCACGCGGGTCTCCCTCGAGGAGCCGGCCGACGGCCTCGTCACGAGCGCCGCGCGGATCCAGGTCCGCGGACGGCTCGAGGGCGCCCTCGACGCGGTCTGGATCGGCGAGCGTGGCGTCCCGATCGACGCCGACGGACGCTTCGACGCGGACGTCGACCTCCCCGACGCCGACGGCCCGACCGCGATCACCGTGACGGCGACGCCGCAGGACGAGCAGCCGCTCGCGACGACGCGCGTTCTCGTCGATCGAACCCCGCCCGTCGTCCGGCTCGACGCCGAGACCGCCGACCGAACCGTCGTGTCGGCCGCGACGCTCGTGGTCCGCGGCGTCGTCGACGACGCCCACCCACGCTCCGCCGCGGCCGAAGGTGCGGCCGACCCCGACGCCGAGCTCGCCCCCGACGGCCGCTTCGAGCTGACGGTCGTGCTCCCCGAGCACGACGGCGTCCACCCGATCGAGGTGATCGCCACCGACGCGGCCGGCCACACCGGGCGCGCCCGCCTCGAGGTGATCGTCGACCGGACTCCGCCGACGCTCCGGATCGAAGAAGCCGAGCTCACGGTCGCGACCGGCGACGCCATCCGCGGCGTCGTCGTCGACGACCATCCCGCGGCGGTGCTCGCGGGCGAGGAGCGCGTCTCCGTCGACGAGGACGGGCGCTTCGTCATCCCGGTCGAGGGTCTCGGCGAGCTCTCGCTGATCGCGGTCGACGAGGCCGGCCTCCGCTCGGAGCCGACGAGGATCGAGCGCGTCGCGCCGACCCGCCCCGCGCCGAGCATCACGATCGACGCGCCGCCGACCGGGTTCGCCACGCGCGAGGCGCGCGTGGCCGTGCGAGGAACCGTCGTCGCGGACGGTCCGGACCCGATCGATGTCACCGTCGAGGGCGAGCCGGTCGCGGTCGACGCGGACGGCCGGTGGGAGGCGCAGGTCGAGCTCGGCGACGAGGGGAAGAACCACATCGAGGTCGTGGCTGCGAGCGCGGACGCCGGACCGGTCGAACGAGCGAGCATCGACGTCACCCGCGATACGCGCGGCCCGACGATCACGCTCGACCCCGAGCCCGCAGCCGAGCGGTGGGGCCCCGAGGAGCGCGACCTGCTCATCGCCGGCTCGCTCGACGAGGCCTCCTCGCTCGAGGTCGCGGGCGACCCGGTCGAGGTCGACGCCGACGCCCACGCCTTCGGTCACATCGTGCGGCTCCGCACGGGCGAGAACGCGGTCGAGATCGTCGCCCGCGACGCCCTCGGAAACGAGACGCGGCGCACGCTCGCGATCCGCTGGACGCGCCGCCGACCGAAGACCGAGGCGATGACGCCGTGGTGGAAGCCGACGCGCGAGCAGGTCGCGTGGGCGAAGCGAAGCGGCTGGCCGCTCTGCTTCGAGAACGAGCTCGGGATGCGCTTCGCCCTGATCCCGCCCGGACGCTTCACGATGGGCAGCCCGCCCGCGGAGAGCGGACGCAGGGACGACGAGACCTCCCACCCCGTCACCCTGACCGCCGCCTACTACGTCGCCGCGACCGAGACCGACAACGCGACCTATCGGATGTTCCGCCCCGAGCACTCGAGCGCCGCCTGCGAGGGCGTCTCGCTCGACGGCGATCGGCAGCCGGTCGTCGGGATGGCCTGGGGCGAGGCGGTCGCGTTCTGCGCCTGGCTCGGCGCGCGATCGGGCGAGGCCGACCTCTACCGCCTCCCGACCGAGGCCGAGTGGGAGCGCGCCGCGCGCGGCGGCACGAGCTCCGCCTACCCGTGGGGCGATCAGCTCGAGGACGGCCGCGGCCGTGTCAACGCGACCGACGAGCAGACCAGGAGTCGGTTCGGCTTCCCGTGGCGGAGCTTCCCGTGGGACGACGGCTTCGCCGCCTCCGCGCCGACCGGCAGCCTCGAGACGAACCCGTTCGGCCTCCACGACGTCGTCGGCAACGTCGCCGAGTGGTGCGCCGACCGCTACGGCCCCTATCCGACCGACCCGGTCACCGACCCGGCGGGACCGGCGACCGGCGACCGCCGCGTCCTCCGGGGCGGCAACTGGTGCGCCTCGCCCGGCGACTGCCGGGTCGCCCGGCGAGTCCCCCACGTCGAGGACCGCGGCAACAACGACATCGGCTTCCGGGTCATCGCGACCCGACCGGCGCCGAGTCGTCCTCGCGCGCGCGGGCGATGAGCTCTCGTCTCCGCGGGCCTCGCGCCCCCGCGCCGGATGTGCAACGCTGAGTCGGGCCGCGCGGGGCGGCCGCGGAGCAACCATGGGGCACGAGGTCGTCATCGGGCGGCGCGCGCTGTGAGCATCGGACGACGAGTGTCGCTCGGGGCGCTGGCCCTCTTCTACGTCGCCGCCGGAGCGAACCACTTCATCGCGCCCGAGGTCTACGCGCCGATGATGCCGCCGTACCTGCCATGGCACGCGGCGCTGATCTTCATCTCGGGCGTCGCCGAGGTCGGCCTCGGCGTCGCCGTCCTCGTGCCGGCGACGCGTCGCCTGGCCGCCTGGGGGATCGTCGCGCTCCTCCTCGCCGTCTTCCCCGCGAACCTCCACATCGCGATTCACGACGTCCCGCTCTTCGGCAACGAGGAGGGCTACGGGGCGGCGAACTGGATCCGCGTCGTCCTCCAGCTCCCCCTGATCGGCTGGGCGCTCTGGCACACCCGCCCCGAGGCCGCGCCCCCAGACGCGCCCCCGGACGCGCCGACCGGGGATCCCGAGGCGACGTGAGCGGCCGGATCGCCGATCACGAGGTGATCGAGCGGCTCCGGCCCGCGACCCCGGAAGAGCCGGTCGAGGTCGTCCGCGCCCGCCACCGCGTCCTCGGGCTCGAGCGCGTCATCGAGGTCGCCGACGCCGACGCGCTCGATCCGGGGCGGCGTCGCCGCCTCGAGCGGCGAGCGACCAGCCTCGCCGGGCTCCGCCATCCCGGGCTCCTCCAGGCGGTCGACCTCGCCGAACGCGACGGACGGGTCGCCCTCCTCTTCGAGCCCTGGCGGGCGAGGCCGCTCGGAGGCGTGACCGCCGCCGGGCTCGCCCGGACCGCCGGCGCCCTCGCCGACGTCGCGGCCGGGCTCGCCCATCTCCACGAGATGGGCCTCGCCCACGGCGCGGTCGACGCGGGCGCGGTGCACGTTCGACGCGACGGGCGCGCCAAGCTGGGACCGCCGCCGCCGGGCTGGTCGCCGGGGTCGCCGCCGCCGCCGGCCGACGACCTCGTCGCCCTCGGGCGCCTCATCGAGGAGCGCCTCGTTCCGCTCGTCGCGTCGCTCGCCGAGGAGGAGCGGCCGGCCCTCGACGAGCTCGTCCGCGGCCTCGCGGCGCCGCCGACGGTCGACGCCGCCGACGCTGGCGCGCGGCTCGCCCGCCTCCGCGAGCTCGCCGAGGCCAGCCCGACCGGCCGACCCCGCGACCCGCACGCGGCGCCGCGCGACCTCGTCGGCGAGACGGTCGCCGGGGTCCGCGTCGTCGGCCTGGTCCGCGCGATGCAGAACGCGATCCTCTACGAGGCGGTGCGCGAGGACGAGGCGCCGGTCGGCCTGCTCGTCGTCCGGGCGAGCGCCCCGGCGCGCGCCGAGGCGGCCCTGCGCCAGGTCGAGGCGTTCGCCCCGCAGGCGAGCTCGTCGCTCGCCGTCCCGACGAGCGCGACGACGATCGGCGGATCGGTCGCCTTCGTCGTCGAGCTCGTCGAGGGGCAGCGGATCGCGGAGCGGGTGGCCGCCGGCCGCCTCCCCCCGACCGAGGCGGTCGCCCTCGCCGCGAACGTCCTCGACGCCCTCGCGCCGCTGCACGCGGCCGGCCTCGCCCACGGAAACATCCGACCGACGAGCGTCGTCCTGCGCGGGACGCGCGGCGTCACCCTCACCGACGCCCTCATCACCTGGGAGCCGACGTCACCGCCGGGCGCCGCTGCCGCGACGATGGACACCGAGCCCCACTTCCAGGCGCCCGAAGCGCTCGAGGGCGCCGCCCCGAGCCCCGCCTCCGACGTCTGGAGCGTCGGCAGCCTCCTCTTCTACCTCCTCACCGGCGACGCGCCCTTCCGCGGCGCGGTCGCGGCCACCGTCGCCGCCTCGATCCGCTCGAAGATGGCGGTGCCGTCGCCGTCGACGCGCGTGCCCTCGCTCGGCCCGGCGGTGGACAGGGCCGTCGCGCGGCTGCTCGACCGCGACGCCGACCGGCGACCGGCCGATGCCGCCGCCGCGCGCGCCGTCCTCGAGGACGCGCTCGGCGAGCTCCGCCGGAGCCGCACCGTCCGGCGCGAGCGCCCGCCGACGAGTGACCGGCGCGTCGCCGACTTCGTCTACCAGCACGAGCTGCCGCACCCGATCGCGTCGGCCTACCGCCTGGCCCGGATCGCCGTCGGCGGCCAGGACCGCCTCCAGCACGCCATCTGGGCGTTCGAGACGACGGTGCGCTACCTCGCGTGCATCGCGGTCGTCTGCTACCTCGACGCGCGGGTCGAGGATGCGGCGACCGACGAGGCCATCGCCGCTCTGCGCCGGCGGGCGCCGACGATCGGCGGCTGGATCGGGCTGCTCCGCTCGACGACGGCCGCCCTCGCCACGACGAGCGCGGGGAGGGACGAGGACGCCGACTGCTTCATCCCCGACCTCGTCCGCGTCCTCCAGGGCGCCTCGAAGCGGCGCGACGCCCTCTGGCGTGCGCTCAACGACTTCCCCGCGAAGCGCAACACCCTCAGCCACAGCGGCCGGCCGCCGAGCGAGCGGCGGGCGCGCGACCTCGCCCGGGAGCTGACGACCGACCTGCGATGCGTCCTCGGCGCGGTCGAGTTCCTCTGCTCCTATCCGCTCTGCACCGTCACCCGCGGCGCCGACCGGCAGCGCGGCCTGCGCCGGTGGTACCTGCGACGGCTCCACGGCCACGCCGTCGACTTCCATCCGGAGCAGCTCTCGACCGAGGACGACCTGCCCGAGCGCACGCCGTTCCTGCTCGCGCCGACCCTCGACCGGATCCTCGTCCTCGAGCCGTTCCTCGTGATCGGCGACTGCCCGATCGACGACCACGAGCACCTGTTCCTCCTCAACCGCATCCGAGGGCCGAAGTTCCACTACCACGCGGCCTACTGGGGTCACGAGTGGCAGAGCCGCGGCGAGCACACCCGCGAGGGGGGCTGGGACGCGCTCATCGACGCGCTCATCGACCGCCGCCCCGAGGCGCGGCCATCGATCCCGATCGTCTCGGGCACCGCCCCGCAGGCCCGCCCGCGGACGACCCTGACGCGCGACGAGCTCATCGACGAGCGCTATCGGGTGATCGGCCTGATCAAGCAGGGCGGGATGGCCGACGTCTACGAGGTGACCGACGACCTCGACCGGCGCCTGGCGCTGAAGATGCTCCCGCCCGAGTGCGCCGGCCACGCCGACATCGTCAACCGGTTCGTCCGCGAGGCGCGCACCCTCGCCAAGCTCGACCGACCGGGGATCGTGCGGATCATGCACTGGGGGAGCGAGGGTGACCGCCACTTCATCGTCATGCCCTTCGCCGAGGGCGGCGACCTCCGCGACCAGGTGAAGGGCGGCGTCGCCCTGCCGCCCGAGCGCGCGGCGGCGATCGCGATCGAGCTCGTCGAGGCGCTCTCGCACGTCCACGCCTGCGGCGAGATCCATCGCGACCTCAAGCCGAGCAACATCCTCTTCGACGGCCACGGACGGGTGCTCCTGGCCGACTTCGGGATTGCCAAGGCGCTCGGCGGCGGGACCCGTCAGATGACCCGGACCGGCGAGCCGATGGGGACGCCCGGCTACATGCCCCCCGAGCAGGCGCGCGGCGACCGCGACCTGAGCCCGGCGACCGACGTCTGGGCGCTCGGCCGCGTGATCGTGGAGATGCTCGCGGGACGCCCCGACGCGCGCGAGCGTCCCGAGCCGATCGCCGAGCCGGTCTGGGAGGTGCTCCGGGCGACCCAGGACGACCGCCCCGAGAAGCGCCCGCCGCTCGCCGAGATCGGACGGGTGATGCGCGAGGTCGCCGGCGGCTGACCCGGGTGACCGGCTCGAGCGAGCTCAGGCGAAGAACGCCGGCATCACGACGTGCCCCGCCGCGTGGGCGCACACGATGAACGCGGGCCCGATCCGGACGAAGACGACGCTCATCAAGACGCCAGGAAAGAGAAAGCGCGTCGCGAGATGCCCGAGGTCCCACGCGCCGCCGCCCGGGCCGAGCTCGTGGCTGAGCGAGAACGCGAGCCCGGTGACGAGGATCGCGACGACGAGCGACGCGCGCCGACCGAGGCGGCGACGCGCGACCGCGTAGCCGAGCGGCAGGAGCGCCAGCCGGAAGACGACCTCCTCGAGCACGCCGGCGGCCAGCCCGAGGGCGATGCCGGGCTTCGCGCCCTCCTCGGGCGGGATGAACGCGGGCAGGCTCGGCCCGGCGACGAGCCGGATGGCGCCAGCGATGCCGACGGCGACCGCCGCCCCGGCGAGCCCGCGGAGCATCGCCGCGCGCAGCGCGGCCCGATCGGGGCGCGCGACCGCCGCCCAGACGAGCGCCGCGACCACCCCGAGCGCCGCGACGAGGAACGGGCCGCCGAGCGGAGCGATGAGCTGCATCAGCGGATCGGAGTGGGCGCGCTCGAACGGGCCGGGAGGACGCGCGAGCGCGAGCGCGGCGACGGCGAGGGCGAAGGGGGCGAGGAGGACCGCCGCGGCCGCGACGTCCTGGCGGCGCGGGCGCTCGTGGGGAGGCGAGGTCATGGCCTTAGTCTAAGAGACCGGAACCGCGGATTTCGCGGATTACACGGATTGGCTCGGACGTCGCCAAGCCGTTGCCGATCTTGGTCTAGTCTAGTCTAGTTCCCGTCCGGAAATGGCCGAATCTCCGGACGAGAACAGCGGGCTCCAGTCCGGAAACGAGGAACGGACCAGCCATACGAGAGACGCGCTCGCACTCTCCGCCGTGATCGCGTCGGGCCTCCCCCCGCCTCCCCTCGTGCAATCGTCCTTGCCGTTCGAGGCTCCCCTGCAGGCGAACATCGCAGGTCAAGGAGGGCGGGGAGGTCTTCGGCTGCGAGAGGCTCCTCCGAGGCGCGGCGCTCGCAGCCCGGTCCGGCCTCCCGGAGTGCAAGAGTACAAGCCCCC
>JAJDCQ010000146.1 GCA_029260755.1 Planctomycetota bacterium | reverse complement strand
CGCGCGATCGCGCGAGCGGTAGGAGAATGAAGGTATGAGTCCGTTGGCCCCGGCGTCCGAGGCACGACGCGCCGGACGCGCGCTCTTCGAGGATGGGTCGGTCAGCTCACTCCGACATCGAAGCGGCGCCGACACCCGCCGAGAGGATTACCCGGCTGGTGGGGGTCGGGTTCAGGAAGGGGCGCGGCTCGGCTCGATGTGATGATGATCGGCTTCGCCGATCGGGCTCTTGTTTCTCACGCAGAGACGCAGAGGTTTCGAAGGAAGAGAGGATGAAACCACGGAGACACGGAGGGCACGGAGGACTCACGGAGAAAGACGCGACCAGCTCAGCCCGAGCTGGTTGGCTTCGCCTCCGCCGAGGGGATGAAGCCACGGAGGCACCGGGGCACAGAGGAGCCTCGGAGGGGATCCGGGTCTTCGACCGCTCGGCGCGTCCTCCCTGAATTCTCCGTGTTCTCCGTGTCTCCGTGGTGACATCCTGCTCGCCGAAGGCGAGCCCATCGGCACCTGAACGAGCTTGATAGCCCCTGTCCGGGCTAGAACCTCTGCGCCTCTGCGTGAACCATCGAGCGAGCGTGACATCGAGCATGGCCAATGCGAGAGGGGCGAGAGCTCTCGCTCTCGCCCCTCGGCGCGTTGACTACTTACTCGATTCCTGGTTTAGGAACCGCCGTACTGCTCGTTGACCGCGAAGATGTTGAGGCGACCGAGCTCGGCCGTCACATCCGTGTCGATCGAGCCGATGAGGCCCTCTTCGACGTCACGCGGAAGGAAGTCGACCGAGCCGTCGAACCGGAGCAGGTTGCGGCCGTCCGGGTGGTTGACGATCGTGTCGTTCGCGGCACCCGTGCCGGCGTTGGTCTGCTGGTCGACGTTGGTGATGCTGCGGTCGGCGGCGACGAGGGTGCTCGACTTCGAGTTACCATCGGTCCGCTGATCCTGCGTCCAACCGTAGGAGAACTCCGTCGTGATCTGGACGTCGGGCTCGGTGAACGCATACGCGGTCAGCGCCTGACCCTGGACGAGACGGACGGGGATGTCGTTGGACGACGGGCAGACGAAGACCTCGGGGTCGTCGATCTCACCCGTCTTGACGAGCAGCTCCCACACCAGGCCGACTTCGCCGTCACCATCAGGCGTGCCGATGGCGTTGATGTGAGGCATGAAACCCTTGCGGTGTGCCGGCCCGAGCGCACTGGTCAGATAAGCGATCGATCCGATGCCGATCTGCTTCAGGTTGTTGGCGCACTTGGTCCGGTTCGCCTTCTCACGCACCTTCGTCAGCGCGGGAAGAAGAAGGCTGGCGAGAATGCCGATGATCGCGATGACGACCAGCAGCTCAATGAGGGTGAAACCCTGAGTGTTGCGCTTCCGCATCCTCAAGTTGCTCCTCTCATGCCGTCGTCCAGGACGACGACCTGTCCTTGGGAAAGGCGTTCTCGAGGGAATGCGAGGCCGTTCAGTGAGCGCCGGAGGGCCGCCGCGCGAACGCGACGTAGGGTATGTATGAAGCCGTTTTCCCCGCCGCCTGGCTGAAAGTCTCTCGCGTCCTTCGAAGCACCGCCTCATCCCGACACCGGGATCGAGTCGGCACCCGCCGACCCTGACTACCCCGCGTGTCGCCGCCGGGTTCACTCCCCCGTGAATCCGACCGCGGGAATGTTATGGCCGGGCCGGCGAGATCTTGCAAGTGGGGGGTCGACCGCCCCGGAGCACCGACCGAACACGAGTCGCAACTCAACTCGCTAAGTCTCAAATAGCAATATGCCTGAGCATGTTAGGGGGTCAAGAGAGCGAGACGCTCGGAGCGGCGAAAAAGATGGGGATCCGTGGGACTCACGCCGTCAGGATTACCCCGATGAACGAAATTCCCGGCCGCGAGCGCAGCCCGAGCGACCCTCGCCGGGAACGCCGGCTGTGGGTGTGCAGCAATGACGGCCTCGTGTCAGTGGGGCGAATACCCTAGCGGATGCGAGCGCCTCTTCTGCGAGGCCATTGCCGAACCTTGGGCGAGGTCGTTGCCGACGGGCGGGGCCCGCGGGTGGGCGGCCTGCTTCGGAACGTTCGAACGGGCCGAGCCGATGTTTCCCGCTCGGAACGCTACTGGGTAGCCAGCGCGGGGGTCAGAGCGCCGGTTGCCGCTTGGCGGAACGGGGCTGCCGACGCGGGCGCCGCTCCCAAGCGGCAACCGGACGACACTGACCCCCAATGCCGGCCCGGGTTCCCGTCGCGAACCCATTCCTGGATGGCGCGTCTCCGCGAACCAGGGCTCCCGGACCGCGCCGCTCCGCGAACCCAGGCCCCGGATCGCGCAGGCGGCCCCGGGCCCCGCATTGGGGGTCAGTGTCGTCTTCCTGCTGGCTTGGGAGGGGAGCTCGCTTCGGCAGCCCGGCTCCGACCAAGCAGCAGGAAGCGCTCTGACCCCCGCGCTGGCTACCCGGAGAGCGTTCCGAACGGGAAACCGCGGCTCGGCCCACCCGCGACCTCCGAAGCAGGCCGCATGCCCGAGGGCCCCCGCCCGTCGGCAATCGCTTCGCCGACGGTCGGCGGGCCCCGACCCCCCGACGATCCTCGCCCGCGCGCGGCCGGCTCTTTCCGACGTCTCGGGGGGCTGTTATGATCCGCCCGCCATGCCCAGCCCAGGCCGAAAGCAACAGGTCGGCGACCTCTTCGGCGCTCGCGGCGACGAGCGCCGAAGCGCGCAGGCCCCGCTCGCCGACCGGATCCGCCCGACCACGATCGACGAGGTCGTCGGCCACGACGACGTCATCGGCCCCGGCCGGACGCTCCGCTCCCTCATCGATGAGGGCCGCGCCCCGTCGCTGATCCTCTGGGGCCCGCCCGGCGCCGGCAAGACGACCCTCGCCCGGATCATCGCCGACGCCTGCGACCGACGCTTCATCACCCTGTCGGCGGTCGAGAGCGGCGTGAAGGACATCCGCGCGACCGTCGCCGACGCGCGCGAGGCCTGGCGGATCAAGGGGCGGGGCACCGTCCTCTTCGTCGACGAGATCCACCGCTTCAACCGCGCCCAGCAGGACGTCCTCCTCCCCCACGTCGAGGACGGGACGTTCACGTTCATCGGCGCGACGACCGAGAACCCCTCCTTCGAGATCGTGTCGCCGCTGCTCAGCCGCTGCCGCCTGATCGTGCTGAAGCCGATCGAGGAGGCGGCCATCGTCGCGCTGCTGCAACGCGCCCTCGACGACGAGCGCGGCGTGCCGAAGCCGATCGCCGCCGAGCCCGACGCCCTCTCCCGGATCGCGGCCCTCGCGAACGGCGACGCCCGGACCGCCCTCAACCTCATCGAGTGGTCGGCCTTCTCGGCGCGGCGCCGGAGCAGCGGCCCCGAGGCCGACGCCGACGCCACGCCGACCATCACCGACGAGGACGTCGCCGAGGCCGCCCTCGGCCGCCGCGCCCGCTACGACAAGGGCGGCGAGGAGCACTTCGACCAGGTCTCGGCGCTCCAGAAATCGATCCGCGGCTCCGACCCGCAGGCGGCCGTCTACTGGCTGACGCGGATGCTCGAGGGCGGCGAGGACCCGGTCTACATCGCGCGCCGGCTCGTCCGCACCGCGAGCGAGGACGTCGGCCACGCCGATCCGCAGGCGCTCTCGATCGCGGTCGCGGCGATGCAGGCGGTGCAGCTCCTCGGGATGCCGGAGGGCGCCCTGGCGCTCGTCCAGGCGGCGACCTGGCTCGCGATCGCGCCGAAGAGCAACGCCCTCGAGACGGCCTACCTCGAGGCGCGCCGCGCCGTCCGCGAGGAGCCGGCCCATCCCGTTCCCCTGTGGCTCCGGAACGCGCCGACGAAGGTGATGGCCGAGCTCGGCTACGGCGACGGCTATCGCTACGCCCACGACTACGAGGGCGGCGTCGTCCCGCAGGCGTTCCTGCCCGAGGAGATGGGCGCGCGCCGCTTCTACCGGCCGCTCCCCGGCGCCGGCCTCGAGGACAAGCTCCGCGAGCGGCTCGAGCGGCTCGAGGCGCGGAAGCGCGAGATGGCCGAGTCGGGCGACATCGACGCGTTCCGTCGCGGCGGGAGCGGCCGATGAGCTTCTTCGAGCCCGACCGCCCGCGTCGTCCCGAGGACGACGACCCGTTCGCGCGCCCCGATCACGATCACGGCGCCCCCGATGATCACGGCCACGACCGCGACCCCCACCCCGACCACGGCACCCACGATCACCGCGACGGACTCGGCGCCGGCGAGGCGCCCGTCGGCGGGTCGCTCGGCGGGATGGACGAGGCGGCCGGCCAGGGACCGGGCGGAGATCCCGGAGAGCTCGACGAGGACGAGCTCGTCCAGGCGGCCCTCGGCCTGCGGATGGGGAAGTACACTCCGGTGACCACGCTCGTCGCGTTCGGCCTCGTCGGCGTCTTCGTCCTGCAGTTGATGGGGTCGCCGATCGGCCGCGAGCCTCACTGGGGCGACCTCAACTGGTGGGGGATGATCTGCATCGGGATGCCGCTCTCGAACGGTTGGTACGCCGGCTGGGGCGTCGAGCGAACGGCCGTCCTCGAAGGGGGCGAGTACTGGCGCCTGTTCGCGAGCCTGGCCGTTCAAGCGAACATCCTCTCGGTGTTCTTCACCTTTCGTACGATCCGATCCGCCGGCCGTTCGTACGAGCGGATCGCCGGCTCGCTTCCGACGATTTCACTCCTGCTCATCACCTCAGCGCTCGGAAACCTCGCCTTCTGCTTCGTCAATCCCGCGAAGCTGCCGACCATCGGTCTATTCGTCTCCTACTTTGGCTTCCTGGGCGGACTCCTGGGCCTCGCACTGCGATACCGCGCCATGCTGCCACGTGGATTCGCGAGCCAGGTCTTTCGTGGTCTCGTGCGAGGGTTCCTCTTCATCCTTTTCCTTCGGTTCTTCTTCATCGCGGCAGCGACGCAGAAGGCCCCGAGCCTGTCCGAACACCTCGGCCCGAGCCTCTTCGCCATGGCCGACCTCTTCGGAGCTGCAATCGTCGGCGCGGTCGTCGCATTCATCCTCCCGGCGAAGGCCTTCGTGAAGAACGAGGGGGACGGCCTCGGCGCGAACATCTTCGCCGTCCTGATCGTCCTGATCGGCGCCGGCCTCACCTTCGTCCCGGTCGCCAACGAGGCGGCCAGCCAGGGCTGGGGCGGGCTGATGCGCCCGTCGGTGCCGCTGCCCGAGGCGCTCACCGAGCAGACCCTGCCCAAGGCGAAGGTGAGCCTCCTCGCCGGCGATGCCTGGCAGATCGACGCCGGCGGGGCGAAGGCGACCAACGGCACCTACGTCTTCAAGCCGAGCGGACTGTTCGGCGGGTTCTATCCGCTCTCGGTCCAGTACCGCCCCAAGGGCCCGTTCGACGCCCCCGACACCCTCGTCCGGATTCACCAGCGCCAGATGCGCGAGGAGGACGGGCTGTCGGAGGTCGTGATCCTCGAGGAGCGCGACTTCGAGACCGCCGCCTTCCCGGCCCGATTCACCCGCGTCCGCTGCCAGGCGAGCGGCCGGACGATCGTGATCGACCTCTTCGTCCTCGTCGCCGAGGACAAGACCTACTCGCTCCGGTTCATCCACGAGGAGCCGATCGACCGGGAGCGGGTGAACGAGATCGAGCGACGCATCCTGGAGTCGTTCAAGGAGCTGCCCGAGTGAGACGGAGCGCCGCCGCCGCCATCGCCGCCGCCGCCCTGCTGCCCGCCCTCGCCCCGCTCGTCGCCGCCCCCGCGGCCCAGGCCGACGACGCCGCCCTCGCCCGCGAGGTCGAGGCGGTCCTCGGCAAGCACGGCCTCGAGCACGCGAGCGTCGGCCTCGTCGTCGTCGACCTGGCGACCGGGCAACGCCTCGTCGCGATCGAGCCCGACCGGTCGCTCCTGCCGGCGAGCTCGGCGAAGCTCTTCACGACGGCGACCGCGCTCGCGAAGCTCGGCGCCGACCACCAGCTCCGGACCGTCCTGGCGCGGCGCGGGACGATCGGCGCCGACGGGGTGCTCCGCGGCGACCTCGTCGTGATCGGCGGCGGCGACCCGAGCCTCTCGGGGCGCTTCTACCGCGATGGTCAGGACTCGCTCCTCGACGCGTGGGCGGCGATCGTCGCCGAGGCGCTCGGGGTGACCGAGGTGACCGGCGACCTCGTCGCCGACGACCGCCTCTTCGAGCCAGCCCGACCCGACCCGACCTGGGAGAAGGGGGACCTGACCAAGTGGTACGCGGCCGTCCCGAGCGCCCTGTCGTTCAATGACAACTGCCTCGACGTGGTCGTCGGCCCCGGCGCGGCGCCGGGCGACCCCGCGACGGTCACCCTCCGTCCGGCGACGGGCTACGCCCCGGTCCGGAACGACGCGACGACGACGGCGAGCGAGCGCGAGCACGTCATCTCGATCGACCGGCGCGCGAGCGGTCGCGAGATCCGCGTCGGGGGGCGGGTGCTCACATCGGCCAGGCCCTACACGGGCTACGTGACCGTGCCGGAGCCCGGGATCTTCCTCGCCACGGTGCTCCGGGAGGCGCTCGAGCGCCACGGCGTCGCGGTGAACGGCGAGGTCCGCCTCGCCCGCCGCGACGGGAGCGAGCCGAAGACGCCGACCGTCCCGATCGCCGACTACGGCCACCGGCTCGACGCGACGGTCGGGATCTGCAACCGGCGAAGCCAGAACCTGTACGCCGAGTGCATCCTGCGCCTCGTCGGAGCGAAGCACGGCGAGGCGGGCTCGGCGGCCGGAGGCTCCGCCGTCGTGACCCGGTTCCTGGAGACCGAGGCCGGCGTCGCGAAGGGAGCCGTCCACCTCCAGGACGGCTCGGGCCTCTCGCGGGAGAACCGCACGAGCGCCGCCGCCCTCGTCGCCCTCCTCACCCACGCCCACGGTCAGCCGTGGGGCGAGTCGTTCCGCGCATCGCTCGCCCGGCCGGGCAAGTCGGGGACGCTCAAGAAGCGCCTGAGGGAGCTCCCGGACGGCGCCCTCTCCGCGAAGACGGGGACGCTGCGCGACACGTCGGCGCTCGCCGGCTACGTCACCGCCGGCGACCGGGAGCTCGCGTTCGCGTTCCTCGGCAACGGGTTGAAGGGCGGGGTCGGGGCGGCGCGGCGGGCGCAGGATGAGGTGGTTCGGTTGCTCGTTGGGCGGTAGCCCGGCTGCGTTCCCTGAAACGGGAGCGTGGGCGTCGGCAATGAACTGAGCGTCGGCAGCTCGCAATCCAGTCAATCCGACAATCCGCGGTTCCCGTTCGTTCAGCGCTCGAGAGAGTGGAACCGCGGATTACGCGGATTACGCGGATTGACTCGGGTGTCGCCAAGGCATCGCCGGTGAGTGACGCGCCTGTGCCTGGAACACGCGCCGCACCCGACCCGTCGGGCGCTTGTCTTTGCCTGCCCAAACCCTGACAATGGGGAATTCTTGCATACTCCAAACTTCCCCCTAAGGGCACCGGCATGGGCAAGCGGATCCTGATCGTCGAGGATGACCCGGTCAACTCCGAGTTTCTCGACACGCTCCTCAGCTCGAAGGGCCACGACTGCGTCCAGGCGAGCACCGGCGAGGACGCGATCCATCACCTCGACACGGGCCGCTTCGACCTGATCCTCCTGGACATCATGCTGCCCGGGAAGAGCGGCGCCGAGGTGGCCTGGACCGCCCGCCAGCAGGGCGTGACGACGCCGATCCTCGCCGTGACCGCGGCGCTCGACCGCTGGGACGAGGAGGACCTCGCCGACCTCGGGGTCAACAAGCTGATCGCCAAGCCGTTCGAGAACGAATCGCTCCTCGCCGAGGTCGACGCCGCCCTCGCCGCCGGATCGACGCCCGGCGCCGATGGCGGCGCCTCGTGACGGCGCCCGGCCGGAGCGAGGCGCGCCCGGGCCGCCGGACGGGGCGCGGTCGCCAGAAGCTGCTCTGCGTCGAGTGCGACGACGAGCTCCGCGCGTTCGTGACCGGCGTCCTCGAGCAGACCGGCCGCGAGGCGCTCTCCGCCGCGTCCGCCGAGGACGCGCTCCGGATCCTCCGCGAGGAGGACGTTGCCCTCCTCGTGAGCGACATCTATCTCCGCGGCACCGACGGGATGGAGCTGCTCCGCCGGGTCCACGAGGCGAGCCGCGACACCCAGGTCATCCTGACCGGGCTCGGGACGCCCGTCAAAATCGTCGTCCAGGCGATGCGCACCGGCGCCTTCGCGTTCATCGAGAAGCCGATCGACCCGGAGTACCTCCTCGAGATCGTCGGCCGCGCCCACGACGAGCGCGCCCGCAAGCGAGACACCCGCGCCCTCAAGCGGATCACGAACCTGCGCGAGGGCGTCCCCGAGATCGTCAGCGACAGCGAGGCGATGGCCGAGGTCATCAAGACGGCCGAGCTCGTCGCGCCGACCGACCTCACCGTGCTGGTCGAGGGCGAGAGCGGGGTCGGCAAGGAGCTCGTCGCCAACCTGATCCACCGCCGGAGCGAACGCAAGGAGAAGCCCTTCATCGCGATCAACTGCGGCGTGCTCCAGGAGAACCTGCTCGAGAGCGAGCTCTTCGGCCACGAGCGCGGCGCGTTCACCGGCGCGATCACCGACCACCAGGGTCTCTTCGAGATCGCCGACGGCGGGACGCTCTTCCTCGACGAGATCGGCGAGATGGGGGTCGACCTCCAGGTGAAGCTCCTCCGGGTCCTCGAGACGAGCGAGTTCCGGCGCGTCGGCGGGCACCGCGTGATCCGCGTCGACGTCCGGGTGATCACCGCGACGAACAAGAAGCTCGCCGAGGAGTCGAAGAACGGGAACTTCCGCGAGGACCTCTACTACCGCCTCAACGTGATCCACATCGAGGTGCCACCGCTCCGCCACCGCCTCACCGACGTCCCGCTCCTCGTCCAGAGCCTGCTCGCCCGGAACCGCCGCCGCGGCCTGCCGAGCAAGGACTTCGCGAACGAGACGATGATGCGGATGTGCGACTATCACTGGCCGGGCAACGTCCGCGAGCTGGCGAACCTGATCGAGCGGCTGCTGATCCTGACCCCGAACGACGTCGTCCGACCGACCGACCTCCCGCCCTACATCCTCGACCCGGAGACCCCGCCGCCGACCAAGCGCCATCGACGAGGGGCGCCGAACGCGACCCCGGCCGAGGACGCCCACGCCGCGGCCGTCGCCGGCGCCGAGACGAGCGAGGAGGGCAACGTCAGCCTCGCCGAGCTCGAGAAGCGCCACCTGATCGCCGTGCTGCGCCAGCAGAAGGGCAACAAGGTGCGGAGCGCGAAGATCCTCGGGATCAACGTGAAGACGCTCTACAACAAGATCAAGGCGTACGAGCTGACGGACGAGGTCGAGGCGCTCCGCAAATAGAGCGGAAGGGTGGGCCGGGCTTCGCCTTCGGCGAAGAAGATCGAACCACGGAGACACGGAGGCACGGAGGAGCTCCTGCCTCGCGTCATCCTCCGTCGCGTCGGCCCCTCCTCTCCCCCGTCATCAGGGGGAGGGAGGTCACGGCAGCGACACGAAGAGCCACGAAGCGACCAGAGATCGGGCGCCGCCCGAGATCCTCCGTGGCTCCGTGTCTCCGTGGTTTCATCCCGTTCGCCGAAGGCGAACCGCCGCGCGAGGTCTAGCCCGCATTATTCACGAGCCTCGGCTGCGGTCGGCTGCGAGCCCACTGGGCTGCGTCCTCGGGCCGAAATCGGCGCTCGCAGGCCAAAACAGGCCAGCTCGGCCGATTTCGGCCCTGCGTCCTTGCCCAGCGGCC
>JAJDCQ010000145.1 GCA_029260755.1 Planctomycetota bacterium | reverse complement strand
CGCCGCGCCGTCGAGGGGCTCGGCGCGCTCGGCGCCGCCGCCGTCCCGGCCCGGCAAGGCGTCGTCGAGAAGCTCCACGACGAGAGCGCGAGCGTCCGGACCGCGGCCGCGGCCGCCCTCGGCGCGATCGGCGTCGACGAGGCCGGCGCCTGGGGGCTGATGGAGCTCCTCGACCGCGAGCTCGACGGCGAGGTGCGCCTCCGGGCATCCGAGACCCTCTGGGCGGCCGGCGCCGCCGCCGCGCCGGCGTTCGTCGATGCGCTTCGAAGCTCCGATGACCCGGGCGTCCGGACCGAGGCGTCCCGGGCGCTCGTCCGGCTCGGGGCGAAGGCGGTGCCGCATCTCTCGCCGCTCGTCGGCAACCCGCGGCCACGCGTCGCCGCCGAGACGATGGCGGTGCTGCGCCGGATCGGCGTCGATGCCGCCGGCGCGACGCCCGAGCTGGCCGCGGTCGTCGTCGGGCCGGACGCCTACCTCGCCCGCGAGGCAGCCGACACGATCGCGACGATCGGCCCTCGCGCGCGCGCGAGCACCGGCCAGCTCCTCCAGGCGCTCGAGTCGGGGCCGGCGACGATCCAGGAACGGGTGGGCGCCGCGCTCGTGGCGATCGGGCCGGACGCCCTCGCCGCGCTCGGCCGCATCCTGGCCGACAGGCTGACCCGGTTCGAGATGCGCACCCGCGTCGCCCGCACGATCGGGCGCTTCGGCGAAGCCGGCGGCGCGGCGGCGCCGGCGCTCGCCGAGACGACCCGGGCCGGGCTCGCCGAGGAGGCGAGCATCGACCAGCGCGACCTCGCGGCCGAGGCGGCCCGCGCCCTCGGCGAGCTCGGTCCGGCGGGCGCCGCCGCGGTGCCGGCCCTCCTCGAGGCCGCCGGCGCGGGGCGCGGCCGGATCGCGAGCGCGGCGGCCCTCGCGCTCGGGAGGGTCGGCGCCGGTGACGCGGCGAACGCGAAGCCCATCGTCGACGCCCTCGTGAAGCTCCTCGGAGACGACCGCGACAGCCACGTCCAGGCGAGCGCCGCCGAGGGCATCGGCGCCCTCGGCCCGGCCGGGCTGCCCGCGCTGCCCGCCCTCGAGCGCGCGGCGAGGAGCCCGACGGGGCGGGTCGCGTCCGCGGCCACCGAGGCGATCGAGCGGCTCCGCCACGGCCCGGTGGACGAGGGTGGCGAGGGCGAGGGCGGACCCGACGGAGGCGAGAGCGAGCTGCCGCCGCGGCCCGAGGATCGCTAGTAGCAGGGGAGCGGCTTCGCCTCCGGCGAAGAGGATGAAACCACGGAGGCACGGAGACACGGAGGATCCACGGAGCAGACGCGGGGAGCTCGTCCGAGGCTGGCACGCCCTTCCTTCCCTTCGTCGGCTCTCTTCGACAGTGAATCGAAGGGGTCAGGTCCAGGAATCACACGAGCGAATCTGTCGCAGCCGCTCGGGTGACCCGGGCCCCTCCGTCGAAGGCGGCGGAGGACCTCGTCGGGTGCGAGCCCGGCCTCGCAGGGCGGGAGGTCGAGCGTCTCGGTGAGTGCGATCATAGGGACTCCCTCGTCGTCGGTGACCACCCAGTTAGACGCTCGAGGTGAGGGAGATGTTTCATGAAATCTAAGGTTTTTATCGTATCGCGATGCCCCAGCGGAATGGGGCATCGCGCATCGCCGGAGAAGGCGGAACGCTCGACTGCGTGGCCACCGCGGCCCGCGAGTGATCGCACGGTTCGCCGTCATCGCGACCCGGCACTCTGCCCTCCGTGGGACGGCAGGCACGGGACGGCACGACTCTCGCCCGACGGTTCGCACCCGCATGGGCCTCCCCTCTCCATGAGCGAACCGATGGCCGACCGGAGTGGATGAGCCGCGTGACCCCGGCGGAGGGCTGCGCAGGAAGGACCGTCGAGGGCAGGTCTCAGGTGTTTGCGATAGCGGTCCTGGCTCCGTGCCTCCGTGGTTCCATCCCGCTCGCGAAGCGAGCTCGCTGACGCGTTACTCTCCGCGCTGGTCGAGCGGGGGTCGCCGGGACAGGCGCCACATCCCGAACGGGTTGTGGAAGAGATCGTCCTCGGGGTAGGTCAGGCACGGTTCGAGGCGGCAGCGGAACGCGGGGGCTTCCGGCCCGCGGGCGAAGGTCTGGCCGTCGGCGATCGTCGGGCTTTCGATCGCGAGGTAGAGGCCGAAGGCGCGGATCGTCTCGGCGGCCTCCTTCGTCGGCACGCCGCCGGCGATCGCGTCGGGGAGGCCGAGGTGGTGCATCCCGCAGGAGTAGACCTCGCCCGCTTCGTTGCCGACGAGGGTGACGAACGCCTCGTGGAGGGAGCCGAGGGCGAGGCCCTCGTCCTCGCCCGCGACGTCGGCCGCGATCGCGCGCCAGGCGTCCGCGTCGTGCGCCTTGCCGCTCGACTCGACCTTCGGGGCGATCCCGCCGGCCTCGAGCAGGGCGTCGACGAACCGGACGCCGCGCCGGGCCGCCTCGATGCTCCCCGACGCCTCGTCGACGAGGTAGAGGCACTGACGATGCTGCGCGACGGCGTCGAGGGTCGTCTCCTCGATCCGGCCGTAGCCGGCCGCCGCGAAGGCGTCGCGGAGCCGCTCCTCGTGGGGCTGGATCTCGAGGATGAGCGAGGTCTTCGTCGCGATCTCGAGGATGAGCGTCCCGGCGAAGAGATACCTTCCCCCGGTCCCCTCGAGGATCCCCGCCGTGACCTCGACGCGGCTCTCCCAGCGGACGGGGACGCCGATCACGGTCTTCAGGCCGCTCACTCCTCGTCGACGAGCGGCTCGTTCTCGGGGTCGAAGAGACCGAGGCGCAGCTTGCTCGCGATGTGGTGGAGCGACAGGACGCCGCGGACGCTGTTGCCGTGGTCGTCGACGGGCGGTGACCACACGGCCAGGCCGAAGCGCCCCGGCGCGACCGCGACGATCGCTCCGGAGATGCCGCTCTTCGAGGGGACGCCGACCTCGAAGGCGAACCGGCCCGAGTCGTCGTGGAGGCCGCAGGTGTACATCACCGTGAGCACGTCCGAGACGACCGTCCGATCGACGACCTCCTTCTCGGTCCGGGGATTGATGCCGCCGTTCGCGAGGGTCGCGCCCATCCGGGCGAGCTGCTTCGCCGTCACCATGATCGAGCAGCTCTGGAGGTAGAGCTGGAGCGCGGCGCGCTCGTCCTCGACGACGCCGAACTGCCGGAGCAGGCTCGCGATCGCCCGGTTGCGGTCGGCCGCCTGCTGCTCGAGGAGGAACGTCGTCATGTCGACCGACAGTCGGTCGCCGGCGAAGCCGCCCATCGTGTCGAGGAGGCCGTTCAGCTTCGAGGGCCCGTCCTTGCCGGGGAGGAGCGAGGCGACCGCGATCGCGCCGGCGTTCACCATCGGGTTGTACGGGCGGTTCCGCTTGTCGAGGGCGACCGAGTGGAACGGGTTCGCCGACGGCTCGACGCCGACCGTCTCGAGGATCGCGTCGCGGCCGCGCCCGGCGAGGGCGGCGGCGAACGTGAACGGGTTCGCCGCGCTCTGGATCGAGAAGGCCTCGCCCGCGTCGCCGGCCGACATCTCGTCGCCCTCGACGGTGCAGGCCGCGATCGCGAACTTTGCGGGGTCGACGTCGGCGAGCTGCACGATGTAGTCGGCGACGTCGCCGCCGTCCTCGTCGGCGAACGCCTCGAACGCCTCGGCGACCGCCTCGGAGACGGCCTGGAGCTCGGCCGGAAGCGTCTCCTCGTTCTTGTCGTCCGAGCGCGTCCAGAGGTCCGCCCGGAGGTTGTCCTCGAAGCTCGGCGCCGGGGGCGGGGGCGGCGGCGGCGGGACCCGGAACGAGTGGAGGCCGAGGCTCTCCGACAGGTCGCGCAGGGCGGCGACCCCGCGGACGCTGTTCCCCTTGTCATCGAGCGGCGGCGAGACGACGGCCACCCCGGCGACGCCCGGGACGACGGCCAGGACTCCGCCGGACACGCCGCTCTTGGCCGCGAGTCCGACCTCGAGGGCGAAGCGACCGCCGTGGTCGTAGAGGCCGCAGGTGAACATCACCGTCAGGACGTGCTCGACGTGCTCCTCGGGGAGGGCCGTCCGGCCGGTGGTCGGGCAGACGCCGCGATTCGCGAGGGTGGCCGCCATCGTGGCGAGGTCGCGGCACGAGCCCAGGACCGAGCACTGCCGGAAGTAGAGGTCGAGGACGCTCTCGAGGTCGAGCTCCGCGTCGATCACTCCGAAGTGGCGCAGGAGGTAGCCGATGGCCCGGTTGCGGTGGCCGGTGCGACGCTCCGACAGGAAGACGGGCTCGTCGATGTGGACGTCGTCGCGACCCATGTAGGCGCCGAACATGGCGAGCAGCCGCTTGAGCCGGTCGGTGTCGTCCTGGCCCGCGATCAGGCCCGCCGTCGCGATCGCGCCGGCGTTGACCATCGGGTTGCTCGGGCGGTGGTTTCCCGTCTTCTCGAGACGGATCGCGTTGAACGCGTCGCCGGTCGGCTCGATGTCGACGTGCTCCTCGACGACGTCGCGGCCGTTGTCGGTGAGGGCGAGGCCGTAGACGAACGGCTTGCTGATCGACTGGATCGTCGCCAGGACGTCCGCGTCGCCCGCCGTGAACACCTCGCCGGAGACCGTGCAGACCGCGGCGCCGAATCGGTTCGGGTCGGCCCGGGCGAGCTCGGGAATGTAGTCGGCCACCGCGCCGCCGCGGTTGCCGCGGTGGCGCTCGATCACGGCGTCGAGGGCGGCCTGGATCGCTTCGGAGGTGGGCGGATCGTGTGACTTCATGAGATCGCCTCGGCTCAGGTGAGCTCGGGGACCTTGGGGTCGAAGTAGTCGGCGTGGATCGCGCGGCACACGTCGCTCGTGCCGTCGACCACCCGGGTGAGCTCTTCGTGGATCTCACCTTCCTGGAGGATCGTCTCGATCGAGAGGTTGCGGAGGCGGTCGCGCAGGGCGCGCAGGAGCGTCGCGCTCTCCTCCCCGACCTCGGCGTCGTCCGAGTGTCGGATCCGCTGCAGGAAGTTCCAGGCGCGGTCGAGGCAGTGGAGGACCGAGCGGGGGAACGCGTTCTCGAGGAGGAGGAAGCCCGCGACGGCCGGCCCGGTCACCGACTCGGACGACCGCTTGAAGAACGACTCGTTCGCGCCGCAGTTACGGAGGATCGCGAGCCACTGCGCCGCCTCGACGGCCGTCTCGACCTCGCCGAGGGTCGGCCCGAACGCGTGGTGCTTCACGTCGAGGATGCGCGCGGTCTGCCCCGCCCGCTCGAGGAGCATCCCGAGCCGCATGAAGTCGAACGGCTCCTCGTGGAGGACCGTGTTGTGGCAGATCCCGTGAAAGAGCTGGCAGGTCTCCTTCACCTTCACGTAGAACGCCCAGCGGTCGCGCTGGAACAGCCGGCGCGCGCTCCGTCCGCCGATCCAGAGCCAGGCGGCGTTGAGCGTCTCCCACATCTCGTCGCTGATCGTCTCGCGGATCGTGCGCGCGTTCTCGCGGGCCCAGCGGAGGCTCGACTGGATGGCGACCGGGTTGCGCTCGTCCCAGGTGAGGTACTCCTGGACCATCTCGCCGTCCTCGATGGCCTCCTCGCCGTGGAACTCGAGGAAGCGCTCCTCCTCGCCGCAGACGACGATGAACGGCCGCCACCGCTCGTGGCTCGGGACGCTCGCGTCGAGCACGAACGAGAGATTCACCTCGAGCAGCCGCGCGGCGTTCTCGGCGCGCTCCATGTAGCGGTGGAGCCAGAAGCAGGATTCGGCGACGCGTGAGATCATGACGGCGTGGATCCTACAGCGCCCGTCAGGCGTCGATCCAGGCCGTGCGGACCCGTCCCGATGTCGACCACAGGAGGAGCTGGAGGCTGCGGTCGCGGGGGATCAGGGCGATCCGGCCGCCGCACCCCTCGTGGTCGAACTTGAGCTTGAAGCGACGCTCCCCGCTCGAGGCGTCGAGGGCGTCGATCGAGATCCGCTCGGGGTCGCGCCGCGCGAGGTAGACGACGTCGCCGGCGAGGGCGACCGCGCCGGTGCGGGTGGCGGGGCAGGTCCAGAGGACGCCGCCGCCGATCGGCTCGCGACGCTCGCCGCCGGCCGTCTCCCAGCCGAGCCGGTCGAACGGCGTCATCACGAGCTCCCAGGCGTCGCGGTGCGAGACGCGCCGGACCCACGCGATGCGATCGGCGGCGGCGTCGAGCTGGGAGAGCTCCTCGAGCCCGGGGAAGCTCGACCACTCCTCGGCGGGGGCGGGCATCGCCGAGATCGGCAGCATCCCCGAGCGGACGCCGTGGAAGCGGTCGCCCTCCAGGATCTCGAGCACCTCGCCCGAGTCCGGGTCGCGCCGGCGGACGACGATCCGGCCCGGTCGGGGATGGACGCAGCCCGGCAGGGTCGTGCCCGTCACGCTGAGGCCGCCGCCGGGCAGGATCCAGCGGGGCGATCCGTCGCTCGCGGAGACGCAGGCGAGGTCGACGCCGTGGGTCGGGACGAAGACGTGGCCGAACGCGGCGAGGAGCAGCGGTCGCTTGAGGAACGATCCGGGGACCTCGCGCCGGGCGTAGAGGACCGAGCGGCGCCAGCGCGGCGCGCCGGGCTCGTCGCCGAGGTCGAGCGCGACGAGGCTCGCGAAGCCCGCGCGGAACCGCATCGGATAGCTGGCGGCCTGCGGCGACTCGAGGGCGGGCTCGTCGTCGCGCCGCTCCCCGTCGACGAAGAGGACGAAGAGGCGGTCGCCCGTCGTCGCGTAGGCGATCGCCCGGCCGCCGCGGGCCGCCTCGCGAAGGTCGACCCGGGCGATGACGGCGCCGGTCTCCGCGTCGTGGACGCGGACCGAGCCGCCGTCCTCGTCGGCGGCGACGACGTCGTCGCCGCGGAGGCCGACGAGCACGTCGCCGCCCGAGATGCTCCAGCGCTCGACCAGACCCCGCGGGTCGAGGACGATCGCCGGGCGCTCGCGGGACGAGGCGACCAGCGTACGGTCGGTGATCGCCGCGGCCCGGACGTCGGTCCCGGGGAGGCGGACGCGCTTGGTCCGGACCGTGCAGCGGTCGCCGGACAGCGGCCGGGCGGCGGAGCCGAACGGACCGGACGCCGCCGTCCAGGATGCCCAGCGGTCGCGCTCGTGGGTCGCCTCGGGGTTGTCGGCCCGGGCGAGGCGGCACAGCTCGCGGAAGAGGGCGCGTCGATCGCCCGCGCGGCGGAGGGCGTCGAGGTAGGAGCGGGCGGCCGAGGGGTCGGCCGGGTTGCGGTGCGCTCGGCGGCGAGCGGAGCGGATCTCGGTGTCCATCGGCGGACAGTGTGGCACAGCCGTTGGGAGAAGGCGAACCCGACGGGGGGACCGGAGACTCGGTCGCTCGGGCCGGAGGAGCCTCGTTTCCGGGCCCCCGTCGGGCTCTGTGTCGCTCGAGTCGGGCGACGTTCGAGACGATACGCGGCGCGCCTCACCGCGGGGTCACCGAGGGGTCACTGCTTCGACCGTCGGCCGGGGCTCGGCTACGATGGGGAGCGGTCCCGAGAGGAGGCGCGACGCCCTGGACGACCCCGATCGACTGCCCGAGTGGAAGGAGCGGCAGCTCCGGCGCCTCCGCGTCGTCGGGATGCTCGTCGGGCCCGACGTCGTTCGCGTGCGGACGGCGATCGCGCGCTGGGCCGGCGAGGGCCAGGACGTCTCGGTGCGCGATGCGCTCGTCCGACTCTCGATCGCCTACGGGATGCAGATCGACCGGATCCTCGGTCCAGAGCTGCGGGACGCGCCGGCCGAGCCGACCGCCGCGGCGACCGCGGCCGAGCCGGTCGAGGCGGCCGAGGCGGCCGAGATCTCGCTCGGTCCGGAGCCGGAGCGGGTCGTCGGCGCCGCGACCGAGCGACCCGTCTACTTCACGCCGGCCGGTCCGCCGGTCGAGGAGCGTCCGGCCGAACCGGCCGACGGGGCGCCCGACCGCGTCCTCATCGCCCTCACCGTCCTGGCCGTTCCGCTCGTCGCGATCGCGGTGACCGTCTACGGCCAGTCGAGCTCGTCTCCGTCCATCGTCCGGAGCGCGCCGATCGCCGCGAACCGAGCGAGGGACCGCGCGGCGGCGACTCCTGCGGCGGCGTCCTCGGGCGCCGCCGGGCCAGCACGATCGGTCGCCGGCGGGACTCCGTCGCCGTCGCCGTCGAGCGGCCTCCCCGATCGGGTCGCGGCGCCCTCGGGGTGGGGCGAGGATGACGGCGGCGGGACCGAATCGGAGGCCGGGCCCGCGGCGGTCGTCGAGCCGCGGCGCGGACCTCGTCCGGCGGCCCGGATCGCGGCGGTGCGGGTCGAGGTGCAGCGCCTCGTCGCGGTCCGCCGCTTCGAGGAGGCCGCCGCGGTCGTCGTCGACGCGATCACCGCGCTCGAGGTGGCCGCGGGCGAAGGCGAGGAGCCGCCGCAGGTCGCCGGGCTCCAGGCGCTCCTGGCCGAGATCGAGCAGGCGCGGGCGAAGCACGAGGCGGTGCGGTGGAAGAAGCGGCGCCGCCTGATCGCGAAGGCGCTCGCGGCGCAGGCGGAGTGGGACGCCGCGATGGGCGAGATCGCGGAGCTCGAGGCCTACCTCGATCACGAGCACTGGGCGGTCCGGGCGATCGGGGCGCTCGCCCTGGGCAAGACGAGCGACCGGCGGGCGCTCGGGAGGCTCCGGCGCGCGCTCGAGGATCCGCACGACAAGGTCCGCCTCTTCGCCCTCACCGCGCTCCGGCGTCAGCTACCCCAGGACATCGCTCACGCCGTCTCCGGGCACGCCCTCCTGACGACGCTCGTCGAGGAGATGAACCACGACCGGCGAGGAGCCGAGCTCAGCCGCGAGATCCTGCAGCGTGTCTCGGGACGCGACATCAAGAGTCGGACCGGTTGGAAGCGCTGGCTCGCCGACGAGGGCACGAAGGTCATCGTCGAGAGCGCGCCCGGGGCGCCCGACCTCTCCGCGTTCACGCCCGAGGAGATCGACCGGGCGAGGCGCGAGCTCGACGGCGGGCCGGGGCGGCTCTCGACCGTCGTCGGCGGGCGCCGCGCGCGGAGCGTGATCGAGGATCTCCGGAAGGGCGGGCTCGAGGTGGCCGTCTGCCTCGACATCACCGGGAGCATGGGCCACATCCTCGACTCGGCGAAGGAGGACATCGAGGTCCTCTTCGCGCTCCTCGGCGACATCGTCGGCCAGTTCCGCGTCGGGCTCGTCACTTACCGGGACCAGGTCGAGTCGACCGAGCCGCTCTCGAGGTCGGGCACCGGCATCGGCCAGGTCCTCCGCGCATCGAACGCAAGCGGAGGAGGCGACAGCCCCGAGGGCGTCGACAAGGCGCTCGAGGTGGCGGTCCGGTTCCGCTGGAGGAAGCGCGCGGCGCAGCGAACGATCGTGATCGTCGGCGACGCGCCGCCGAGGGCGAAAGACGAGAAGCGCTTCCTCGACCTCGCCGAGAAGGCCCGCAAGGACGGCATCACGATCGACGCCCTCTACCCGAGCGGGAAGATCGACACGATCGAGCGAGCCGTCGAGCTGACGGGAGGGAGGAGCGCGAAGCTCGCAAAGGACCGAGGGTTCGTGACCGGGTTCCTGATCCACCTGTTCGGCGAGGAGCTCGAGCCCTACGTCGGCGGGTTCGTCGAGGTGTACCTCGAGCTCGAGCGCGACCGAGGGCGGTGACGAGCTGATCGGCGACGGGAACGATGGAGCTCGAAGCGCGGAGCCGAGGCCGCCGTCGACGATCGGTAGCGTGACGCGGCTGCTTCTCATCGGGGCACTAGGCCTGTTTCTGGCCTCCTTCCTCCTTGTCGTCGTCGATCCAGCGAGAGCCGGGAGGGGTCACGCCCGCGTCCAAGCCGGGATGACCATGGAGGAGGTCGCGGAGCGGGTGATCAACTGGGATGGCATGTACGCCATCACGCGCGACGTGCTTCAGCAGCCGGCGCCGAGCGCGAAGTTGCCCTGCCCCCCTCCATGAGCGAGCCGATGACCGCCCGGAGAGAGCGAGCCGCGTGACGTCGGAGGGGGCGGCGCAGGACCGCGGTTCGCCGACCCTTCGCCGCTCATAGCGGGGTGTGGCCTCGTTGGGCCCCTGGTGTCACGGGGGGGTAGGTGTTCGGCTCGCGCTTGGGTGTGAATCCTGGACCTGACCCTGGCTGGGACACCATCGGTTGGAACCTCGGCAGGTCTGTCGTGAGGAATCCTCGGTCCAGGTGCGACGACGAGCCTCCGCAGGCGATCAGCTCTTCCGACCGAGGTCGATCCCGAACAGCCGCGCCGCGTTTCCGCCCAGGACCGCGGCGAGCGCCTCGTCGGGGAGCCCGAGCTCGGCGATCTTCTTGATCTCGCGGTCCCAGGCGTAGGGGACGTTCGGGAAGTCGGTCCCGTAGAGGATGCGGTCGGGGCGGGCTCGCACGAGCTGTACCTCCCGACCGGTGGGGGGGAGGGGGAGGTAGTCGGCGAGCACCATCGTCGTGTCGAGCCAGAGGTTCTCGTGGTGGTCGAGGAGCTGGCCGTAGGCTTCGATCTCGTCGGCTCCGAGGTGCGGGATGCACAGACGGAGGTCGGGGTGATCGCGGAGCACCCGCTCGACGCGGCCGACGTCGCAGATCGCGTGGGGGTCGCAGGGGTAGGCGGGGCTGCGTGGCTCTCTTCCGGCGTGGACGACGGCCGGCAGCCCGCGCTCGGCGCACGCCTCCCAGACGGTGTGGAGCCGGCGGTCGTCCGCCGCGACGCCCTGGACGTGGCAGTGGACCTTCACCCCGCGCAGCCCGGCGGCGAAGGCGTCCTCGAGGATGCTCCGGTCGCCTTCCTCTCCGGGGAAGACGGTCGCGAGCGCGGTCACCCTCGGCCGGTCCCGGACGAGCTCGGCGAGCCATCCGTTGAGGTCGGCCGCCATGCCGGCCCGGTGCGCGTAGATGAGCGCGACGACGTGGGCGACGCCGCGGTCGAGGAGGAAGTCGATGACGCTCGCCGCGTCGAGCCGGTAGCGGATCGGCCAGGCGTGCTCGTCGAACCAGCGCCAGATCGCGGCGAAGAGACGGTCGGGGAAGAGATGGACGTGGGCGTCGATCACCGGCGGCAACGCCGCGTCGAGCCGGGCGCCCTCCGGGCCGTCGTCGGCGGGGAGCGGCAGGACCGACTCGGTCGGTGCTCCGGCGCTCAGCAGATCTTGAGGAGCTCGGCCAGGATCCGGCTCGTTCCGCGATCCTCGAGATCCTCGAGGATCTCCTGCGCCTGCTCGGTGACCTGCGACTCCGATCCCACGAACGCCTCGGTGACGAGGTAGTGCGGCACCGGCTGACCGAGCGATGCGAGGGAGAAGCTCAGCTCGAAGTCCATCGTGACCCTCCAGACCCCGCGCTCGCGCGGGAGCCTGCTCCTGGAGACGCAAGCGGCGTTCCCATCCTGTCGCGAGAGGGCGCCGGGGTTGGAGGTCTTTGGAGGTGAGCGGGTTCCGGTGCGCCAGCCGCTCTCGCTGCGGGCGGCAGGGTCCGGCTTGCGTTCCGGATCGTCGCAGATCGACGCCGTCGGGCGTCATCGGCGTCCCCGGGGTTCAGTCCCTGTTGGGGGCTTCTCGATCTAGACCGATGATCGGATCTTCCGCTCGGGCCTCGACCCTCGACGGCCGCCGCGCTTCACGTCCGGGCGATCCTCGTCGCCGCCCTCCGCGGAGGCCGCCGGCGCCCGTCCGCTGCTCGCCGGACTCTTCGGTCCGCTCGCGTCCGCCGGCGGGGCCGCCGGCTTCTTCCGGGGCAAGCGCGCGCCCGACTCGACGAACTCCTCGCCCTCCTTCGTGATCGCGAACACGCCGGGGGCGACCGTCCGGATGTAGCCAGTCCTCGTCTTGATCGCGTTCACGCGCGGCAGGAGCTTCCGCGGTCGCTTCAGGCGAAGGCCCTCGAAGCAGGCGAGAACGTCCGCCGAGCCGACCTTGTCGAGGCCGTGATGATCGCGGAGGAAGTAGACGAAGCAGACGATCTCGCTCCAGTGCCCCTTCCTGGGACGCTTCTTCCGGTAGAAGGCGCGGAGCGCCTCCCGGTCGACCTTCACCTGCTGCGGGATCGGACGACGCCCGCCGCGCGATGGCGTCGGCGTCGGGTCGGCGACGGCCGGTCGCTCGCGCGGCGTCGGCGCCGCCGGGGTCACCTCGGCGTCGGCCGTCAGGGCGACCCGCTCGACGAGACGTCGGTAGAAGTCGAGGTCGGCTTTGATCGTGCTCTCGTCTCCCTCGATGATCACACTGACGCCGGGCCCGAACCGGAACTCGGCGCGGACGTGCTTCTTCGAGGCCGCCTTCTTCTTCGAGCGTTGTCGCGACTGCTCGCCGCCTGGTTTCACGATCACTCCTCGGCTTCGACGGTCAGCTTCCGCCGCCGCCACTGGATCCGTTCTGTCGGACGCGGTGGATGACTTGCTGGTAGCGCTGCTCGGCCTTCAGGTCTTCGAAATCGGGCTCGGCCTCGATCGGCGCGGTGACGTTGAGGCCGGCGGCGGCCGCCCGCTCGAGCGCGTCGAGCGACCCCTCGCGGTCGCCCGCGATGATCCGGGCGAGGGCGACGCGGACCGTCCCCAGCGTCGCGCCGCCATCGGCCGCCGTGGTCAGCTGCGTCTCGACGGTCTCCGCCCGCGGGTTCTTCGCGATCAGGAGGGCGGCCAGAAGATAGGTGAGCCCGTCGGCGGGGTCGAAGCCCCGGGCGAGCGCCTTGTCGAGCTGATCGATCGCCGTCTCGATCGGCATCTTGAAGCGGATGAGGCAGACCCCGCGGGTGAAGTGATACTCGCCCGCGAGGTTCACCGGGATCGCCAGCTTCTGCTGGGCGACCTTCTCGAGCACCGTGAGCGCGTCCTGCCAGCGCCGCATCCGGAAGCGGAGAGTGCCCAGCTTGATCGCCGCCGAGGGGTCGGTCGGCGCCATCTCGTGGAGGGCGGTCAGCTCGCGCTCGGCGTTCTCCCAGTCCTTCTGCTCGGTGTAGATCTGCGCGAGGAGGGAGCTCGCGTTCGGGAGCGGCGAGAAGCGGCGCTTCGCCTCCTCGAGGTCGGCGATCGCACCGGGGACGTCGCCGCCGCGGAAGCGTCCGAATCCCCGGAGGACGTAGGCCTCCGCGGCCCTCCGCGGGAACGGCGCCATCTCGGCGAACCGCCCCCTCTCCGGGTCGAAGATCCGCTCGGCCATGCGGAGCACCGTGCCGCCGTCGTTCGGCGAGTTCGCCGCGATGAAGCCGCGGAAGAACAGCGCGATCGGGTGCGAGGGGTCCCTGGCGAGCGCCCGATCGAGGAGCACCGTCGCCTCACCGAGGCGGCTCTCGAAGTAGGCGAGGGCGCCCTTGGCGATCAGCCCCTGGAGGTCGTCGGGATCGGCGGCGATCAGCCGGGCGGCATCCTCGGCCGCCTCGGTCGCCGTCTTTCCGCAGACCTTGATGATCGCGCGAACCCGTCGCGCCGCCAGGTCGTCGGGGTTGCGCGCGATCGCCGCGTTGGCGGCCGTCAGGGCCGCCTCGACGTCGTTGGCGAGCAGATGCGCCCGGGCGAGGAGCGAGTGGGCGCCCGCGGTCGCGTGGAACGCGTCGGAGTCGCGGGCGAGCGCCTCCTCGAGGTCGCGGAGCGCCTCGGCGCCGTCCTCCTCGCCCGCCCGGTCGAGGAGGAGCCGCGCCCGCGCCAGCCGGATCTCACACTCCTCGGCCGACGTCGCCCGGGCGAGCCCCTCGCCGATCGCGCGCTCGAGCGCGTCGAGCGCCTCGGTCGTGTTGCCGGCGGCCGAGAGGGCGCGCGCGTAGGCGGCCGCGAGGAGGAAGGAGTCGGGCTGGTCATCGAACGGGCGCTCGAGGACGGCGCAGGCCTTCGTCGCCTCGCCGAGCTCGACGAGGACGTCGCCCAGGGTGGCGAGGACGTCGGTGCGCGTCCCGTCGGCGCGCCGGGCGTGCTCGAGATCCTCGCGCGCGCCGGCGAGGTCGGCCTTGCGCCGGAGGAGCGCCCGGTCGACCCGCGCGTCGACCGCGTCCGGTTCGATGTCGAGGGCTCGGTCGAGGTCGCTCCGCGCCCCCTCGCGATCGCCGTTTTCGCGATGGGCGCGGCCGCGGCGGGCGAGCGCCCGCGCCTCGACGGCCTCGCTCGGGTCCATCGCGATCGCTTCGCCGTAGAGCGCGATCGCGTCGGACCATCGCTCCTCGGCGAGGGCGACGTCGGCGCGGGCGATCGTCTTCTCCGCCGACTCGTCGGTGACGGCGATGCCGCCACCGGTCACGAGGTCTGGGTCGTCGCCCGACGGATCCCCGTCGCCGCCGAAGCTCAGGGCGACGATCGCGCCCAGGGCGGCGCACGCGATCGCGACGCCGATGCCGGCGATCAGACGTCCGCGCTTGCGGACGGCGCGCCCGAGCGTGCTGGGAGCCCGCACGCTCACGCTCTCGCCGCGCCCGAAGCGCTTGAGGTCCTTGGCGAGCTCCTTGGCGTCGGTGTAGCGCGACTTCGGGTCCTTCTCGAGGCAGCGGAGGCAGACGGCCTCGAGCTGCTTCGGGACGGTCTTGCGCACCTCGGACGGGCGGCGCGGGTCCTCGTTCGCGACCTTGTTGTAGAGCTCGACGGGCGTCGCCGCCTGGAACGGGAGCTTGCCCGTGAGCACCTCGTAGAGCATCACGCCGATCGCGTAGATGTCGATCCCCGGCCCGATCTTGTCGCGCTTGCCGGTCACCTGCTCGGGCGACATGTAGTAGGGCGTGCCGATCGCGGCGCCCGTGCGCGTCAGCGCCTGGTCGTCGTCGAGCTTCTTGGCGAGGCCGAAGTCGGTGACCCGCGGCTTCCCGGAGTCGTCCTCGATCAGGATGTTGGCGGGCTTGAGGTCGCGGTGGAGGATGCTCTTGGCGTGGGCGTGGCTGATCGCGTCGGCGACCTGGGAGAGGACCTTCGCGCCCCAGCGGGGGTCGTTGCCCTTCTTCTCCTTGAGGATCTCGTCGAGGCCGCGGCCCTTGACGAACTCCTGAACGAGGTAGTGGTACCCCTCGATGCAGCCGCTCTCGAGCACCCGGACGAGGCCGGGGTGCCGGAGCGAGCTCGCCGCGTCCGCCTCGCGCTGGAAGCGCTTGATCTGCTTCGCGCTCGCCTCGAGCCCGAAGCTCAGCACCTTGAGGGCGACCTCGGTTCGGTTTCGCCGGTCGATCGCGTGGTAGACGATGCCCATGCCGCCGCGGCCGAGCTCGCGCCGGATGAGGAAGTCGCCGAAGAGCTGCCCCTCCTCGGCGCTCCCCTCGGCGAGCTCGCGCGCGACGACCTCGGCGAAGCTGAACTTGGCGCTCGAGCCGGCCGAGCGGCTGAGCGTCTTGAGGGCCGGGTCGGGCGAGTGCCGGTCGACGGCCTGGAAGTGACTGCCGCTCCCGGGAACGGCGCCGTGGACCGGCTGCGGCGCCGGGAATCGGCCGGACGGCGCGACCGACGCCGACATGGCGAGGGCGGGCGGACCGACCGCCGGGACGACCGGGTTCCGGGCGCCGCTCGACGGCGGCGGCGGAGGCGGGCCGCCGTGCTGGATGATCGGGCGCCCGTTGGCGTCGAACGTGACGGCCGGCACGTCGATCTGCGCGCCGCAGTGGCGGCACTTGTAGCTGCGCGGCTGCTCGGCGGGCTGAACGGTGTAGTAGTGGCCGCAGTTGCGGCAGCGATGGAGGTAGAGGGCGACCCGCCGCTTGAGCTCGATCGCGAGACCGGGGGCGACCCGGCCGCCCTCGACGAGCACGCTCGCGAGGTCGCGGACCCGTCCGCGTCGGCCGAGGTCGGTCTGGAACTGCCGCGCGCGCTCGAGGGTGGCCGCGTCGACGATCTGTCCCTGCTGGATGAACTGGATGACGACCTGGTCCTCGAGGTCGATGCGCGCGAGGACGTCGCCTTCGCGCGCGGTCTGCATGTCCTGCGCGGCGCGCTGGAGCTGACTCGGGTCGGGGACGAGGTGGTTCTCGAAGAGGAACTGACCGAGGCCATCGGGCGCGGGCAATGCGCGGTGGAGAAGATCCTCGACCGCCTCGACGCGGACGACACCGCGGTCGAGGAGAACCTTCAGGAGCGAGACGTCTCGATCGGAGAGCAGCGCCACGCGCGTCCCTCGTCATGACCAAACCGTCCCCATCGGGACGGACCTCGAATGACGGATCCGACGGAGGCGCCAAAGATTGCGCCTGCATCGGCCGATGTGGTTATAGCACCTGGGGAGGGGGCGCGGCCACGCGGTGGGCCCATCGAGGGCCCCCGGCGGGCGAGGATGGCGCCATGACGCGCCGCGCGTCGCTCCGTCGGGATGGCTAACCCATTTCGGAGGAGCAGGTTCAGGACCCGAAGGGCGGCCGGACGACCTCGGCCTCGATGGGAGGGTCGCCCGCGATGGTGAGCGTGGTTCCCGGCTCTCGAGCGTCCCGGTGGACCATGCCGAGGGCGATCCCGGCCTTCCGCCGAGGCGACCGCCCGACCGACGTGACCCAGCCGATCTCGCGGTCGCCGGCGCGCAGCGCGGAGCCCGGAGCGGGGAGCGCGTCTCCCACGAGGAGCAGTCCCTCGAGCGAGCGGTTGGTGTGGCCGCGGAACTTCAGTCGACTGACGACCTCCTGCCCGATGTAGCAACCCTTCTCCCAGTCGAGGTGGCTCTCCTCGAGCCCGACCTCCTGGGGGAGCGTCGTCTCGAGGAGGTCGCGCCCGTAGACCGGTTGCCCGGCGACGATACGGACGAGATCGAGCGCGGTCGTGCCGGAGAGGCGACCGCCCTCGGCCGCGGCCGCCTCCGCGAGGGCATCGAGGAGCGCGCCCGCGTCCGCGGGCGGCACCAGGATGTCGAACCCGGCGGTCGCACCGCGGTCGCGGCTCCGGATGAGACCCGCATCGAAGCGCGCCGCGATCGGCGCGTCGGAGGTCGGCGCCGCGCGGCCGATCCGCTCGAGGACGGCCGCCGCCCTCGGGCCGACGATCGCGAAGGCGACCACGTCGTCGGAGCGAAGGGTGACGTCCTCCATGATCACGTAGCGATCGAGCCACTCGGTCAGCTTCTCTCCGAGCCCCGGCTCGGCCGTCAGGACGTAGCGCTCGGGTCCGGCTCGGAGGACGGCGACCTCGGCGACGATCCGGCCCTTCGGCGTCATGATGAGCGCCGGCGCGCCGCCGCCCTCGGGCAGCCCCTTCGCTCCCTGCGATGTGATGTTGTGGAGGAACGAGGGCGCGTCCTTGCCGCCCACCTCGACGAGGGTCGCCGCCGCGAGCGGGACGACGCCGACCGAGTCGTGACAGGCCGCCTCCTCGGCGGCGACGTCGCCGAAGTCGAGCGGGCTCTCGAGCGGCGGCGGGAGGGCCCCCTCGCTCTCGAGCGGCTTGCTCCCGCGCGTCTCGAGCGGGGCGGGCCAGGGGCCGAGGCGGGCGCCCGCGGCCCGGAGCGCTTCGGCGAGGGGATGCGTCATCGGGTCGTTCCTTCGGGAGGGGGGGATCAGCGGGGCAGCAGGACGGCGGTCAGCTCGAGGCGACGCCCGTCGCGGAACACCGCGATCCGGAGCTGCTCGCCGACGCGACGCCCGCGCAGGACGGCGCCGAGCGCCTCGCCGTCCGCGACCGGCGCCCCGTCGATCTCCAGGATCACGTCGCCCGCGGCCAGTCCGGCGCGCGCCGCAGCGCGGTCGGCGGCGGCCTCGGCCACGCGGACTCCGCCGGCGAGGCCGTAGAGGCTCCGCCAGGGGGCGGGATCCGAGGTGTCGGTGTAGATGCCGAGGAAGCCCGGCGGGGCGTCGGCGGGCGGCGGCGCGGCGGTCGCGGGCGGCGTCGGGGCCGCGGTCGGTGCCGCGGCGGTCGTCGGGGACGGCGACGCGGGGGCGGTCGTCGGCGATCCGGGCGCCTCGGAGCCGGAGAGCTCGACCAGCTCCGCCGTGGTCGTCCGGAGCTGGGCGATCGCATGGGCGAGTCGGCCCGGCGCGTCCGCGTCCTCCGAGGCGACGGCGCGGCGTATCTCGCGGAGCCAGTGGGCCGAACGGGTCACGGCCTCGTCGATCGCGGCGCGCCGGCCGAGCGAGAGGAAGCCGGGCGCGGCCGGCGCTGCGTCCGGGTCGGGCTCGACGTCCGGCGGAGCCGCGCCCGGGTCCGAGGACGACGCCGAGGACGGAACCTCGGGGGGGGGCGCAGGCGCCGGGGTCGGCTCGGGCTCGGGCGGAGGCGGCGCGACCCGCGGATCCCGCGAGCTCCAGCGCGCGGGCGGTTGCGCCGGGCGCTTCGGCGCGGCCGGCGCCGGCGCGGGCGTCGGGTCGAGCTCCTCGCCCTCCTTCGGAGCAATCGCGTGGAGGAGGTCGCCCTCGTGGAGCGGCGCGCCCCGGTCGATCGTGATCACCTCGCACAGTCCGTGCGCGCGGCCGGCGGCGATCTCCATCCGCCGCATCACCCGGAGGACCGCGCTCGGCTCGCCGTCGCGCCGGTAGCGGACGAGCCGGCTCCCGGTCGGGGCGTCGACGCCGGCGAGGTCGACGAGGACGAAGCCGCCCTCGCCCTCGGGGAGGACCATGACGCGAGCGCGCGGCGCGATGGGCGCCTCGTCGTCGTCGGCGCGGGCGAGCGCCGGGGCCACGAACGCGGCGACCGCGATCAGCGTGGCGATGAGGGGTCTCGAGATCATCGGTTTCCTCCGAGGGCCGCCGGGGACACGAGCCTTGGACGCCGTCCGGCCGCCGGTGTTCAGCTTACTCGGGATCCGCCGGCGTGGAGACCACCTCGTCGAGGGCGGCCCGGGCCGCGTCGCGGACGGCCTCGTCCTCCTCGTCGGCCGCGATCGGCAGGAGGAGCCCCGCCGTCTCGGGATCACCGATGTGGCCGAGGGCCGTGACGGCCGTCGCCCGCAGGCGCGTGTCGGTCGCCTCGGTCGCGATGTCGGAGAGCGCCGGCACGGCCGCGCGGAGCCGCGCCTCGCCGGCGGCCCAGACCGCCTGGAGCCGGATCTCGTCGTCCTCGGCCTCGATCTGCTCGAGGATGACCTTCTGCCAGGCGGGCGACCCCGAGCGTCCCATCGCGAAGAGCGCCGAGATCCGCGCCTCCTTCTCGGGGCGCTCGGCCAGATCCTGGATGAGGTCGTTGACGTCGGGGTGGTCGCCGACGAACCCGAGCGCCTCGATCGCGTAACGCCGCTCGCGCAGCGCGTGGTAGGGCGCGGCGCGCTCGAGGAGGAAGCTGCGCACCCGCTCGGCGAGCGACGGGTTCAGCAGGTTGGCGTTGCGCCACTCGAGGAGGACCCGCCCCAGGGCGGTCGTCGCGTGGATCCGCACCTCGGGGTCGTCGTCGTCCGACGCCAGCTCGATGCACTCCTCGACGAGCGACGGGACGTCCCAGTAGTCCCAGACGGCGGCGGCCGCCTCCGCGCGGACCGACCCCTCGTCGTCGCGGAGGCCGCGCCGGATCACGGTCACGGCGCGCTCCTCGTCGAGCGAGTACTCGCGCGCCGCCGCGATGTCGGCGAGCACCCGCTCGCGGTCGGGGCGCGCCACCGGTGCTAGCCCTTGACCAGCTTGTGGCGGATCGCGTAGCGGAACAGCTCGAGGCGCGAGTGGATCTTGAGCTTGCGCATCAAGTTCGTCTTGTGCGCGTCGATCGTCTTGGGCGACAGGTCGAGGAGCGCCGCGATCTGGCGGACGGTTCGCCCGCCGGCGAGGTACTTGACGACCTCGGTCTCGCGCCGGGTCAGGATGCTCTCGGCGCCGCGACGTGGGCGGCTGACGGTCGCGGCCGCCGCGGCCGAGCGCCCGAGGGTGGCCAGCAGCTCGCCGACCGCCTTGTCCTTGATGACGAAGCCGGCCGCGCCCGCGCCGAGGGCCTTGGCAGCGAGCGACGCCTGGCTCTTCTTCGCGAGGATCACGAACCGGGTGCGCCCGCTCGCCCGCTTCAGCTTTCGGATCAGGCCGGCGGCGTCGACGCGCGCGCCGCCGCCGAGCTCGACCAGGCAGATGTCGGGCTTCTGCTCCTTCAGGGCCGTGGCCACGTCCTCGGGCGCGGGCGCGCCGCCGCGGAGCTCGACCGCGGGCTGGCCCCTCACGAACCCGATGAGCCCGTCCCGGTAGGACGGAGAGCTCTCGGCGATGAATACTCTCAGAAATCGCTTGGGCATCGTCGTCGCTAGCCTGTTCTCTTGCCGGCGAGAGAGGCGATCAGGGCTCGAAGTCGTCTCTGGGCCTCGTCGCCGTACCACGCCTCGACGAACGGTTCGGTTCCGTCCTGGATCGCCCGTTCCATCGCCGCGATGGAGGGACCGTTGATCTGTGCCTTGGTGCGCGCCATCGCGTCGCGCGGCTTCCCGGCGAGCTCGGCGGCGAGGGCGCGCGCGCGGGCGGCCACCTCGGCCTCCGGGACGACCTCGTCGGCAATCTCGGCGGCCGGGATCGTGAGGCAGCGCAGGGCGAGCTCCGCGGTGCGGCGCGGTCCGAGCCGGAGCCGAAACAGCTCGACGGCCGCGTCGGGCAGCGGAACGCCGAGGTCGACCTCGTTGACGCCGAAGCGCGCCTTGCCGTCGGTGACGATTCGCCAGTCGGGCGCGAGGGCGAGGATGAGACCGCCGGCCATCGCGTGGCCGGGGATCGCGCCGACGACCGGCTTGGGGAGGGCGACGATGCGGAGGACGACCCGGCAGAACCGCTCGAAGAACGCGGTGAAGGCGGGGCGTTCCAGCTCGAGGAGCTGCGGGACGTCGAGGCCGCCGGAGAAGAAGCGGGGCGCCGCGGAGCCAAGGAGGAGGGCGCCGACGGCCTCGTCGTCCTCGGCGCGCGCGACGACGGCCTCGAGCTCATCGAGGAGCTCGGGCGCGATCGCGTTCGCCTTCCCGCGATGGAGGTTCGCGATCAGGACGCGATCATCACCGAGCTCGGTCTCGACGGTGGCCATCGGGCGCATCCTAGTGACGGTTCGCGGGGTCGTCAACGATGCCTCGGCGTCGGTGGTAAGAGGATCGACGATGCCGCGTGTCGGGTTTCTCCCCAGGGCGTGATCGCGTCCGTCAGACGACGACGAGCTCGCCCTCCCGGAGCGGCGCGATCGCGCTCGCGTCCAGGTCGAGCTCGTCGGGGTAGTGGACGAGGCGCATCTTCGCGCGGAGCGCCGCTGGGAGCGCGGCGAGGCGCTCGTACGGCGTGTGGGCCGGGCCGTGGTTGGTCTCGTGGACGACCAGGTCGGCCTCGCCGAGCCACGCGATGAGGTCCTCGTCGAACGCGGTGTCCGCGCTGATCCCGACGCTGCGCCCGGCCGCCTCGATCCGGAGGGCCGTCGTCGGGATGTGGTGGATCGTCCGTCGGCACGCGATCCGGAACGGCCCGACCTCGACGGTCGCGTCCTCGCGGAGGGGGACGTGCTCGAAGTAGTCGTCGAACCCGTAAGGCGTTGGCTCGACTGGGGGGGGCCCCGTGATGAGCTGCTTCATCCCCGCCCGGAGGTGGCCGTCCCAGAGGTCGGCGACGACGTCGTCGTGGGCGACCAGCCGCGTCGGACGGCCGAGGGCGAAGTGAGTGAAGTAGGCGAACGACTCGACGCCGCTGCTGTGGTCGGCGTGCAGATGCGTGAGGACGAGCGCCTCGAACGACCCGATGTCGAGCTCGAGGCCGGCGCGCTCGCTCGCCTCGCGGAGCATCTTCCGGAGCGGATGGGGACAGTCGACGAGGATCCAGGCGTCGCCCGCGCCGACGGCGATCGAGAAGCCGTAGTGGAGGGCGGAGAAGGCGTCGCCGACGCCGAGGGGGAGGATGCGGAGGGTCATCGGGTCTCGCGCGGGGGCTTCGGGGACGCTTGCCCTGCGGGTTACGATCCACAGATTACACAGATTACACAGATGGCCGCGGATCGCGCCTCACCTCTGCCGAGACGCCGAGCTCACGGGCTGGCTGCCCCGGGCATCACCGCGTGAGCAACTCGTAATCCGTGTAATCTGTGGAATCTGTGGATCGTAATCCGCGCAGGCAGCGACAGCCGCGGGCCGCGACCCAGAGCCGCAGGCGCAGCCCGCTCCTAACTCGCCTCCCGCTCCTCGCGGTCCGCCTTCTTCCGGTCCTTCGCGCCGAGCAGCTTCTTGCGGAGGCGGAGGCTCTTCGGCGTCACCTCGACGAGCTCGTCGTCGGCGATGTACTCGAGCGCCTCCTCGACGCCGAACCGCCGCGGCGGCGTCAGGACGATCTTCTTGTCGGCCGTGGCGGCGCGCATGTTGTCGAGCTTTCGCTTGCGGCAGATGTTCACGACGATGTCGTCGTCGCGGACGTGCTCGCCGCAGATCATCCCCTCGTAGGCGCGATCGCCCGGGCCGACGAAGAGGGGGCCGCGCCCCTGGAGGAGATCGACCGCGTAGGTCGTCACCTCGCCCAGGAACCCCGAGACCTGAACGCCGGTCGATCGGCGCGGCAGCTCGCCCTTCCAGCTCGCGTACTCGAGGAACTGGTGGTTGAGGACCGCCTCGCCGCTGGTCGCGTTGAGGAGCTTCGTCCGCACGCCGATGAGACCTCGGCTCGGCACGTTGAGCTCGATCCGGACCATGTTCCCGCCGCGGTTGTCCATCCTGATGAGCTCGCCTCGACGGCCGCAGAGGAGCTCGATCGCCTTCCCCGAGTGCTCCGTCGGGACGTCGACGATCGCGACCTCGACCGGCTCGAGCCGCTCCCCCGTCTCGGGGTCGGTCCGGACGATGACCTCGGGGCGGCTGACGGTGAACTCGAAGCCCTCGCGGCGCATCGTCTCGACCAGGATCCCGAGGTGGAGCACGCCGCGCCCCGCCACCTCGAGGGTGTCCGGGCTGGCCGTGTCGCTGACGCGAATCGAGACGTTGCGGCGCGCCTCGCGCTCGAGCCGCTCGCGGACCTGTCGGCTGCTGACGTAGGTGCCCTCCGTGCCGCGGAGCGGACCGTCGTTGCCGCCGAAGAGCATCGCGACGGTCGGCTCGTCGACGCTCACGGGCGGGAGCGGACGAGGGTCCTCGGGCGAGGTGATCGACGCGCCGATGTCGATCCCCTCGAAGCCGACGAGCGCGGCGATGTCGCCCGGCTCGACGGCCGTGGTCGCGACGCGGCCGAGGCCCTGGTAGGTCTGGACCGCCTTGGGGACGACGCTCACCTGCTTGCCGTCGCGGTGGCAGACCAGGACCGGCTTGCCCTCCTCGATCCGTCCGGCGCGGACGCGGCCGACCGCGATCCGGCCGACGTAGTCGTCGTAGTCGAGCGAGGAGACGAGCATCTGGAGCGAGCCCTCCTCGACCCTGGGCGGCGGCACCTCGTCGAGGATGACGTCGAGGAGCGCCTCGACGCCCTCGGCGGTGCCGGCCTCGGCCGCCTCGCGGTCCAGCGTCGCCCAGCCGTTCTTCGCGCTCGCGTAGACGATCGGGAACTCGAGGATCGAGTCGTCGTCGTCGGCCTCGGTCGTGTCGATGAACGTCTCGAGGACCTCGTTGATCACCTCCTCGATGCGGGCGTCGGGGCGGTCGCACTTGTTGATCACGACGATCGGCGTCAGCCCGGCGGCGAACGCCTTGCGCAGGACGAAGCGCGTCTGCGGCATCGGACCCTCGGCGGCGTCGACGAGCAGGAGCGCTCCGTCGGCCAGCCCGAGGACGCGCTCGACCTCGCCGCCGAAGTCGGCGTGGCCGGGCGTGTCGATGATGTTGATCTTGACGCCCTTCCAGTCAATGGCGCAGTTCTTCGACAGGATCGTGATGCCACGCTCGCGCTCGAGGTCGTTGCTGTCCAGGACGCGTTCGGCGACGACCTGGTTGCTGCGAAAGACGTGCGCGGTGTGGAGAAGACGATCGACGAGGGTGGTCTTGCCATGATCGACGTGGGCGATGATGGCGACGTTTCGAAACGAGGTGATCTTTCCGTCCTCCGAGTGTGACGACCCGGGGCCGGGTCGGGCGGATACTCTACCCGCCCGCCCGGGTTCCGGGAACCCACTAGCCGGAGAACGGGGTTCCTACCAGCTCGGATCGACGACCCCCGCCTTGCGGCCGAGCCAGTAGGCGACGACGTAGCCCAGGCCGCTGTGGATCTTGCTGCCGGCGTGGCCGGTGCGGATCTCGTAGGGGTTCTGCTGCCAGTGGTAGTAGTGCGGGGCGCGCTGCGAGAGCGGGAAGGCCTCCGTCGCCGCGTTGCCCACATTGCCGAACCGGTCGGGCCAGGGCGAGACGACGACGCCGGGCCGGCCCGAGTTGTCGACGATCCGCTCGGCCCGGTCGGCGGCGCCGAAGTGGTCGTGGAGGGCCTGGATCGCCTCGGGCATCTCGGTGGCGTCGGGGCCGTTCGGTCCGAACGCCGCGTCGAGGAAGACGAAGTAGGCGTTGTGCTCGCCGCGGCGGTAGTCGAGCTTGCGGTCGATCACGCTCCGGTAGACCGTCACGAGGTTCGGGTCCGTCTCCTGCTCGGCGAGGCCGCGGAGCGCGGTGAACGTCAGGTTGTCGCCGACGCCGCTCATGATCGTCTTGCGGAACGTCTCGAGGTCGCTCTGGAGATACGGGCCGATGTTGCCCGTGACGCCCTGGAGCTGCGACCCCGCGTTGCCGAGCCCGAGGAGCGAGAGGACGGTGCCGAGCATGTTGATGCCCTGCACGGTCTGGTTCGCGTTCTGCAGATTCTGCGGGTTGGCGAGCCACGCGATCACGCCGGTGACGGTGCCTCCGATCTGCCGCATGATCTGGTCGATGACCGGCTGGAGCGCCTGGCGGGCGAGCGGTCCGGCGATCGGGCCGAGGGCGCCGACTCGTGATCGAACCCACGCGTCGAGCACGCTCCCGAAGATCGTGCCGAGGCTGAGGAACGTGTCGCGGAGGATGTCGAGGTTCTGGCCGCGGAAGATGTCGTCCATCAGCGTGCCGTACTCGTCGACCACGCGGAGGAAGTCCTTCCGGACGAGCAGGTCGTTGCGGTAGTAGTCCGCGATCGCGGGGTCGCCGGTCACCTCGGCCATCGTCTTGAAGAAGAAGAGGGCGCGGATCGCCTCGCCCGACTTGATCGGCGGGGTGCGCGCGTTGGTGATCGCGTCGGCGAGCTGGGGGTCGTAGGGGATCGCTTGCGCGATCAGGTTCACGGGGAAGTCGTCGACCTGGTCCCACTCCTGCTGGGTGATCGGCTTGCCGTGCGGCTGGTCCGGGTTGAGGTTGAAGTAGATCGCCGGCGGCGACTGGCGCGTGTCGGTGAGCTTCAGGTCGTTCGTCATCAGGTTCGCCGCGATGGCTCGGCAGTCGTCCTGGATCTGCGCTCTCAGGCTGGCGTCCCGCAGGAGCGGGAAGCCGCGGGCGACGCCCATGAGCCAGCCGGTGTACTGGTCACGGCTGACGCCAGTGTCCTTGTAGACGAAGCCGGCGTAGGGGCCGGAGCCCGCGCTGTAGCCGTTGCCGCCGAGGAGCGGCGGGCTTCCGAAGTTGCGCGAGACGAGGCCCGGCTCGCCGTTGATCTCGTGGAGGATGTGGAGGGCGCGCATCGCCTGCTCGATGTTGCCGATCGCGTCGGTGTCGCCCGTCGCGTCGAACCGGTCGGCCTGGGCGGCGATGTAGAGGCCGGTCCAGATCGCGGCGTCGGAGGTGGAGCTGAGCGCGATGACCTGGCGGCTGCCATTGCGATGGATGTTGAAGTGCAGGTTCTCGAAGAGATGCTCGCCGCGGAGGGCGGCGTCGATCTCGAGCGCCTTGCGGAGGAGCGGGCCGGTCGTCGTGGTCGTTCCGCCGCCGGGCGTGGTTCCGCCGCCGGGCGTGGTTCCGCCGCCGGGCGTGGTTCCGCCACCGGGCGTGGTTCCGCCACCGGGCGTGGTGGTTCCGCCGCCGCCGGATCCGGTCGAGCCGCCCGAGCCTGTCGAGCTTCCCGAGCCCCCGGGCGCGCTCGTGGTCGAGCCGCCCGAGCCGGGACTGGTGTTGGCGGTTCGGATGGCTCCTCCGCCGCCGCTGCTTCCGCCGCTGCTGCAGCTGATGCCCGCGATCGCGAGCCCTAGACCGGTCGCGATCGCGATCCGGGCGCTGGTCCGACGCATGGAATGTCCCCTTCTCGGGCCGCGCGGTCGCGCGACCAGTCTCTTCCCTGGTGGTCTCTCCGCGGCCTCGCGAGCAAGCAACGGGTGGGCCAGCGGGGCGGGCTCGCCGCCGTCGCCTCAAGGCGCTACTCAGGAAGGGGTTTCGTCGTCGACCGGATGGTCGAGGGGAGCCGTCGGGTGTCCCGCATCGGAGACTGGCGGGGCGAAATAGCCCTCCCGGCTAGGGGCGAATTGACTCGCCCGTGTCGTTGACGGCGAGCGGGCTAGCGTGGAGTGAACTCACCACTTTCGCTGGCTTTAGCCCACCACCACTCGATCTCGAGCACCTGGGCGGCCCTCTTCTTCTTGCTCCGGGCCGCCTTCGCGAACGGGAGCTCGGTCACCCGCCGAAGACCCTCGATCGCCTCGGGGGCGAGCTTGCCGCCGTCCCAGCGCATCGCCGCGACGAGCGTCTCGACGCCGCGGACGTCGGTGAGATCGGCGAAGAGGCGGAAGAGGTTTCGGCGGCGCATGCCGTCGGTCCGATCGAGGGCGGGGCCGAGCTCGATCGCGAGCGCCGCGCCCGCCTCGGGCGAGAGCTCCTTCGCCCGGGCGACGAGCGTCCGGAGCTCGGTCCGGTCGCCTTCCTGGAGGCGCTCGGCCAGCTTGCGGGTCACCCGCGGGACGGCGGCGACGAGGACGTCGAGAGGGATGTCGCTCTCGCGCAGCAGTCGCGCCCACGCGTCGCCCGGCAGCGCGCGCTCGAGGGCGGCGATCACGCGGGTGGCGCGGGCGAGCCGCTCGTCGTCGTCGACCGAGGTCGCCAGGATCGCGCCGACCGTCTCGGCGCCGAGCGCGGCCAGGGTGAGGACGCGCTCATCGCGCGCGAGCGCCGCCGCGTCGTCGGCGCCGTCCCGGAGGACCCCCTCGAAGAGGAGCAGCCCGAGGGCGAAGCGATCCTGCTCGCCGAGCAGCGGGATCGTGCGCTCGCGGAACGCGCGGTCGCCGAGGAGCCGGCCGGCGATGTCTGCCCGGGCCTCGTCCCCCTTCGCGAGGAGCGCGGCGACCGCGACCCGGAACGGACCGCCCCCGTCGGCGAGGCAGATCTCCCGGAACGTCTCGTCGGTCGCCACGCGCTGGGCGATCAGCCCGTCGACGATGGCGTGCACCTGCGGGTCGGACGCGCCGAACGCGCTGGCGCGGAACGTCGGGTCGGTCGCCAGACGCTTCAGGAGCTCGTCGCGGAGGGTCGCGCTCGGCGACCGGACGAGCGCGGTGAGGAGGGTGGCGGGGTCGAGCAGCTCGGGGTCCTCGACGAGGAGCTCGGCGACCACGTCGCCCGCGTCCTGGCCGCCGACCCGGGCGAGCGCCGTCGCGACGATGCGTCGGCCGCCGGGATCGCCGTGGATCGTGCGCTCTCGCTCCAGGAGCTTCAGGAGGGCCCCGCGGGCCGCCGCGCTTCCGAGATCGCCTGCGGCGCGCGCGACGGTCAGGGTCGCCTCGCGTCGACGCTGCGCTTCGCCGATCGCGTGGACGGGCGGACGCGCCCCGACCGCGGCGCAAACCTCCTCGATCGCGCGCGGGATCTTCAGGAGATCGGGGTGCTGGACGATGACGTCGAGGAGGGCGCCGACTGCCCGGGCCGTTCGCTGGTTCCGGGCCGCCGTCACGAGCGCGTCGAGGCGCTCGACCGGCGACCGCTTCGGGTCGAGCCCGATCTTGACGAGGCTGGTCCCGAGGTTGCCGATGCCGTACTGCTCGATCGCCGCCTTCGGGTGCTCGTCGATCCACCGGTCGACCTCGGCGCCGACCTCGGCGCCGAAGGCGAGCCGGACGAGCGCGCGCCCGACCGAGTACTCCTCGCCGGCGATGAGCGCCTCGCCGCGACCGGCGGCGGCGATCTCGGCGAAGCTCGGCACGAGCTGTCCGTTCGTCGCGCTGAACGTGTTCACGATCAGCCGCTCGTTCGCCTTCGCGGCGGAGCGGACGGTCGCGATGCACTCGCGGCGGTCCTTCGGATCGGCTGGCTCGTCGCCGACGATGATCACCGAGCGCCAGGCGTGGGGGCGCCAGCCCATCCCGCCGGGGTCGAGCGCCTGCTCGAGGGCCGCCTCGACGCACTCGTCGCCGCCGCCGCTGGAGCCGAGGGCGCGGAGGGCGGTGAGGATCTGGAGGTGGTCGAAGGTGAGCGGCTGCTTCGACTCGACCGCGTCGGAGTAGGAGATCAGGCCAAAGCGGACCTCGGGGACGAGCGCGGAGATCATCCGGATCAGCCCCTCGGCCTCGCGCTTGTTCGTCTCGAGGGTGTCGCTCATGCTCCCGCTGACGTCGAGGCAGATCACGACGTCGAGCCCGTCGGCGCGGAAGCGCTGGAGGCCCTTCCTGGCGCCGGGCCGGAACCCGCTCTCGACGATCCCGCCGCCGCCCTCCCAGCCGAAGCGACCGCCGTCGGCGCCGCCGACGCCGAAGACGGCGGGCTCGCCGACCAGGTCGGAGGCGTCCTCGCCGCCGCGTGCGGATGCGTCTCCCCGCGCCTTGTCCTCCTGCTCGACCTCGTCGGCCGTCTCGAGCTGGTCGCTCGGCTCCTCGGCCGGGACCGGCAGGCCCTCCTCGGGGAGCTCCTCGACGAGGCCCTCCTCCTCGACCGGCGCCTGCTCGAGCTCGGGGTCCTCGGGCACCGCGAGGCGGACGTGGATCACCGCCTCGTGCTCGGGCGGCGGAATCGAGATCATCCGCAGGGCGAGGAAGAGGCTCAGGACGAGGTGGATCCCGACGCTGATGATGAGCGTCCACGACGCTCCGCGCTTGGTCCGTCGGCGGAGGAGCGATCGGCGATCGACCCGGCGAGGGGGCTTCGTTCGGTTCGGGGGCGTGGTCTCGCTCATCTCTCTCATTGGAACCACACGGCGCTGGCCTCGTCCGGGTTCGCTACGACGCGTCGCGGCGCAGCCTCGGGCCGACGAACCGGTCGAACAGACGGTCGCCGCCGGCGGCGAGCAGGCCGATGACGAGGTTGATCACGACGAGGGCGACGCCCCCGACGACCGCCGCCGGTGCGGCTTCTCGGAGGTACGGGGCTGAGAGGACCGCGATCAGGCCCATCGCCGCGAGAACGAGGTAGGACGCGAGCCACCCGATCCAGACGCGTCGATGGAGCCGCTCGCCGCGGGATCGGACGACCGCCTGGGCCGCGATCGCGGTCGAGAGTGGGATCGGGGCGACCAGGGCGGCGATCACGACCGCCGGCTCGACGAGCCCGTCGCGACTCAGGGTGCGACCGACGGAGTCCCCGAACGAGGCGCCGTCGGCCAGGGTGACGAGGAAGAACGCCTCCGCGACCCACGCGACGAGGCCCGCGTGCGCGAGGAGATACGACGAGACACCGACGATCGCATCGCGACGCCGGCCGGGCGCACGACCCTCCGCCCACGCCTCGGCGAAGGTCGGAAGGGCGAGCGGGATCGCGCCCATCGCGCCGATCAGGCCGACGAGGCCGAGGACGATGAGATCGAGCGCGATCTGTCGCGCGGCGACCGCGCCGATCAAGAGGAGGGCGAACGGGGCCGCGGCGACGCCCAGGCGCGTCGCCGCGCGGAGAAGACTCGCGAGCGTCACCGCGCCTCTCATGACCGGATCATCCGCGCGAGATGATCCGCCGCGCCGGTCGCCGTCGCGACGAGGAGGCCGACCGCGACGAGGCATCCGCTCCAGGAGATCGCGACCCAGGCGGGCGGGACCATCGCGAGCGCGTCGGTCGCCGTCATGGCGACGCCGAGGGCGAGCGCGAGCGTGGCGAGCCCGGCGAGCACGCCGGACGCGAGCTGTAGGATCACGCCGGAGCCGCGGATCCAGGCGACCGACTGGGCCGCGATCCCGACCGCGATCGGCGCGGGCAGGACGAGGAGGGCGGCCCGGGACCGGACCCCCGCCAAGCCGTCGAGCGCGAGCGCCTGGCTGCCCGGGCGGAGCGTCGCATCGGCGAGCGCGCTCGCCGCGACGATCGCGCCGATCCCGAGCGCCGCGAGGAGCGCCGCGCCCATCGCGCAGAGGGCGTCGCGCGCGCCGCTCGGCGGTCGCGAGACGGCGGCGTCCTCGATGAAGGTCACGAACGCCAGCGGCAGGCCGACGAGGGTGAGCGGCAGCAGCCCGACGAACCCGACATCTCCGAGGGAGCGGTCGAGGAGGACGAACGCGAGGACCGGGATCGCGGCGACGCCCATCCGGAGGCCGGCGCGGAGCAGGGTCGCCGCGAGGGACGCTCTCGGGGGCGGTGGGGCGTCCGGCTCGCTCACGAAGCCTCCCGTCGGCGAGCGAGGCGGCGTTCGATCCGGTCCGCGATCTTCTCGGTGATCCCGGTGAAGATCGCCGCGAAGAAGCTGGGGACGAACATGAGGAATCCGCCGAAGAGAGACAGGATCACCGGGAGGGAACGGCCGTGCTGGGGCGCTTCGCGCATGAAGACGTCGGGGAGCATCGTGAGCTGGTATATCAGGAACCCGAGACCCCACCCGGCGAGCGTCTGGCTGCCGAGGATCCCGCGCCGGGCGCGGGCGACGGCTTGCCCCGCGAGAATCGCTCCCAGGACCGCGCCGAAGTCGAGGTAGGCGAGCCATGCGTCCGGGCGCGCCAGCCATTGCTTCGTGCTCTGGATCGCGTCCGCGAACGAGCTGCTCGTGCCGAGCCGATCGGCGAAGGTCGCCTCGACGATGAAGAACGCATCGCCGAGGAGAAAGAGGACGATCACGCCCGAGGCGAGGAGGACATCGCGCAGGACTCCCGGCTGACGCGACCGTGCCATCGCCTCGGCGAACACCGGAAGCGCGAAGGGGACGCCGATGAGGAGGCCCATCGATCCCGCCATGAGCAGCCTTGCGCCGATCGTGCCGTCGGCGTGGCCCGTCCACACGCCCCAGGTGAGGACCGGAAGCGCCAGGACCGCGACCGACCCGAGGCGGGTCCCCGCGCGAAGCAGAGTCCTCGGCGCGAGGATCCCGTCGGCGCGCGGAGCGTCCGGTGGAGTCGGGGCGGGCGCCGGAGCCGGCGGCGCGTTCACCGCCAGGCCGCGACGCGCGGCGTGAGCGCCTCGGCGAGCGCCTCGCCGGCGACGAGGTTGCCGGGCTCGTTCCAGTGGGCGTTGCGCTCCAGATAGAACGGGCCCTCGCCGCGGGCGTTCGCCGCGTCGAAGGCGGGCATCAGGTCGAGCAGCTCGATCTCCGCCTCGGCGGCGAACGCGGCGACGCGCGCCTGCGGGGCGAGGAGGTCGAAGTCCTCGAGCTTCCACGGCGGGTACTCGGCGGCCTTCTCGGGGACGCCGGCGAGCGCCATCGCGAGCACGTCCGCGTCGACCTGGAACGCGTCGGGGGCGACGACGATCATCATCGCGATCCCGCGCTCGCGACAGATCGCGGCGACGCGGGCGACGGCGCCGAGAGCGGCGGCCCACTTCCGCTCGTCCTCGAGGTCGGGCTCGCCGCGTCGGCTCAGGCGCATGTGGCGGCGCTGCTGTCGGGCGTAGCGCTCGGGCGACATCTTGAGCCGCACCTTGCCCGTCTCGGCCTCCGCGGCGGCCTTCGCCTTCGCCTTCTTCAGCTTGATCATCCGGTCGAGGACGTGGAAGCTCCGGAGCGAGTCCTTGTAGAGCGGGTGGGGGTCGACGTAGCCCAGGCTCACGTCGTTGCCGACGTAGAAGCTGAGGACGACCAGGTCGGGGTCGTAGCGCAGCCCCTCGCGCTCGAGGACGTCGAGGTACTCGCGGGGGCTCGCGTTGTGGATGCCGAGGTTGTAGATCTCGACCGGCGCCGGCGTGTCGCCGTCGGCGCCGAGCTCGGGGCGCGCCTGGAGCCGCCGCTCGGCGACCGTGAGCCAGTTCGGCTCGTAGCCGACGTGGCCGGCGCAGAACGAGTCGCCGAGCACCACGACGCGGCGCATCCCGTCGGGCTTCTCCTCGGTGAACGGCGCGTCCATGTAGCCCTGTGGGTTCGCGCCGTCCTTGTCGGGCGGCAGCTTGAAGGCGAGGGCGCCGGGGTTCCACGCGAGCTGGGGTGGCAGCTCGCGGACCGCCATGTAGACCCGGACGCCGCCCTCGATGAGCACCGCCGCCAGGAGCACGTTGAAGAGGAGGACGTCGACGGTGGCGAGGAGGCGGCTCTTGCCGAGGGTCGCCGCGAGCGGATCGACGCGGCGGGCCGCGAGGAGGAGCCCGCCGACGCCGAGGCAGACGCTCATCTCGTGGATCACGAAGCGGCCGACGATCCCGGTCAGGCGCGAGAAGGCGACCGAGAGGAACGCGGCGAACGCGGCGTAGAGGGCGAGGCGGATGAAGCCCGTCCGGGCGCCGAGCGGCGCGGCGTCGAGCCCGGCCGGGTCGCGCGCGGCGCCGAGGCGGAGCGCGAACGCGACGCCGACGACGGCGACGGCGAGCCCGGCGCCGATCGCCTCGACGAGGTCGAACGAGCCGAGGCGCCGCGACTGATCCCAGAGGCGCAGCCCGACGATCGCGACGGTCGCCGCGCCGGCGACCCCGAGCGCGTTCGCCCAGCGTCGCGCGGCGACGGCGCCGCGGAGGGGCGCGTCATCTCTCTCGGACGGCTCGGCGCTCATGGCCGGCGAGTATAGCAGATCAACGGGGGGCTATCTCGATACCTGATAGCGGGTTGACACGTCGGGCTCCCCGAGGCGAGAGTACTGGCTACTCGAACCCAGGGGGAAGTCATGTCCGACGCTTCCGCGTCCTCGTACCCGCCCTATCAGCCGAGCGCCGCTCCCGGATTGATGATGGGCTGCGGCGGCTGCGGCTGCCTGTTCAACCTGCTCCTCATGATCGGCGGCGTGATCGGATTCATCATCGCCACCGACGAGCGCGAGGAGGAGGCCCAGGTCGTCACGGCCATCCTGGTCGGCGTCGGTCTCATGGCCGGTGTCGTCGCGCTGATCCTGTTCGTCGTCGGGATCATGAAGAACAAGAAGGCGAGCGCGGCGTTCGAGGAGCAGTACGGAGATCGCGACGACGAGCCCGGATAGGGCATGTCAACGTCGCTCACGTCGATGAAGAGATGGAACCACGGCGGCACGGAGGCACGGAGCAGCTTCGGATGATGCCCCGTCGCGGACCGATCCCGGCGCTCCTTCTCTTGGCTCCCGTCGCCTCGCGTGACCGAGACCGAGAGGGAGCCATCCCTGGAGCCGGTCGGCTCGTGCGAGCCGGGATACGGCGCCCTCAGTCGCCTCTCCGTGTCTCCGTGCCTCCGTGGTGACATCTGCTCGCCGAAGGCGAGCCCATCGGACCTGAGCTAGGGAAGCTCGCCGGGACCGTCGTCATCGCCGAGCTCGCCGCTCACGACGATCTCGTCGATCTGCAGCTCGTCGGTCTCGTGACGGACGGGAGCCTCGCCGATCGCGTCGTCGTCGTCGGCCTTCTTCGGCGCGTCGTCGTCGCTCTTCGCGCCGTCCTCGGGTCCGCCGCCGGCCTTCATCCGCTCGATCAGCCGGTCCCAGCCCGCGGCGCGCTGGAGCGGGTGGAGGTCGTCGTCGTCCTGAACCTCGAGCCAGTCGTCGTAGCCGAGGTCGACCGCCTTGCCGATCCACTTGCAGCCCGCGTCGACCTCGCCGAGGAGCGAGTAGCAGCACGCGAGGTTGTAGCGGAGCGTCGTGTCGGTCCCGTCGGGCACGAGCTCGACGACCTTCTCGAGGTGCTCGGCCGCCTCGCGGTAGTCCTTGAGGTACATGTGGCCCATGCCGAGCTTCATGTGGAAGAGCGGGTTCTGGGGGTCGATCTTGAGCGCCTTCTCGGCGTACTCGACGCCCTCGGCGTGCTCCTTCAGCCCGAACAGGTCGATCGCCTTGTCGTAGTAGGCCTCGGCCAGCTTCGCCTGCGCCGTCTCGAGGTCGGGCTCCTTGTCGACCGCGCGCTCGAGGAGCTCGATCGCCTTGTCGCGCTCGCCCACCTCGAGACAGGCATCACCGACGAGGGCGAGCGTCTTCGGCGTGACGAGCTTCGGGTCGATCTCCTCGGCCGCCTTGAGGTGCTCGACCGCGCCCTCGTGGTTGCCGATGTTGGCGTAGGCGAGGGCGAGGTTGACCCGCGCGGCCGCGTACTTCGGCATCGCCTCGACGGCGCGCTCGAACGCCTTGGCGGCGTCCTCGACCTCGCCGCGCCGCATCCGCACCGAGCCGAGGTTGCTGAGCGCCTTGAAGTGCTTCGGGTTCAGCTCGATGACCTTGACGAAGCAGGCCTCCGCCTCGAAGTCGTCGCGCTTCTTCAGGAGCATGCAGCCCAGATGGTAGTGGGCGTCGACGAACTTGTTGTCGGCCTCGATCGCCTTGCGGTGCCACTCGATCGCCTGGTCGGCGTCACCGATCCGCTCGTTGCAGACGCCGACCTGGTGGGCCGCCTTCGCGCTCGCGGGGCGCACCAGCGCCGCCGACCGGTAGGCGACCATCGCACCGCGGAAGTCGCCCTTCTTCATGTTGGCGACGCCGAGGTTCAGGAACGCGTCGAAGTAGTCGACCTTGAGCTTGGTCGCCTTCTCGAGGAGCGGGATCGCCTCGTCCCAGTCGCCGTTCATCATGTGGACGGCGGCGAGGTCGTTGTAGGGCTGCGGGCTGGCCGGCTCGAGGTCGATCGAGCGCTTGAACGCGGCCTTCGCTCCGTCGAAGTCCTTCTTCCGGATCCGCGAGACGCCCTCGGTGTAGGCGTCCTTCGCCTGCGCCTCGGCCTCGCGGCCCTCGGACGCATCCGAGCTGAAGAAGGTGTCGAGGTCGGGCTCGCCGTCCTCGTCGAGCGGAACCTCCTCGTCCTCGCCGGTCTGGAGGTCGGGGAACTCCTTGGCGTCGCAGTGGTCGATGACGGCCGCCATCTCGGGTGAGCTCTCGAAGCGCTCCTTGAGCTTTCGACGCACCTCTTCGACGTCGCCGCTCGCGCCGAGGCGAACGCCGAGGTCATCGTCGAGGGCGACCGCCTCGGCGGCGAGGTCGAGGCCCTCCTCGAGCTTGCCCTGCCGGAGCCGGGCGACAGCCATGTTGAAGGTCGCTTGCGGGCAGGGGCTCTGGATCGAGAGGCATCGTTTGAAGTAGACGACGGCCTCGTCGTAGAGCTCCATCTTCAGGCAGGTGTTGCCCTTCCCGGCGACGCGGCGAAGCTGAGCCATCTCTCGGATGTCCCCCGTCGTGGAGCCGGGCGGCCCGAACCTCGGGCCCCCGATCGTCCACCAGAAGACCTTTCAACGCGCCTTCTGTAAAGGGGTTCTGGGGGGGCGGAGCTCAGAACTCCCGGAAGTGGAACAGGAGGCAGCAGACGCCGAGGCAGATCACCAGCCAGGCGAGGCTGGAGATGATGATGTTCGCGGGGTCGAAGGCCTTCTTGAGGGCCTCGTCCTCCTCGATCGACTCGCGCCCCCAGCACGCCCACTTCACGAGGTAGTCGAACTTGCTCGGCTTGGGCAGGACGACGTAGAGGATGTCGACCGACTTGCCGACGCCGCCCTTGGCGAGCGAGGCCATCGGGACGCCCGCGGCGGCGCCCGGGCCGCGCTCCTTCTCGATCGAGTCGACCTGCTCGCGGATCGGATCGAGGAAGGTGTCCTTGGCCTGCTCGACCGAGTAGCAGGCGAACCAGAACCCGATCGGGATCATGATCGCGAGGGCCCAGTGCCGCCCGAGCAGGGCGAAGAGCATCCCGACCGCGCTCACGATCGCGAACTTCGCGACGACGATCAGGATGGGCACGAGGTAGCCCGGCGACCAGACTCCGAGCCGCAGCCCGAGGGCGAACCAGCTCCCGCCCATCACCACCGCCGTGAGCACCCCGACGACGATCAACCCGGCCGTGTACTCGGACAGGACGACGATCGGCCGCGGGATCGGTCGGCTCAGCGTCAGCTCGACGCTTCCGCGCTCGCTCGCGCTCGTGATGTAGTTACAGGTCATCACGAGGCCGATGAAGATCCCGACGAACCCGCAGATCCAGCTCGCGAGCGTCTCGCCGAGCCAGGAGTGGATCACCGTCGGGTCGTGGCCGGCGCCGTCCTTGGTGATCGCAAGCGGAACCCGATCGATCGTCATCGAGCCGAAGAAGCGGATCCGACTGAACTCGACGCCGCTCGCCTCCTCGGTGACGCGGTCGATGCCGACGCCGAAGCACATGATCACGACGATGAGGCACGCGATCAGGCTGAGGATCCCGAGCACGCCCTTGAGCGACCCGCCGACTCGAAAGCGGACGATGCCGATGAACCCGGTGATCATCACTCGCCTCCCGCGGGGTGGCCGCCGACGCTCGTGTCGCCGCCGAGGGCGTCGACGAAGATGTCCTCGAGCCGGCGCCTGATCGGGACGACGCCCCGGATCCCGACGTTGTCGGCCCGGAGCGCGTCGACGACCTTGTCGACGTGGGACTCGGCCTCGAGGCGGACGACGAGCTCGTTCTTGGTCGCCCCGTCGTCGACCTCGACGGCGATCTCCTTCAGCTTCTTCTTCGCCGCGTCGGTCATCCCGTCCATGGTGAGCTGGTACTCCGCCTGCACCGCGAGGAGCTCCTCGAGCGTCCCGCCCCGGACGATCTCGCCCTTGTGGAGGATCGCGACCCGGTCGCAGCACTCCTCCACCTCCTGCAGGAGATGGCTGTTGAGGAAGACGGTCGTCCCCTTCTTCTTCATCTCGAAGAGGAGCTCGCGGATCTCCCGGCGGCCGACCGGGTCGAGGCCGTCGGTCGGCTCGTCGAGCACCACCAGCGGCGGGTCGTGGAGCAACGCCTGGGCGATGCCGATCCGCTGGCCCATGCCCTTGCTGTAGGTGCCGACCTTCTGGTTGCCGACGTGCCCGAGGCCCATCCGCTCGAGCCACTTCCCGGCCTGCTCGCGGCGCTCGGCCCGGCTGAGGCCCGACAGCGCTCCGAAGTGCTCGAGCGCCTTCTGGCCGGAGAGATGGCTCGGCAGGATCGGGCGCTCCGGCATGTAGCCGATCTTGCGGCGGGCGTCCTGGGTGCCGGCCGGCTCGCCGAAGACGGTCGCCGATCCGCCGGTCGCCCGGCACAGGCCGAGGAGCAGCTTCACGGCCGTCGTCTTGCCGGCGCCGTTCGGCCCGAGGAGGCCGAAGATCTGCCCGCGCTCGACCTGGATGGTGATCCCGCGGAGCGCCTCGACGGTCTTGCCGAAGAGCCCCCCGTACACCTTGCGAAGCCTGTCGAAATGGACGGCGGTCTCGGTCACGGCGTTCGGCCCTCCCACCGCGGTGGGCTCACTTGCTCCAGGGGAGGCGACATCTCTAACACGCGGGGCGGCAGCGCCTCAAGGGCTCCACCTTCTGACGTCGGGGGCCGGGGATCGTCATGCGGGAGTCCGCTCCGGACGCCCCCTCATCACGTCAATAGCCATTGCCCCCTCGGCGTCGGCCTCGTAGAATCCCGCCGCCATGAAGAACGACGACCAGATCGAGACCAAGCTCATCCATGCGGGCTGCGACCCGGAGCCCCGCACCGGCGCCGTGATGCCGCCGGTCTTCCTCACCTCGACCTACATCCAGCCGGCGCCGGCCGAGCACACCGGCTACGAGTACAGCCGGACGGGCAACCCGACCCGAACGTGCCTCGAGACGGCCATCGCCGCGATCGAGGGCGGGAAGTTCGGCTCGGCGTTCAGCTCCGGGATGGGGGCGACCGACGCCCTGATCCGCCTCCTCGACGCCGGCGACCACGTCGTCTGCGGCAACGACCTCTACGGCGGGACGCACCGCCTGTTCACCCAGGTCTACCGCCGCTTCGGGCTGTCGTTCGACTTCGTCGACACGACCTCGATCGACCCGATCCGCGAGGCGTGGCGGCCCGAGACGAAGATGCTCTGGCTCGAGAGCCCGAGTAACCCCCTCCTCCACATCACCGACCTCGCCGCCGCGGCGAAGGTCGCCCACGAGCACGGCGCCCTCGTCGTCGTCGACAACACGTTCGCCTCGCCGTATCTCCAGCAGCCCTTCGAGCTCGGCGCGGACGTGGTCGTCCACAGCACGACGAAGTACCTCGGCGGCCACTCCGACGTCGTCGGCGGCGCCACGGTCACCAACGACGAGGCGATCGCGAAGAAGATCGCGTTCCTCCAGAACGCGGCCGGCGCGATCCCGGGGCCGCTCGACTGCTTCCTCGTCCACCGCGGCATCAAGACGCTCGCGGTGCGGATGGAGCGCCACTGCGACAACGCCGAGAGCGTCGCCGCGTTCCTCGCCGAACATCCCAAGGTGGAGCGGGTGATCTACCCCGGCCTCGCCACCCACCCCGGCCGCGAGGTCGCCGCCCGGCAGATGCGGCGCTTCGGCGGGATGGTGAGCTTCGAGGTGAAGGGCGACGTCGAGGCGGCCAAGCGCCTCGCGATGGCGACGACGGTCTTCGGCCTCGCCGAGAGCCTCGGCGGCGTCGAGAGCCTGATCCAGCTCCCGGCCGCGATGACCCACGCCGCGATCCCCCGCGAGGAGCGGATCGCCGCCGGCCTCCAGGACGGGCTCGTCCGGTTGAGCGTCGGGCTCGAGAGCGCCGACGACCTCCGCGCCGACCTCGGCCGCGCCCTGGAGGCCGTCTGACGATGGAAGACCCCGCCCTCGAGCGGGCTCTCGAGCTTCTCCGCGCCGGCAAGAGCGCCGAGGCCGAGGCCCACATGGAGGCGGCCCGCGTCGAGGCGGCCGCCGACCACGGTGAAGAGAGCCACGAGCACGCGATCGCCTGGAACGGCCTCGCGGCGATCTACGCCCTCATCGACGACGGTCCGCGCGCCATCGAGGCGCTCGAGCGGGCCGTCGCGATCGAGGTCGACGGCGACGAGCCGACCCGCGATCGCCTGACCTTCCAGACCAACCTCGCCGAGCAGCTCCACCGGATGGGGCGGTTCGACGACGCCGAGAACGTCCTCCACGAGAACCTCGCCGCCCGCGAGAAGCACTACGGGCGGGATCACCCGGGATGGGGCTTCGGGGCGGAGCCGCTCGCCGCGACCCTGCTCGCGAAGGGCAACCTCGAGGCCGCCCTCGAGGTGGCGCAGGCGTCGGTCGGCTGCTTCTGGAACTCGGGCCACCCCCGGGTCGGGGCCGCCCTCGCCCTCTACGCCGACATCGCATCGGGCTTCGGCGCGCCGCCGCTGCCCGACGGCGCGAGCCTGGACGATCTCCCCGACGATCTCGCCTCGGAGCTGCCGGGCGCCGTCGCGGGTCGGGCGCAGTCGGCCAGCAACCCGGGCCGGGGCTGCGACCTCATCGAGGTGATGATCCCGCTCATCGCCGCGAGGCTCGACGGCGACGACGATCCGCGGGTCGTCGAGCTGCGGGTCGCCCTGAGCAACCTCCAGCGCGACGCCGATCGCCACGTCGACCGGGTCGAGTCGCTCGAAGCGCTCATGGAGACGTTCGCCCGGCGCGACGACCCCGAGCAGCTCCTCCACGCGCGCCTCGGCCTCGCGATGGCGCAGGCCGAGGCCGAGCGAGCCGACGACGCGCGGGCGACCTACGGCGCGGCCCTCGCCGCGGCCGACGACGACGGCGGCGCGCTCATCCGGAGTCAGGTCCTCCGCAACTGGGGCCTCTTCGAGAGCGAGGTCGGACGGATCATCGAGGCCGAGAAGCTGCTTCGCGACTCGATCGCCGCGGTGACGGTCGACGAGCCCGAGGCGCTCGGCCGCGCCGAGGTCGCCCTCGGCGTCGTCCTCCAGCACGACGGCCGGCCGGGCGACGAGGCGGCGGAGCTGTTCAAGACGGCGATCGAGCGCCTCGACGTCGGTCACCCGGACGCGATCTGCGCCCGCGGGCATCTGCGCGCGATCGAGGAGGGCGGCCCCTGCGCCTGCGGCGATCAGGAGGCGGCCCTCACCGAGGCGTTCACGGCGCTGGTCCGCCCGAACGTGCCCGATGGTCTCATCGGCGACCTCCGGATCGAGCTGTCCGACGAGGGCGAGCTCAAGGTCGGCGTCGAGCTCGTCCGCGAGCCGACCGAGGAGGAGCACGAGACGATCGACCGGGTCGTCCGCCACGCCCTCCACCAGCTCCGCCAGGGCATCCGGCGCCACTACGGTTAGGTGGGGGGTGGTCGGTGCGCGCGGTCATCCAGCGGGTGCGTGAGGCGAGCGTCACCGACCGCGGGACCGACGAGCGCTCCGCCGTCGGCGCCGGTCTCTGCGTCCTCCTCGGCGTGGCCGACGGCGACGACGAGGCGACGGCGCGCCGCCTCGCGGAGAAGACGGCGAAGATGCGCGTCTTCCCCGATGACGACGGCAAGATGAACCGGAGCGTCCTCGACGTCGGCGGCGGCGTCCTCGTCGTGCCGAACTTCACCGTGTGCGGCGACACCCGCAAGGGGACGCGCCCGTCGTATGCCGGCGCGGCGCGTCCCGAGCGAGCCGAGCCGCTCTTCGCCCTCTATGCCGACACGCTCGCCGGGCTCGGCCTGTCGGTCGGCCGCGGCTTCTTCGGCGCGATGATGGACGTCGCCCTCGTGAACGACGGGCCGGTGACGGTCGTCGTCGAGCTCGGCCCGTGAGCGGGCCGCCGCCGACCGAGCGCGTCTACCTGACCGGCGACCTGCCGCCGGTGCGCGGGCGAACCCGCGAGCAGCCCGAGGACTTCGTCGTCGCCGAGGTCCCGCTCTACGAGCCGTGCGGCGAGGGCGAGCATCTCTACGTCGAGATCGAGAAGCGCGGCGTCTCGACCCACGAGGCGGTCCGGCTCCTCGCGAACGCGCTCGGGGCGAGCCCGCGCGCGATCGGCTACGCCGGGCTCAAGGACGCGAAGGCGATCACCCGCCAGACCCTTTCGATCGGCGGCGGCGTCGACGCCGAGGCGCTCGCCGCGCTCGACGACGACGACCGGATCCGCGTCCTGTCGGCGGCGCGGCACCGGAACAAGCTCAAGGTCGGCCACCTCGCCGGCAACCGCTTCCGGATCCGGATGCGCGGCGTCGACGCCGACGGGGCGGACCGGGCGGAGCGGGTGCTCGAGCGGCTCGCGCGCTCGGGCGTCCCGAACTACTTCGGTCTCCAGCGATTCGGGTTCCGCCGCAACACCCATCGCCTCGGCGCGGCGCTCGTCCGGAACACGCCGACCGAGCTCCTCGCCGAGCTGGTCGGCCGACCGCAGGACCACGAGTCCGAGGCCTGCCAGGAGGCGCGCCGGCGCTTCGACGCCGGCGACGTCGCCGGCGCGCGCGAGCTCTTCCCGCCCTCCTTCGCGGCCGAGCGGGCGGCCCTCGCCGCGCTCGCGAAGCAGCCCGACGCGCTCGAGCGCGCGGTGCGGGCGATCCCCAAGAAGATGCGTGGCCTCTACGCCTCGGCCTACCAGTCCGAGCTCTTCAACCGCTACCTGAGCCGGGTGCTCGCGGCGGACGAGGACGCCGGCCTCCCGCGGTTCGACCGGCTCGGCCAGGGCGAGGTCGCCACCCTCCATCGAAACGGCGCGGCGTTCCTCGTCACCGACCCCGAGCGCGAGGCGACGCGCGTCGCCGCGATCGAGATCAGCCCGTCGGGGCCGATCTTCGGGACGAAGCTGCTGCGCCCGCTCGGCGGCCCGGCCCGCGAGCTCGAGGACGCGATCCTCGCCGAGGAGGGTCTCGACGGCGCCGAGGGGTTCGCCGCGCTCGCTCCGCTCGGCCTCAAGGGCGAGCGCCGCCCCTTGCGCTTCGCCGTCAGCGACGTCAGCGTCGAGCGGGAGGACGACGCGATCGTCCTCGCCTTCGGGCTGCCGAAGGGCTGCTACGCCACCGCGGTGCTCGAGGAGATCGCGAAGGCGCCGGTCGCCTGAGCCGCGGGAGGATGCCAGGGCGATGTTCATCCCCATCCCCACCAACCGTTACGGCCTCGGCCTCCTGATCGCTCTCCTCGGCGTCGGCGCGATGTTCGTCGGCTGCGAGGAGCTCACCCTCGCGTCCGGCTCGAGCGCGACGCCGCAGCCGCGGAGCTGCGCGGAGCTCGCCTCGAGCGGATGGGGCGGCAACCCCCACGTCGAGCTGACCGACTTCCTCTTCACGACCGACTTCGTCTACGAGGAGCGAGGTCGGCGCTGGGAGTGGGTCTACATCCCGGCGATCCCGTTCGACGAGGAGCTCATCGCGCGGATCGACGCGCAGGTCGAGGCGGGCGAAACCGACGTCGAGATCCCGCTCCCCCGGACGATCCGCGTGATCGTGAAGGTGCGGGCGGGCTCCGTCGCCGAGCTCGAGCGGATCGAGGATCAGGACACCCTCCGGGGGATGGTCATCAACGACATCGCCTCGCTCGACTCCCAGACCCGGGGCATCCTCCAGAGTCAGTACGGGTCGCGGTTCGATGCGAGTCGCTGCGTGATCTACGAGGTCGGTCGATCGCCCGGGAGCTCGGCGTTCGGTCTCGTCACCATCCTCTTCGGTCTCGTCCTGATCGGTGGCGGCGGAGCGCTCCTCGTCGGCTTCGCGGACCGACTCCTCGACGACGGGCCCCCGCCGCGCCTGTCGCGGAGCCGCCGGCCCTCGGGTCGTCTCCGGACCGGCGCCGGGCGCGGGCGCGGACGGGGGCGCGTCCGGGATCGCGGTCGAGATCGGGGACGTCGCCCCCGGCGGCGTGATGACGATGACGACGAGGATATGGAGCGCGAGGAGATCGACGACGACTCGCCCGAGGAGGAGGACGAGGACGAGCCAGACGACTCGCGCGACGATGACGACGACGAGCCTCCGCGCGGCCGGTCGACCCGCCCTCGCCCTCGCCGCGGTCCCGACCGGGACCGCGGGCGCTCGAGCGACCGCTACAAGGCGCCGAAGCCTCGCCGCCGTCGGCGCTAGTCCGTACCGCGGTTTCGTTTCTCGCGCGGATTGCGAGTTGCCGGCGTCCAGGAGCTGTTCCAAGGCTCTAGTGGGATCGAAGGGGTCAGGTCCAGGAATCACACCAGGCTCTAGTGGGATCGAAGGGGTCAGGTCCAGGAATCACACCAGCGAATCCGTCGGAGCCTCTGGTGTGACCTGACCCCTTTGGTGTGAATCCTGGACCTGACCCCTGGGAGATGTTGGCGCTAGTCTCTGCGTCGTCGTGGTTTGGGTGCTGCGCCGGTCGGGTTGGGGCCGGAAATCACACCAGCGAGGCTCGGATCTCGGGTTTTTCGAGATTCACCCGCAACCGATCGTCCCGTTCGACTCCTACCGACGTGGCCGGCGAAGAGAGCCGCCCTTCGAAGAGGAGATCGAACGATGACGACCCCCACGCGCACCCTCTCCGTCTTGACCCACGCCGCGGCCGCGGCCGCCCTGCTGCTTCCCTGCAGCGGCTGCCTCGGCGCGTTCGCCCTCCGTCCCGACTGGGACCTGACCGGCGACCTCGAGGCGCACGAGCTCGAGCCCGGCGAGAGCGAGGTGGAGCTCACCCTCGGCCGCGGCGGCGAGGTGCGCGTCGAAGGTGAGCCGCTCCGTCTCGACTCGGTCCGCGAGGTCGGCCGCTTCGGGCTGACCCTCGTCGATGCCGGCGCGATTCCGCGGCCCTGGCGGACGCCGCACCTCGCGGACGGCGGCCCGGTCGTCAGCCGGATCGCCGCCGCCTCGCCCCTCGCCAAGGCCGGCCTCCATCCGTGGGACGTCGTCCGCGAGGTGAACGGCTCGCCCGTGACCGACGCCGGCGACGTCCTCCGGCGGCTCGAGGCGGTCGCCCCGGGCGATCCGGTCTGGCTGTCGGTCCGCGGCCCCTTCGATGACGAGCCGCGCGACGTCGTCGCCTCGGAGGTCGGCTCGGCGCTCGATGACCGGACATCCTTCGCCGTTCCGTTCCTGTTCGAGCTCGAGACGAGCCCCCACGCCTCCTTCTTCTGGTTCCCCGAGGGGATCCTCCTCGGCGGCGTCCTCTTCGCTCGCTTCGAGGGCTACACCGTCGAGCCGTCCGACGGCCTCTTCGACGACGACGGCTGGAACGAGTGGAAGACCAACGACTACTTCGCCTACTCGAGCTGGCAGACGCTCGCCGGGCTGATCCGCTGGAAGACCTCGAAGAACGTGCGCACCGGCGAGGAGCGGAGCACCCTGCGCCTCTTCTGGTTCCTCGACCTCTAGCCGGCCAGGTGGCCGACGACCCCGACTCGCGACCGACGATCGAAAGGACCCGACCGATGACCCGCCGCCTGATCCGCCCGCTCACCCGCCTCCTCGGCCTCGCTCCCCTCGCCCTCCTCGCCGCCGGCTGCAGCAGCCTCGAGCCGTTCGACTGGACCGCGCTCCCCTCCCGCAGCGTGACGACCCTCGACGGTCGCGTCCTCGAGGCGAGCGACGGCGAGCTCCGGGTGCGCCACGCCCCCGACGACCTCGGCGCCGCCCTCGGCGTCGGGCTCGAGGAGACCGGCGACGGCGTCCTCGTCACCAACCGCCTTCGAGCCGACGCCGAGCTCGTCCCCGGCGACCGGATCCGCGCCGTCGCCGCGGTCGCCGGCGCGGCGGTCGAGAGCCCGGTCGAGGGCGTCGCCGACCTCGAGCAGTGGCTCGTCGCGAGCGGCTGGCTCGAGCTCGACCTGCGGGTCGATCGCGATGGGAGCGAGGAGGTCGTCCGCGTGTTGCTCCGGAACGAGGCGCAGCCGGTCCCGGCCGTCACCTCGACCCGCGCGCGTCGCTGGGGGATCGACCTCGTCGACCTCCGGACGCTCCCCGAGGGCGCCTGGCCCGGTCGCATCGATGCCGACGACATGGAGGAGCTGGTCACCTCGACCGGGACCAACCTCCGGGCCTACCTCGTGTCGCGCATCGCCGTCGACAGCCCGGCCGCCTACCGCGGTCTTCGGCCGCTCGACGTCGTCCTCGAGGTCTCCTCCGACGGCCTCGACGCGACGCGCCTCGTCGTCGTCGGCGCCGACGGCCGCGACCCCTGGACGCTCGAGCTCGACGAGCCCGAGTCGCCCGCCGGGGCGTGGATCCCGCTCCTCTTCGAGTACGAGCGCGACGAGAGCGCGACGCTGCTCAGCATCGGGCCGCGCGACGAGATCCTCGGGCTCTCCTCCACCCGGAGCTACGACGCCGACACCGACGGCTACGTCGAGAGGCGGGTCGTCAGCAGCTACGCCCTGTTCGACTACACCCGCACCTCGACGCCGACCGGCACGCAGACCACGATCGAGGTGCTCGGCCTCCCGAGCTTCGGTCGGCTGTGGCGCGAGCGCGACGACGACTGATCGACGATCCTGACCATCGAGGACCCGGACGACCCGACCCGAGCGACCGATGACCCGCCATCCCGAGCTACCCTCCGAGCTGATCCCCCTCGCGATCCGCGGCGAACGCGCCGCGGTCGCGGCGCTCGTCGAGGCGTTCCTGCCCCGGGTCTACGGGCTCTGCCTCCGGATGACGCGCCGGCGCGACGCCGCCGACGAGGCGACCCAGGAGACCTTCGTCCGGGTGCTTCGCTCGCTCGGGAAGCTCCGCGACCCGGAGCGGCTCGCCTCCTGGGTGCTCACGATCGCCGCCAACGTCGTCCGCGAGCTCGCCCGCAAGCGCCGCGACGACGCTCCGCTCGACTGGGAGCCCGAGGCGCGTCCCGACGACGCCGAGCCCGATCCGCGCGCGGACCGCCGCCGCGCGGTCGACCACGCCGTCGCGAGCCTCGACCGCGACGACCGCGAGCTGTTCCTCCTCCACTGTCGCGAGGGCGTCGCCCTCGCGGCGATCGCCGCCGAACGGGACGCGAGCGTCTCGGCGGTGAAGTCGAAGATCCACCGGATCCGCAGCCGGGTGCGACGCCGCTCGCTCTCCTGGCTCGAGAAGCAGGGAGCTTCATCGTGAGCCGCCCCAATGACGCGAAGCTCGCCGACCTCCTCGAAGGACGCCTGCCGTCCGAGGAGGCGGCGCGCGTGGAGGCCGAGGTCGCCGCCGATTCCGCGCTCGCCGAGCGCCTCGCGGCCCTCGCCTCGATGCTCCCCGACGATCCCGACGAGCCGGTCGACCTGCCCGAGGTCGCGCCGCCGGCCGGGATGCTCGAGGACGTCCTCGGCCGGCTCGAGGGCGAGGGGCTCGTCGAGCCGCGGACGAGCGAGGTGCCGGCCGGGCTGCTCGGCGCGACCCTCGACCGCCTCGAGCGGGAGGGGCTGATCGCCTCGGGAGGAGGCGCGCCGTCGGCCGCGGGCCCGTCCGCGGCTCCCGTCGTCGTCGCCCGCCCCTCGCCGCCCGCGGCCCCGCCGGCGGCCCGTCCGTGGATCGCGATCGCGGCCGCCGTGGCGATCACCGCCGTCCTCGCCGCCGCGTCGGGCTGGATCGCGCGCGGTCGCCTCTCGCGCCCCGAGGTGGTCACCGTCCCCGAGCGCGTCGAGGTGCCCGTCGAGCGCATCGTCGAGCGCGTCGTCGAGGTGCCCGTCGAGCGCGTCGTCGAGAAGCCGGTCGAGGTCGTCCGCGTCGTCGAGAAGCCGATCGAGAAGATCGTCGAGCGCATCGTCACCGTCGAGAAGCCGGTCGATCGAATCGTCGAGCGACGGGTGGAGGTGCCCGTCGAGAAGGTCGTCGAGAAGGTCGTCGAGCGTGAGGTCGCCCCGGCGCCGCTCCAGGTCGCTTCGGCCCGCGGCGTGGAGCGGTGGGAGGCCGGCGACTGGCGGGCGGTCGAGACGGGCGGCGCCCTCGTTCCCGGGACGATCCTGCGGGGCGGCGCCACGCGGAGCACCCTGCGCGCCGACGGCCGGCGCTACCGCCTCAACGGCGGCCTCTACGTCGTCGGCGAGGACCGCGCCCTCCGCCCCGTGCCCGACCACGCCGGCGCCGGGCTCGCGGCTCGCCGCGCGACCGCGACGGGCGGCGACCTGGCGAGCCGATCGGTCCCCGACCTGATCGAGCGCCGGGCGAGCGGCTCGAGCTCGGAGCGCTCGGCCGCGCAGTCCGAGCTCGAGCGGCGCTGGACCACCCTCGGCGACCCGGGGTCGGGCGGCTTCTCGTTCCTCGCGAGCATCGCCGATGGCCGGCAGGCGTCCGCGCCCCGGGCCCCCACCTCGGTCGGCGGCTGGCGCGCCTGGTGGGCGCGGGTGCGCTGACCCCCGACCATGGCTTCGCCTTCGGCGAAGAGGATGTCACCACGGAGACACGGAGGACACGGAGAAGCTCTGCCTGAGCGAGATCCGCCTCGGGGTTCTCTCAGCGACCCAGGCGCTCGTCCACCGTTCGCCGATCCGCCGCCGCGCGCTCGGTCTCGCCGACCGCCTTCCAGAACGTGGCTCGACGGGACACGGCCTGCGTCTGGAGCCGCGGCGCGTCCGGGGTGAGCTCGAGGAACCGCCGCGCCTCCGCGGTCCGATCCTGCGCGATGAGGTACTCGATCACCTCGAGGAGGCGCCGGAGGTAGGGGTCGCGGTCGAGGCCGGCGGTGCGGGCCAGGTCGAGGGCTCGCCCGGTGTTCGATGGTCCGTGGCGAAGGAGGTGGAGAGTCTCGATCGCGGGGACGCGGCTCGACGGCTCGCCCGCGCTCAGGGCGACGTCGACGAGGTCGACCTGTCGGATCAGCCCGCGGAGCGACTCGCAGAAGCTCGGGTCGCTTCCGGCCGCGTGTCCGTCCTCGGCGATGGCGAGCTGCCGGGCGATCATGCTCGCGACCATCAGCACCTTCCCGAGGTTGTTCTCGATGTCGACGTTCGGGAGGGCGCGGCGGACCTCGCCGAGGTCCCAGCGCCGCGTCATCCCCTCGGCGATCCCGAGCGCCTCGACCGTCGGCTCGAGGGCGGCGCGGCGATCCTCCTCGGTCTCGATGCCCCGGCTCGCGACGAGCCAGTCGGCGAGGTGGATCGGGATCGTCACCGCCCGGCGATGCTCTCCGGCGGCTCGATTGCGCTCGACGGCTCGCGCGTGGAGCTGGTCGATGAGCCGGCGGAACCGTGCCTCGCGGGGCGCCCCCGCCTCGGGGAGAACCGGGTCGAGCGCCTCGGTCATCCGGTCGAGGTCGTTCGCCAGGAAGCGGTCATCGGCGCCGACCGGGCTCCAGGCGAGCGTCCGCTGGAGCTTGCTCGCGATCCAGCTCAGGACCGACGCGGGGACGTCGCCGATCGTCTCCTCTCGCCGGAGGAGGTAGATGAAGGGGTCGGCCACCTCGACGAAGGCGCGGGCCGCGGCGAGCGGCTCGGTGTGGACGCCCTTGGGGCTCGGATCGCGGATCGTGACGTACCGGGCTCGCTGCCACAGGACGACCGTGACCGCGAAGTGATGCCCCGGCGGCGCGTTCTGGGCGGCCTGGGCGTCCTCGAGGCCGAGCCCCTCGCTCGCGATGAAGTCGAACGACCCCTCGGGCGCCCAGGGCCAGAGGTTGTTCAAGTAGAGGGTTCGCCCGAGCGCGAAGAGCTGCTCCCGGACGCGCTCGTCGAGCTGCGCGCTCATCAGCATCGTCGGGACGTTGGTGCGGGCGACCTCGACGAGGACCGACGAGACGCGAGGGTCGTCGAACGGAACGAGGGCGAGGCTGGCGTCGACGACCCGGAGCGGAGGCCGGTCCTCCCCGTCCTCGAGGAGCTGTCCGGGGAGTCTCCCGAGGCGCGTGATGAGCCGGTCGAGCGCCTCGCCCTCGAGGGGGACCAGGCCCGCCGCGCCCTTCCAGACGCACGCGTCGACGAGGAGGACGAGCTCGGCGTCGAGCTCGTCGATGCTCGCGTCCCCGAGGAGCAGATCCTGGATGCGCCGCCGCTGGACCCGGGCGGCGAGGTTCAGGTCATCGAGGTCGCCGGTCTCGCGGAGCGTCTCGAACACCGCGCCGACCGCCTCGCGTCCGGCGAACGGCGCGCCGGCGGGCGCATCGACGATCGGCGCGGCGAGGGCGCGGGCGTGCTCCGGTCGCTTCAGGAGGCTCGGCTGCTCGTCGATCACGACGGCGACCTCGTCGTCGCGACGCGCATCCACGAGGAGGGCGAAGAGGAGCTCGCGCCGGATCCGCCGGGTCGGGTCGTCGAGGAACTGCTCGAGCGTCTCGTCGCTCTTCGGGCCGTCGGCCAGGATCGTCTCGAGGTCGAGGATCAGGCGCCGCTTCGCTCCGTCGACCCGCGCGCCGTCGGCGTCGGCCCTCGCGAGCAGCTCGCGCGCTTCGCCGATCAGCCCTCGCGCCGCCCGGAGCTCTTCGTGGCTGGTCTGGTCGGTGTCGAGAACCTTCCCGTAGGCGACGTCGAAGAGGTCGCGCGCGTCGCTCTCCTGCGCGATCGTGTCGGACACGCGCGCGACGCTGTCGCCGGCGATCCGCGCCGCGATGGTCGTCCCGAGCAGGACGAGGGCCGCGATCACGCCGACCGCCGTGACGATCCGGCGTCCGCGCGTCCCGAGCAGTCGGCGGCCGAGCGCGCCGAGCGCGCCCTCGCGGCGCGCGCGGACGCCCTCGCCGCGGCGGAAGCGGTCGAGGTCGTCGGCGAGGGCCGCGGCGCTCCGGTAGCGCCGGCGCGGATCGTGCTCGAGGCAGCGGAGGCAGATCGCCTCGAGGGGCGGCGGCACCGATGACGTCGTCATCTCGCTCGGCGCGGTCGGCCGCTCCTCGAGGACGCGCGTCAGGACCGAGATCGGATCGCCCGTTCCGAACGGCGCGCGTCCGGTGAGAAGGACGTAGAGGATCGCGCCCAGGCCCCAGACGTCGGTCCGGGGGTCGATCGCCCCGGCCGCCTCGCCGGTGAGGGGCGCCGCCTGCTCGGGCGCCATGAACGCCGGCGTGCCGAAGGCTTCGCCGCTCATCGTCAGGCGCGTCCGCGCGCCGCTGGCATCGAGGGCGAGGCCGAAGTCGAGGACGCGGGTGGCTCCGCCCGGCTCGATGATGAGGTTCTCGGGCTTGAGGTCCCGGTGGATCACGCCGAGGCGGTGGGCGTGGTGGAGGGCGCGGGCGGCCTCCGCGATGATCTCGGCCGAGCGGTCGGCGCCGAGCGGTCCCTTCCCGATGACCTCCTCGAGGGAGCGTCCCTCGACGAGCTCCATCACCGTGAACGGGACGCCGTTCTCCACGCCGGAGGAGTGGACGCGAACGATCCCGGGATGGTCGACGCGGGCGAGCACCTCCGCCTCGCGTCGGAACCGCTCGAGCTCGGCCGGCTCGATCGTGAAGCCGGCCAGGATGACCTTGAGGGCCCGCTCGGCGCCCGTCCTCGGGTCACGGACGCGGTAGACGGCGCCGAAGCCGCCCCGGCCGAGCTCGGCCAGGACGGTCCAGCCACCGAAGGTGCGGAGCGGCTCGCTGCCCAACCGGCGGTGCCTCCTCGGTCACCAGAGTAGCGCCGGGGGCCGGCCGACGTCGCCCGGCCGGCGCTTCCGCCGCGCGGGAGTCAGGAGGCGTCGGCCATCTCCGCGCCGCCGGCCTCGGCCTCGGCGGCCGCGGCGGCGGTCGCCTCCGCCACCGCCTCGTCGTGAGTGGCGGCGCCGGCGTCGTCCTCGGCGAGCATCTCGTGCGCGACGACGCCCGCGACCGCGCCGGCGGCGACCGCCACCGCGACGTCGCCCGCGTCGATGCCGCCCCCGCCGGAGTCCTCCATCTCGAGCTCGGGGTCGCCCTCCTCCCACGCGGCGCCATCGTGGGCCGACGGCCCCTTCTTGCACTCCTTCAGGGCGGAGTAGTCGGCCTTCTCCTGGCCGGTGGCGGTGCGGGTCTCGTCGAGCTCGGAGAACACCTCGCGCGAGAAGCCCTCCCAGGGCATCCGCTCCTCGGCGCCGTAGCCGAACGCGTCGTAGGCGAGGAAGTCGTCGTCATCGTCCATGTAGTCGCTGTAGTCGTCCCAGTCGTCGTAGTCGCAGATGTTGCGGTGGCTCCGGCGCGCCCAGCCGACGCGCTTCCGGGTGGAGTCGCGCTTCATCTTCGGGACGGTGACGAGCCACTTGCTCTTGTCGCTGTCGAGGCGGCCGTAGGGCTTGCGCCGCCAGAGCCCGACGCACTTGCTGATCGACGCGATCCGCTTCTCGCGATCGGCCAGCTCGCTCTTCGCCCACCGGAGGAGGTCGTCGAGGTAGGCGAGCTTCTTCACGATCGCGTGGGCCTTGGCGACGAGCGGCTTGCCCGCCGGCCGGATCCGCTTGTGGAGGGCGTCGAGGTCGGCGTCCTCGAGCTCGGCGACGACGCAGCGCCTCAGGAACTCGTTGCTCTCCTCGGGCCAGTTGTCGAGGCGCCGGCGCAGCTCCGCCTGCTCCTCGACGAGGGCGACGACCTCGGCGTGGCGGTCCTCGGCCAGCTCGAGCTTCGCCTTCGCGCGCTCGTAGCCGTCACGCTCGGCCTTGTAGGCCTCGACGCACTCGCCGAAGTCGCTCGCCCCGAGCGCGGTGAGCGTCTGCTCGAGGCGCTTGTTCTCCCGGCGGCTCGCCAGGGTGATCGTCCGCCAGAACGAGGAGAAGGCGCCGAAGTCGCGCTTCTTGTGGACGTCGCGCTTCATCAGCCAATGGAACGAGGTCTTGTCGTAGCGCCGGATCGCCTGCTTCAGCTTGCCGGCCTCGCTCTTCGCGTCGGCGAGAGCGAGGACGAGCTCGCCCCCGTCGGGGTCGAGCAGCCCGTCGCGGGTCTGGAAGTCCTCGCTCGACTCGATGTCGCTCACCCGGCTCTTCGAGAGGGCGAGCTCCCGATCGAGGTCGCCGAGGCGCTGCTGGATCGTCCTGCTCCGCAGCTCGCGCGCGACTCGCTCGACGACGCGGGCGTCCGCGCGCGGGATCAGCTTCCGGGCGAGCTCGTCGAACGTCTCGTCGAGCTCGGCCGAGAGGCGCTTCTTGTCGCTCTTGAGCTCGCGGATCTGCTCCTCGTACTCGGCGACCTGCTCCTCGTAGAGGGCGATCGCCTTGCGGCCGGCATCGGCGGCATCACGCTTGGTGATGATGCTCATCGTCTGGACGTCTCCTCGGTCAGGCCGAGCGCGGAAAGGGCCGCCTCCGCGTCGAGCTTGCGGTCGGACTCGCCCGCGGCGAGCGCTTCGACTCGCGGGGCGAAGGGCGCGCCGGGGGACGCCGCGTCGGCGTGCTCCCGGAGCGCTTCCAGGGTGAACGAGAGATCGGCTCGGCGGACGCGGGCGCGGACCGCGCCGAGGAGCGCCGCCGCCTCGTCGCCGGGCAGCGCAGCGCCGAGCGACTCGAGGGCGTCGACGAGGACCCGCCGACGCGCGGCGACGGTCGGATCATCGTGGGCGTCGGCGAGGACGGCCGTCGCCAGACGGCGGACCTCCTCGACGCTCCAGCCGAGCCGCTCGGCGGCGTCGGCGAGGCGCCGTCCCGACTCGAGGAGGTCGGTCGCGCGCCGCCTCCAGTTGTCGTCGCGCTCGCCCGCGAGCGCCCGACGGGCGAGCTCGCCGAGGTCGTCGATCGCGTGATCGCGGGCGGCCGCCCGCTCGAGGGTCAGGCCGTGCGCGAGCGTCGCCTCGAAGGTCGGCTCCGGGCGCGGGACCCAGGCCTCCCGGAGCGCCGTCACGGTGTGGAGGGCGCGGCGGTCGACCGGCGATCGGGGCAGGGTCGCGTGGAGGTCGAGCAGCTCGAGGGCGGCGCGGATCGCTCCGTCGCGAGAGGCCGCGGCGCGCGCCGCGAGGCGCTCGCGGATCGCCAGGGCGCGGCTCGGCTCGGTCACCTCGGCGAGGCCGCGACGGATCAGGACCGGGTCGAGGCCGACGAGATGGCCGTGGAGCCCGTCGGCGAGGCCGGCGGCGATCCGCTCGTCCTGACGGTCGAGGCCCTTGTCCTGCGCGAAGAAGAGGCTCGGGACGCCGGCGGCGAGGAGCTCCTCGTAGGTGTTGTAGCCGGCCGCGCTCACGGCGGCGTCCAGCCCGGCGAAGTAGCGGCTGACGTCGGCCTCGCCGAGCGGGATCACGTTCGGCGCGTACCGACGCTCCCCGCGGTGGAGCGGGCCGTACCCGACCAGGACGACCCGCCGCGGGTCGCTCGCCGTCGCGTCGATGATCGCGTCGAGGTCGCGCGCGGCCCGCGGGTCGCCGCCGCCGCCGGCCGACACGTAGACGACGCTCGTCTCGGCGTCGCGCGCCGGCGTGATCCCGAAGGAGCGGCGAACCTCCTCGCGAGTGAGCGCGCGCTCGGGACGCAATCCATGGACGCGGCCGCAGAACCGCACCCGCGAGGCGACCCGCGCCGGGACGGGGTAGCGCCGGACGCGCCCGCCGTCGCCGTCGGTCGCTTCGCCGACCGGCTCCTCGTCGGGGACGAGGATCCGGTCGTAGAGGGCGAGGTGGCTCTGGTGGCTCGACGCCGCGGCGAGGGTCGCGTCGCGATGCCGGTAGATGAAGGCGGTCTTGCGGGCGAAGTCGCGAATGAACGTGAGCTCGGAGAACGAGCCCTCGGCGACCGTGTCGAGGACGAGGACGTCGGGCCGCACGTTCGCGACGACGTTCGCGATGAGCGCCTTCGCCGTCGCGACGAAGCTCGGCCCGGGCGTGTCCGAGCCGGCGACGACCGTCTTGCTCGGGATCTTGTAGACCGGGAAGTCGAACGCGACCTCGGGCGCTTCGCTCGTCGTGAGCATCTGGATGTCGGCGGCGAGCCCGAGCCCGTGGGCGAGCTCACGAAGCGCCCGGCCGATCGCGAGGCACCGGCTCAGATGGCCGAGCCCCGTGCCGTTGATCGCGTAGAAGAGGAATCGGACGGACGCGGGCATCGCGGGGCCGCCTAGGCGTCCTCGCCGACGAAGAACGACGACGCGCGGTAGAGCTCCATGATCCGCGGGTCGGGCGCGCCCGGCTCCTCCGCCTCGAGCTGGCGGTGGGTCCGCTCGATCAGGCGGCGGTCGTCGGGGCGGATCTCGAGCGCGGCGACGAGGTCGCCGAAGAGGCGCTCCTCGGAGACGTCGAACGAGGCGTCGACGCGGGCCATCAGATAGGCCCGCAGCGCGATGAAGAACCGATCCTCGTAGCCGCGGACCGCGCCGACGAGCTCCTCGAGGGAGCGCCCGCCGGCCGTCTCGATGAGCGTGTCGACGCCGGCGCCGACGCCGACCTCCCGGCAGAACTCGGCGAGGAACTCTCGCTCGGTGGGGTCGATCGTGCCATCGGCGAGGGCCATCCTCGCCAGGACCAGGGCGGCGGACTCGCGGGTGTCCACGACGCGCTCCTTCGGGCCGGAGATCGGCCGCTGGGGTCGAGCTGAGGGGCGGATTCTAGCGCGGGCGTGCTCGGGGCGGAAGGCGAGGCGGCGGGGCGGTCAGCGCGGTCGCTCGTCCGGGTCGTCGGGGACGATCCAGTCGAAGATCAGGATCACTCCGCGCAGCGTCGCGACCGCGAACGAGGCGCCACCCTCGAGGAACGCGACGTCGACGACGACATAGCTCGGCGGCAGGTCGAGGTCGATCGGCGCGTCGCCGACGTCGGGCCCGGCGACGCGGACACGATTCGCCGACGCGGCGAGGAGCCGGCGTCCGTCGGGCGAGAGCGCCATGCGCGGCGCGGGCCGATCGAACGAGGGGAGCGGCTCGACCCGGGCGAGCTCGCGCGCGTCGTCGGTCGTGATGATCCGGATCGCCTCGCCGGAGCTCGGATGCGGCCAGAGCGCCGCGGCGCCGCCGTCGCGCGCGATCGCGCCGGCGATCAGGTGGAGCGCGTCCGCGGGCGCGGGGTCGGGGAGGTTGCCCTCGCCCGGTCGCCAGCGCCGGAAGGTCCCTCGCGCGGAGAGGGTCTGGAGGAGGCCGTGCTCGACGCGCAGGGCGACGATCGGGTCGCCGGCCGGGAACGGGGGCGCCGTCCGGCGCTGCCCCTTCGCCCACACGAGGAGGCTGCCGTCGACGCGCTCGACCGCGACGTCGCCTCCCGGACCGACGTCGATCCGCCGCGGGAAGTCGCGCGCGTTCGCGTTCTGGCCGATCACCACCTGGGCCGCCCGGGCCTTCGCCCGGCGCGGGTCGAATCGGCGGAGAACGAGCGGCGTGGCGCCCGCGATGAACCCGCCGTCGCGGCCGATCGCGACCAGGCCGATCGAGCCGACGGTGGGGTCGTGCCGCGGGAGCGCCATCGGGATCTCCGCGGCGCGCTTGCCGGTCCGGGCGCCCCAGAAGAGGACGTGATCCCACGTGATCGTCGCGAAGATCGACGTCCCCTCCGCGGCGGCGAACCCCAGCAGCCGCGACTGGGGTCCGGGGCCCCGGTCGATCACGCCTCGGTTCGCGGCGCGGACGTCCCACCGTCGCACCCGTCCGTCGTTGCCGCCGGTGACGGCGAACGACCCGTCCGGCGCGAACGCCGCGCACTCGACCCAGCCGTGGAAGTGGCGGCCGAGCCTGATCGGGTTCGGGCGGACGCCGCCGTCGGCGATGGGCCAGATGACGACATCTCCGTTGCCCTCGTCGCCGACGAGGAGCCACCGCCCGTCCGGGCTGAAGGCGGCCGCCCGGGCTCCGAGATCGTGGAGGGCGAGGCCGATCCCCGGCTGCGCGTCGCCCACGCGCGCGACGAACGGTGGTCGCCGGCCCTGGAGGCGTCCGGGCGTGTGCTCGGCGCCGACGAAGAACCTCCCGTTCGGCGACGCGGCGATGCGGGGGAGGATCCGCCCGAGGGGGTTCGGGATCTTCGTGGAGCGCCAAGCTCCGGCGCCGTCGCGCTCGAGGATGAACACGGCGGAGGGACCGCGGGCGCCGACGAGGAACCGCTCGGGGCCGAGCCGCTCGATGTGGGTGGCGCCGTGACCTCCCTCGAGGCGGTGCTCGTCGAAGGGCGCCGGGTCGAGCCTCCCGTTCGCGTCGACCGACCAGAGCCGGATCCAGCCGTCGTGCCCGGCGGTGACGAGCCGACCGGCGTCGACGTACCGGACGCCCCTGATGCGCATGCCGACCCCATCGTCGCGGCGGTGCGCCCCGTCGATCGTCTGGACGAGGTGGTTCCCGGTCGGCGCGTCGACGGCGAACACGCGGAGCGCTCCGTTCGGACCGCCGCGAGTGACGAATCTCCCGTCGGGCGAGAGGGCCGCGCCGACGTTCTCCCCGTGCGTCGCGTGGAAGGTGGCGACCTCCTCGCCGGTCGTCGCGTCCCAGACCGAGATCCAGCCGCCGAGATCGACCGAGAGGACGCGCCGCGAGGAGGCGTCGATGTCGACGGCGATGACCTGAGCGGAGTGACGCCACTCGTGGCGGCCGACCGTCCGGACGAGCCGCGTTCGCTCGGTCTCGACGATGCCGGCGTAGGCGCGTGGGAACGGGCTCGGAGGGGCGATCGGCCCGGTCTCGGCCGGGGCGTCGTCCTCGTCGTCATCGTCGGCGGCTTCGACGCGGTCGGGCGGCGCCTCGACCGTCGCGGTCGAGGGTGAGGGCGGATCGGTTGGCTGGGTCTGTCGGTCGACCGCGGGCGCCTCGGTCTCGGGCGCGAGCACCGAGGCGAGGCCGGCGACCGCGGCGACGAGCGCCACCACCGTCACGGCCACGCCGGCGGCGAGACCGAGCCGCGATCCCGCCGACCTCGCGCGACTCGCGCGCCGCGGTCGACGCGCGCCGTCGAGGGCCGCCTCGATGAGGGCGAGCGCGGCCGTCGGCTCCGGGCAACGCCGCGCCGGATCGCGAGCGCACAGGGCGGCGACCGCCGCGGCGAGCCCGGCGCCGAGCTCGGGGACCACGCTCCGCGGGTCGGGGCAGTCCTCCGCGGTGCGGCGCATCATCGTCTCCACCGCGTTCGGACCGACGAGCGGCACCGCGCCGGTGACGAGCTCGTAGAGGACGAGGCCGAGGGCGAAGAGGTCGCTCCGGATGTCGACCGTCCCGCCCATCGCCTGCTCGGGCGCCATGTAGTGGGGCGTCCCGACGACGACGCCGGTGTTCGTGAGGTGCCCCTGATCCTTCTCGTGGCGGGCGAGGCCGAGGTCGGCGAGCTTCGGGACGCCGCTCGCGTCGAGGAGGATGTTCGCCGGCTTGAGGTCGCGATGGATGATCCCGCGGGCGTGGGCGTGCTCGAGGGCGCGGGCGACCGCGAGGACGATCTCGAGGGCGCGGCGCTCGGGCAGGCGGCCGGCGCGCTTGAGGTGGTCCGCGAGGTCCTCGCCCTCGACCAGCTCGTAGGCGATGAACGCGAGGTCGCTGACCGGGCAGACGCCCGCGCTGATCACGCCGACGACGTTGCCATGCCGGAGCGCCCCAGCGGCCCGCGCCTCGCGGACGAAGCGGGCGACGAACTCGGGGTCGGCGGCCGCCTCGGAGGTGAGCAGCTTCAGGGCGACGTCCCGCCCGAGCGAGCGCTGCCGGGCGCGCCAGACGTGCCCCATGCCGCCCTGGCCGAGCGGGGCGATCACGTCGAAGCCGCCGACCGATCGCGGCGCCGAGGGCGGGAGCGAGACCTCCGGCGACCTCGATGGGAGGCTGTCGAGGTGGTGTGGCGGCGGGCTCGGAGGAGCGGTCGGAGTGGGAAGCGCCATCAATGGAGATGTAGGCGGCGCTCCCTCCGGGTGCAACGAGCCCATGACAGGGCGGGCTGGCGCGGGCGTCTCCTGGCTTGACGGGCGCCCGCGCGGCGCCCCGCCTTGGGACGCGCCGGGGGCCCCGCAGCTGGTGGCGCGGGGTCCCCGGCTCGGTCAACCGCCGAGCAGTCGGAGGCGCGCGCGGAGCCCCTCGGGGATGCGGGCCCGTCCGCAGCCGATGCAGGGGTCGGCGCGCGGCGGCACGCCGGCGGCCTCGTCGATCCACTCGGAGCCGAGCGGGACGACCCGCGCCGCGGGCGATGCGAGCGCGCGGCAGGGGACTCGGACCGACTCGGGCGCCTCGGGCGCGAGGGCCGCGTGAGCGAGGATGTGCCGAATCGCGTCGCGGCGGTCCGTCAACGTCGCGAGGGCCGCGGCGCGGGCGGTCGCGTCCTCGCTGGCGAGTTGCTGGAGCGCCGTCTCGACCTCGGCGAGGTGGCCGTCCGCCTCGAGCACGGACCGCTCGTGGGTGGCGAGGCCGCGGACGCGCGTGTCGTTCTTCGCCAGCGCCGCGGCGCAGAGGCGCCGCTCGAGCTGCGCCACCGCCGTGGGCGTCGCGGCGTCGAGGTCGACGTCGTCGACCGCGACCGGCGGCCAGGGCTTCCCCGCCGTCCACGACGTCTCGAGCGTCCAGATGCCGCTCGCCGCGTCGGGGAGGCGGCCGGCGGCGCCGAGACGAGCCTTCGGGGCGACGATGATCACCGAGAGGCCGAGCGCCAGGCGCGTCCTCGGGGCGGCGCTCTCGACGAGGCCCGTCAGGGCGACGGCGACCGCGTGTCGTCGCGCCAGGCCGTCGACGTCGCAGCCGGCCCCCGCGGAGGGGACGGCGATGAGCAGCACCATGAGCTGGCGCTCGCGAGCCGCCTCGATCGCGCGGCGGACCGCCTCGGCGTCGACCGCCTTCTTCGCGTGGCCGTCCTCATCCCGGGCGAGGAGGGGCCCGAGCGCCAGCGTCGGCAGCCCGATCGCGATCGGAACGCCGGCCAGGATCTTCAGGAAGTGACGTCTTGGCAGAATGTTGGGAGAGTCGGCGATCGGGTCGGTCACGGGCGGGCTCCTCGCAGGTCTCTCGTTGAGACCCGCGCGGCCCGCACCGGGTTCCCTCGCAGGCGGTCCGAGTCCACCGCCCGCGGGTGTTCCGGGAACGCGGATCTTCTCGCAAGAACGGGGACGATCCACAGATTACACAGATTACACAGATAGTGAGTTGCCGGAGGCGGGCATCCTCCCGGCTCCGGAGGAGGCCCCACTCGGCAACGCCTCGGATCCGCCCGCGGCAATCTGTGTAATCTGTGAAATCTGTGGATCGTTCATCGCGACGGCAATGCGTGCGCGAGTTCCAGGAACGCGGATCGCCGGCACCCGGAGCGAGCTACCCCGGATTCGCCACGATCACGACGTTCCCGGGGGCCGATCCGTTGCGGACCTCGAAGGTCACGGTCGGTCCGGCCTCCTCGGCGGGCCAGTCGATGCCGGCGGCGCGCAGGGCGTCGACGTTCGCCTCGATCCGGTAGGAGCCGTCGTAGAGCCGGCCGATCTCGAAGCTGCCGTCGAGCGCCGTCTGGCCCTCCCGGCGGACCGGCTGGCCGGTCGCGTCCGTCACGAGGAGGGCGACGCCGGGCAGGGGCGTCCGGCCGTCCGCATCGAAGAGGCGGCCGCGGACGACGGCCGGCTCGCGGGCGATGAGGACGATGCCTTCGATGTCGACGTTGGGCTGCACGCGCAGGTCGACCCGGCCCATCGCCTCCCAGCCGTCGCGGAAGAAGATCGCGTAGTCGGCGGGCTTCAGCCCGGGCAGCTCGAAGCCGCCGGCCTCGTCGGTGCTCGCGGTGGCGGCGAACGCGCCGTCGAGGATGGCGATCACCGTCGCGCCGGGCCGCGCTGCGCCGTCCGGACCGAGCACGACGCCGCGCACGGTGCTCGTTCGGGACACGACGATGTCCTGATGCACGGTCTGACTCGGGCCCACGTCGACGAGGACCTGCGCCTCGGTGAAGCCCTCGCCCGGCGCGGCGTTCACCGCGTAGCGACCCTCGTAGAGGTGGGGGATCCGGAACGACCCGTCCTCGGCCGTCGTCGCGTTCCGCTGGGCGCGCCCGCTCTCGTGCTGCCACGCCGAGACGTTCACGCCGACGACCGGCGCGCCGTCGCTCGTGACGACCCGTCCCTCGATCGCGCCGGCGGGCTGGAGAACGATGTCGACCCCGTCGACCTCGACGCCCTCGCGCACGATCACGCCGAGGCGGGTGAGCCGCTCGAAGTCCTGGCTGCGGGCGAGGACGTCGTACTCGCCCTCGACGAGCTCGCCGACCCGGTAGAATCCGTTCTCGTCCGCGGTCACCTGGCGGATGGCCGGGCCGAGGGTGGCGAAGACGAACGACCCGGGGATCGGCTCGCCGCGCTCGTCGATGACGCGACCCGAGAAGCCGCCGCCGGGTCGGAGCTCGAGGTCGACCAGGGCGACGCCGGTCTCGGGCGACGCGGTGAGGGTCGGCGCCGCCTCGCCGTCCTCCTCGATCGTCACGTAGCCCGACGACGACGCCCCGATCTTCCAGGTGCCCGGGTGCATTCCCGAGAGCTCGAACGCGCCGAGCTCGTCGGCGTCGACCTGCACCCGCTGGTGGGTCTCGAGGTGAACGGCGGCGACGCTCGCTCCCGCCAGCCCCTGCCCGGTCACCGCGTCGCGGACGATGCCCATGACCGACGCGCCCAGGATCAGCGGGATCTCGGCGAGGTCGCGGCCTCCCTCGGACGCCGTCGCCATCGTCCGTCCATCGACGTAGCGCTCGGCGCTGGCGGCGAGCTGGTAGGACCCCGGCGCGAGCCCGGTCAGGACGAACCCGCCGTCGGGGCCGGTGACCGTCTCGGCGACGGGCTCGAGGAGGTGGCCGAGCTGCGAGGACCACTGGTCGCCCGAGAGGACCAGCGCCTTCTCGAGATCCTCGAGCGCCGACGCCGGAAGCTCGGCGCGGAAGGCATCGCCGCTGCCGCTCGAGGAGAAGCTGAAGTCCGGCGCGAACGTGAACCGCTGCACCCGGGCCCGCTCGACCGCCTGCTCCGCCGCGCCCGTGGCGTCCTCGGTCCTGGCCTGTTCGAGCTGCGCGTCGAGCGCGCCCTGAAGGACCTCGATCGCCGTCCCGTCGCGAAGGAGCGCGTTCAGCTCGCCCAGCTCGCCCAGGTCGGTCCGCTGCTGCGCCTCCTCGACCCGGCCGCGGCTCGCCACGACGCGCGCCCTGGGGATGCCGAGGCCATGCTCGTCGACCACGTAGCCGCGGATCTCGGCCGTCGCGGGCGGGGCGGGCGGCTCGGTCGCCTCGGCGCCTCCGCCGGCGGACTCCGCCTGCGCGACCGGGGCCGGGTCGGCGTCGCCGTCCTCCGGCGAGTCGACCTCGGCGTCCACCCTCTTGCGACGCGGTGGGCCACGACGCCGCGGCGCGTCGGAGGGCGGTGGGCTCGCGGCGACCACGACCTCGGGGCGCGACGCCTCGTCGGCCTCCTCGATGGGGGGGCTCCACGCCTCGGTCGTCGGACGGGCGCTGGGGGCGAGAAAGCCCCAGAGGAGCAGCCCGAGCGCCCCCGCGAGCAGGGCGGCGAGCGGGATCGAGACGATCAGGTGCACCCACCGCCGGCGAACCGTCTCGTAGTCGGGTCGCTCGGATCGCTTGGACGTCGACATGGCGCACCCCTCCCACCGGTTCCTACGCACGGTCGCCGGTGATGGCCCGATCCTTCGCGAAATTCTCGATCGGAGCCGACCCGCTCCATCGCCGATTCGACGCGCACGGGCGCGACGGGGTCCGTCGCGGGATGTAAGAAAGCCGCGAGACGCGCCGGGCGATCGCCCTTGCCGTCGCCGGCGCCGTCGCTACCATCCGCGGCCATGAGCCCCGAACAGTCCGAGACCCCGGCGAACGGCGACGGCGCCGGGCCCGCCGATAGCCCTTCAGACGTGGCCGCGCCCGGCTTCGACGCCATCACCCGGGCGTGCCAGTCCGTCCACGCCGACCGCGAGCCGCAGCACTACGGCACCGTCGTGAAGTTCTCGGTCGGCGGGCCCGACCCGCTCGACGGGATCAGCGCCTACCCGGTCGACGAGCCGACGCCCCACTGGCATCTCGTCACCTACGGATTCTCCGAGCTCTACGAGCCCGACGACGTCGACGAGAAGCCGGAGTTCGGGCCGCGCGACGCCGACGAGGCCGAGCACAGCGGCTATGGCTTCGAGCTGACGATGCGGCTCACCCGCCCGGCGGAGCAGAAGGACCCTCCGCTCTGGGTGCTCGACTTCCTCCAGAACCTCGCCCGCTACGTCTTCAAGACCGGCAACGCCTTCGACGCCGGCCACTACCTCGACCTCCACGGTCCGATCGGGCTCGACGAGTCGAGCGAGATCGGGGCGGTCCTCTTCGCGGACGACGCGTCGCTCGCCCCGATCGACTCGCCGAACGGCCGGGTGCGGTTCCTCCAGGTCGTCGGGATCACCGTCGACGAGCTCCGCGCGATCCAGGACTGGGACGCCGCCGGGATGATCGAGCTCCTCCGGGACGAGGGCGAGCTGCTCTTGACCGACCTCGACCGGACCTCGCTCACGAAGAGCGACGCGCGCCGCGCCGAGATCGAGGAGCGGACGGCCGCCGAGGGGAGCTCGACCGGCGTCCTCTTCGTCGACGTGGTCGGCTGGGAGCGCGACGCGCCGGGCGGCGGCCCCGCAGGCGTGACCCTCACCCTCGGCGCGCTCGGCGTCCGCGACTTCGTCCGCCTGCTCCGTGGCCGGACGCTCCACGGGCGTCGCTTCCAGCTCGCCGGACCGAGCTCCGGCGTGATCGTCCTCGCGGCGAAGAGCCCCGCGTTCCGGGTCGACGATTGCGACGGGCTCGTCCTCGAGATCGACGAGCGCACCGCGAACGCGATGCTCGAGACGCTCGTTCCGCGCCGCGGCACCTACGAGTGGTCGCGCCTGCCGGGGCTCACGCTCGTCGTCGAGCCGAGCGAGATCAAGGACCGCGACGGACGGGTCGTCGACACGATCGGCTAGGAGGCTGTTGCAGAATGACGCGAGCGGCTCGTCGAGACAGCGTCGTGCAGGCCGAGGCGCGCGGGCGAGGGAACCCGTTTGGCGTTCGCGAGGCCGCGGAACGAAGCCCTGCGCGACGATGTCCGGCGAGACGCCGCGAGTGAAGCGACGGCGAGGAGCCTGCGACGAGTCGTCGTTTCACGCTCATTCTGCAACAGTCTCCTAGGAGCCTGTTGCAGAATCGGCTCAAGGGCCGCCGATCCCCCCATTTTCGCCCGGCGAAGCTTCTCGTCGAAGTCGAAGGCTTCAGGCGGGCGAAAAAGGGGGGATCGGCGGCCTAGTTCATTGACTGGATTAGGCGGCCGGCCGGCCATGCGCAGGGTGAGCTCGTCTTCGTCCCCTATGCATACACCGCGACCTTCTGGCTCTGGAAGAGCTTGAGGAGGTTGTGGGCGGTCGAGAGCAGGCTCCACTCGGACCCGACCTTCTCGAGCCCGCGCATCAGGAATCGTCGGAAGCCGCGCGCCTCCTTGATCTGGCCGATCACGGGCTCGACCGTCTGCTTGCGGAGTCGGTATCTGCTCCGATAGCCACCCTGCCGCAGCTTTGCGCGCATCTGCTTCGTAAGACGGCCCTGCCTCTCCCGCCGGCGACGCTTCGGCAATCGACCGGTTGCCGAGTCGGTCCCGTGCTTCTGCCTGCCAGTCGCCACGTAGCCGCGAATGCCGAGCTTCTCAAGGAGAGCGAGGTTGGCCTCGGAGCAATAGCCTGCGTCCGCCGAGAATTCGTCGGGAAGTACGCCGAGCGTAGCCTTGATCTGCTCCAGCGCCGGCTTGAGTTCGTCGACGTCGTTTTGCTTCCCGATCACGTCGTGCGAGACGATGACTTGCGACTCGGCGTCCACGGTCAGCTGGCAGTTGTAAGCCTGCTCAAAGCCGTTGTTCGTCTTCATGATCCGGCTCTCTGGATCGGTGAAGTTGGACTGCGCCTTGTCTTTCGGCACTCCTGACGGGTTCTTCGGAGGGCGCCCGCCTGGCTTGCTGTCCTGATCGTCGTCGTTCTCTGATCGCTCCGCCTCGACGCGCTCCGCTTCCTTCTTGGCTTGTTCTTCGAGACGCTCTTTCGCGGCCTTGATCTGCTGGAGTCGCTTCTGCTTGTTGGCCACCCAGGCGGGCATCTCGTCCCCGCGCTTCCGACCGTACTTCTTGTTCTCGCTCCGGTCGATCTCGTCTGCTTTCGAGAGCCAAGCCTTGACCTCGGCTCTCAATTTCGGCACGGCCTCCTTCATGCGTGCGTAACTCATCGCCTTACGCTTTGAGGCGTTCGCTCCCATCTTCGTTCCATCGAGCGCAACGTGGCCGAGCTTCGCGATGCCGGCTTCGCGGCACAGCCGCAGCACCTGGACGAACAAGCCCTCGAGCGCTTCGAGATGCTGCAGTCGAAACCGAGCGATCGTCGCGTGATCGGGCTTCGCCATGGCCGTGACCGCCATGAAGTCCACGCGCTCGACGCACGCCCGCTCGATCCGTCGCGACGAGTAGACGCCACGACTGTACCCGTAGAGGAGCAGCGCGGTCATCATCGCCGGATGGTACGGCGGCTGGCCGCGCGCTTCGGTGTACGCCGCGTGGATCGCATCGAGATTGAGATCGCTTCGAACGACCTCTCTCACGAAGTGCGCGACGTGATCCTTGGGGACCAGATCGAGCACCGACGGCGGCAATAGCCACGTCTGCTCGACTTCCCAGGCTCGGAAGGTCTTGCTCATGACTCCATCATCGCAATCGTGATGATGGACGTCCATCAGCGAACAGGAGCCTGCGCAGAAAGGGCCGGTCGAGACGCGGAATTCGGCAGAAGGTCGGCCCGGCCCTTTCTGCGACAGGCTCCTAGC
>JAJDCQ010000144.1 GCA_029260755.1 Planctomycetota bacterium | reverse complement strand
GCTAGTGTGATCCAGGGGTCAGGTCCAGGATTCACACCAAAGGGGCCAGGTCACACCAGTCGCTGCGACAGATTCGCTCATGGTCATTCCTGGACCTGACCCCTCGATTCACACTAGACGCCGCTGGGCTAGGTCAGCGCTCCGACCGTCTCGGCGATCCGGTCGCATGCCCGCTCGAGCTGCTCGGTCGCGGCGGCGTACGAGAGCCGCAGGTACGGGGACAGCCCGAACGCGCTTCCGTGGACGGTCGCGACGCCCGCCTCCTCGAGGAGGTGGAGCACGAGGTCCTCGTCGGTCTCGAGCACCTTCCCGGTCGGCGTCTTCTTGCCGATGATTCCCGCGACCGATGGGAAGACGTAGAACGCGCCCTCGGGCTTGTTGCAGGTGATGCCCGGGATGGCGTTCATCCGCTCGACCATGAGGTCGCGCCGGCCGCGGAATACCTCGACCGAGGCGGTGACCGAGTCCTGCGGGCCGCTCAGCGCCTCGATGGTCGCGGCCTGGGTGATCGAGCTCGTGTGGGTCGTGCTCTGGCTCTGGATCTTGCTCATGGCGGCGAGGAGCCCGGGCGGGACGCCGGCGAAGCCGAGGCGCCAGCCCGTCATTGCGTAGCCCTTCGAGACGCCGTTCAGGGTCACGGTGCGGTCGAACAGCTTCGGCTCGACCTGCGCCGGGGTGACGAACTCGAACCCGTCGTAGACGAGCTTCTCGTAGATGTCGTCGGTGAGGATCATCACGTGCTCGTGTTTCAGGAGCACGTCGGTGAGCGCCTTCATCTCGGCGCGGTCGTAGGCGGCGCCGGTGGGGTTGCTCGGCGAGTTGAGGACGACCCACTTCGTCTTCGGCGTGATGGCCGCGTCGAGATCGGCCGGGGCGAGCTTGAACCCGCTCTCGGCCGAGCACGGCACGATCACCGGCGTCCCCTCGGCGAGGATCGTGATGTCGGGGTAGCTCACCCAGTAGGGCGCGGGGACGACCACCTCGTCGCCCGGGCCGACGCTCGCCATGATCGCGTTGAAGATGATCTGCTTGCCGCCGCAGCCGACCGCGATCTGATCGGGTGTGTACTTCAGGCCGTGGTCGCGCTCGAACTTCGCGCAGATCGCCTCGCGCACCGCCAGCGTCCCGTTGATCGGGGTGTACTTCGTCTCGCCCCGCTCGATCGCCGCGATCGCCGCGCTCTTCACGTTGTCGGGGGTGTCGACGTCGGGCTCTCCGACCGAGAGGCTGATCACGTCCTTGCCCGCCGCGCGCATCTCGCGCGCCTTCTGGGTGACGGCCATCGTCGGGCTCGCCTTGATCCGCTGGAGACGCGGCGAGGGCGTGAACGCGAAGCTCATGGGAACGGCTCTCTTTCTCGATCGAGCGATCGGTGGGTGGCTCGCGCCGTGATACCGCGTCCGCCGTTCGGTGACAAGCCGATCAGCGGCCGAGGTCCCAGCGAGGACGGTGCCGTCGTCACTCGCCGAGGCGATGCGCTGTCCGTCCGGAAGCGACCAGGCGAGCGCGGAGTCGGGACCTCGGTGCCCGCGCAGGACTCCCTCGTCGAGGATCGCGACCAGCCCCTCGCGCTTGCCGATGGCGATGCGATCCGTGCGGCTCGAGACGAGAGCGCGCCCGGTCTCCCCGGGATCGCGCGGTGAGGCGCCGACCCGTCGAACCGCGCGTCCTCGAACGTCCGGCGCGTGACGTCGGCGCGGTCGACGATCTCGACCGCGCCGGGGCGCCGCCGAGGCGGCGGTCGGCGTCGGCGGCCGGATCGGGAGGCGAAGCGTCGGCGGCGGGTCGGTCACGAGGCTGCGACGTTATCGCTCGGGCTGCCGCATCGCCACGACGACCGCGCCGAGGCCGAGCAGGTTGGCGCCGGCGGCGAGCCAGAGACCCCAGCCCGGTCGGACGGGCGACGGGCGGTCGGCGAGCTCGGCGAGCTTCGCCTCGTCGAGGACGCCGGCGGCGCGGAGGGTGTCGCGGATCGTCGCGACGTCGGCGCCGAGGTCGGCGAGGAGGCGCATCACCGAGACGAGGCCCCAGATGGCCGCGCCGAGGGCGACGCCCGTCGCGAGGACGGCCGGCCAGAGCGAGGGGGCGGCGGCGGCCGCTGTCTCCGCGGTCTTCTCGTTGGGCGCCGGTCGACCGAGCCCGCAGCAGAGGGCGTAGATCGAGAAGTAGCTCGCGACGGCGAGGGCGCCCGCGATCACCTTGGCCTCGGTCCACGTCCAGCCGACGACGGCGCGCTCGCCGACGAGCAGCCACGGGGCGAGCGGCAGAGACGCGGCGGCGAGCGCGCAGGCCCCGAGATGGACCGCGAGCAGGGCGCCGCGGCGGGTCACGCGTCCTCGCTCGCGGGCGCCCCGTCGCCGGGACCGTCGAGGACGCCGTCGAGGAGACCGTCGCCGGCGGCGCGGAGCGTCTCGAGGTGCTCGTCGTGGGTGAGGGAGGCCTGAAGCGGGGTGACCGACACGTAGCCGGCGTTCAGGGCGCCGACGTCGGTGTCGGGGTCGGTCTCGCGGAGGGCGAACTTGCCGACGAGCCAGAAGTAGCGCCCGCCGCGCGGGTCGTGCCGGCCGTCGTAGTCCTCCTCGATCCCGGCGTGGTCGGCGTGGCGGGTGAGGCGGACGCCCTTGATCTCGGCCTCGGGGATGCCGGGGACGTTGACGTTGATCACCGCGCGGGGCGGCACGGTGAGGGCGCCGTCGGTGACGCGCTCGCAGATCGCGGCGCCGATCTTCGCGGCGGTCGTGTAGTCGGGATCCTCCCACTGGTTCAGCGAGACGGCGACCGACGGCAGCCCCATCAGCGCCGCCTCGCGGGCCGCGCCGACCGTGCCCGAGTAGTGGACGAGGGCGCCCGCGTTGTTGCCGCGGTTGACGCCCGAGGCGACGAGGTCGGGCGGCCGATCGAGGAGCTGCCGGACGGCGAGCTTCACGCAGTCCGCCGGCATCCCGGACACGCGGTGGCCGCGGAAGCCGTTCACCTCGACGGCGTGGACCCGGAGCGGCTCGATCAGGGTGACCGAGTGGCTGACGCCGCTCCGCTCGCTCGAGGGGGCGACGACCTTCACCTCGGCGAAGCGGCTCAGCGCCGCGTAGAGGGCGGCGATCCCGTCCGCCCAGATGCCGTCGTCGTTCGTCAGCAGGATCAGGGGGCGGGTCATCGTGACGCCCCGTTCGCGACGACGTCCTCGTAGCAGCTCCGCACCCGCTGGCAGTAGGTGACGAACGGCTCGAGCCGATCCATCGTGAGCGCCTGCGGCCCGTCGCAGAGGGCCGCCTCGGGGTTGGGGTGGAAGTCGACGAGGACGACGGTCGCGCCGGCGATGATGCCCTGGCCGGTGACGTGGAACACGTCGGGGAGGCCGTCGGGCGACACGTAGGGCCGGCCGACCGAGTGGCTCGGGTCGACGCAGACGGCGAGCCGCGTCTGGCGAAGGACGACCGGGACGTGGGCGAAGTCGACGAGGTTACGGTGCGGGTCGCCGAGGTGACTCTTCACGCCGCGGAGGCAGAACACGATGTTGGGGTTGCCCTCGCTCGCCACGTACTCGCACGCGTTGAGCGACTCTTCCAGGGTGATCCCCATGCCGCGCTTGAACAGGACGGGGAACCGGCCCTGCTGGCCGATCGCCTTCAGGAGCTCGAAGTTCTGCGCGTTCCGGGTGCCGACCTGGAGCATCACGCCGGTCGGCGAGCCGGCCGCGTCGAGCGCGGTCGTGATCTCGTCGACGTGGCGGGCGTCGGTCACCTCCATCGCGATCACCCGGATGCCGTGCTCGCCGGCGAGCTCGAAGACCCAAGGGAGGCACTCGGCGCCGAGGCCCTGGAAGTCGTAGGGGCTCGTCCGCGGCTTGTAGGCGCCCATGCGGGTCGTCTGGATGCCGAGCTTCGCGAGGGCCGCCATCATCTGGCCGACGTGCTCGGGCGTGTCGACGGCGCAGAGGCCGGCCATCACGTTGAGGGTCTGGTCGTCGAAGCGGACGCCCTCGTACTCGAAGCCGGTCGCCACCTCGTGGGGCGAGTGCCGTCCGATCACCCGGTACTTCGCGCTCACCCGGACGACGCGGAGCACCCCGCCGAGGTCCTCGAACGGCGTCGTCGGGACGGTGGCCGTCGAGCCGACGAGGTGGACCTCGGTGAAGCTGTGGCTCGCGCCGGTGAACGCGTACGGCTTGGTCGAGACGCCGGGGTAGCGCTCGGCGACCTTCTCGACGGCCGCGACCGTCGCGTCGGGGCTGTCGAGGTCAGGCTCGAGGACGATGATCATTGGCTCTTGGCGTTACCTCTCTTGGGGTCGCCATTGGACGTTTCGCGCCCCGGAAAGCAAGGGAGGGCGTCGGCTCTCAGGGCCGGAAGTGGCTGTGACGCAAGGTCGAGCCGCGGGCGAGGGGATGCGCGAGCGTCCGCCCGAAGGCGCGGTCCGGCGTGTCGCCGGAGACGGCGTCGTCGGCCGCCGGCGCGTCGGGATGGAGGACGTAGAGGACCCGATGGAGGTCGTCCTCGGTGAGCGTCTGGCCGGCGGCGACGTCGTGGGTCGCGACGTAGCGGCTGCCGGTCCAGTGGTCGAGGTGGCCGTGGCCGATCAGGGCCGCGAGGGCCCGGCCGCCGACGGCGCCGGCGCCGATCGCGAAGACGATCAGCCAGATGTGGGTGAGGCTGAGGCGGGTCCGGACGCTCACCACGGATCCTCCCGAACGTGGATCAGGCGGAGCACCTCCCCCTCCTCGAGGGCGAAGCGGATGGGACGGTCGATCGCGTGGCGGACCAGGTCGCCGCGGACGAAGTCGTCGGAGACCTCATCGTCGTCGACGGTGAGCTCCTTGATCGAGAAGCTCATCGTCGTGACGGTCGTCCCCGCGGCGAGGTCTCGCTTCGCGACGAAGAAGTGACCCTCGTCGGCGAGGAGATGCGGCCGCACGCACCGGTCGCTCGTGACGAACCCGAAGACGCCGCCGGCGAGCGCGCCGAGCATCGCGAGCCCGACGGCGAACGCGCGGGGGGAGCCGCCGCCCTCGATCGTTCGGGCCGGCGGTGTCGTTTCATCACTCGCGGTCGGTCGCTCGGCTGTCATCGGACCCAGGTCCCGATTCCAAGGTGACGCTCGCGAAGCACCTCGCCCTCGGCGATCTCGATCTCGAGGGTTCGGGGGGAGTGCTCGAGCTGGGTTCGGGTGGCGAGACCGGCGGTCGCGAGGAAGCCAGGATCATCCCAGAGGCGGGAAACTCGGATCTGGACCCGCTCGTTCTTCAGCCCGGGCGGGTCGGGGGGCAACAGGTCCACGACGGTGAGATCGTAGGTCGAGAAGTCAGCGATCGCGACGACGGTCCCCGGGGGGATCCGTTGCCTTGCGACGAGGCACTCCACGACCGTCGTCGTCCGGCGGTGCGGCTCGAAGCAGCGGTCGCTCGTGCGGAACCCGAGGACGCCGCCCGCGAACCCGCCCAGCACCACGAGTCCGAGGGCGAACGCCCGGAGCGAGGAGACGCCGCGATTCATCCCCGTCGAGGTCGGGATTCCGTCGTTCGAGGTCGGTCGCTTGGAGGTCACCGGAACCAGGCCCCGATGCCTAGATGCTGGTCGCGGAGGACCTCGCCCTCGGCGATCTCGATCTGAAGCGTGCGCATCTCGCCGAAGCGGAGCTGGTCTCGGGTCGTGATCCCCGCGGTCGCGGCGAAGCCGGGATCGTCGAACATCGTCGCCGCCAAGCTTCTCGATTGCGTCTTGACCCGATCGTTCCAGTCGGGCGATTCGGCCGGTGCCGTCTCGGCGGTGACGAGAGTTCGCCTCGAGAAGTCGTCGGGCTCGATCACGGTTCCCGCGGGGATCCGGCGCTTCGCGATGAAGCACCACACGACCGTGGTCTTCAAGCGGTGGGGAAGGACGCATCGGTTGCTCGTGGCGAACCCGAAGACGCCGCCGGCGACGAGCGCGCCTACGACCGCGAGAGCGGTCACTCGGCGGCTCGCGCCCGTGCCGCGGTTCGGCTCACCCGGTGCGCTCGTTGGTTCCGGATCCATGAGCCCACGATGGCCAACCCGCGCGGCCTCGTCCATGGAGAATCGTCCGCAGCCTCTGTAGCGCGGGGCTTCAGGGCCGGAAGTGGCGGTGGCGGAGCGTCTCCCCTACCGCGATGGGATGGACGAGGACGCGGCCGAACGGGTGTTTCGGGTCGTCTCCGCTGACGATGTCGTGGAGGCGGGGCGCACTCGGATGGAGCACGTAGACGATGCGCTTGAGGTCGCCGGACCCGATCGCCTCTCCGGCGATGAGGTTGTTCGTCGCGACGAAGCGACTCCCGGTCCAGCGATCCACGTGGGCGTGGCCGGCGATGGCCGCGAGCGCCCGGCCGCCGATCGCCCCGGCGCCGAGGGCGAAGACGATCAACCAGAGGTGGGTCAGCTCCAGGCGGGACCGTGTGCTCATCGGAGCCCCAGGTGGAGACGACGAAGCACCTCACCCTGCTCGACCGCGATCGCGAGCTCGCGCGCCCGCGGGAGCGCGACGTTCGATGCGCTCACGAAGTCGCTCACGATCTCGTCGTTCTCGACGACGAACTCGCGGATCTCGAACCTCGTCATGGTCACCCTCGTCCCGCGGTTGAGCCCCCGCTGGGCCACGAGGTAGTGCCGCTCGTCCGCGATGAGGTGCAGGGCCACGCAATGCGGGCTCGTGGCGAGGCCGAAGACGCCGCCTCCGAGGGCGGCCAGCGCAGCCAGCTTCACGGCGAGGGCGCGGCTCGAGCGGCGGCTCGGCGCCGGCCGGTCGTTCGGCTCCGTCTCCGTGCTCATCGGCGTTCGCCCCAGCCGCCTGCGCCGGCGAGCTCGAGGAGGTGCTCGAGGAGCGAGGCGTGGAGGGTCGTGAGCTTGCGGTAGCGATCGCGGAGGTCCTTCTTCTTCGACCAGGTTCGGCTGATGACGCAGAGGGCGCCGCGGAGGCGTTCGGGCGGCACGCGGCCGGCGAGGACGTCGGCGTAGGCGACCGAGGCGAGCTCCTCGAGCGGGTGTTCGGGGACGCGGATCCCCTCGCGGGTCGTGAGGTCGACGCGCCCGGGCCGATCGGTCGTCTTCGGGTGGAAGTCGAAGTCGGCGGGGAACGGCTCGACCAGGCCGCGGAGCTCGGTGGGGCTGCGGGCGTGGAGGTGCCCGGTCCGCCGGAGCATCTCGAACGCGAGCGGCTGGTAGCCGGCCAGGTCGATCTCGGCGTACCAGCCGTCGATGCGGAGCTTCGACTCGAACTCGTCCTTGCTCGTCATCCGCTCGTGGCCCTCGGGGATGATCGCTTCGAACGCGTAGATCCCGACCGCCTTGCCGAGGCGGCGGTCGGCGATCGGCGTCCCCTCGATCGGATCCGGCTTCACCTTCCAGCTCCAGCCGGTGATCTCGCCCTTCACATCGAGCTGACGGCGCTCGCCCGTGTTGTCGAGCCCCTCCACGTCGCCCCGGTCGGTGGTGACGACCTTCTGGGCGAAGAGGTTCAGCACGACCGGGAGGCGCGCGCGCAGGGCCGCGTCGACGAGGCGGCGTAGCTCGGGCGTCTCCTCGCCGTCGGTCGTGACCCGGTTCGCGATGATCGCCCCGGCGGCGCCGGCGGCGTCGAGCCGGTCGATGAGCTCGGCGTGGCGTTCGATCGAGCTCCGCGTCCAGGCGCCGAGCTCGCGCTCGGTCGCCTCGTCGATGGCGATCACGAGGACGTGGGCCGGCACGTCGGCGAGGGGCCGCTCGGCCATCGATCCGGTCGAGCCGGCCGTGTCGCCGGTCGCCGAGCCGTCGTTCGCGCCAGGCTCCCCGGGGTCGCCCTCGGATCGCGCATCGCTCGGGCCGGCGGCGCTGGTCGTGCGCGAGTCTCCGTCGCTCGCTCCGACGCCTCCGCCGGCGTCGCCAGCCGCCGTCGATGCGTCCGGGCCGCCGGCGACCTCGGTCGGACCGCCCTCGGGGCAACCCCGGAGCAGGAGCAGCGAGACGAGGAGCACGCCGACGACCCCACCGATGACCGCCAGCGGCGGCGCCTTCCGTTCGTCCCCGGCGCGGTCGCAGCCCTCGCTCGCGGCGGGCACCGTCATCGGCTTCCCGCAGTCGCAGCGGCCGGTCTTCCCGGCGCGCGAGGCGGGCACCTCGTGGCTCGCGCCGCAGTGGCGACAGCGGAAGCGGATCGGCTCGGCCATGCGTTCACGATGACGATCCCGAGGAACGACGTCCACGAACCGTCCGGTCCCTTGTGACGGGTCCGCGCGGCCGTCTCAATGGGCTCGGGAGACGGCATGTCGAGCTCCGAGGTCCCGCAGGCTCCCCGCCCGCGCATCGAGATCGGTCGCTACGTCGTCCTGGGCGAGCTCGGCCAGGGCGGGATGGGCGCGGTCTACCGCTGTCACGACCCGGCGATGGCGCGCGACGTCGCGGTCAAGGTGCTCGCGCCGAAGAGCGCCGCCGAGATCGCCCAGGCGGAGCGATTCGCCCGGGAGGCGAAGGCGGCCGGGCGGCTTCGGCATCCCCACATCGTCGGCGTCCACGAGCTCGGCGAGCACGATGGGCGGCCGTTCATCGTGATGGACCTCGTCGAGGGGGAGACCCTGACGGCGCGCCTCAAGCGCGGGCGCGCCCTTCCGGCGGCCGACCTGCTGCCGATCGTGGCCGACCTCGCCCTGGCGCTCGGCCACGCCCACGAGGCGGGCATCGTCCACCGCGACGTCAAGCCGGGAAACCTCTTCATCCGGAGCGCCGACGGGCGCGCGGTCCTCGGCGACTTCGGCCTCGCCCGTGACCGGGTGATGGCCGACGGCCGGCTGACCGCGACGGGGCAGGCGATCGGGACGCCTCACTACATGTCGCCCGAGCAGGTGCGCGGCGAGGACGTCGGCCCGGCGAGCGACGTGTGGGGCGCCGGCGCGATCCTCTACCGCGGGCTCTGCGGGCGGCTGCCGTTCCACGTGCCGGGCGGCGCGACCGTCGAGGTCTTCGCCCGGATCCTCGACGAGGAGCCCGATCCGCCCGCGCACCTTCAGCCGACGATCCCGCCCGAGGTCGCGGCGCTCACGATGCGGTGTCTCGACAAGGACGCCTCGCGGCGTCCGGCGAACGGGGAGCGCCTCGCCGAGGCGATCGCCGAGGTCTCGCTCGCGGGGAGCGGCGTCCGGAGCGGCAGCTCGTCCGGGCGGATCCGCCGGAGCTCGCGGCGGAGGCGCTCGTCGAGCGAGATCCGCGGCCCGGGCCGCCGCTCGGGGAAGAGCAGCGGCCGGTCGAGCGCGCGCGTCCCGGCGCGAACGAGGACCGAGGGCGACCCGCCGCGGGTGGTGCGATGGGGCGTTCCGGTCGGGGTCGCCGCGCTCGTCGTCCTGAGCGCCCTCGGCGTTCGCCTCGCGCTCGGTCGCCGAGACCCCGGCCCGACGACGGCTGCTGCTGGAGCGCCCGCGCCCGCGCCCGAGCCCGTGCCCGTGCCCGCAGCCGAGACCGTGTCCGTGGCCGTGGCCGAGCCCGAGCCCGAGCCCGTGCCCGTGCCCGTAGCCGAGCCCGCAGCCGAGACCGTGCCCGAGACCGTGCCCGTGCCCGAGACCGTGCCCGTGGCCGAGTCCGAATCCTTGCCCGCGCCCGCGCCCGAGCCCATGCCCGAGCCTGTGACCGAGCCTGCGCCCCCTCCGGCTCCCGATCCCGCGGTGGCCGAGGCCGAGGCTCGCCGCGCCGAGGCGGTCGCCGCGCGGTCGCTCGCCGGACCGGTCTGGGATGCCCTCGCTCGCCGCGACCCGGCCGCGGCCATGGCCGTCCTGGATGCGGCGGGGTCCGGCCTGCCGGGCGGACCGCTCGAGCGCGAGCGCGCGCGCCTGGCGACGGTCGTCGCCGACGTCGCGGATGCGCTCGAGCGGGTGCTCCGCAGCGTCCACCGCGTCGACCGTCTCACGGTCCGGGTCGGGTCGATCGAGGCCGTCCTCGCTCCGGGCGCCGGCGACGACGACGACGCGCTGACGTTCCTCGCGAGCGGCGGGCGGATGACCATGGCGCGCGCCGAGGTCGTCGACCTGCTCGAGGTCGATGCGATCCTCGGGGTGCTCGCCCTCGATCGCGACGAGACGGCCGACGACGCCGACGCCGACGACGACGACGACGCCGAGGGCGACCCCGGTCGGCGGCTCCGGCAGCGGCTCGTCCTCCGGATCGCGCTCGCGCCCGAGGCGTCGGCGACCCGGCGAGCGCTCGCCCGCGCCCTCGAGCGCGGCGACGGGCCGTCGGAGCTCGCCTCGGAGATCGCGGCGCTCACCGCCGAGCCGGAGGAGGGGGCCGGTGATGCGGCCGATCCACCCGCTCCCCCGACCTCGGGCGCGTCGCTCGACCCCGAGCGGATCGCGCCGCGCGAGCTGCGCCGCTGGGACGAGCTCGTCCGGTCGGTCGCCTGGAGCCCCGACGGGCGGTTCCTCGCGGGCGGCGGCTTCGGCGGCGCGGTGCGGGTGCTCGGGCCGCTCGGCGGCGACCCCGACGTCTCGCTCGCCACGGGCGCGCGGGCCGGCGACGGCGTCGTCGCGCTCGCCTGGCGTCCCGACGGCCGCCGGATCGCCGCCGGTCACGAGTCGGGCCTGGTCGCCGTCCTCGACCCGACCCGGCCGGCGGGGGCGGCTCGCGCGCTCGGCACGTTCCGCGGTCCGATCGACGTCATCGTCTGGACGCCCGACGGGGCTCACCTCGCCGTCATCGTGGGCGAGGGGCTCGAGCTCGTCGTGATCGACGTCGGAAGCGGCGACGTCGTCTCGCGCGTCGGCCGCGTCGGGACGGGCTCGAGCGAGAGGCGGCTCTGGGGCGTCGCCGTCGACCCACGCACGCCCGAGACCCTCGTCGTCAGCGATGGCCGCGGGCTGCTGCGGTGGGTCGCCGTCGCCGACGGCCGGGAGCAGCGGCGGATCGACGCGGAGACGATCGTCCGCCACCCCGTCTTCCTCGACGAGGGGCGGCGTCTCCTGACGGTCGGGTGGTTCGTCGACACGTGGGACCTGACCGCCTCGCCGCCCGCGCGCGTCGACCGGTGGGAGCTGAAGAGGGGCGGCCTCACCGCGGCGAGGCCGAGCCCGGACGAGTCGCTCCTCCTCGTCGGCTGGGCGCAGGAGGCGAGCCGGGGTGGGCTCGGGTTCGAGGTGCTCGACGTGCCGGGCAAGCGGCGGGTGCTCACCCAAGAGGTCGGCGGCGAGGGCGTCGCCGCGGTCGACTGGCATCCGGGCGGGCGCCACGTCGCCTTCGGCCGCTGGGACGGGCGCGGCGGGCTGTTCGAGCTCTGGCCGGCGCCGCGCTGACGGCGCGCGTTCCGCCTACTCGTCGTCGAACGGCGCGCGCCCGGCGATGACCCGGCGGAGGCGGTAGGCGAGCTCGGCCCACACCGTGCCGTAGTAGTCCTCGTGGCGCATCACGTGCGCGGCGAGCGCGCTCGCGCCGATCGTCTCGCGCCCGGTCGCGAGCGACGCGAGGCGGTCCTCCACGGCCAGGAGGCGCGTCCGGTAGTGGTCGCGATGCTCGGCGCCGGCGCTGACGAGCCGACCGTCGCGCCACGCGAGCACCTCGGGGAAGAAGACGCGGCTCGCGTTGCTCGGCGCCGCGGAGGTCGTCTCGAGCCGGCGCTCGGCGATGACCTCGGCGATCCCGTCCCCGTCGAGGTCGTCGATCTCGACGTCGCGGGCGTAGGCGACCCCATCGGTGTGCCAGCGGCCGTCCTCGTGCTCGAAGACCTGGAGGGTGCCGCCGCCGCCCGACCCGCCGTGACGGTGGTCGACGACGAGCTCGGGGCGCGCGTCATCGTCGAGGTGGACGACCTCGAAGGCGATCCCGTCCGAGGCGCCGTGGATCGGCGCGCGCCACGCGGGCACCCAGCGCACCTCGGCGTCGCGGAAGACGATCAGGCTGCGGACGCTCCCGCCGAACCCGTCGGGGGCGCAGAGCCACGAGGCGTCGTAGAGGACCGCGATCTCGGCGCGGCCGTCCCCGTCGAGGTCGGCGCGCCGCGCGCTCGTCCGGGCGTGGAACGTCTCGAAGTAGGCGCCGTCGCGTCGGGCGCTCGCCCGGGCGGTCCGGTAGGCGTCGGGCAGGGTCGGGATCCCGAGGCGGCCGAGCTCCTCGAGCTCGACGACCGGTTCGGGAGCGCCGATCGTCTCCGAGGTCGGCGGCGCGGCGGGAGGCGGCGCGGCGGCCGGATCGACCGGACGCGGGGCATCCCCCTCGCCGGCGTGGGCCGGCGGCGTGGCGAGGAGCGCGGCCAGGACGGCGGCGACGAGGGCGAGGACGATCCGGGACGGACGGGGGTCTTGGCGATGCATGGGCTTCCTCCAGCATCGCTATCGGCTTCCCGCTCGGCGGGCTTTCCCCCGGGGCGGGCGTCTACGATCGGCTGCTACTTGCTCTTGAGGTCGAACATCCGCTTGTACTCCTTCCAGCGGGGAGTGCGGATGACGATCTCGTTCACGAGCTGGTGGGCGCCGCGCTCGGACGCGACCGGGATCCGGATCGCGGGGGCGTCGGGGCTCTCGTCGTAGGTGAAGCGGGCCACGTCGGCCTTGAAGATCCCGAAGCCCGAGCGGTCGTGCGCCTCGAGCTCGTCGGCCTCGATCTTGGGGTTCTTGCGGTAGTAGATCACCGCCTCGAGGAGGTGCTTGCCGGGCGGGAACGGGACGGCGGTGCCGATGAGGATCCGCTTGTTGGTCAGCCGGATCCGCGCGCCCGGGAGCTCGCGGACGTGGTAGTTGTTCGGGGAGTCGAGGGCGACGTCGACCTCCTCGTCCTCGACGACGATCGCCTCGAGCGGCGTGTGGAGGCGGTGGTCCTCGAGCATCGCGTAGCGGAACGCGCTGCTCACCAGCAGCAGCAGCGTGAGGGCGACGGCCGAACCGACGGCGACCTCGATCATGGGGAGCGGCTCCTCGCAGAGGGACCCACCCGGCCGCGTTCATCGCGCGCCGGAGGGATCTCGTTCGGCTCGTATTATCCCACGGCGGCCGGTCGCCGCAAGCGGGCCGGGGGCGGTCGCGCCCTCAGTCCCCGCCGCCGGGCGGCGGCACCTGGCCCGCCTCGAAGATGATGTGGATGTCATCACCCTCGCGCCGGAGGAGCTTGATCGCCTCGAGGCCCGATCCACCGTTGCCGCGGCGGGCCTCCTTCTTCGCCTGATCGAGGGCCGCGTCGACGAAGGAGGTGACCATCCACGGAGCGTCCTCGCCGGCCAGCTTGATCTCGTCGAGCTTGCCGCGGAACTCGCCCCGCTCGATCCACGGGTCGCCGCGGAGCTCGAGGTTGAGGTAGCCCTTGTCGGCCGGAATGCTCGCCCGGATGACCGTGTCGCTGCCGACGAAGAGGATCTCGAGGCCGGCGAGCTCCTCGCCCTCGACGTAGGTGCCCTCGTCCTTCTTCTTCTGGATCTGCTCGGCGATGAACGCGTTGAAGAGGGTCGGCTCGAACTCGACGTCCCACTCGGTGCCCGTCTCGTAGGCGAGGCGGTGCTCGATGTGGATCTTCGTGAGCTGCGCGCGCTGCCGCAGCGTCAGGTCGGGCTCGGCGTAGACGGCCGGCGACGGCTCGATCCCGTTCTTGAACCAGTTGACCATGTTCACGAACGAGATCACGAGGATCACGATGACGAGCAGGATCAGCCCGAGGCAGCCGAGCAGCATCCCGCAGCCGAACTTGCACCCGGTCTTGGCGGCGCTCCCCTGCGCGGGGGGCGGGGCGGCGGCGGGATAGGCGTCACTGCTGCTCATCGGAGTCGTCTCCTCGGTCCGGGGGCGTCGGGTCGGGCGCCAGGATGCGGACGGTGCTGCGGTGCGTCAAGCCGCGGCGAGGGATCATCCACCCAGACCGGCCCGAGGTTCCTACCGGTCGGGCGGGCCGTCCGTTTCATCGCCCGGACGGGCGAGGAGGGCCAGCCCCACGGCCACGAGCATTCCGATCAGGAGCCCGGCCAGATGCAGGGTCGAGCTCACCCGCGGGGTCGAGAGGTCGAAGACGATCTGGAGGGCGAGGAGCAGCCCGAACGCGGCGAGCTGCCGCCGCAGCAGCGGCAGCCGGCGCCGGCGCCACTCGACCGCGATGAAGCCGACGCTCGCGCCGAGCAGCCCCATCACCCCACCCGAGGCGCCGACGATCACGATCGGGTCCGGCGAGTCGCCGCCGCCGAGGATCAGCAGGCCGACCACGTTCGCGCCGAGGGTGGCCGCGAGGTAACAGGCGAGCATCCGGAAGCGCCCCCAGACCGCCTCGACGTAGCGGCCGAGGAACCAGAGGCCGGCCATGTTGAGGGCGAGGTGGGTCGCGCCGAAGTGGAGGAAGCCGGCGGTCAGCACGCGTCTCCAGGCGTCGTCGACGAGCTCGGGCGGGACGACCAGCGCGCCGAGCGCGATGAGGTTCTCGAGGTCGGTCGAGCCGCCGCGGAGCTCGAGGAGGAACGCGCCGAGGTTGGCGACGCCGAGGGCGCCCGTCAGGACGGCCGGACGGCGCCGCGCGCTCAGGTTCCCCGGAGCCGGGTAGCGGAGCTCGTCGTGAAGCCCGGCGACGAGCGCATCGAGAGCGGCGCGCCGATCCTCGGAGAGCGCGGCCGGATCGAACGGCGCGAACGGAGTCTCGCGCCGCACGCGCAGGGTCGCCCGGACGTAGGCGTCGCCCGAGCCATCGAGCCGATCGAGGATGGCGCTCGCCGCGTCGGGCTCGCCCGCCCGCTGATGCGCGGTCGCGAGCCACAGCGCGCGCGACGCGTCGCCGAACGGGGCGAGCGGCCCGTCCATCAGCGTCGTGGCGAGCTCCACCCGGCCGGTGAACGCGGCGACGAAGAGGGCGAGCGACGGCCGCGCCGACGGAGGGCAGCGGGCGGCGAGGTCGACGAGGTCCGCGTCGCGGCCGAGCTCGCCTATCGCGCGGGCATACATGATGAAGGCATCGACGTCGCCGGGCAGGCGCGCGAGCCCGACCTCGCGCTCGAGCAGCGCCGCCGTGTCCGCCCAGCGCCCCTCGATCCGCAGGAGCTGGACGAGGACGAATCGCCGGAGTGGGCTGGCCGCGGGGAGCGACTCGGCCTCGCGACGAGCCGCCTCGAGGTCGCCGCGCTGGATCCGGTCGAGGGCCGCAAAGTAGGGCGGCTGCTCCCGGAGGCCGTCGAGCGGATGCAGGACCGCCAGGACGCGCGAGAGGCGGAGGGCGGCACGGAAGTCGGCCCGCGCGCCGGCGCGGGCGAGGAGGCGACCGATCAGCAGCGGCGCCCCGACGAGCGGAGCCCACGCGACGAGCGCGATCGTACCGGGGCGCGGGAGGGCGAAGAGGAGGCCGGCGCCGAGGACGGCGAGGATGAAGAGGTGAACGCCGACCCATCCCCAGGCCCGCTGGCGGAGGCCGGTGCGGAAGAGGCTGGCGCCGGACGAGATTCCGACGAGCCAGCAGAGGATGAGGTCGAGCTCCAAGGGGCGGTCACCCTCTCTGCGAGAAGGCCACAGACTACACGGATTTCGCAGATTGTCGCGAAGGGGGGTCGAGTCTGGACTCGTCCCATCCAGGAGGTGGAACGAGTCCAGACTCTACCCTCTGCTCTTCCGGAGGACGGGCGGCGCGTTGCGAGGGAACGACGCGCGGCGGATCATGGGCACGTGACCCACCTCAGCGCGACCCGGGAGGACTGAGCGGCTTGCGGCCGGTCCCCGCCGGGTCTCAGATCGGGCCGTACGTCGTCGAGCGGGCCCTCGGGGCAGGCGGCATGGGGGCGGTCTACCTCGGGCGCCACCGCGAGAGCGGGGCGCGGCACGCAGTGAAGATCGTCTCGTCGGCCCTTCTCCCGGGCTCGGGATCGGCGAATGCCCGCGCCTTGAGCCGCTTCCAGCGTGAGGTCGAGACGCTCGGCCGGCTCGCCCCCCACCCCGGCCTCGCGCGGGTGCACACCTGCGGGGTCGAGGGCGGCGCCCCGTGGTGCGCCCTCGAGTACGTCGAGGGCCGGCCGCTCTCGGACCTCGTCGCCGACGACGGTCCGATGGAGGCGGAGGAGGCGTGCCGCATCGTCGTCGAGGCGGCGCGCGCGGTCGAGCACGTCCATCACCACCGCGTCCTCCATCGCGACATCAAACCAGAGAACATCATCCTCGATGCGGCCACCGGCATGCCGAAGCTCATCGACTTCGGGCTGGCCTTCGTGGTCACGGCCGAGCGCCTCACGCAGACGGGCCAGCTCCTCGGCACGCCTGCCTACATGGCGCCGGAGCAGCTCTCGTCCGGAGACGAGACGGTGCCAGGGCTGAGCCGGGCGACCGACGTCTACGGCCTCGGCGGCGTCCTCTACTTCCTCGTGACGGGGCGTCCGCCGTTCGTCGCGAGGGAGGTGATCTCGCTGCTCACCCAGCTCGTCAAGGATCCGCCGGCCGCGCCGCGCTCTCTCGTTCCGACCATCCCGCCCGATGTCGACGCGATCTGCCTGCGCGCGCTCGCGAAGAGCCCGGCCGACCGCTACCCGACGGCCGAGGCGCTCGCGAGCGAGCTCGAGCGCTGGGCGCGCGAGGGGAGCATCTCGGGCCGGACGCGGAAGGGCACGCCGGAGGCTCGGCGCCGAGCCTCGCGGCGGCGGGCGACGGCCGGACTCGCCGTCGCCCTGCTCGTGGTGATGATGCTCGTCGCGCTGTTCTGGCTTCCTCTCGGGCGGGGCCCGATCGGCGAGACGCGGCTGCGCGAGCTCGAGCGCGCGCTCGAGCGGAGCGGCGCGCTCACCGCGGACGAGCGCGCCGACGCGCTCGCCGCCGCATCGAGCGAGGCGATCGTGGGCGACGCCGACCTCGAGCGACGCGCCGCGATCGTCGGCGCGCTCGCGACGGAGGGCGACACCCGCGCGCGCGGGATGCTGATCGCGCGTCTCGTTCGGCCGGGCGGCGAGATCGATGAGCCGCTCCTGCGGCGGGTGGAGCGGGCGCTCGTCGAGTCGGAGCGAGCCGTCGTCCTCGACGGCGCCCTCCACGGGGTCGAGCCCGTCGCCGCCGCCTCGCCGGCCGCGGCGAGCCTCCTCGTGCGCGTCATGCTGGCTCCCGACGCTCCGGTCACGCCTCCCCGCGGGCGGACCGGATTCCGGGCGCTGCTCCGCGCGCCCGGGCTGACCGAGCGCGACCGTGGCACGCTCCACCTGCGGCGTGCCCAGCTTGCGCTGGCCGAGGGCGAGCTCGAGGCGGCCTTCGCCGACCTCGCCGCCGCGCGCCTCGACCACGGCGTCGCGCTCGGCGACCTCGAGCGCGTGGACGAGCTCCTGCGTCACGGCTGCGAGGTCTACCTCGCCGGAGCCCGCGCGGGCGACGACGAGGCGATGCGGAGCGTCTTCGACCTCCTCGCGGCCCTTCCGATCGATCGGGCGGAGCCGCCGCCGGCCGAGCTCGCCGTCGCCCTGGTGGCGGCCGCCGCCGAGCAGCGGGACGGGCTCGCGCTCCGCACCGCCGCGCTCCTCGAGATGCTCGGCCTGGGTCTCCGCGACCCCCGTCAGGGCTTCTACCTCCGCGCGATCCCGACCGCCGCGGTCCAGACGGCGGGAGAGGCCGAGGTGGCGCGCCTGGTCTCGCGGCGCAACGTCGCCCTCCTCGCGTTCGTCGCCACCCTGGGCGAGAACGACGTCCCCGACGCCGACCGGCGGCGCTGGATCGAGGCCGCGGCCGAGACGCGCATCGACGCGCTCTGGTGGCACGTCGCCCTCGCGCGGCTCGACGAGGTCCTGGGCGAGGAGGACGACGCGATCGTCCGCCGCCTCGAGCTCGCCTACGAGCGCGATCGATCGCTCCCCGTCGCGCGGCGTCGGCCCCTGGTGGCGAGGCAGCTCGCCCATCACCGGACCTTCGAGAGGACCTCGGCGTCGTTGAGGGACGCCGCCCGGCTCGCCCTCGAAGCGGCCGAGGTCCAGCGGGTCGCGCTCGATCGCGTCGATGCCTTCGCGGCGCTGGGGGGCGCCACCCCGTGGCAGCTCGATCGTCCCGCGCTCGTCCTCGAGACGATGCGAATCGTGGCCATGGCTCTGCTGCAGCGCCCGGCCGACGAGCCGTGCTGCTCGAAGACCGACGAGCTCGTCGGGGTGGACCGTCTGGCCGAGGTCGCGACCGCGCTCACGCTGGAGCCGCGTGTTCAGACGCTCAAGGGGCTCAGCGAGCTGCCGGTCGACGCCTGGATCTTCGCGGGAGTCGCCGGGCTCCACCACGTTCGGCACGGACGGATGGAGGACGCGCTGCCCGGCCTGGGCGAGGCGGTCGATGGCGAGCGCAACCGTCGCCCCGCGGGCCGGGAAGGCAAGGTGCTCCGCCGGGACAGCCTGCGCCGCTGGCTCGGGATCCGCGCCCGGATCCTGCGCGAGCTCGGGCGGACCGCCGAGGCCGAGCGAGACGAACGCGAAGCGACCGCGGTTCGCTGAGGGGACGCGCCGCGCGTGCCCAGCCGCCTCCGCGATCACGCGGTTCGTTCCCTCCGGTCGGTCATCGACACGCTCACGGAGGGGGAGGCCGAGCCGCGCGCGGACCGTCGGGCGAGCGTCGTGAGGTCCGGTGCCTGCGGGCCCGCGAAGGGCAGAGGACCGGGCCGCGATGGCGGCGAGCCGTGCGACGACTCGCCGACCGCGGTGGCCACGCAGCCCGGGCCGGCGAAGACGAGCCAGCGGACGGGGCGCTCGATCTCGAGGGTGCCGTCCTCGTTCCGGCCGTGGACGCGGATGAAGCCGGCGGTCTTGATTCGGTGACAGGCAACGCACGCGACGCACAGGTTGTCGGGATCCCACTTGCGCGCCGGGTTGCGGCTTTGCGGCTCGATGTGGTCGACCTGCAGATCGGTCCGGCGGTCGCACTCCATCTCACACTGGTAATCGGCCTCCTCGAGCTTCTGCCGACGGAGGCTTCGACCGCGCTCGATCTCGTCCGCCTCCTCGGCCTCGGCCCCCGTCTCCGCCTCCGGCTCACCTTCGTCAGTTGCAGTGTGCAACTCGCTCGAGGATTCCTCCTCGTCGGGCAGGAGCTCGGACTCGTCGAAGGGCGTCTGAAGGAAGTTCACGGCCAGCACCTCGATGATCTCGGCGACCGGAAGCTCGCCGCCGCCGACCTTGCGGACCTTCTCGGCGGCGATGGCGAGTCCCGAAGGAAGGGAGCCGGTGGCCAAGACCTTCCACTGCTCGGCGTCGAGCTCCACCTTCAGCCGTTGGTTCGGTCCCGTCGGTCGCCCTAACCGCTTCTCCTGCTCGGCGAGCTTCCGCAGCACCGGCCCACTCATCGTCTTCGCTCGCTTGAGCCAGAGTGCCGCGTCGGGCCCGCCCAGGAACGGGGCGATCACATCGATCTTGCTGTAGGCGATCTCCCCGCGCTCGTACGCGAGGCGGAGCGCCTCGTGGCGCTCGCAGGCCCGGGCCGCCCGAATGAGTCAACGGAGAGGCGCCGGCACCGGGCGACCGCGAGTGGATAGCGACCCGAACGTCCCGCCCGCGGGGGTGGCTCGTACTCTT